>CAJFFY010000001.1 GCA_904374465.1 uncultured Subdoligranulum sp.
GCGGCCGTAGCTCATCTGGTAGAGCGCCACCTTGCCAAGGTGGAGGTAGCGAGTTCGAGCCTCGTCGGCCGCTCCAACAAACAGTGGAAACCGGCTCCCAAAAGCCGGTTTTTCACTCATTATGGTGACGTGGCCAAGTGGTAAGGCAAGGGTCTGCAAAACCCTCATTCACCAGTTCAAATCTGGTCGTCACCTCCAAAAATGCGTCACATATTGTGACGCATTTCTTTTTTTGTTCGAATAAAGGAGAATGGTATGATTCATCTGTATTGGGGGGAAGGCAAAGGGAAGACAACAGCCGCCATGGGACTGGCCTTGCGGGCGCTTGGACACCACCAGAATGTAATAATACTGCAGTTCCTCAAGGACGGTTCCAGTGGAGAAATAGAGCCTCTGCGCCGTCTTGGCGCCACTGTATACGCCTGTCCCAATGCCAAGTTCACCTGGCTCATGAACGAAGAAGATCGCGCCCAAACGCGGGCAAGCAACACCACCGCATTACAAAGAATTGCCGACCAGAACTTTGATCTTTGTATATTGGACGAAGCTTGTGCGGCTTGTCAGAACAATCTTGTGGACGCAGCACTGCTGCAGCAATTCGTGACACACGCTGGCACAGCCTCTGAGGTGGTTCTGACGGGCCGGGCACCCGCCCCCTGGATGCAAGCCGCCGCCGACTATTCCACCGAAATGCGCGCCTGCCAGCACCCTTATACGAAGGGGATTCCCGCCCGGGAAGGCATTGAGTATTAAAAAGCACCGCTGCAATCTATGCAGCGGTGCTTTTTTGTATTGCAAGGCAATGCTTTACAGGGTGATTTGTTCCAATTCTGCCATCCACAGGGCGTTGCACGCGTCGCTGGGCATACGCCAGTCGCCACGGGGCGACAAGGTGACCGAACCCACCTTGGGGCCATCCGGCAGACAGCTGCGTTTGAACTGTTGGGCAAAAAATCTGCGATAGAAATTCTTCAGCCAGTGCAGCAAGATCTCCGGTTCGTATTTTCCTGCAAAAGCCGTGCGGGCCAAATGGTAGATCTTTCGGGGGCCAAATCCAAAGCGTAATACATAATACAAATAGAAATCATGCAATTCGTAGGGGCCTACCAGCTTTTCCGTCTGTTGTGCAATGGTGCCATCCTCCGCCGTCGGAAGCAGTTCCGGACTGACTGGAGTATCCAGAATATCCAAAAGCACTTTGCGCAGGGTTTCGCTGCCGCATGTGTCCGCCACATAACGCACAATGTGGCGGACCAGCGTTTTGGGAACACCGGCATTCACGCCATACATGCTCATATGGTCCCCGTTGTAGGTGGCCCAGCCAAGTGCCAGTTCACTCAGGTCCCCGGTGCCGATCACAAAGCCGCCGTTCTTGTTGGCGTAATCCATCAGCTCCAGCGTCCGTACACGCGCCTGACAGTTTTCAAACGTTACGTCGTATTGATGGGGATCCTGGCCAATATCAGCGAAGTGGCTGTTCACCGTATCCGTGATGTTGATTTCCGCAAAACTCACCCCCAAAGCTTCACAGAGAATCTCTGCATTGGAGCGTGTGCGTTTGGTGGTTCCAAAGCAAGGCATCGTCAACGCCACAATATCCTTGGGATCCCGCTCCAGCACCTTACAGGCACATACGGCCACCAGCAGCGCCAGACAACTGTCCAGCCCGCCCGAAATGCCCAACACCGCGCATTTGGCATGTGTATGCTCCATCCGCTTGGCAAGCCCCTCGGCCTGGATACGTAAAATCAGTTCACACCGTTCTGTCCTGGTGGCTGCATCCCGCGGCACAAAGGGGGCAGGGGACACTTCCCGCATCAAACAAAGTTCCGCAGGCATCAGCTCAAATTCCACCGTAGTATAGCCCTCTACGTCTGGTACGAAAGAAGTATTGCGCTGCCGCTCCTGGATCATACGGCCAAGATCCAACTCGGTGGTTGCTTCCTCTCCGGCAAAAGGGCTGGTCTGTGCCAATAGCACACCGTTTTCGGCAATAAGGTTGTGCCCGGCGAAGGTCATATCGGTGGTGCTCTCTCCATGCCCGGCGTCGGCATAGAGATAGGCACACAGCAGCCGGGCGCTTTGCCCCGCCACCAATTCGCGCCGATAGGCCGCTTTTCCGATGGTTTCGTCACTGGCGGACAAATTGGCAATAACCGTTGCCCCGGCCAGCGCATGGGAACAACTGGGCGGCACCGGCGCCCAAAGGTCCTCACACACTTCGACGCCCAGCACAAAGGCCTGCATCTGTTTGCAAGCAAACAAAAGATTGGTACCGATCAACGTTTCCTGACCGGCATACTCGATGCACTCAGCTTCCCGCATGGCGGACACATAGTGACGTTTTTCATAAAATTCGCTGTAGTTGGGCAGGTATGTCTTGGGAACCAGCCCCAACAATTCACCGCCGCAAACCACCGCTGCGCAATTGTACAGCTTGCCATGGTACCGCACCGGCACACCGACCAGTGTCACAAGGTTCAGCCCTTTGCTGGCTTGTAGAATGGTTATCATGGCGGCTTCTGCGCCGCTCAACAAAGTCTCCTGCAGAAAAAGGTCACTGCAGGTATAACCGGTCAAGCAAAGCTCCGGCAAACAAAGCAACTGAACATTTTCAGCGGCAAACGCCTGCATAGCTTCAACAATTTGTTCTGCATTATAGGCACAATCTGCCACACGCAAGGAGGGACTGATGGCCGAAGCACGAATAAAGCCATTTTCAAAAGCGGGAAAGCTGTACTTCATGGGCTCGACTTCCTTTTCTGTAAATTCTAAGGGTATCATAGCACAGCAGGAGCGGCGCCGCAAGTCACGCGACAATATGTAAAGTATAGTTGACTTTATGTAAGCGATATGATATACTGCGAATACAGGAAGTCGACACCTGCACAACAAGGAGACACAAATGGCAAAAAACTTAAAGTTGAAGGCAGCTCGCGCCGAAAAGGATATGACTCAAGCCGCTTTGGCGGAGGCTGTTGGTGTTTCGCGGCAAACCATCAACGCCATTGAAAAAGGTGAATATAATCCGACCATCAATCTTTGCCGCAATATCTGTAAGACATTGAATAAAACATTGGACGACCTTTTCTGGGAGGAATAAAAGGATGAAGCTGAACGTTTTTTCGAAAAAGAATTTGCTGGATGAAATGCAGGAACAAAAATTGTGCAAGGTGGAAAGCCGTGGATTCTGGATGCTGTGGTGGGGGCTCTTGGCTGTACTTCTTATTCAGAACCTGGGAGGCGCCAGCGCCAGACAGATGGCAGGGGAGTGGGTTCTGTTCATGATTGCCTGCCTGTATGGGCTGATTGAATGTCTGCGTAACGGGATTTGGGACCGCCACATCCAGCCCACTCTGGGGGCCAATACCATTGGCTCTCTGATGGCCGGAATTGTTGTTTTCCTGTTGGTCTTTGCCAAAAACAAGTATTGGCCTGGCGCCCTGTGCAGCGCCATCTTCACCTTTTTGCTCTGCCTTGCAGCCACACAGCTGACGGTACAGTTGTATCGCAAGCGCCGTGAGCGCTTGGAACACCCCAAGGAGGACGAAGACGAGTTCACAAACTGATAAAAAGGCGGGGCTTTGCCATCTTGACAAAGCCCCGCCTTTTCTCAGACTTCAAATGCTTTATGCAGCGCCTCCAGCGCCACGTCTTCATCCTGTTGACGGATCAGTAGAGAAATATCCAAATCACTGGTGGTGATCAGGACAATTTCAATTTCTGCGCCGGCCAGCGCAGACAATGCACGTGCCGCCACACCACAGCTGGTCACCATCTCCTCGCCGAACAGATTGATTTTGCTGTATCCCCCGGACACCAACGGCGGATGTTGCTTGGCAGCAGCAGGCAGCGCCTTCATAACCGCAGCAAAGTTTTCGTAGCTGGTTGTGAAGCTGAAATCCACTGCCGTTCCTCGCGGGGCGCTCTGGCAGATCATATCCACCACAATGCCTGCTTTCGCAAACACATCCAGATGTTCCGCCAGGCTCTGAGCACTGTATTGTGCGCCGGGAAAAGTGGTTAGCAAAATATTCTGTTCGCTGCTGATCTTGCTGACACCATACATACTCCTAAACACCCTTTCTTATTGTTATTTTTATTCCAGTGTAAGGAACTGCTCATCAATGGAACTGCGCAACGTTTCTTCAATCTGTGCGCGGGATAACGTAAAGTTCCCATGGGCTGCGCCCAGCTCATCCGTATAGTCCCTGTAGGGATAAACCCGGATGTTTTTATAGCCGGTCTCGTACTGAGTGACCACGCCATGCAATTTCGGATCCACCATTTCCACCGATACCGTACCATCCGGCTGCGTCGTCTTCTGGAAAGTGATATCCAGAACGGCACCGATCATATTGTCCGGTTGGGATTGTGCATTGATAAAATTTCCAAGGCTGTAAGCCACAAACGCCGTATTGCCGTTTGCCCCCGTCAACCATTGGGCAGTCTGTGTCACATGTGGGTGTGTTCCAATGATCAGATCCACGCCCTGATCTGCCAGCCACTGGGCTGTTTCCAGCTGAAAATCTGTCATCGTATGGCTGCCTTCCACACCCCAGTGACAACTGACGACCAGTACATCGCAATTCGGGCGCATATCCGAAATCTGCTTGGCAATGGTGTCCCTATCCTCCAGATAGACTACTCCATAGGCCGAATCGCTGGGGGTGGGCAGGCCGTTGGTTGCCTCTGTATAGGACAGATACCCGAAGGTGATACCATTGACTGTCTGGTACACATAGTCGTCATAGGTTTCCAGATTGTAAAAGCCCATATAAGCCACATCGTCCGGCAGCGTACTCCAGTGCTCCAACGAAGCAGCAATCCCTTCGGCGCCCTTATCATAGCTGTGGTTGTTGGACAAGCTGAATGCCCGGAAGCCGATATCATACAGCGTATCGGTGATGGCCCCCGGCGTGGAAAACAGGGGATACCCGCTGGGTTCAAAAGCATCATTGACCAGCGTTTCCTGGTTGATCCAATTCAAGTCAAACTGCTCATAGAATTCCCGCATGGGTTCATAGGCTTCGTCAAAATCGTAGCCACCATCCTGCGCACGCTCCTTGGCCTGCAGAAAGATGCCGTCATGAATCAGATCATCGCCGGTTGCAGAAAAGCGAACCGTCTCCACCGTAGGTGTCGGCTCAGGTGTGGGTTCCGGCGTTGGGGCGGGCGTGGGCACCGGAGTTGCCGTGGGCATCGGCAGCACAGTCGAAGCAAAGACTTCTACGCGGTTCTGAAGCGTATCGCTGAACAAAGAGCCCAACAGAACGCCTCCGACGCCTACCGCAATTACCACACAGGCCGCAATTTCATTTCCTCTCAAACGCATGGCAGTTTACCGCGCAGCAGATCGGTCATGGTATAATATCCCGGCTGCTGTTTTTCCAGATACAACGCCGCCTGAATGGCACCGTCTGCAAACACCCCGCGGCTTCCCGCACTGTGCTGCAAGGTGACGACCTCTTCCGGACCACAGAACAACACTTCATGTTCTCCGACAATGCCACCGCCACGCACAGCACTGATTCCCAGCTCCCGGTCTCCGCGCTTCTGCCGCACCTGCGAACGGTCATACACATATTCATACTTGCCGTCCGCCTCGGCATTGATAGCGTTGGCAATCATCAAGGCGGTTCCGCTGGGTGCATCCAACTTGTTGCGATGGTGCTTTTCGACGATTTCAATATCGAATTCATTTCCCAACACCCGGGTTGCCTGACGCGCCAGTTCGATCAGAACATTGATTCCTACCGACATGTTGGCGCTGCGGAAAACCGGAGTCTTGGCACTGGCCTGCTCCAGAGAGGCTTCGTCTTCCGGCGAAAGCCCCGTCGAGCAGATTACGCAGGGCAATCCCTGTGCAACACCATATTCTGCTGCCGCCACCGCGCCGGCAGGGGAAGAGAAGTCAATGATTACACCTTTGCAAGGCAACTCCGAAAAGCTGCTGTAGACAGGAATTTCTCCCACCGAGCCCGACGTGCGGTCCACACCGGCCACAACACGGCAATCCGTTCGGCCTGCAATTTTATCCACCAGCGTCCGTCCCATTCGGCCGCAAATGCCCTGAATGATGATGTCCGTCATACCTTTCCAAATCCTTTCTGTAAAAAAACACAAACCCGGCCTGCAGTTTGATACCGCGGGCCGGGTTGCCATATTATTTCAGCAATCCAAAGTCCCGCATAGCCGTTTCCAGGCGCTGCTGAACTGCAGCAGAAGGCTCTACCAACGGCAGCCGGCAGGGACCAGCCTGCCAACCCAGGCGATTCATCGCCCACTTCACGGGAATCGGGTTCACGTCGGCAAACAGTACCTTGCACAACGGCAAAGCCTGCAATTGCATAGCCAGACTGCCGGCCGTGTCGCCCGCCAGCCATTTGGCACACATATCGTGGGTGAACTGCGGCGCCACATTGGACAGCACACTGATGACGCCCTTACCGCCCAGCGCCATCAGCGGAATGACCTGGTCGTCGTTGCCGGAATAGATATTGAGTTCGTCACCGCACAACTCGGCAATTTCAGCCACCTGAGAAATATTGCCGCTTGCCTCTTTGACGGCATTGATATTGGGCAGCTTAGCCAATTCCGCCAGCGTGGCAGGCTGCAGATTGCACCCGGTACGGCTGGGAACGTTATACAAAATGCAGGGCAGATCTACCGCGTTGGCGATGGCCGTATAATGGGCGATCAGACCGGCCTGGCTGGTTTTGTTATAATAGGGTGTAACCAGCAGCAGCGCATCTGCACCATCCTGCTGCGCTTTCTGAGAAAGCTGAATGGCATAGCGCGTATCGTTGGAGCCCGTTCCGGCAATCACCGGTACACGGCCTGCCACTTTCTGTACCGCATAGCGGATGCATTCGGTGTGCTCGGCATCGTCCAGCGCCGGAGACTCGCCGGTGGTACCGCAGATCACAATGGCGTCCGTATGGTTTGCAATCTGGTCTTCAATCACACGGCCCAATTCCTCATAATAGACGCTGCCATCCGCATGCATCGGGGTGATAATGGCCACAGCGGCCCCAGTAAAAACGGGCTTTTTCATGGGAGTTCTCCTTCTTACATCAATCCGTAATCAGTCAAAATAGCCCTTGGCTGCCAGCAACTCGGCCAGCAGTACACCGCCGCCGGCCGCACCGCGCAGCGTGTTGTGAGAAAGGCAAACGAACTTGTAATCGTACTGATTGTCCGGGCGCAACCGGCCGATGCTCACCGCCATACCATTTTCCAGCATACGATCCAGTTTGGGCTGCGGACGATCATTTTCCTCAAAGTAGTGCAGGAACTGTTTGGGGGCGCTGGGCAGTTGCAGATCCTGCGCGGGGCCATGGAATTCCTTCCATGCTTTCAGAATATCTTCCTGGCTGGGTTTGTTCTGGAACCGCACAAACACAGCGCCCATATGGCCATCCGAAACCGGCACGCGCAGGCACTGCGCGGTGAAGCGCGGCGCGTCGGCCGACACAATGCGATCCCCCTCGATCTTGCCCCACAGCTTCAGCGGTTCCTGCTCGCTCTTTTCCTCTTCACCTCCGATGTAGGGGATTACATTGTCCAGAATATCCGGGAAGGTTTCAAACGTCTTACCGGCACCGGAGATCGCCTGATAGGTGCAGACCAACACATCGGTAATTCCGTAACCACGCAGCGGATGCAGGGCAGGCACATAGCTCTGCAGACTGCAATTGGACTTGACTGCAATGAAACCGCGCTTGGTGCCCAGACGCTTGCGCTGCGCAGGAATGATCTCGATATGGTCGGCATTGATTTCCGGCACCACCATCGGGACATCCGGCGTAAACCGATGGGCGCTGTTGTTGGAAACCACCGGGCACTCCGCTTTTGCATAGGCCTCTTCCAGAGCCTTGATTTCCTCTTTTTTCATGTTGACGGCACAGAAGACAAAATCCACCTGGGCAGCAACTTCCTCCACGTGGGAAGCATCCAGCACCACCAGCTTCTTTGCTTCTTCCGGCATCGGCGTCTGCATCAGCCAACGACCGCCCACAGCTTCCTCATAGGTTTTGCCGGCACTGCGCGCACTGGCTGCCACCGCAGCCAGATGGAACCAGGGGTGGTTTTCCAGCAGCGTCACAAAGCGCTGGCCGACCATGCCGGTGGCGCCGATGACGCCCACATTGTACTGTTTCATTGTTACCAAGACCTTCCTTTCGCTGAACCCTTCCTATTTCTATGCAGAACCACTCAACTATGTGAATTATTTTGCACAGATAACAAAAAAACCGGCTTGAAAACCGGCACAAGATGCAATATAATATCATATTGCATATGCACAGCGCAACACACCCATCCGGGTGTGACAGTCCCGCGCCTGTTCGGTCGCGAGCCCAGGTCCAATACGTGCCGCGTATTGCCTTCGGCGAAGAGCCCTTTCGCCGACCCATGCCCTGGCTGGACGTTCGGATTCGGTTACTGATGCGCTTCGCGCCTCTGTGTTTTCGTTTATTATAGTATTCCGACACACGATTGTCAACGTAAAAAGGAAGAAAACCATGCTGAAAAAGGATTTTTGGTACGACCTCCCCAAAGAACTGATTGCCCAGGAGCCGGCTGATCCGCGGGACGCCGCCCGATTGATGGTTCTGAACCGCAACAACGACTCGATCGAGCATGCGATTTTTCATGATTTGCCCCGCTATCTGGAGCCCGGCGATCTTCTGGTTGTCAACAATTCCAAGGTATTACCCGCCCGTTTGTTGGGGACGAAAGTGCCCACTGGTGCCGTCTGCGAGTTGCTTCTGTTGCGCCAGGTTCGGGGTGATACATGGGAATGCCTGGCTCGTCCCGGCAAGCGGATGCAGGCCGGCACCAAAGTGGAGTTCGGCGACGGCACACTGACCGCCGTGGTGGACGAAACCATGCCGGACGGCAATAAGTTTGTCACCTTTTCTTATGACACCGAAACCCTCTATGAAAAGCTGGATGAGTTCGGCAAAATGCCCCTTCCGCCTTATATTACCAAGCAGTTGGAAGACCAGAGCCAGTACCAGACCGTCTATGCCAAAGAGCTGGGCAGTGCAGCCGCACCCACTGCCGGACTGCATTTCACGCCGGAACTTCTTGATACCATCCGTTCCAAGGGCGTAAACATTGCCGAAGTAACACTGCACGTGGGGCTGGGCACTTTCCGTCCCGTTAATGAAGATGAAATCGAAGATCATCAGATGCACAGCGAATGGTACTCAGTCAGCGAGGAAACTGCTGCCGCCATCAACGCCACCCGCGCCGCGGGCCACCGTGTCATTGCCGTTGGAACCACCAGTTGCCGCACGCTGGAAGCGGTATGGGCCAAGTACGGAAAAATTGTTCCTTGCAGCGGCAACACCGACATCTTTATTTATCCCGGCATTGCTTTGCACGCCATCGATGGCATGATCACCAACTTCCATCTTCCCGAAAGTACCCTGATTATGCTGATTTCTGCCTTTTATGGGTACGAAAAAACCATGGCAGCCTACAAAGTTGCAGTGCAGGAAAAGTATCGGTTCTTCAGCTTTGGCGATGCCATGCTGATTCTGTAAGAGAATCGTCCCCTAAAAGGTTGACTTCTTCGGCAGCTTCCTCTATAATATGCCAGGACAAGGCGGTGCAGGGATTGACCTTGCACCGCCTGCTTTTTAAGAATTATGGATACGGAGAGAACAATTCATGCCTTACCGCCTTATCAAACAGGAGGGCGCCGCCCGCCGTGGTGAATTCACCACGGTGCACGGCACTGTGCAAACCCCTGCCTTCCAGAATGTTGCCACCGCCGCTGCCATCAAAGGCGGCCTATCGGCATTGGATCTGAAGGAGATCCGCGCACAGGTTATGCTGTGCAACACCTACCATCTGCACCTGCGTCCCGGGGACCAAGTGGTGGCTGATCTGGGAGGGCTGCACAAATTTACCCGCTGGAATGGGCCCATTCTGACGGACAGCGGTGGATTTCAGGTATTCAGTCTGGCCAAATTGCGCCAGATCACCGAAGAGGGCGTAACCTTTAATTCGCATTTGGACGGCCATCGCATTTTCATGGGACCGGAGCAGAGCATGCAGATTCAGGCCAACCTGGGTTCCACCATTGCCATGGCCTTCGACGAATGTGTGGAGAACCCGGCCACCTACGAATATGCCAAAAACAGCTGTGCCCGTACCGCCCGCTGGCTGCTACGCTGCAAGGCTGAAATGGCACGCCTAAAGCACGAAGAGAAAGCAGTCAATCCAGACCAGCTGTTGTTTGGCATCAACCAGGGCTGCACATTCAGAGATTTGCGCGTGGAGCACATGAAGCAGATTGCCGAATACGATCTGGACGGATATGCCATCGGCGGTTTGGCAGTGGGGGAGCCGGCTGAGGTTATGTATGACATTATCTCTGCCGTGGAGCCTTTTGCCCCGAAGGATAAAATCCGTTATCTGATGGGGGTCGGTACCCCGGGTAATATCATCGAAGCGGTATATCGCGGCGTCGATTTGTTTGACTGCGTTATGCCCAGCCGTAACGCACGTCACGGGCATCTGTTCACCTGGGACGGCATCATCAACATCAAGAACCTGAAATACGAGCGGGATGAATCTCCCATCGATCCCCACTGCGATTGCCCGGTATGCCGGAATTTCTCCCGTGCCTACATCCGTCATCTGCAAAAGGCGGATGAAATGCTCGGTATGCGCCTGGCTGTCATGCACAATCTCTATTTCTATAATCATCTGATGGAACGCATCCGCGAGGCTTTGGACAACGGAACTTTCCAGCAGTTCCATGACACCTACGTCCACAAACTGGATACCCGCATCTGATTTTTGCGCGATTCCCGGCGTGAATTTAGGACAAACCCTTGCACTGGCGCCATAAATTCGATATAATAGAGAAAATCGTTTAATTTAAGGAGAACATCTGTCATGATCCAGTTTTTGAGCACCGAATCCGCCAGCACCGGCGAGATGATCATCAGCCTGCTGCCGATGGTTCTGATTCTTGTTTTTATGTTCCTGATCATTTATATTCCTCAGAAGCGTCAGGACAAGAAAGATTCTGCCATGCGCAACTCCATCGAGATCGGCGACAAGGTCACCACCATTGGTGGCATTGTTGGCATCGTTTTCGCCATCAGCGATAAAGACGACACCCTGGTTGTGGAAACCGGCAGCGACCGCACCAAGATTCGCTTCCGTCGTTCTGCCATTTCTTCGGTGGAAAAACTGGATGTAGGTGACTCCAAGGGCAACGCCAAGAAATAAAACCGGCAACAAACATAAATAAAGCACCCCCTTGCATAGGTTCTACTGTGCAAGGGGGTGCTTTATTGTATGTCTCATTCAGTCAAATCCATCCGAAAATCCCATCGTCCATCCTCCCATCCGATCGGTGGTCACAAACGTTCCTCCTCCAACAGGCTGGCCGAAGCAATGGTCCTGGCTTTGTTTGGCGGTGTTGCCCTATGTGTGCTATGTCTTGGGTTGTTCGCAATGCTCTTTACCACGACTTCTTTGCCGCTCAACTTGGTTCGGCCGTTTGCCTGCACGGCCGCCGCAGTCGGCTCCATTGTTTCCGGCTTTCTCCTGGCCAAAAAAGTAGGCAGACAATATCTGCTTTGCGGCCTTGGCTGCGGCGTGTTCTATGCCGTCTGTCAAACCGTCGCCGCTTTTGTGTGTAACGGGACTGTATTCCGACAGGGAAGTGACCTGATGTTACCGCTTGCCTTGGTTTTGGGAAGCCTGTTTGGCAGCATGTTGGCCGCAGTGCGGGCGGTACGCTAATGCGCGCCGCCGCATCATTTTCCGGCCCACGCAACGCCTTGCGTGGAAGGCACCCTGCGGTGCACAAATCACACGGTGCATTACGTACTATACGGGAGCCGGTCTCTGTCCACGGCACCGTCTTTGGATGCGCAGCCGTCTTTCTGGTGGGATACTTGCCGGGCATTCTTTTGGGAAGGAACGGTACAACCACTCTCGGGCAGCAGCTGAGCACGTTTTACACTGCACAAGATCGCCTTATGGTATGGAGTGATCTATTTATAAGTCAGTCTGCCGCATTTTTTCTCCAGCTTCTTTCCGTTTGGCTATGTGGTTTCACCGCTTTCGGATTTGGTCTTTTGCTGCTGCTTTTTGCCGGAAAAGGACTTTTTCTCGGATTTTGTTCTGCCAATATTCTGACCTTGGAGGGAACCAACGCCTTGTGTCTCTATTGGATTTCCGATTGTTTGCCACAGGTGATGCTCCTCTTGTTGCTTCTGTGGCTGGCAGGTCATGCCACCGCACTGAGCCATGGAGTATTCCAAAGCATCTTTCTGGGTGGTGCCCCCCGCGGGCGGCTCATTGGCAACGCACGTCGACTCACCATTCGCTTTTTACTCTGTATCCCGATGTCGTGGTTTATCGGGTTGCTTTGCAGCGGCCTCTCCGTCCTCCTTGTCCGATTCTTTCTCTGATTTTTTCGGTTCGATGAACTTTTGTCGTGCAAGGGGAGAGGCTTGTACGGCATCTCGCAACTGTTGTTGGTTGATATGGGTATAAATCTGTGTGGTAGATACATTTTCGTGTCCCAGAATTTCTTTTAACGCCAACATATCCACACCGCCCTGGTACATGAGCGTTGCCGCAGTGTGGCGCAATTTATGGGGCGAGAACCCCCGTCCGGATAGCCCGGCGCTCTGCAGACACCTTGCCACAATTTGTTCCACGCGCCGTGCCGTAAGGCGCTTTCCGGTCCGCTTGGAGACAAACAGCGCGTCCTTATCCACCAGACTTGGCAGCGAAGCCCGTACCTTACAGTAGCGATCCAAAGACTGTTTGCAAGCTTCATTCAAATAAACCAATCGTTCTTTTCCGCCTTTGCCGGTAATGCGAATGGTATCATCGCGGAAGTCGCCTAAATCAATTCCAATAAGCTCCGCCAGGCGCATACCGCAATTCAGGAATAAGGTAATGATGCAAAAATCCCGTTCATAGAAATCACTTTGTATATTATTTAGCAAAGATAAGCTTTCCGTTTCCGTCAAATATTTAGGCAACGTTTTTTTTGGTGACCCCAAGTTGATATTTTCTGTAGGATTTTGTGCAATTTTGTTGACCTGGTTACACATATACCCGAAGAATCCCTTCAGCGCGCTGAGCTTACGTGCCCGGGCTTTTGGCCCATTGTCCGTGTTTCTGGCGTGGTCCAAATAAGCAAAAATATCACGCTTTGTGATGGAAGCAATGTCCTTGGAAGTAATGTGTGTAAGATCGATTTCTTTAGGCGGAACTTGGGCCTCCACGCGATTCCAAGAGACCATCATAAAACGAAAAAAGCCTCGCAAGTCCAAATAGTATCCATTGACCGTCCGAGGCGAACGAAGTTTTACAAAATCAAGATAGTGCAGATATTCGATCACATCATCGGGAATATCCAAATAGGGTGCATGATGTCCCGGATTGACCGAATCAATATAGCTGCTCATCAAAAAACACCTCAAGCATTTTTCCGATGCCGCCCACGCGCAAAGACCGTGGGCGGCATTTCTGGTTTTCATTGTAGCATAAATCCCTCTGCAGCGTCAATTTCACAGTTTTTCTGTTTTCAGAGCAGATCTCATCAAATACAATCCGTACAGAAATTGCATGCGTGCGAATATTTATACCATCGCGCTTCTTCAGGCGTTACTCCCTCCCTAAATTTCGCTAAATTTACATTTAGCGAAATACTATTTATGCCTGTTTAGGTCTGCCCTTTCCATTTTTCCCATCCTTTCTTTTGGATTCTGGATTAACTAGAGCCGAATCCTTCACTTTCCTCCCGCGGATTTTTTCTTTCCATGGGACTGCCCACAACAAACCTGCATTCGTTTTTATTTCTGCTGTTTGTTAATCCCGAAATTGTTTCTAATTCAAAAACGCTTTGCACGCCCTTCGCACTTCATCTTTCTCACGTATAAAACAAGCTATTCGCTCTTTGCCCTTTCCCTTGGCGGCATGAGGTAAAATATTTTTCGTTGCTCCTTTCCTTAATGAAAAGAAAGCCCATTTGTAGCACTACAAAAGTACCCTTCTGTACCTTTTTGACATCAATATTATGCACTCTGCACAATTTTTCTTTCCATTCTTTTTACATGTTGTTTTGTTTGGATAATTTTTTCACACTTCTTTCGGTGAAATTTCACCTTGTTTTTATTCTCGTTTTCTTTTACCATAAATAGTGTCAGGAGGAACCAGAAACGCCGGTTCCCCAAAATCAAATCAAAGGAGAAAAACGTATGAAAAAAGCACTTGCATTGAGCATGGCTGCCGCAATGGCCTTGAGCCTGGCTGCCTGCGGTGGCTCTACTTCCAGCTCCACCGCTTCCACTGACAGCGCAGCTGCCGGCACCTCCGAAGCCGCTTCCGAAGCCTCTACCGAAGGCGGCACCGTTGCCAACAAAGACAAACCGCTGGTTTGGTTCAACCGTCAGCCCTCCAATAGCTCCACCGGTGAGCTGGATATGACCGCCCTGAACTTCAATGCCAACACCTACTACGTTGGTTTCGACGCCAACCAGGGTGCCGAACTGCAGGGCACCATGGTCTTGGATTACATCAAGGCTCACATTGATACCATCGACCGCAATGGCGACGGTGTTATCGGTTACGTTCTGGCAATCGGTGATATCGGCCACAACGACTCTATCGCCCGTACCCGTGGCGTTCGTGCTGCTCTGGGCACCGGTGTTGAGGTCGATGGCGCCATCAACAGCGATCCTGTTGGTACCAACGCCGACGGCAAGCAGAGCGCTGTACAGGACGGCACGCTGGAAGTGAACGGCAAGACCTACACCATCCGCGAGTTGGCCTCTCAGGAGATGAAGAACTCCGCCGGCGCCACTTGGGATGCCGCCACTGCCGGCAACGCCATCGGCACCTGGGCTTCTTCCTTCGGTGACCAGATCGACGTCGTAGTTTCCAACAACGACGGCATGGGCATGTCCATGTTCAACGCCTGGTCCAAAGAGAACCAGGTTCCCACCTTTGGCTACGATGCCAACGCTGACGCCGTTGCCGCTATTGCCGAAGGTTACGGCGGCACCATCAGCCAGCACGCTGACGTTCAGGCTTATCTGACCCTGCGTGTCATCCGTAACGCCCTTGACGGAGTTGACATCGATACCGGTATCGGCACCCCCGATGACGTGGGCAACGTCCTGAGCGACGACGTTTACGTCTACAACGCCGATGAGCGTTCCTACTATGCCCTGAACGTCGCGGTCACCGCCGACAACTATCAGGACTTCACCGACTCCACCAAGGTTTACGCTCCTGTTTCCACGCAGCTTGATGCCACCGCTCATCCCACCAAGAGCGTTTGGCTCAACATCTACAACGCTGCCGATAACTTCCTGAGCGCAACCTACCAGCCCCTGCTGCAGAACTACGACGATCTGCTGAACCTGAAGGTTGAGTACATCGGCGGTGACGGCCAGACCGAGGCGAACATCACCAACCGCCTGAGCAACCCCAGCCAGTACGATGCCTTTGCCATCAACATGGTGAAGACCGACAACGCTGCTTCCTACACTGCCCTGCTGAGCCAGTGATTCGGCCATCATTATTAATCGGCAAATTCCAATTCACTAACAAGTAATAACAGCTTGCTATTAGGGAGAAGGAATTCTCCGTACGTATCGGAGAAGGAATTCTCCCTAATAGCAATTTTTAGTGAAAATTTTCTGTGCTAACCAGGTGTTTTCACAAAAGCAAAAATGCATAAACGGGAGTAACTAGAATGACAGATGCGAAAGATGATATCGTCTTGTCAATACGCGGCATGAGCAAGTCTTTCGGTCGCAACCGAGTACTTGATCATATTAACCTGGACGTAAAGCGCGGAACTGTCATGGGACTTATGGGCGAAAACGGCGCCGGTAAGTCGACGATGATGAAGTGCCTGTTCGGCACCTACCAGAAAGACGAAGGTAAGATTTACCTCAACGGCAAAGAAATCAGCTTCTCCGGTCCGAAGGATGCCCTGGAAAACGGCATCGCGATGGTGCACCAAGAGTTGAACCAGTGTCTGGAAAGAAACGTCATCGACAACCTGTTCCTCGGTCGTTACCCGGTTAACTCCATGGGCGTAGTTGACGAAGGCCGAATGAAAAAGAAGGCCTCTGAGTTGTTCCGCAAACTCGGAATGACTGTAAACCTGACCCAGCCTATGCGCAACATGTCTGTTTCGCAACGGCAGATGTGCGAGATCGCCAAGGCGATTTCTTACAATTCTCAGGTAATTGTTTTGGATGAACCGACTTCTTCCCTGACAGTGCAAGAGGTTGATAAACTTTTTGAAATGATGAGAATGTTAAAGGCGCAGGGAATCTCGCTGATTTACATTTCTCATAAAATGGATGAAATTTTTGAAATTTGCGATCAGATTTCTGTCTTGCGTGACGGCAATCTGGTTATGACAAAGGACACCAAAGACACCGACATGAACGAATTGATTTCCGCTATGGTTGGTCGTTCTCTGGAAAGCCGATTCCCGCCGGTGGATAACACCCCCGGTGAGCCGATCCTTTCGGTACAGCACCTTTCTACCAAATATGCCCCGCACCTGCAGGACATCACCTTTGACGTCCGTGAAGGAGAGATTTTCGGTCTGTACGGACTGGTAGGCGCCGGACGTACCGAATTGCTGGAAACTATTTTCGGTGTACGCACCCGTGCAGCCGGCCGGGTGTATTTCAAAAACCGGTTAATGAACTTCAACAACGCCAAGGAGGCCATCGAGCACGGCTTTGCCATGATCACCGAAGAGCGGAAAGCCAACGGTCTATTCTTGAAGTGCGACCTCACATTCAATACAACGATCGCAAACCTGGATCAGTACAAGAGTGGCGTAGCACTCTCCAACCCCAAGATGGTCAAGGCAACCAACAAGGAAATCAAAATCATGCATACCAAGTGCATGGGACCCGACGACATGATTTCCAGTCTTTCCGGCGGCAACCAGCAAAAGGTTATCTTTGGCAAATGGCTGGAGCGCGAACCGCAAGTCTTTATGATGGACGAACCCACGCGCGGTATCGATGTCGGTGCGAAATACGAAATTTACGAACTGATCATCCAGATGGCTAAGCAAGGAAAGACGATTATCGTTGTCTCCTCCGAAATGCCTGAGATTCTCGGTATTACCAACCGGATCGGCGTCATGTCCAACGGTCACCTTTCCGGCATTGTAAACACCAAAGAAACCAATCAGGAAGAGCTTTTGAGACTCAGCGCGAAATACCTATAATGGGGGAAATGATTTATGGCAAACGCAAAAATTTTAACGGCTGAGCAAGAAGCCAAACTTCTTCAGCCAATCGACGAATATGTCGGTAATATTCAGGAAAAGATCAACGCCCTGCGTGAAGATGGCACTGACCGCGTGATCGAAATCCAGGGCGAAATGGACAATCTGAAGCGTGATCATATCTACACGCAACAGGAAAAAGATGCCAAAATTGCCCAGCTGAAAGCGGAACTGGAAAAGGCCAAAGCCGTGGAATCCAAAAACAAGGATGCCGTTTCCAAGCACATTGCTGAGGCAGAGGGGTACCTGAAAGCCCATTACGACAGCGACTACTATAGAGCGGTTGTGGAAAGCTGCAAAGCAGAGCGTGTTGTGGCACAGGATAAATATCGTGCCGCTGTGGCAAAACTGGAAAAGGAACATCAGGCCACGCTTTCCAAACTCAGTGATCAGCACGAAATCAAAGACGAAAAATACGTTCACAAGAACCGTCTTTTTGACGCCAAGATGCAGCTGGACAAGGATCTTCAATCCATCAAGGACCGCCAGCATGCCGCCTTTGATTACAAGTACCACTTGATCGACATGTTGCGCATGTCCAAGTTCACCTTCGGGGAATCAATGGCACAGCGTTGGGAAAACTACAAGTACACCTTTAACCGCCGCGATTTCTTGCTTCGCAACGGTTTGTATATTGCAATCATCGTTATCTTCATCGTTCTGTGCATCATCACTCCTATCGTCAAGAATGTGCAGTTGCTCACGGTAAACAACATCCTGAACATCCTGCAGCAGGCATCGCCCAGAATGTTCCTGGCGCTTGGTGTTGCGGGCCTGATTCTGTTGGCCGGTACCGACCTTTCCATCGGCCGTATGGTTGGTATGGGCATGACTGCTGCCACGATCGTTATGCATCAGGGCATCAACACCGGCTCCGTGTTCGGTCATATCTTTGACTTCACCGGGCTGCCCGTTGTGGCTCGCGTCTTCTTGGCTCTGATCGTCTGCATCGTACTCTGCACAGTATTCACCACAATTGCCGGCTTCTTTACAGCCAAATTCAAAATGCACCCCTTCATCTCCACCATGGCGAATATGCTGGTCATCTTCGGTTTGGTCACCTATTCCACCAAGGGTGTGTCCTTTGGTGCGATCGAGTCCACCATCCCGAGCATGATCATCCCCAAGATCAACGGCTTCCCCACCATCATCCTGTGGGCGGTAGCAGCTGTCGTGATCGTTTGGTTCATCTGGAACAAAACCACTTTCGGCAAAAACCTCTTCGCCGTCGGTGGCAACCCGGAAGCCGCCTCTGTTTCTGGTATTTCCGTTTTCCGTGTGACCGTAGGTGCGTTTATCCTGGCTGGCATTCTGTATGGTTTCGGTTCCTGGCTTGAATGTATCCGCATGGTCGGTTCCGGCTCCGCTGCCTATGGCCAGGGCTGGGAGATGGACGCCATCGCCGCCTGTGTTGTCGGTGGCATCTCCTTCACTGGTGGTATCGGTAAGATTTCCGGCGTGGTTGTGGGCGTCTTCATCTTCACGGCACTTACTTACTCTCTGACCACCCTCGGCATCGACACCAACCTGCAGTTCGTCTTCTCCGGCATCATCATTCTTGTCGCCGTTATGCTCGACTGCTTGAAGTACGTTCAGAAGAAGTAATTTCCTCTCTCTTTAAGACAAACAGAATAATCCCCGCCGCAGGTGTTCTACGGCGGGGATTGTTTCTTATGATGGATTTTCTAAAAATAAAAGGCGGCCTGTCACCAGGAACAGGCCGCCTTTTCTCATATACTTATCGATTGACAGATTGCGCCATTCTGTGATACGTGTGTCGCTCTCCACGTATGGCGATAGAGTATGCCAAAATATTTTGCGGCAAAGCCATCCCTGGCACTCCGGTATCCCCAATGTGATGGATATCCGCGCCCGCCATCTTGCACCACAGGGCAATCTGACGGATTGTAGCTGTATCAGCACCCTCCTGTGAGGTTCCAATGGAAGTCAACGCCAGTTTGCCACTCCCATGAATTTTCGCAATCAGCCCATGCAGATATGCCACTGTAATTCCAGGTACTGTTCCGGGAGCCGGCAATAAAATAATATCCGCTCCCGCGTCCAGAAAGCATTCCACATCCGACTCGGTCATGATATGCTCACCGCATTCCCCTGCCACGCCCGAGGCATGCATCTTTCCAGCTGCCAGCATCACGCGGTCACCTACTTCAGCAGAAATTTCCCGCAACGTCTTGGCGATGGCTTCATTGCTGACACCATTACCTGGATTACCGGTCAGAACAATCAGATCCACCCCCATGTCAGCTGCCAGGCGAGCGTTTTCCGCATTGGCCAGACGTCCTTCTTTCATCTGCCACAGAGTACCATCGTTTTCCTTTGCCAGTTCCGCATTGGTGGGCTCCAGATTGATCCCCACCAAACGACCTGTAAGGCGCTTGATTTCCCGGACGGTTTCCGACGCCGGGACCGGCGGCAGTGCCTGAACGACAGGCTGCCGCACATCAAACATATTCAGCAAAAGGATGTCTGCACTCAGGGAAGCCGCGTATTCTGCATTGGTCACGTCTACCAAAAGTGGCGGCGTAATGCCAATGGTCTCACACGCTAACACACGACCCTCGCTTCCGGCAATGGATGCCAGAAGTTCTTGTTTGCCGTAGCCTGTGAGTTCACTGGGAGAACAGTCCAGCAGCCGTTTTACCTTCATTCGTCGTCTTCCTCCCGAATGCGTCCCACGCCCTTGCGGTAGAAAGGCTCACTTCCCCGCATTCCCTGCTGTCCCAGTGGCGTGACGGATGTAGTTATGGTCAGGTCCATCTTCTGTTCTCTTCCGTTCAGGTAGGGCTGTGCAGCCTTTGCCACCGCCTGGAACAAACTTGTATCCTTGGGGCCGTCCAGAACCAGAAGATAGCACTTCCGGGTCTCGTTGATAATCATAATCTGCAGATAAGCAGAACCGACGCCCGGTGCATCGGCCAACACTTTACAGATCGGATCCAGCAACGCGTCCGCCAGGACCGTAGGCTCCACGATGGTCACCTTGTCACCAGGATGAATTTGCGCAGCCTCCTGGGCTTTTCTCATCTGCTGCAGAGTATCTTTCTGCTTTTTGACAGACTGAATCAGCGGTGCTTCCAGGCGGATGCTATTATCCCCCGGGTTAATCACCATGCCGGAGGCCTCGTCGCTTTTCTGCATCATATTGGCAAAGTCATCAAAGCGAAGCACCATAATTTGCTGGCCCTTCTGCTGACCGGCCTTCGCCTGCCAATCACGGACGGCTCCCCAGTCACTGAAGGCCATGTAATAATGTTTGCCCTCTTTGCTGTTCACCATCACCAGGCTGATCTTGGTATTTTTGGGCAGTTGGATTCGTCCGTCCGGGCCCGGTTTCGGGGCCGGCGCGCCGTTCAGATCAAAGACAGCCGGCGTCAGCAACGGCGCTTTTACCAATTCATTGATCACAGCATTCAAATTCTGCGGCGTATTCTCGGCTCTGAAAGCCGAAATCGTTTTTTTCAGTTCCGGACGAAAAGTCGGCACATTTTGTTGCTTATTTTCTGGCATGATCGGGACTCCTCACTTTAATTTGATGGCATTGACAGCTTCCCGCAGGTAGGAGACTCCCACCAGCTTCAAGCCAGGAAACTGTGCCGCATCAATCATTTTTAAATTGTGTTTAGGGACAATGGCCGTATCAAACCCCACGCGCTGAGCTTCCCGCAACCGTGTTTCCAGGTGAGGAACGCTGCGGATTTCTCCGCCCAATCCCACTTCCCCCACGGCAAAGGTTTTTTCTCCCACCGGCAGATCCAGCAAACTGGAGGCCATGGCAATACAAACCGGCAAATCACAGGCCGTCTCTTCCAGTTTCAAACCGCCTACAATATTAATATACACATCCTGATTGGCAAAGAAATATCCTGCCCTTTTTTCTAGCACCGCCAACAGCAGATACATACGGTTGTAATCAAATCCGCTGGCCGTGCGGCGTGGACTGGGAAAACTCGTCTTGGTTGCCAATGCTTGGATTTCGCTCAGGACAGGCCGTGTTCCTTCCATCACACAGGCCACACAGGTACCGCTGATTCCCAGCGGTCGCCCTTCCAGCATGACCTGGGAGGGGTTCTCAATCTGAGCCAATCCCCGCCCCGTCATATCGAACATGCCAATTTCATTGGTGGACCCATATCGATTTTTGACAGCACGCAGCACACGATAAGGGAGTGTTTTGTCCCCCTCAAAATACAGCACCGTATCCACGATGTGTTCCATTACCTTGGGACCTGCAATGGCTCCGTCCTTATTGACATGGCCCACGATAAACGTAGGGATCTCGAGTGTTTTTGCCACATTCAAAAAACGAGCCGTACTCTCCTTGACTTGGCTGACTGTCCCCGAAGAAGAGGCAATATCAGTACACCGCATCGTCTGAATGGAATCAATCACCACAAGGTCGGGTTTCATTGCTTCAATTAACCCACAGATCTCATCCACATCGCTCTCTGCAACCAGTGAAATATTCTCCTGCGGCACATCCAAACGAACAGCACGCAGTTTGATCTGCCGTACCGATTCCTCGCCCGTAACGTACAATACGTTTTTGGTTTTGCTGACCTCACCGCAGAGCTGTAACAGGATGGTAGACTTTCCGATGCCCGGCTCACCGCCGATCAAAGTCACACTTCCGATCACAATTCCTCCGCCAAGCACACGGTCCAGTTCACTGATTCCCGTGACAATCCGGCTTTTTTCTTCGGTTGTACTGATATTTTTCAGTTTTTGTGGCGTCAGGGTGGTTTGCCCGGGAATCCTCGTGGCACTTGTAGTGCGCGCTGAAGCGGTTTTGGAAGGCTCCGCCACCACATCCTCTGTCATCGTATTCCACGCCCCACAGGAAGGGCAACGTCCCAACCAGCGGGGACTGGTTTCGCCACACTGGGTACACACATAAACGGTTTTCAGCTTCTCCTTGGGCATGGTTTCCTCCCCACTCATAGACTCTACTTATTATATCCTAAAACCCCGCAGCGGGCAAGGAAATCCCTCCAACAAGTTATAAAAATCCGTAAAAAAGCGGGGCCACCCCAAAAGATGACCCCCGCTTCTGATTAGAGCATAACTTTATGATATACTTTTTTCCCTTTTTTGATAACAACACCTTCACGAAGTGCCGCTTCGTCAAGAGAGGTTTTGGGATCCGTGACTTTCTCGCCGTCCAACAGCACACTGCCCTGCTGGACCAGCTGCCGTGCCTCCCGGTTGGAGGCACACAGCCCCGCCGCCACCATAGCCGTCAACAATCCAACACTGCCGTCCTTCACCAGGGAGGCATCCAACACCGTGGTCGGCATATTCTCATGGTCAGCCGAACCACTGAACAAACTACGTGCCGTCTCCTGCGCTTTGTCAGCTTCTTCCTGACCGTGTACCATCTTGGTCAGCTCATATGCCAGAATCTCCTTGGCGCGGTTCAGCTGCTCTCCCTGCCAATGGTCCATCTCGTCGATCTGTTCCAGCGGCAAGAAAGTCAGCATGCGAATGCATTTGAGAACATCCGCATCCCCCACATTACGCCAGTACTGATAAAATTCAAAGGGAGACGTTTTGTTAGGATCCAGCCAGACAGCATTGCCCGCTGTCTTGCCCATCTTTTTACCCTGGGAGTCGGTCAGCAGGGTGATGGTCATTGCGTAGGCATCTTTGCCCAATTTGCGGCGGATCAACTCTGTGCCGCCCAGCATGTTGCTCCACTGGTCATCGCCACCGAACTGCATGTTGCAGCCGTAGTGCTGGAACATGTGATAAAAGTCGTAGCTCTGCATGATCATGTAGTTGAATTCCAGAAAGGAAAGTCCCTTCTCCATGCGTTGCTTATAGCACTCAGCCCGCAGCATATTGTTGACGCTGAAGCAGGCCCCAACTTCCCGCAGCAATTCCACGTAATTCAGATTGAGCAGCCAATCTGCATTGTTGAGCATCAACGCTTTGCCCTCGCCAAATTCAATAAAGCGCTCCATCTGGCGCTTGAAGCATTCGGCATTGTGAGCAATATCTTCTTTCGTCAGCATCTTGCGCATATCGGTACGACCGGAAGGATCGCCAATCATAGTCGTGCCACCGCCAATCAAGGCAATGGGCCGGTTACCGGCCATCTGCAAACGCTTCATCAGCGTCAGCGCCATAAAATGCCCCGCCGTCAGACTGTCCGCCGTGCAGTCAAAGCCAATATAAAAGGTTGCCTTTCCATTGTTGATGAGTTCTTTGATTTCCTCCTCATCAGTCACCTGCGCAATCAGGCCTCTTGCTTTAAGTTCGTCGTAAATTGTCATAGAGCTCTTCCTCCTGTTTTATGCGGCAAGGGCAAAGAAAAAGCCCCTGCCAAATGAAAATTTGGCAGAGGGCGAAAATTCGCGGTACCACCTCTGTTTGCCCACGCCTCACAGCAGCAGGCCTTCACGGGTGCGGCGGACAAAGGGAACCACAACACCCACGCGCTGTAACGTGCGCACACGGCACAGCCTACTTGCCCCCTGGCGTTCAGCCTGCTGCTCCGGGCTGTATTCCCCCTTGCCAAATTCTGTCAGTTTCTTGCACCAACCGAAACCTCTCTGCGGCAGAAATCCGACGGGTACTTGTGCCCATCTATGCATTTTACGGATACAACTGTACCACACTCTTGCCACAAAGTCAAGGCAAACCGTTACCGGCATTTCCCTATTTTCCAGCCTTACTCTTAATGAGACTTCTCAATCAGTTCACGGGCATTGGCCAGACTCAGTTCGGTAACCTTATCGCCGGAAATCATTCTTGCCAGAACCTCTACCCGTCCATCCATATCCAGTGCATGAATCTCCGTGTATGTGCGGTCCCCACGTACATTTTTCTGGATCAAAAGCTGATTGTCGGCAAAGGCCGCCACCTGTGGCGTATGTGTAATGCAAAGGACCTGACGCCCCTGTGCAGTTTGGTGCAGCAGCTGACCAATACGCCCCGCCGCCAGACCAGAGACGCCTGTATCAATTTCATCATAAATCACGGTAGGCAACGCGTCCCGGTCGGCCAAGGCACTCTTAAAGGCCAGCATAATGCGGGAGAGTTCACCACCGGAGGCAATTTTTGCCAGCGGCTTTGGTTCTTCGCCCGGGTTGGTGGAGATCAGAAATTCCACCACATCCTGTCCGTGGGAAGAAAGCGGCCCCCGGGTATGTTTGAGCGCGAAACGAATTCCCGGCATGTTCAGGAACTCCAGTGCCGCTTTCATCTGCTTATTCATCGCAGTAAACCCTTTCAAACGACTCTGGGTTAACGCTTCGGCATCCGCCTTTGCCCTGCTATAGAGTGTCTGCATCTGCGCCTTCAGCTCAGCAATTGTTTGATCTGAGGACTGAAGCGTTTCCAGTTCGGCTGCCGCTTCTTCACGATGTGCCAGCAGCTCTTCCACTTCCATGCCAAATTTCTGCTTGATGCGATAGATCGTGTCTAGACGACTTTCGATCTGATCCAGTTCTCCCGCATCAAAGTCATAGGCATCCAGGCGGTCTGCCAGATCGGTGGCCAGCTCCCGGGCTCCATAATACAGCTCCTGTAACCGTTCCGCCAGAGCTGCCACCGAATCGTCCTGCCGGGCAGCACTTTGCAGACCTTCTACAGCTCCACCCAAGAGATCTGCTGCGCCAGCCTGCTCCCCTTCTTCGTCTCCGGCCAGCGCCAAATGAGCCTGTGTAATTCCCTGCAAAATACTTTGTGCATGGGTAATAACATTTTTTCGTTCCTGCAGGGTCTTTTCTTCTCCAGGCTGTAAAGCCGCTGCGTCAATAGAATCGATCTCGGCTGTCAACATCTCCACACGGCGGTGCTTGTCCGCCTCGCTGGCCTGTAGTGCATCCAGCTTTCGTTTGACTGCCACCAACGCCCGGTAGCTTTGATAATAGGTTGCAAACAGCGTTTGATTTTGTGCATACTGGTCCAACAGTCCCAGATGCAGGGCGGGGTTTGTCAAACTTTGACTGTCATGTTGCCCGTGAATGGAGAGAAGTCCTGCGGAAATATCTCTGACCACACTGGCTGTCGCCGGCATACCGTTTACCCGGCAGCTTCCTTTTCCTTCCGCGTTGATTTCCCGATACAGCAGAAGATCATCCGATGCCTCATATCCGCACCGTTCCAACTGAGCCTTTACCGTTTCTGGAATCGAAGAAAAAGTAGCCCAGATACAGGCTTTCTGCGCGCCGCTGCGTACCAGGTCCCGGGATGTACGGTTTCCGAGAATTGCATTGATGGAATCGATCAGGATGGATTTGCCTGCACCTGTCTCGCCGGTCAACACAGTAAAGCCGGGGGCAAATGTCACCTCGGCTTTCTCAATCACAGCAACATTTTCAATTTTCAGGTTTGCCAGCATCGGCCAGCCCCTCCCCTGTCATGGTAAGCCTTGCGTCATCCACGGCGCGCATATTGCTGCAGCGCCTTGCAAATCTCTGCCGCATCTTCTTCGGTACGCATCAGAATAAAGAACGTATCATCACCTGATAGCGTCCCCACCACATTGTTCCACTGTTTGGCATCAAAAACCTCACACGCCGCATTGGCCATACCTGAGAAGCATTTCACCAGCACCATATGGCCTGCATAATCCACCTTGATCACAGACTCGCGAAAGATCATTTCAAAACGGCTGGGAGAGTGCGTTACCTTTCCCGAGGCAGCCGCCGGCATATACCGGTACCGACCTTCCGAATCTGCCACCTTAACCAATTGCAGATCTCGAATATCGCGGGAAACCGTTGCTTGCGTCACATCAAATCCTGCTTCGCGCAGGTGCGCCAGCAAATCTTCCTGCCGGTCGATGGGATGCTTTTCAATCAGGTCCAAAATGGCCTGATGTCGCGCACTTTTCATTGGAATCATCTCCTCATGAGTTTATTTTCTATGGCAAAAAACTGTTCAGATTCTTGAAAGGTTATCAGTTGCAACTTATGCGGTGCGGCACTTACGCGCATCCGTTGTCCGGGCATCAAAGAGTACTGTGTCCCGCTGTCCGCACTGGCATAGCAGGTGTCGCGGTTTTCAGAATCCGCCACAATTTCCAGTGTTCGATTTGCCGCAAACACAAGCGGTGCCGTATGTACATTATGCGCACACACTGGCGTCAACACCATCACATCCGCGGCGCCGTCCAATACAGGCCCCCCCGCAGAAAAGGAATAGGCCGTAGACCCGGTGGGGGTTGCCACAATCAGTCCATCACTGCGGTAGCTGCTGACAAAAGCCCCATCGCAATAGACGCTGAAATCCATAGGATGCATCCGGGTTTCCCCAAACACAACTACATCATTGATAGCTTCGGTATGCCACGCATCGTCTGTAGCCCAGGCAGAAAGCATCCCGCGCCCCATAAGCCGGTACTCTCCGGCCGCCAGGCGACGCAGCTTTTCCGGCAATTCTTCCACTTCACAGGTGGCCAGAAACCCCGTACGGCCCAAATTGACTCCAAGAACCGGTTTATTATAGCGGACACAAAAATGGCCGCACCGCAGCAAAGTCCCGTCTCCCCCAATGGTAAGCACTTGATCTGCTGCGCGATAAGCATCTTCTTCCGGCAAAATCTTTACACCGGGAATTTCTGCATCCGGGTATGTATCCGGCAAAAGGGCCATTATGTTCCATTGTTGCAATAAAGCGGCAATGCGTCTTGTAACCGTCAGACCCAAATCTTTGGTTGTATTGGGAATCAACAAGACAGCCATGTGCCTCTTCCTTTCTGTCAATGCAAGTTCGGCGCTTTGTCCAGCGCATCATGGGCGGCCTGTACCACTTGATCAATGACTCCTTGCGGCAAAGGCTTCGGCATTGCTTCATGTTTCACATACAACAAAAATTCAATGTTGCCTTCCGGTCCCTTGATGGGTGAGAAGTCCAGTCCGGCGGTGGTAAAATGGTTTGCCAGCGCATAGCCCTGCGCCATTTCCAATACCTCACGATGGGTGGCGGGATCCCTTACAACGCCCTTTTTGCCCACCTTTTCCCGTCCTGCTTCAAATTGCGGTTTCACCAGGCAAACCCCAACGGCATCCGGCGTGCAAATTTGATCCGCCACCGGGAAGATATGCTTCAGCGAGATGAAAGAAACATCCACGCTGAAAAAAGCGATGGGCTCTGTAAGGTCTTCCTGCTTTACATTGCGGATGTTGGTGCGTTCCATGTTAATGACGCGGGTATCGGTGCGCAAGCTCCAAGCCAACTGGCCATACCCTACGTCCACCGCATACACTTTGGTGGCTCCGTTTTGCAGCATGCAATCGGTAAAGCCCCCGGTAGAAGCACCAATATCCATGCAAACCTTGCCTTCCGGCCGCATGGGAAAAACCTGCATGGCCTTCTCCAACTTTAGGCCTCCGCGACTGACATACCCAATATCATGACCACGCACTTCCACCTTGGCGTCTGGGGAAATCATCTCGCCGGCTTTATCGACCTTCTGCTCATTGACAAAGACTATACCGGACATAATCAGCGCCTTGGCTCGTTCCCGGCTCTGCACAAGACCGTTCTGGCACAAGTATTGATCCAAACGGATTTTGCTCATTCCTCTTTCTCCTTTATCCGGGCCAACACTGCTTCAGCCAGTGCCGCAGCGTCCAGACCCTGATCCCGGCGTAGCTGTGGCACATTGGCGTGCAGCAGGTGGGTATTATCCACCGCCCGCAGTACATATTGCCCCCTCCAGCCGGCCTGCTGCATAGCAAAACAAAGCTGTTCGCCTATGCTGCCGGTGCGGACGGAATCCTCCGCAAACAAGATCAAATCATACTTCTGTAGCGCTTCACAGATGCCTTCCGGCAGCGGGTACAAGCGCACCAACTTATAGCAATCGGCTGCGATCCCCTTTTGTGTCAACAAATCACAGGCCGCAATAATTTCTTCGCTTTCCGCACCGTAGCTCACCAGCGCAATCCGTGCCCCTTCCCGTGTTTCGACACAGTCAAAGGTCTTGCCACTGCATCCCAAAGCTGCCAAAGAGGGCTTTTCTTCTCCGCGTGCATAGCGAATGGCACGGGGGCCACGAGCCTCACGAACCAGATAGCGCAACCAGTACCGCAGTTCTTCATAGTTCGCCGGTGCATAGACCGGGATGCCGATCTGGCTGAAGAAGGCCGTATCATAAATGCCCTGGTGGGTTTCCCCATCCCCCGGCACCAAGCCTGCCCGATCCACGGCAAACAGAACATCCAGTTTCATTAAATTCACATCATGAATGATCTGGTCGTATGCCCGCTGGAAGAATGTGGAATAGATCGCCACCACCGGCAACAACCCCTGGCTGGCCAATCCTGCCGCAAAGCTGACAGCATGCTCTTCCGCCATTCCCACATCAAAGAAACGATCCACATGGGCATGTTTGAAGAAATTCAAACCCGTGCCGTACTTCATGGCTGCGGTAATGGCACACAGCCGGGGTTCCTCGTTGCCAAGTTCCGCCAGTGTGGATCCGAAGGTTGTGGAGAAGGAATCCTTTGGAGAAAGTTCCGGGTTCGTCAAGTGATTCAGATCAATAGACGAAACCGCATGGAACTCGCCAGGATTTTCCTCTGCCGGCTTCAAACCCTTTCCCTTTTGCGTCACCACATGCAGAAAAATCGGTGCAAACTGCTCTTGCAGATTGTTGATCATATGATCCAAGGCAATGACATCATGACCATCCACGGGGCCGATATACTGAAAGCCCATTTCTTCAAACATCGTGGAATGATAGATGCCGCGCCGAACAAACTGTTTGCCATCCTGCAAACATTTGATCATAGCACTGCCCACCACAGGTATCTGCTCCAGAACCGTTTCCATATGGGCTTTGGCATGGAAATATTTGGGGTCCGTTCGAAGTTTGGTCAGGTAGTTGGCCATCTGCCCCACATTTTTGGAAATGGACATCTTATTGTCATTGAGAATGACAATAAGATTGTTCAGCTTGCTGACATTGTTCATTCCCTCATAAACCATGCCCCCGGTAAAGGCTCCGTCACCCACAATGACAACCACCTTGCCAGGTTCGTTCTTGATTTTTTTTGCACGTGCTATACCAATGGCGGTAGAAAGTGCGGCACTGCCGTGGCCCGCCACAAAGGTATCGCAGTTACTTTCTTTGGGATTGGGGAAACCGGAGATCCCCTCCTTCTGCCGTAAAGCGGCAAACCCGGCACGACGGCCAGTCAAAAGTTTATGTGTGTAGCATTGATGCCCCACATCAAACAGTATTTTATCCTGTGGCAGATCCAATGTGCGATGCAACGCAACCGTCAGCTCCACAACCCCCAAGTTGGAGGAAAGATGTCCGCCCGTCGATGTAACGCTTTGAATCAAAAACTGGCGGATTTCCTCGCACAGCTGCGGCAAATCGGATTCCTGCAGAAGTTTCACATCACCCGGCGCCTGAATACGCTCTAACAGCGGATATTTCATATTTCCAGCACCTCGCAATAGTTTTTTACATTCATACCATAGGCATTACAAAGCCCAGCACAATACCCAGAATCGCACCGGTCAATACCTCAATGGGGGTATGTCCCACCATTTCCTTCAACTTTTTTCCTCCCAGGAATGGGAAGGATGCCACTCCCTGGTCCATCCATTCTGTGAACATCCGGTTGAGAACCTTAGCCTGTTCACCGGTTTCATACCGCACACCCATGGCATCGTACATCACTATGATCGACAAAACCGCCGCAATGGCAAACTGGGACGAATTCACACCGCAATAGCGTCCTGTCGCCACCACCATGGCACACACGGTGGCCGAATGAGAGCTAGGCATGCCACCGGCTCCCCACATACGCTCCGCGATGAATCGATGAAAGGTAAACAAGTTCAGCAGCACCTTGATGATTTGCGCCAACAGGGATGCGCAGAGTGCTGTCACCAAAACAAAATTCCAGCTTAGTGCTATACGCAGCAATGCCATACGTTATATCCTCATTTTTTTCGTTGCAGCAAATCCGCCGCCAGCATACGCAAAAAGTCTGCAGACGAGCCAACGGATTCCAGCGCGTGTAAAGCCCTTTCATTGTGACTTTGAGCCAGTTCACGCGCACCTTCCAGACCATACAGCGAAACAAACGTCGTCTTATCATTATCGACGTCACTGCCCACCGGCTTTCCCAGTTCTTCCGTTGTGGAAGTCACATCCAAGATGTCATCCACAATCTGGAAAACCAGCCCAACCTCTGCCGCATACGTGGCCAAAGCCTTCCGAATGGCCAGCGGTGTACCAGCCGCCGCACAGCCAAGTTCCGTGGCAGCCACAATCAAAGCCCCCGTTTTATGGGCATGCAGTTCCAGTAACTGCGATTCCGTAGCCGAAACGGTTTCGTACCGCTTGTCCAGTTCCTGACCGTACAGCATTCCACGGGCTCCCCCGGCCTTTGCCAGAATTGCGGCGGCCTGAACCCGGCTTTCCGCCGGCAACGCCACATTGGCAATGACCTCGAAAGCTGACGTCACCAATGCATCTGCTGCCAACAGCGCTGTGGATTCACCATATTGCTTATGGCAACTTGGACGCCCCCGGCGGAAATCATCATTGTCCATACAGGGAAGATCATCGTGTATCAACGAATAGCAGTGCAGCATTTCCAGCGCGCAGGCATAGTCCAAGGCCTGTGTTGCCGGCGCTCCGTCCAACGTGCAGGCCGCCAACGTAAGAACCGCCCGCACACGCTTCCCACCGCCCAACAGGCTATAGCGGGCCGCCTGGCCAATCTGCGATTTTTCCGGAAGGTACAGATCACACAATTCTTTCAAGCGTGCCTCTGTACTTTGTGCCCAAAAAGCAAAACAGGCACGGTATTCTTCCTTTGTCATACGCCGTCCCCCGTCTTCCCGATTAATTCTGCATCAATTTCATCAACTTTGAGCTTTGCGTCATCCAGCGTCTTTTTACAGTAGTTGATCAATGAAGCCGCTTCGGCATACAGCTTTACAGACTGTGCCAACGGCGTGGTATCTTCCTGCATAACAGCCAGCAGTTCCTGCAAGCGCTGCATTCCTTCCTCAAACGATTTTGGCTGCTTCAATATTGGCTCACTCCTTTGTGGCTTTGCGCACTTCCTGCACAGTACATTCCGCCTCTGCCGTGGCACCACGCAGTGTAATTTGCTGGCCTTGCTGCAACGAATCTACCGAACGGACTTCCTTTCCGTCCAGGACCATGGCATAACCACGTGCCAACACACTGTAGGGATTTAAGGATGCAGCAACCGCAGCCACCGACTGTAACGCAGTTTGTGCTGTACGATAGTTCCGGTGTTGCGCCAAAATCAAATCCTGTTGCAGGCGACGCAGATTCTGTGCTCTTTGTTCCATGGCCTGGTGTTGTCGCTGCATATTTTGGCGTGCCGCCATCATCGTATATTTATTATAGCATACTTGCATATAATTCTGCATATTTTTTTGCATATGCTCCTGCAGCACGTCCAGTTTCTGTCGCAACTGCACACGATCCGGCACGCAGAGTTCGGCTGCGGCAGACGGCGTCGGGGCGCGCATATCCGCCACATAGTCCAGGATCGTTGTGTCGATTTCATGCCCTACCGCCGAAACAACCGGTTTATGGCAGGCCGCCGCTGCACGTGCAATGCGCTCGCTGTTGAAGATCCACAAATCTTCCTTGCTGCCGCCACCCCGTGTGACCAGAATCAAATCCGGCCTCGTATCCCGGTCCAAGGCCCGGATGCCCGCCACAATGCTGCGCTCCGCTTCGAGCCCTTGCACCACCACCGGTGCCAGCAGCAGACGGACCAATGGCCAGCGCCGGCCAACCACATTTTGTACATCCTGCCATGCGGCCCCGGTTTTGCTGGTCACCACACCAATGCATCGGGGCATCTTCGGCAACGGACGTTTGCGTTCCGGAGCAAAAAGCCCCTCTGCTTCCAATTTTTTATAAAGTGCATCAAACGCCATTTGAGCCGCGCCTGCCCCAAACGGACGCATGTAGTCCACATAAAGCTGAAACGCGCCATCACGCTCATAAATAGTTGCATGCCCGTATGCCAGTACCAGCATACCGTTTTCCGGTTCAAAATTTAATAGCCTGGCCTGACTGCGAAACATCACAGACTTCACGCTGGCGCTTTCATCCTTGAGAGCGAAATACAAATGCCCGCTCTTATAGTGCCGCGTAAAACCGGATATTTCACCACAAACGATCAGATTGTTTAACGGCTCACACTGTTCCAGCACATTCCGCGCCAGACGGTTTAATGTGGTTACATTGATGAATTCGGCCATGCATGACTCTCCTTGGCTGCCAGGATCGAAACACCGATAGCATTGTCGCTGGCAAACTTCCCGGGCACAAAATGCGCATCTGTCACACGATGGGTAACGTACACTCGAATCAGATCGCTGCTCATTACCCCACCAGCAAACACGACCGGCAGTCCCGGGTATTGTTCCCGCGCACCATTGGCCATCCGCACCAGCGTTTCTGCCACACACAGCAAGCAATACTTACACACATAAGCAGGTTCCCTGCCTTCTGCCAGCAGTTTCCCGCACTGGTTTTCCAGCCCGGACAAGCTGCATTGCAACCCCTGAACACTGACTTTCGGACGAATTTTTTCTTGGCAAAGCGCCGCGCACGCGCTGACAGCCTGCCCGGCCGGAAACGGAAATCCCAATTTGACACCAAGACGGTCCACCGCCTGCCCGGCATACAAATCGTTGCTGGTTCCCAGCATCCGGATGTCCTGGGCACCATGGCAGAGAAGCAAGTCCGTTGTCCCGCCAGATACATGAAAAACCAATGCCGAACTTTCAAGCAGAGTCCGGTCCCCTGTGGCATACAGCGCGGCTGCAATATGTCCCTGCTGATGCGTAGACTGAACCAAAGGAATATTCCGGGCTAAAGAAAAAGCAGTTGCCGCACTGACCCCGGCCAGAAAGCAGGGCATATAGGACCCCTCCACCGGGCGGGGCCGGGCAGAGACTCCAACGGCTTCCACCTCCGACAGATCCACTTTCTGTGTCAGCGTCTCCAACATGGCGGGCAACGCGACCGTGTGATGAAACAGTGCATCGCTTTGACGCAGCCCCAGCTGCCCCTGTTTCACCGGCAAAAACTTTTTGCAATCACAAACAACCTCTCCGGCATTTGTGTCAAACACAGCCAGAGAGGTTGCATAATTGCTGGTATCAATTCCCAGCGTCAGCATTGCGGTTCAACGCTTTCTTCCTGTTCGCGGGCCACCGCACCCAACAGTCCATTGACGAATTGGTAATCGGTATCGGCGCCGTACTTTTTTACAAGTTCCACTGCTTCGTTGATGGCCACACCAGCTTTTTGTTCTTCGCCATATTTCATTTCCGCCAGCGCCAAACGCAACGCCACCAGACTGACGCGGGGCACTCGATTGAGTGTCCAGCCCTTCAGGTGCGAAGTGATAATCGCATCCAATTCCTCAGCATGATTTTGCATAGCTGCCAGCAGCTGTTTTGCAAAAGCATCCACTTCGGGCTGTGCTTCGTCAGCCGGCAGGCTGGGCATCTCGGGTTCAAACGTTGCGGCAAATGCCGTCAAAAAGGCCGCCTCGCGGGATTCGCGGCGGGTCAGCTTTTTTCCCATACTTGGTTTCCTGTCCTTCTCTTCTTTCAATCCTCTGCCTCAGGTTGTGCCAACCCCACCACCAGCACATCCACACGGGACACTGTGATCCCTGTCATGTTCTGAATGGTCTGCTTGACGTTCTCCTGTACTTTTTCACACAACGGCATGATTTTTTGTCCATAGTTTGCAGTCAGGTGCACGGTCACCGTTGCAATACCGTCATCCAGAGCCACGCTGACCGGCTTCTGCAGACCGGTACGCCCCAAAAGGCCGCGGACATTCTGGTGATTGCCCGTCGTCACTTCCGCAACACCGCCCACTTCCAGCGCGGCCAACCGGGCAATCTTTGCCAGCACATCGGTCGAAATCTGCAAGCTGCCCCCGATGGTATTCTGCACATCCATGTTGTGTACCCTCCCGTTGCATAGGCCCCATACGAGACCACTATTTCTTATAGTATAGTTTAGTTTACCACAAAACCATACCGTTTGCAACTGATTGGGCTTGTTATTTTACCTCCACTATGGTGATGTCCTGCGCATCCAGGCCAACACACTGTCCCATCAAAGCATCCCGGATTCGGGCCACTTCTTCGGCAGTTAGGGCGTCGTTCTCTGTCATGACCGTCACATTGGCCTGCTCACCTTCCAGATTCACCACGCAATCCGCAAAACCTTTGGATTTGATCAATGTCTCCAGTTTCGTCTCCAGCGTAATATTGTTTACCTGTGTGCCGAGTTTGTCGGTCAGCGCCTTCTTCTCATCCTCACTGACCGAGGTATCTTTCAAAGCCTCGTTTAATGCCTCCAGCGCCTCATCTCGTGCCTGACTGCGGGATAACCGCGCCTGTTCAAAAAATTCTGTTCCCGAGTCTTGGCTTACACTGACCATCTGTGCCTCGCCGTAATTCTTATTGGTCTGCTGTTCCTGAACCGTTTCCGCCAGGTCGGAAGCTTCCACCGCCTCCAGCGGATCCATGACGGCGGATGTTTCCGCTGCATCCTCTTCGGAAACTGCGGTTTCCTGCACCGCAGTCAGTTCCTGTGGCGCCTGTTGCGCAAAAGACCAGTTCAGATAGACGGCCGCCCCAAGCGCCAACACCATAACAGCCGCCGTAGCCTGCCGGGTCTTGTTTGTTTTGTTTGCATTTTGTTTCATGGTTGTTCCCCCTTTATTGTGTTGACGCCATTTTCGTAACCGTAATGTGGTTGGCTCCCACACCGGTAAGTGCTGTCACCAGTGTGTTCACGCGGTTCTGTATTGTCGCATCTGCACCACCTTCACAGACCACTGCCACTCCCAGCACGCGCGGCATGTGCACGGTTTCCAGCAGTCCTTCTCCGGCCAGCAAAACATGATTGACCGCAGAAGATCCATCTCCACCGGTTTCCTGATCCGTGGCATACACATTTTCTTCCCCGGTTTCCAGAGTCACCATCACCCTGGTTGCACCAACCCCGTCTATTTGGGTAAGAATGTCCTCCAAACGTTGTTCCAATTGTCCTGCATAGTCCTGTTGGATTTCCACCGTCCCGGCAGTTTCGTTTTTGGGGGAAGCCTCCTCAGCAGGGAACCAGGTGGAACCGGCCAGCAAAAGCAGTCCTGCCATCCCCAATCCAACCATCAGGTTTACTCGCTGCCTTTCATCTGCCCACATATTTTTTACCCGGCCAGATATGGATACCACGAGAGTGCAAATTTTGTTCACGGTACATCACCTCCCGACACAATCTTGTAGGGAAGTTGGCCGCCGCTGGATTCCAGAACGGCTTCCGCTCTGGTCCGATCCGATTCATGTACCAGTTGCACACAACAGGTGTTTCCTTCCAGTGTGGCAACCGACTCAATTCCTGCATCCGACAGAATTCGCTGCACCGCTTCCACGGAAGCGGAAAGCCCCACAGATCGACCATACTCTGCGTACTCCGCTTGGGATGCTGTCGTGGAAGAGGAAAACGCATACAGTTCCTTCGTCAGCTGCTTCCAGTCTGTACCACGTATCATCTGCAGCCCTGCCGATATAATATATAAGACCAATACCGCATTTATGACCGGCGCAAAGCCATTCTCCGGCCAAAAGATGCGCACCATACCGGCCACCGTGGACAACACACAGCAGCCAAGCGCAATATGCCGAACAGCCTCCATTGTCAGCCTCCATTCCCTGATAGCAAAAGAAGCGCCGTGGAAAGAAACACCATAAAAAAGTACAGAGTTAATATCGAAACACACAATTTGGCCCCTTCAAAATACAGTTTGCACAACTGGCCACATTGCTTTTGCCCCAGACCATTTGCCGCAATGCCCGCCGTTGCAAAGGACACCGTATAAAAAAGGCATTGCAAAAACACCGGCATGAAAACCGCAGCCAAAGCCAGAAGTGCAGCCAAAGCCAGAGACCCCTTGAGCAATTGTACCGCCGCTGCCGCACCGGAAAGCGCTGCGGCGGCTGCGTCACCCACCACCGGAACAAACCCTTGCAAAGCACTCTTGCCTGTTTTAAGAGCCGCGGAGTCCACCGTTCCGGCCAGCACATTCTGCACCCCCAACACCAATGTAAATAACGTTCCGCAAAGCCTCAAAATACTGCGCAGACATTGGGAAAACAGCGAAGCAGCATCCTCCATGCCCGTGTTCCCCCAGATACAAGCACAGGACGCAAAGCAGAAATATATCTGCATAATTGGCAACAGTATTGTTTTGATTATTCCCGCCAAAAAACCTGACATTGCAAAAAACATGCCGCTATACACCAATGCACCGGTGGTTTGTCCCCCTACGGCGGCCACCCCGCTGAATACCGGAACAAAGGAGATCAAATAGGCGTGGCAATCCTGTGCCGCCACCACCACCAGATCGGTCAATGTCATCATCGCGTGCAAGCTCAGTGTCCCAAACCCAAGGACAGAAAGGGTATCCATACAGCGGCGCCAGGTTTCGTTTCCAGCCACCAACCCCAAAGTGCCCGACAGCAAGAGATACCCCACTGCCTGCACGCCAAACCGGACCGGTTCCCGTAAGTCACTCCCGGCAAGTTCTGCCAACCAGGAAAAGAGCGCTTGCAGGCTCCAACTTCCGATCCTCTCCAGGGTGACGGGCGTTTCCGACAAAATCCGGTTTGCTTCCGCCGGGAAATCTTCAGCAAATACAGGCATGGGACATAATACCAGAAACAGCGTCACTGCAAATAGGATCCAAAATAACCGAGCAGTTCCTGCACGAGAGGCATCGCCTGTAAAAGAGCCAGGATCCGCCCACACAGTTCGGCCGCAGTGGCGCCGGCTGCCATACCACTCTCTTTGCACAGATCTGCCGCCAGTTGCGACACCAGCGCTATCCCCAACACGCGCAGAAGGCATCCGCTCCCCTGTCCCGGCAGTAGGTTTTCCAGCGTACGGAGCCATGTCAGTACCGGCGTTACCTGTTGTGCAAAAATCAAAAGTAACCCGGCCGCTCCGCAAAGAGAAATAAGAAACGCATAGGCCGGTTGTTCCTTTTTCAGGGACAGACTCAGCACAGCCGCCAGAAAAGCCATTGCGGCCAATTTGAACACCAACATATCGCTCCATCACAATTCAAACAGTGCCTTAATCAACACAAATAAATCACTGATTTGGCGTACAAGCATACTAAGTACCACAATCAGGCCTGCCAGCGTGGTCATCATGGCCTGATCCTCCCTTCCCGAACGTATCAGCAACTGGTTCAGTACCGCCACGATGATTCCTATTGCCGCAATTTTGAAAATCAAATCAATATCCATTCCAGGGCTCCCTTACCACACAAGAATCGCAACCAGCGCCCCCGCGCACATTCCCAGCCGTGGCCACAGCCGACGCGCAGCTTCTGCTTGTCTCCTTTTCTGCTCTGCAGCATCTTCGCATAGCCCGGCCATCCGCCGAAAGGCCGCACAGACAACAACATGCGGTTGCCCTGCCATATGGGAAAGCTCCTGCTGCAGCTCACTGCGCAATGCCTCGTCTGCTCCACGCGGGATTGGAATTTCCGCCAATGTCTTACAGTTTTCTATGCCCAACCGTCGAAAGTCTGAATCCTGCACCGCACGCCGCAGCAGTTCCGCTCCCGTCAGTTGTTGATACGTAAGCAGCCCATCCAGGTAGGTGAACAATCTTGCAAGTGTATGCAGCTGCCACCAGCAAGAAAACAAAGGCCGGCAAATGCTGGTACCCAGTCCCAAGCCTGCAACCAGCAAAAGCGCCCCGCCGAACAACTTTGCGCAGACGCTCATCACAAGTCCACCCACTCCGACACTGTTCCAGGTGTCGCGCGCCCTTTCAGAAGTACAGCGCCACCAAATGCGCCGGTCTGTATGAGCCGGGCCGTCTGTGGCTTGTGAAAAAGCTCTGACGCGCAGGCACAGTGTACCGAGGCCAAAAAGCAAACCCCGGAAGCCACCCCCTGTTCCACCGCTGCTGCCTCCGCCGCCGTTCCCAGTTCATCACATATGATGTACTGCGGGTTCATACAGCGCAGCGACATCAAGACGCCTTCCGACTTGGGACAATACGTATATACATCGCAGGCAAGTCTCTCAGCGTGGGGAATCCCGTCGCTTTCCCCGGCCATCAACTCACCACGCTCGTCCACCACGCAGACAATCTTGTTCTGCACAGCGAGCCACTGTGCCAACGTCCGCAAAAATGTTGTTTTTCCGCTTCCCGGCACGCCAGCCACCAGAAGACCACCCCTTTCTTTTTCCAAGTAGCGCTTTATCGATTCCGGCACAGAACAAGTCACCCATCGTGCGATGCGCAAATTCAAGGAAGTAACGCAGGAAAAATATCCATCCCGCCAACTTCCCGCCACCCCCACCCGATGCCCGCCGGAAAGCGTAATATAACCGTTCTTCAACTCCTGCTCGTGCGCATAGACAGAGTGGTCACACAACTGTAGAAAACACTCCTGCAAGGTTTGTGCATCCATTTTATCCCGCGCCCATCCGGGTACAACACTGGCCGCAGGCACCAACTTGCCGCGAATCGTAAATTGTACCGGTTGTTCCACTCGAAATCGAATTTCCTGAATTTCTTGTGCTTCCTGCGGCGCAAGCCGGACAAGCTGCCGTGAAAAACATTCCGGCAATTGGCGAACCACTTGGTAGTACTCGTCCATAGAAGTTCTCACCTCACACTGTCACTGTATGTCCGCCCCCTCCGGATTAGAACCCAAAAGAAAAAAGCATCCTCCCGCAAGAGGATGCTCACTTATTTCATGAAATGGTTCAGGACTCCGGCGACGCGGCTGCCAACAAGGCATACAGCCCCGCTTCATCGATCACAGGAATTCCCAACGTCTGTGCCTTGGTCAATTTAGAACCAGCCGCGGTACCGGCAACCACATAACTGGTCTTTTTGGAAACCGAACCTGCTGCCTTGCCGCCATTCTGCACAATCAGAGCCTCGGCCTCCTGACGAGACAACGTCGGAAGCGTTCCGGTCACCACCAGCGTCTTTCCTGCCAAGGCCGTTCCCTTTTTGGCACCGGTCCATTGCATATTCACCCCCGCCTGTGCCAACCGCGCCAGCAGATCCGCTGTACCCTCCTTTGCAAAAAACTCCTGCACACTTTGCGCCATAACCGCGCCAAAACCGTCAATGGCACACAGTTCTTCTACGGATGCATGCCGCAACGCCTCCATCGTACCAAAATGCTCCGCCAAAAGTGCCGCAGCCTTATCACCAATGTTGCGAATTCCCAACCCAAACAGAAGCTTATCCAGGTTATTTTGTTTGGAATGCTCGATGGACGCCAGCAGATTACGGGCGCTCTTTTCCTTAAACTTATCCAACATGAGCAGTTGCGCTTCCGTGAGATCGTACAAATCTGCCACCGTATGCACCAAGCCCTTTTCGGTCAGCTGGATCGCCACCGCTTCCCCCAGCCCGTCAATGGCCATGGCATCCCGGGACGCAAAATGAATGAGGTTACGCAAGCTCTGGGCGGGACACTCCGGGTTAACACAACGCAAAGCCGTTTCATCTTGGAGGTGAACGACCGGGGCTCCGCAGCTGGGACAAACCGAGGGCATGACAAAGGGGTGACTGTCCGGGCCATGGGCCGAAACCGCAATCACTTCCGGAATGATGTCTCCCGCCTTGCGGACCTGAATGGTATCACCAATCCCCACACCGAGGCTGGAGATAATGTCCCCGTTGTGCAGACTGGCGCGGGAAACACTGGTTCCCGCCAGGAAAATCGGATCGAACACCGCCGTAGGCGTCAGCACACCGGTCCGGCCAACGGTCACCTCGATATCCCTTACCACACTTTCCTTGACCTCCGGCGGATATTTGAAGGCAATGGCCCAGCGCGGGAACTTATTTGTGCTTCCCAACGTACGGCGGGAAGCCAAATCATCCACTTTGATGACGGCGCCGTCGATATCATACTCCAACGTTCCGCGAAGTTCGCCGATGGTTTGAATTTCCCGGATGGCGTCCTCGATGGTTTCAAATACGCTATACCGTGGCGAGACCGGGAATCCAAGCGATTTGATATAATCCAGTGTCTCATGGTGCGTGGCGAAGTCCCGCCCCTGGCATTGCTGCAGATTAAACACAAAAATAGACAGCCCCCGGGATGCCGTGATTTTGGCATCTTTCTGCCGCAAGGAACCCGCCGCAGCATTGCGCGGGTTTTTGAAAGGTGTTTTATCCTCCAGTTCCTGTTGTTCCTTCAGCCGAAAAAACGCAGAATGCGGCATATAAACCTCCCCACGCACTTCCAGGAAATCCGGTGCATCCGGCAAGGTATGGGGAATGTCAGGAATGGTTGCCAGGTTTTCCGTCACATCTTCACCCACAACGCCATCTCCGCGGGTGGACCCACGCACAAGAACTCCTTTGCGGTATTCCAGACTGACTGAAAGCCCATCAATCTTTGCTTCCACCACATACCGGGGAACCACGCCCGCTTCCCGCACACGGGTGTCAAAATCACGCAGTTCATCCAGAGAGAATGCATCCTGCAAACTTTCCATTTTGACGCTGTGCGTCACCTTGCTGAATTTGCTGCTGGCGGTTCCGCCCACGTGCTGTGTGGGAGACTCCGGTGTGACCAGTTCCGGAAACTCCTTTTCGATCTGCTTCAGCTCCCGCATTAAAGCATCGTAAGCAAAATCGTCCAATTCCGGAGCATCCTGGTCGTAGTAAAGGCGGTTATTTTTTTCTATGATGACCCGCAATTCTTCAGCACGTTTGCGAGCTTGTTCCATTTCCATAATTCTTTCACTCCATTTTTGAGATGGAAGTATTATACCACATCCGGATGGGATGCATCAATCCGAAACCGCTGCATAGGTGGAAGGAGTGTCGCCGCGCAGAAGAATACTGGCCAGTGGGATTTGATCCGTAACAGTCAATGTTTCAGTACGCCCGTCCAACACCATATTGAGTATCACACCAATCTCCAACCAGGCACTGTATCGCGTCACATTGATAGAAAGAGATTCGCTCGATTCCTTCCATTCGGCCTGTACATATCCCTGCGGTTGCAATTCCACTTGCCATCCCGGCCCATGTCCGCTTAGCAAAGAGTTTCCGGTCAGACTTCCAAAAGGAATCTCATACGTTTGCAGTGGCAGGGTGCTCATTTCCTGTTGCACCGCTTGTAACAGAAGGTTTCGCACCGTATTTATTTTTGCTGTGTCCAACTGGACACAATCCTGTTCCACCGCATACAACCCGACGCAGGCCTGGGAATTTTCCTGTAAAGTCCGCTGTACCGCACTGTGGATAGCCTGCGTTGTTCGATACCGCGCTTCGTATTCCGCCAGTTGTATCAAGGTCGGTCGGATTTCGGTATTGATATAGCCATTGGCCAAAAGTGCCAAGCCAACGCCCAGCACCAGCAATACCTTGATCCAGAGGCGGAACGGCCACCGCCTGCAACATCTGCCCTGCACGCGACGCATCCCGTATTCCTCCCTTACATTCAGTTCCTGCCATACTATGTTTTGGAAGCAGACAGACGTTCCTTTCCAAAAACTTTGAAAAAAGGTGTTGACAACACAGATTTCCTTTGCTATAATAGCAAGCGTCGTCAGGAGAGATCCGAAACGGCGAACCTATGGGGGTGTAGCTCACCTGGGAGAGCGCCTGCATGGCATGCAGGAGGTAAGGGGTTCGATCCCCCTCATCTCCACCAAGGCAAATCCGAACACAGCATTTTGTGATGCGTGTTCGGATTTTTTGTTTGCAAAATCCCCACTGGCGCAATTTTTTCGGTTTATTCCAGCCTAACCGTCAAGCCAAAATCTTTTGCAATTTTTCTCAAAATAGTTCTTGACAAGTTCAGCACTCCTTGCTATAATAATAAGCGTCGTTGAGAGAACTCTCCGCGACAGACCTATGGGGGTGTAGCTCACCTGGGAGAGCGCCTGCATGGCATGCAGGAGGTAAGGGGTTCGATCCCCCTCATCTCCACCAAAAGCCCAAGCCGTTTGGCTTGGGTTTTCTTTTTTTGATTTTTGGGCAGCAAACAACCCCACGCATGGAATACCATGCGTGGGGTTGTTTTTTATTTATTCGGCATCTTCACAGAAAGCCTTAAAGGTCAGGTATGCCATGTACACGTCCGCTTTGGATACCACTTCAAAGGGAGAATGCATCGAAAGAACCGGAACACCAATATCAATGGTATCGATGTCCTGATTGGCCACAAATTTGGCTACGGTTCCGCCGCCGCCCAGATCCAGCTTACCCATCTCGCCAATCTGCCAAACCACCTGATTTTTATCCATCAGATTGGTCAGATAGCTGACCATTTCCGCAGAGGCGTCACTGGTACCGGATTTACCACGTGCACCGGTGTATTTATAGATGGCCACGCCACAGCCTGCGTAGGTACCATTGTCAGGTTCAAAGGCATCTGCAAAAGTCGGATCAAAGGCCGCCGTGACATCGGCAGAGAGGCACTTGCCGGCTTTGCAAGCCTTGATGTAGTCAGCTCCCTGCGCCGCACACAACTGCTGCAGGAAATGGAAAGTGTACATGCTCTGCAAGCCGGTCACACCGTCCGAACCGGTTTCCTCCTTGTCCGTAAGTACACAAACCGTGGTATAAGCAGGATTTTGCACACCGATTTCCGCCATAAGTGCCGGATAAGCATCCACACGATCGTCGTGGCCGTATGCACCAATCATAGCGCGATCCAGACCGATGTCGCGAGCCTTGTGGGCGGGCACCACTTCAATTTCCGCACGGGTGAAATCCCGCTCGGTAATACCGTAGGCTTCGTTCAGCATCCCCAAGACGCTCAGCTTCACGCGCTGCTCGGCGTCCTTGTCTGCGATGGGCTGAGAAGCAATCAACACATTGAGGTCTTCTGCCGAAATCCCCTCGCTGAGCGGTTTTGCATTCTGCTTGGCGCCCAAATGAGGCAGCAGATCGGTGATGCAGAAGACCGGATCATCGTCCTTCTCACCGATGCAGATTTCCACTTTGCTTCCGTCTGCCCGGAAAACGACGCCATGCAACGCCAGCGGGATGGTAGGCCACTGGTATTTCCGCACGCCGCCATAGTAATGAGTCCGCAGATATCCCAGACCGTTCTTCTCAAAAACGGGCACCGGGCGCAGGTCCAGACGCGGCGAATCGATGTGCGCAATGTTCAGGTGGAAACCTTCCTCCAACGACTTGGTTCCGATGGTGGCCGCCAGAACACACTTTTCCCGGTTGATGGTGTACACCTTGTCACCGGCAGACAGTTTTTCGCCTGCCACAAAAGGTTTGTATCCGGCATTCAACAGCAACTTCTCACTGTAAGCGGTCACCTCGCGCTCCGTCTTACCGTGGTCCAGAAACGCTTTATATCCTTCACAGAACTCCTGTGCCGCCGACAGGGCGTCGGGAGCAGTGTCCGCAACCGTTTCATTTTTGTACAGCAGTTTTTTCAGTTCCTCGGTAGTTTGCATAAATATGTACCATTCCTTTCATACATCATGATGATTTATAGATTTCCAGATAACGTTGATAGCTATCGGTGATCTTTTTGACATAAAGCCGCATCTGCGGATAAGGATAGTGATCCAAGGTCTGTCCATTGGCAGAATACTCGGTCTGGCTCAACAGACCATCCACGGTTCCCAGTCCACTGTGATATGCTGCCGCCGCCGTTGCCAGATCGTTCTGATAACGCAGAAGACAATAACTCACAAAGTAACTGCCAAACCGTATGTTGGTTTCCGGGTCATACAGATCCTCAAAAGTAAGATCCTCCGTAGGGGCTATCTTGGACTTGATCCAGTCGAAGGTCACCTCTGTAATCTGCATCAATCCCCGTGCTCCTGCATCCGATTCGGCCATGGGGTTAAAGTTGCTTTCCGTCCGGATAAAGGCATAGAGCATAAATGGATCAATCCCGTATTTATCAGCATAGTAAGTCACATATTCGGGATATTCAACGGGATATTCCCAGCGTTCGATCTTGTCCTGAAAAATCTTGAACAGAAAAGTTCCGATCACTAACAGAACCAGAAGTACCACAGCGCTCTGTCTAAGGACTTTTGCAAAGCTTTTTTTCTTATCCATGTTCCTCCTTTCTCAGGGAATTCAGAAGCATCCTGACTTTGCTTTCCAACTGTTCGGACGTTCCGTCGTTGACGATTTCCATCGTCGCCGCTGCTCGCAACGTTTCCATTGGCATCTGTGCGTCCAAACGCCGTCGGGCCATTTCAGGGGAAATACCATCCCGTGCACAGATCCGTTTGACGCTTTCTTCGTAGGGCGCACTCACCAGAATCACGGCATCGCAGCGATTTTGAAAGGGGGTTCCCACGATGACTGCACCATCCACAAAGGCAATGGTCGCGCCGGATTGCTGTGCCCGCTCCAATTGAACGTCAATCCTTTGCAATATTTCCGGTTGCGTGATCTGTGTCAGCAAACGGGTTCCCTCCGGCGTGGCAAAAGCACGGTCCGCCAACAACCGGCGGCGAAGATTCCCCTTCTCATCCAGAATATCGATTCCAAAATGTTCCTGCAATTGGATCAGGCAGGGAGAGCCCGGCAGCATGATCTCCCGCGCCACCCGATCGGCATCAATGCAAGGATACCCCAGCTGCGCCAAAAAATTTGTCGCACTGGACTTCCCGCATCCCGACCGTCCGGTAATTCCCACAATTTTCATAGTGTCACCACCCGGAACGCTGCCGCGCGAATCAAGCGGTTATACACAGCCATGGATACACCGTCTTGTTCAGGGCAGCGCGCATAAACAATCCGCGCGCCATGACGATCCAGGTCTCGCAGCGCGGTGAACAGGTGATGCGCCTGGGTCACACCGTCGTGATTTTTGCCATACTCAATGTAAGGAACCGGCAACTGGGCACCTTCTCCGTCAAAGCACAACGCCCAGACGCCCTCTTCCTTGTGTTGCTCCAAAAAGGTCCGATACGCCGCAAAGTCACCACGCAGAATTGTCACCTGTGCCTTGGGGGCATAATGTTTATATTTCATTCCCGGAGACCGGGCTACTTCGCCGTCTTTCAGCTTCTCCAAGATGGCCGGGCTGACAAGGACCTCTTCCCCCAGAACCGCTTCCATCTGTTCCTTGGTAATATATCCCGGGCGCAAGAGCATCGGGTGCTCCCCCACCACAGAAACCACGGTGGACTCGACACCCACCATGCTTTCTCCGCCATCCAGGATGAGGGGAAGCCGTCCATCCATATCCGCCAGTGTGTCCTGGGCATTGGTTGGGCTTGGTTTGCCGGAAAGATTGGCGGACGGCGCAGCAAAGGCCACACCGCTGGTGCGGATGACCGCCTGGACCACGGGATGGGAAGGCATACGCACACCAACCGTATCCAGACCGGCACACGTCACATCGCTGACTTCCGGGCCTCGGGGCATTACCATCGTAAGAGGCCCCGGCCAAAAGGCCGCCGCCAGTTTACGGGCACGTGCCGGCACCTCGGCAACAACTCCCTCCAGCATTTCCATGCCGAAAATATGCACAATCAAGGGGTTGTCCTGCGGACGCCCCTTTGCCTCAAAAATTTTGTGTACCGCCTCCCCATTCCGGGCATCGGCGGCAATTCCATACACCGTTTCCGTTGGCAACGCTACCAGTTCCCCCTGCCGGAGCAACCGAGCCGCCAGCTGAATACTTTCCTCCGTTACAGGCAGCACCTGTGTTTTCATGGGTCATCCCTCACTATGCTGTTTCAACTTTTCTTCACGATCCGCCAGAATCAAGGGATCCAGTACACGATCCAAATCCCCGTCCAGTACACTCTGCAGATTACGCAACGTCAGTCCGATCCGATGATCGGTCACGCGATCTTGGGGAAAATTATAAGTCCGGATTTTTTCGCTGCGATCCCCGGTCCCTACCTGGCTTTGCCGCTTGGCATTATAGGCCTCGTCATACGCATCCTGCTTTTGCTGCAGCAGTCGACTGCGCAAAACCGTCAACGCGCGCTCTTTATTTTCCCGTTGGCTACGCTGATCCTGACACTCCACCACCATACCAGTGGGCAAGTGTGTGACACGGATGGCAGAGGAAGTCTTGTTGATGTGCTGACCACCTGCGCCAGAGGAACGAAACGTGTCAATGCGCAAATCCTTGGGATCCAGCTCCAGTTCCACTTCCTGGACTTCCGGCATGACTGCCACCGTGACGGTAGAGGTATGAATCCGCCCCTGGGTTTCGGTCTCCGGCACACGCTGCACCCGGTGAACGCCGCTCTCAAATTTCAAACGGCTGTACACATCCAGTCCTTCCACCGAGAAAACAATCTCTTTAGCACCACCCAATTCGGTTTCATTGGCACTGATCGTTTCGCAGACCCATCCTCTTTTTGCGGCATACATCGTGTACATCCGCCAAAGGCTGTGGGCAAACAGCGCGGCCTCCTCTCCGCCTGCGCCAGCCCGAATTTCCAAAATGACACTTTTTTCGTCATTTGCATCCTTGGGAACCAGCAGTCGCCGCAGATTCTCTTCACTCTGTGCCAGATTCCGGGTTATTTCGCAAAGTTCCTGTTGTACCATAGCGTTGAAATCCGGGTCCGGTTCCTGTTCCAGCATAGACTGTGCTTCCTGTTGTTCCTGCTGCAGAGCCGAATACCGGCGATATTCTTCAACCAAGGGGGTAAGTTCTTTGTAGTCGCGCATCATTCGTGCATAGTCATCCGCATGGGTAGCCGCCTCGGGCGTAGACATACGGTAGGCCAATTCCTCATAACGGCGCTCCACATCATGCAATTCAGCAAATGGGTTCATCGGCAACTCCCTTCCAAATACGATGAGGCTCTTGGATTTTTGGGTGTCACTACTGCTCCCCATTCCGCAGAATTTTTTTGATGTTGCGCTCGATCTTGGCGCGCGGCAACATAATTTCGTGCCCACACCCCTGACAACGGATCTTGAAATCCATGCCCACGCGCAATACGTCAAATCGGCTCGCACCGCAAGGGTGCGGTTTTTTGGTCTGGATCACATCTCCCACCCGAACGTCCATACGGCACACCGCCCTTCCCAAAATTTGCTCTCTTATTATAGTACAGCCAGTATTGTTTTGCAAATCATACGCATAAAAGTTTACCAACCACTTCTGCCATGGCAGAAGCGGAAACCACAAGAAATGAGGAACCAAAAATGTTGGAATACCGTGCAGAAGGCCTTTGCCGCAATGCGAACCATCTGAGCCGTGAAGATTTGAACCGTTGCATCGCCACAGGCGAAATATTACAGAGTACCGCGTTGGCTTATGACACAGAACATCGGCTGCGTTTTGAATTGGGCGGGCAACGGGGTTATATGCCGTTCACCGAGTGTCTGGATGTTCCGGAAGGCGAATCCATCAAGGATATTGCCGTGTTGACCCGGGTAGGACGCCCCACCTGCTTTGTTATCACCGGCACCACACAGGACGAAAACGGGGAGGATGCTTATCTTCTTTCCCGCGCAGCCGCCCAGCGCTTGTGCCGTCGGCAATACCTGGACCCCTTGGAGGCCGGCAGCGTCATCCCCTGCACGGTTACCCACATTGAAAATTTCGGTGCATTTTGTGACATTGGATGTGGTATTTCTGCCCTTTTGCCCATCGACTGCCTGTCCGTTTCTCGTATTTCTTCCCCCAAGGACCGCGTACAGGTTGGGCAGCAATTACTCTGCGCAATCAAGAATCGGGACGTCCAGGGCCGGATTGTTTTGACCCTGCGGGAGTTGCTGGGCACCTGGAGTGAAAATGCCGCCTGTTTTGCTCCCGGCGAAACGGTGGTGGGAATTGTGCGCAGCGTGGAAGAATACGGCGTTTTCATCGAGATTGCGCCCAATCTCGCCGGCCTTGCAGAAGCCGACTCCAGTCTGCACCCAGGCCAGGCGGTCAGCGTGTACATCAAAAACATTTTGCCGGACAAAATGAAAATCAAACTGGTAGTGGTAAACAAAAATCTTTCGCAGCCCTTGCGTTTTGAACCCCACTACTTTGTGACGCGGGGACGCCTGAAAAAATGGATTTACTCCACACCGCAAAGTCGAAAGCAGATCGAAACCATTTTCTGAACTTTGCCACATCAAGCGACGCAGGGCACTTTTTTTCGCCGCTCCCTTGCCACACTTGGCCGGGAAGTGTATAATAAATTAAAACATCTCATTGGCAAGGACGTGATAGGATGGCAGAAGCATTTACTGCAGGTGTAAAGCCCGGCGGCCTTACAGATGACACTCAGATTCGCATTCTGCTGTGTTATATGGTCAAGACTGCCGGCCCCATAAGCCGAGAAACTTTACAGGGAGCCCTTTTGCAGGAGCAGCTTGTCAACTATTTTGAATTTGTGGATGCCCTGGCGGAAGTGGAGAAACAGCATCTGGTCACACAAAACGACGAGAACCGCTATTGCATCACGGAAAAAGGTTCCAATGTGGCGGACACCCTGGCGTTGGATCTGCCCCGCACTGTACGGGAAAGCGCCATTCGCGCTGTAATGCAGATCCAAAGTTGGCGACACAAAGCCGCCATGAACCGCGCGCATATTGAGGAAGAGGAAGACGGGACCTACACCGTTTGGTGTGCCATCGGCGACATGGGCAGTGATATTTTCCGGCTGCAGTTGGCTATGCCCGATAAACTGACCGCCGAATCCATTCGCAACAGCTTTACAGCACATGGAAGCGAAATCTATTCGAAGATCATGGACATACTGACCATGCCCAGCACCGAAAACGATCGCCCACCCGCGGGCCTGCTCTAAAGAAAAACACAAACTCCCTGTTCACAGAACCATTTGGTTCCGTGGGCAGGGAGTTTTTTTGTATCTGTATCCGCTCAGCAGCCAAGATAGGCTTTGCGGACTTCGATGTTGTTGGCAAGCTCCGTGGCTTCGCCTTCCATCTTAATCGTACCGGTTTCCAGAACATACGCACGGTTGGCGATTTCCAATGCCATCTTCGCGTTCTGCTCCACCAAGAGGACCGTCACACCGTTGCGGTTGACTTCACGGATAATCTTGAAGATTTCCTTGACCAGCAAGGGCGACAGGCCCATGGACGGCTCATCCAGCAGCAGCATCTTGGGCTTGCACATAAGCGCACGTCCCATGGCCAGCATCTGCTGCTCACCACCGGACAGAGTACCGGCCAGCTGATTGCGACGCTCTTTCAGGCGCGGAAGCAGTTCAAAGACCATATCAAAATCATTCTGGATTGCTTCTTTTCCGTCCCGGCGCACATAGGCACCCATCTGCAGGTTTTGCTGTACCGTAAGTCCGCTGAACACACGGCGACCTTCCGGAACCTGTGCCAGACCCAGGCGGATAATTTTGTGAGCTTCCATCTTGCTGATGGTCTGCCCGCAATAGTCGATTTCACCGCTTTGCAGTTTCAGCAAGCCGGAAATTGCATGCATTGTCGTCGTTTTACCGGCACCATTGGCACCGATTAACGTGACAATTTCGCCCTCATTGACATGGAAGGAAACATCCCGAATGGCGTGGATGGAACCGTAAAAAACATTGATGTTCTTGACCGAAAGCATCTCCCCCATCGTCAATCACCTCCCAGATATGCCGCAATCACCTTGGGGTTGTTGCGGATCGCTTTGCCGTCACCACGGGCGATCACACGGCCATAGTCCAGCACCGTAATCTCTTCGCAAATGCCCATAACAAAATTCATATCATGTTCAATGAGCAAAATAGCGATTCCAAACTGGTCCCGCACACTGCGAACAGTCTGCATCAGTTCTTCCGTTTCGTTGGGGTTCATACCTGCAGCGGGCTCATCCAACAAAAGCAGTTTCGGGTTGGTCGCCAAAGCACGGGCAATTTCCAGTTTACGCTGCTTACCATACGGCAACTGACTGGCTTTCAGGTTGGCCTCCGCATCCAGATCAAAGATCTTCAGCAGCTTATGGGCCGCACGGTTCATCTCGTGCTCTTTCTCCTTGTAAGCGGGCAGCCGCAGAATTCCCGTCCACATGCTGTATTTGATCTGATTGTGCAGGCCTACCTTGACGTTATCCAGCACGGTCATCTCGTTGAACAGCCGAATGTTCTGGAACGTACGGGCCACACCGGCGCGGCTGATCAGTTCCGGGTTCTGGCCCGTAATATCTTTTCCGTCCAGCACGATGTTGCCCTCTGTGGGCTTATAGACACCGGTCAACATATTGAAAACCGTGGTTTTACCGGCACCATTGGGACCGATCAAACCATACAGGTGACCTTTTTCGATGGAAAGATCCAACTGCGCCACAGCCTGCAAGCCGCCAAAAGCAATGCCCAGGTTGCTGACTTCCAGTAATGCCATCTTACGCCACCCCTTTCTTTTGATTTCCCTTGGCACTAGAATTTCCCTTGCGGAAACGAGCAGTCAGCTTGTTGCGCAGGTCAATCATCTGCGGGCTCTGGTTGAAGATCATCACAACAATCAGCACGATGGCGTAAATCAGCATACGGTAATCGTTCATGCTGCGCAGCAATTCCGGAAGAACCGTCAGAATGGCTGCCGCAATCACAGAACCGCGCAGATTGCCAATACCGCCCAGAACCACAAACACCAGAATCAGGATAGAGGTGTTATAATCAAACTTTTTGGCTACCAGGGAAGAGTAGTTCAAGGAATACAGCACGCCCGCAATACCGGCAAATACAGCAGACGTCACAAAAGCCATCAGCTTGTACTTGGTAATGGGAATACCCACCGAGCGCGCCGCAATTTCATTGTCGCGGATGGAAGTGATCGCACGTCCCGCACGGGAGTTGACCAGATTGAGAACCACCAGCAAGGTCAAGATGACCAGAACAGTTCCCAGGGTAAAGTTAGAAGCCTTGGTAATACCGGTAATTCCCTGTGCACCATTGATCAGTACCTTACCGTCCGTCATTCCCAGAGAGCTGGAATCCTTGAGAGAAAAATGCAGGCCATTGGCATCCACGCCCAGGTAGCAGGCATTCATCACATTTTTAATGATTTCGCCAAACGCCAGCGTCACGATGGCCAGATAGTCACCGGAAAGACGCAGAACAGGTACGCCCACAAGGAAGCCGAAAAGCCCCGCAACCAAACCGCCAACCACAAACGCCAAAAGCAGCGCCAGCGGTTTCGGCATAGAGCTGCCAATGGTAACCCAAAGCAGTGTGCCGGAAAAGGCACCTACACTCATAAAGCCGGCATGGCCCAGGCTCAACTCGCCCAGAATGCCAACCGTAAGGTTCAGCGAAATGGCCAGAATGACGTAGGTGCAGATGGGCACCAGCTGACCGGAGAAAGAGTTCGTCAGCAAACCGGCCGCCGACAGAATCTGCACCAGAATGTAAAAGCAGATTACGATGCCAAACGTAATAAGATTGCTCTTTGTGGAGCGCTTCATAGTTTTCAAGTTCATCGCTGCCACCTCACACTTTCACGTTGACTTTCTTACCCAGCAGGCCGGTAGGTTTGACGATCAGGACCACAATCAGAACCAAGAAAACGATAGCGTCCGACAGCTGCGTAGAAATATAGGCCTTGCTCAGGTTTTCGATCACACCCAGCAAAATGCCCCCGACAAACGCACCGGGAATGGATCCAATGCCGCCAAACACGGCCGCCACAAAGGCTTTGATGCCGGGCATGGCACCTGTGGTGGGCTGCAACGTGGGGTAGGAAGAACACAGCAATGCACCGGCAATGGCTGCCAATGCAGAACCGATGGCAAAGGTCAGGGAGATGGTGGCATTGACATTAACGCCCATCAGCTGGGCAGCACCGCGGTCTTCAGACACGGCGAGCATGGCATGTCCTGCAGAAGTATTGTTCACAAACCAAATCAGGATTGCCATAATCACCAGACAAACCACAATGGTGACGATGGTCTCGGCGGAAATGGTAAGTTGCCCGTCAAACAGGCTGACCGGCTGCAGGAACGGGATGCCGGAAATCACCGAAATAAAGCTCTTGGGGCTGGAAGTCCATGTGAGCTGTGCCACCTGTTGCAACAAATAGCTCACACCGATGGCCGTAATCAAAACGGCCAGCGACGGTGCTTCTCGCAGGGGACGATAGGCAATCCGTTCAATCACGACGCCCAAAACCGTGCAGACCACCATGGAAAGTAAAATGGAGAGGATGGGATTCATCCCCGACATGCCAAAGGTAAAAAAGACCACGTAACTGCCGATCATGATGACGTCGCCATGGGCGAAGTTCAACATTTTGGCAATGCCGTAGACCATGGTATAACCCAGAGCAATCAGCGCATATACACTGCCCAGGCTGATGCCATTGATCAGGTAAGACAAGAACTGCATTGCGTAGAACACCTCACTCTATTCTGTTTCTGCCGTTTACAAAGCCGCACACGCGCAGAAATATAGTACCATAGTAACACACTTTATTCCGCAAAACAATGCTTTTTTCGACCGCCGCTTATCTGCAGTCACGAAAAGCGACATATACCAAAAGGAGCTGCCGAACCCACTGTCCGGCAGCTCCATTGGCAACGGAATTCAGTTTACAAGTGCTTCAGGCCTTCATCACATTGCAGCGTAGGCGCCGTCCTTGATCACAACAGCCTTCGGGTTCTTGGAGATGGCACCCGAGGCATCCCAGGTCATACCCGTACCGGTCAGACCATCGAAGGTCATGCTGGTGAACTGGGTCTTCAGTGCGTCGCAAATCTCACTGGCATCCATGTCACCATTGACACCACCGGCCAGAACAGCCTGATAGATGGAGTAAATCACGTCATACGCATCCGCAGCGAACTGGTTCGGAGTCTCGCCATAGGCAGCCTCGTAAGCGGAAACAAACGCCTGGGTCTTCTCGTCCTGCGCATCAGCAGCAAACGGGGTCAGCAGCATCAGACCTTCGGCCAGAGAAGTGTCAAAGCCTTCGATGGAAAGAATGCCGTCCATACCGTCGCAGCCGAAGAACTCGGGATCATAGCCAATCTTGTCGGCAGCGATCAGGATCTGAGAAGCCTCCTGGTAATAGATGGGCAGGAAGACCAGCTCAGCACCAGCCTCCTGGCACTTGGCCAACTGCGTGGAAAGGTCCGCTTTGTTGTCCGCAGTGAAAGCTTCTGCAGCCACAATTTCCAGGCCCTTGGTCTCCGCTTCCGCCTTGAACTTCTCGAAAATACCGGAAGAATAAGCATCGGAGGAGTCATAGATCACGCCAATCTTGGTGGGCAAGCCATTGTCGGCAATATAATCAGCAGAAGCAACGCCCTGGTTAGGATCCGTAAAGCAAACCTGGAAAACATTACCACGGGCCGTGGATTCATCGTTGGTGTCATTCAGGATGACAGACAGCGAAGAGGCAGAGGGCGTCAACATAAACATGTTGTCATTGACAGTCTCCGCCGCAACCGCCACGGAAGGCGTGGTGGTAACAGGGCCTGCCAGGACCTGCATGCCCCAGTCTTTCAGGGTGTTGTAAGCATTGACACTCTTCTCGGCATCATTTTCGTCGTCCTCGAACTGCCATTCGAACACATCGCTGCCATTGGCTGCATTGATCTCCTTGACAGCCAGCTCCTCGGCGTTCTTGACAGCATTGCCGTATACGGCGGCTGCACCAGTAACAGGGCCAATACCGCCAATCTTGATGGGCGTACCGGTATAGCTGCCGGAGCCAGCAGATTCGCCGGTTGCAGCGGAAGAAGATGCAGTAGAAGTGGCTTCCGAAGAGGCAGCACCGCTCTCCGACGTGGTTGCCGTAGAGCCGCAGGCTGCCAGGCTCAGCACCATAGAAGCCGCCAGAACAGAACTAACGATTTTTTTCATGGTTGTCTTACCCTCCTAATTCTTACAGCACATTCTGCCTTATGGCGGGCCGCACACCCCTGTGCTGTAGTATAAAAGAATTATAGACTTTTACGCTCGAAAGCGCAATGTTCCTTTTCTACAGTGTTGCAAAGTAAATTCAGTTTTTTTGTGTCCAATATACACAAAATTTTATTACAAATTATTATCAAACTGCCAAGTTGACAAAAAAAGCGTCCCTTTTATTGTAAAAAACTTGCAAAAGACGTCGGAATTTGCCATAATGGTTACAGGATGAACAACGAACCGTGAAAGGGGCAATTTCGCAGATGAAACTTTTGGAGCAGCGTATTCTGCAAGAGGGACAAGTCCGTCCCGGAAATGTACTAAAGGTCGACTGCTTTTTGAATCACCAGCTTGATGTCGAACTGCTGGACCAGATCGGCGCCGAATTTTACCGCATTTTTAAGGAAGATGGTATCAACAAGATTCTCACCATCGAGGCTTCCGGCATTGCCATTGCCTGCATGACGGCCCGTCATTTTAATGTGCCGGTTGTATTTGCCAAAAAAGCAAAAAGTAAAAACATTGATGGAGATGTTTTCACCTCCAAGGTGCACTCCTACACCTACGGCCGGGATTACGATATCACACTGGCCAAAAAATTTCTTTCCCCCGATGATAAAGTTTTGATTCTGGACGATTTTCTTGCCAACGGCAAGGCCATGAAGGGATTGCTTGATATCTGCAAACAATCCGGCTGTACCGTTGGCGGTATCGGTATCTGCATTGAAAAGGGCTTCCAGCCCGGCGGCGCAGAGCTGCGGGCCGCCGGCTACAAGCTGGCTAGCCTGGCCATTGTCAGTTCCATGAGCGACGACGGCCTCATCTTCCAGGAGCAGTAACACCAGAACATAAAAATGCCTTGCCTTTCGGGCAAGGCATTTTTTACTGCTGTTGTGCCGCAAGGTTTTTATAACGCGGACGCATCATACCATGTTCAATATGCGGAATTCCATTTTCTACCGTATCGGCATCAATGGTCACCTTGGTAATAGTAGCATCAGACGGGATCTCGTACATGATGGGAATCAGCAGATCCTCCACCACGCTGCGCAGGCCACGGGCACCGCTCTTGCGTTCCACCGTCTTTTTGGCGATAGCATGCAAAGCAGCGTCGGTAAATACCAGTTCCGCATTGTCCAAATGCAGCAGCTCTTTGTATTGACGCACAATACTGTTTTTGGGCTCTGTCAGGACACGTACCAGGGCATCCTCATCCAGCGGGTCCAGTACCGTGACAACCGGCATACGGCCAATCAGTTCGGGAATCAAACCAAACTTAACCAGGTCATCCGGTTCCACTTTTTTCAGCAGCTTCTGCCGGGTTTCATCCTTGTCCAACGTGGTGCGCAGCTGGCTGCCAAAGCCCATGGATGCATTGTCTGTACGCTTTTGAATAAGCTTTTCCAGCCCATCAAAGGCGCCGCCACAGATAAAGAGGATGTTTTTGGTATTGATCTGAATAAATTCCTGCTGCGGATGTTTGCGTCCCCCGTTGGGCGGTACATTACTGACAGTACCTTCCACAATCTTCAGCAGCGCTTGCTGCACACCTTCACCGCCCACGTCGCGGGTGATGGAGGGATTCTCGCTTTTGCGGGTGATTTTATCGATTTCATCGATATAGATAATACCGATTTCCGCTTTGGGAATGTCAAAATCCGCCGCCTGAATCAGCTTCAGCAGAATGTTCTCCACATCTTCGCCCACATAGCCGGCCTCCGTCAGCGTGGTGGCGTCAGCAATAGCGAACGGTACATTAAGCATCTTGGCCAATGTCTGTGCCAGAAGGGTCTTACCGGTGCCCGAGGGGCCCAGCATCAGTACATTGGATTTTTGCAATTCCACATTGCTCTCACGGCCGGAGAGAATCCGCTTGTAGTGGTTGTAAACCGAGACAGCCAGCACTTTCTTGGCCGCATCCTGGCCAATCACATACTGATCCAACCCGGCTTTAATCTCTGCGGGGGTAAGGATGTTCACATGCTCCAACGGATTGGCATCATAGGAGGCGCGTCCTTGCCCCGCCCGACGACGGGGCATGCCTGCACGCGGCGGCGCGGGACGATCCGCATCCTTATACAAGGCGTGGTAACACATATCAATGCAATCCTTGCAGATATTCACGCCCGGGCCAATCAGAAGCTGTTCCACTTCATTTTGAGAGCGTCCGCAGAAGCTGCAGATCAGCTCGCGTCCATTTCCGTCCTTTCCGGACGTTCCATTTGCCATATTGTTCCCTCGAATCAGTGTTTATAGAGGATATCGTCGATCAAGCCATACTCCTTGGCCTGCTGCGCGGTCATATAGTTATCGCGCTCGGTATCCCGCTGGATTGTCTCCAGCGGCTGGCCAGTGTACTGGCTGTAAAGCTGGTTCATCCGTTCCCGGATATGAATAATATGGTTGGCATGGATCTGGATATCCGTTGCCTGACCGGAAATACCGCTACCGCTGATAAGCGGCTGGTGAATCAGAATTTCAGAATTGGGCAGAGCGAACCGCTTACCCTTGGTGCCGCTGGCAAGCAGGAAAGATCCCATGGATGCCGCCATACCAATGCAGATGGTGGACACATCACATTTGATGTAGTTCATCGTGTCGTGGATGGCCATACCGTCCGAAATGGAACCACCCGGGCTGTTGATGTAGAAGTAGATATCCTTCTCCGGGTCCTGGCCTTCGAGATAGAGCAGCTGCGCCACGATCACACTGGCGGAAGAAGAATTGACATCTTCACTCAACACAATGATTCGATCGTTGAGCAAGCGAGAGAAAATATCATAGCTGCGCTCACCGCGCGCAGTCTGTTCGATAACATACGGTACAAGGCTCATTAGGGGGTTCCCTCCTTATAGAGAAAATTAGAATTGCATACGGATAAAGGAACCGATACGGCGGCAGATGCACACCGTATCGGCCCTGTTTTATCTTACTTCCAGAGTCCCTCGGGTAGAATTATTCGCCCTGGGTCTCCTCGTTCTTGGTTTCTTCTTTCTTTTCTGCCTTCTTGGTGGTCTTGCGGGTCTTCTTGGCGGGTTTCTTCTCCGCTTCGCCTTCCACCACGTTGGCCTTTTCCTTCACGAAGTCGATGGCCTTATTCACAGCCAGATCCTTCTTGACGGCATCGGCATCGATGAGACTCTTCACCTTATCGACTTCCATCTGGTAGGCATCCGCAATGCGCTTGACTTCCGCCTCGAACTCCTCGTCGGTAGTCTCGATGTTTTCCTTGGCAACAATGGCTTCCATGGCCAGACGCATCTTGACCTGCTTGTCAGCCTGCTCACGGAACTGCTCCTTGAACTGCTCCTTGGTCATGCCCATATACTGCAGGTACTGCTCCAGCTTGAGGCCCTGCTGGGAGATGCGGTACTGGAAGTCCTGCACCAGTTCATCCATGCGGCCTTCGATCATGGCATCGGGAATATCAGCCTTCATGCCGCTGACAACCTGATCGATCAGGTCATTTTCCACCTTCTGCTCGGCCTGCTTCTCGTGGTTATCGGCAATGCCCTTGCGGATGGAATCCTTCAGCTCGTCCAGCGTATCGTACTCGCTGACGTCCTTGGCAAAGTCATCATCCAGCTCCGGCAGTTCCTTATACTGGACCTCATGAAGCTTGATTTTGAAGGTGGCATCCTTGCCAGCCAGCTCTTCCGCCTGGTACTCCTCGGGGAACTTAACGTTCACATCGAACTCGTCGCCTGCCTTATGGCCGACAACCTGCTCCTCGAAGCCGGGAATGAAGGAACCGCTGCCCAGCACCAGTGCGTAGTGCTCGGCTTTGCCGCCCTCGAACGCCTTGCCGTCCACAAAGCCCTCAAAATCGATGGTGGCGGTGTCGCCATTCTGCGCCTCGCCATCGCGGGTCAGCAGGCGGCCGTTGCGTTCCTGCATACGCTTGATCTCGGCATCCACATCAGCCTCATCCACAGTCTTGACATCTTTGGTCACGGTTAAACCGGCATACTCGCCCAGTTCCACCTCGGGCTTAACAGCCACCTTGACCTTCAGCACGGCACCCTCTTCCTCCGACATGGAGACAACCTCGGGAGCGGGGCCACCCACGACTTCGATGCCGGCCTCTTTGACAGCGGCCTCGTAGTTCTCGGGGAACAGATCGTTGATGGCGTCGTACTGGAACAGATCCTTACCGTACATCTTCTCGATCATCGCACGCGGCGCATGGCCCTTGCGGAAGCCGGGAATGGTGTACTTCTTGCCTTCGCGCTTGAAAGCGGCACCGACAGCGGATTTGAAGGTCTCCGCATCGATGGAAAACTGCAGTTCGACCATGCTCTTTTCGAGCTTTTCACAGGAAATCAGGTTCATTTATAAATTCCTCCAAAAATAGATGTACATAAAAATACAAGTAATTATAGCATATCCATGCGGGAAATGCCAGCCTTATTTTGAAAAAATTAACAATTCATCTGGTATTTTGCCCACTTTTTTTGCCAGCCAGCAGGGAAATGGCCAACACAACAGGCGCACAAGCCAAAATCGGCAAGAAGTATCGCAGCAAGTCATTGACCGGCGACGCCAGCAGGGTAAGCCAGTAGATCCCCAGGCACACAGCCAGCGGAACCGACTCCACACGGCGACGCCGGAACAACCAGCATAGCATGGCAACCAGCCCCCACACCACGAATCCGCGGTTGGTAAGCAACCCCAGAACCGGAATGCGCTTGAACAGTAGCCCCCACTGATACAGAAGGTATCGTGCCGTGCCGCCGGTATCAAGATAGGCAATGTTCAGTTCTTTCCAGTCCATGGAAGGCTGGTTGATGTACATATAGTACTCATAGGGCGAACGGCTCTCTGCAATGGTATAATATCCAAAAGAGTTTGCCTGCGTTGCCTGCAGATAGCAGGTGGGATGTTTCAGGAACATGGAAAACCACGTGGCAAAGTACGTTTGCAATTCCTGGCGGGAAGGGTCCTTGTACAAAGCCATCATACCATCCGAAATTTGCGGCTCATAGCTGTCCCGAATCTGCTCGTAATCGACCACCGCATCGATCGCTTGCCGTTCTTCTTCCGTCACTTCATCCGGATAGACGCAAACATAGCGGCCCGTCTGCTGCAATGGGATGGAAAGCAGCAAATCGCCGCCTGCGGAAGGTATCCCCAGAATTTGCCCCGTAAACAGGCCAAATCCCAGATATACCGCCACGGTACCAACCGCAATGCCGGCACAGATCTTTCGCAAACCCGATTTGCCGACCAATACTGCCACCAAAACCAGCGTGGGTACCACGGCATAGCTGCCGTTTTTGCGCAACAAACAGGACAGAAGGGCCACAATTCCGTAACGCAGCCAAAGTACCTTGGTTTCCCGAAATGCTTTCGGGAACAGCAACAAATCGGCCGTGTACACAAAGAACAGGGTGAAAACGGCTGCAAACAGCGTGTCTTTGACCATGGACTGGGCAAAGGCTCCCCACGCGGGTACGAGTGCAAAAAACGCGGTCACACCATATTGCACACCGCGAGGGCAACGAAGCTTGGCACAAAAGGCTACTACCTGACCGTACGCCCAAGCACAGACCTGACATTGCAGGAAAATGTAGAAGAAAACCCCCAGATTGTCGCTGCCCAGCATACGTCCCAGCCACAGGCATCCACCATGCAGCCATGTGGACAGCACTGTGTGATGGTCCGTCATCTCCATACTTCCCAACACCTGGCAAATTTGTGTGTGTGAATCCCAGTCCACCGATCCCGGCAGACAGGCCAGCACCCAAGGTGTCCAGCCCAGCAGAATCAGTGCCGCAGCTACCCGTCCGGGATATCTGTCAAATGCCATCGCCAATTTGCTGCGGGGCTGCCGCAAACGGCCGTTACCGGCTCTCTGCAGCCATACATACAGGCCCCACACGGCATGATAAAACAGACCTGCATACCCCAACATACAGAACAGCGCCAAAAGCAGCTGATAAAAATTATCCGACACGAAGGCCCAGCTGTCCAGTTTACAGATGCTTAGTCCCAGAACCTGTATCACACCGAAGCATAAGCTCAGGATGCCCATTGGTACGCCAGGCTTTTGCGTATTGTACTGCCGAAGATGATAGAGCAAAAATGCCAGGGCCACAGCCCCCACAGACCAGGCCCAGGAATCCAACGGAAAATTTTGCTGCAATTTAGTCAGCACAACCAGAATCTTGGAAGCACCCTCCAATGAAATAGGCGTACTGTCGTAATTCATGCCATACTTCAGGTCTAAGCCCGCCTGGCCGGCATCCGCCACTACCACCTGAACAGAAAGCGCCGCTGTGCAGACTATGCCCCAAAAGGCAGACACAATCCCCGCCTTACCGTTCACTGTACGGTTTTGTTTCACCTGCGTACGCCTCTTTTCCATCACAATTTATACGGGCAAAATCCCAATCCGTCTGCAGAAATCAAGCGGTAAGTAATACCATCCACTTCCCCCTGCACAGCAAAGCGGATGGAACGCCCGTGCAAATGCCCATAGTAGCATTCCCGGACCGAAAACTCCCGCAGAACATCAATCAGTTCCTGAGCGCAGGCGCCGGGATAAACCGGCGGATAATGCAGGAATGCAATTTTGTGGGGGGCATCTCCCGCTGCCTGCAGCGACATACGAAGCCGCCCGGCCTCACGGGCCATCAGTTTTTCTCCCTGTGCCGCAGCATCATCAAAAGGCCATCCCCGCGTGCCGCAAAGAGCTGCTTCCCCCACGAAGCAGGCATTGTTATGCAGGATATGCAGTGAATCAAATCCGTTGGCCTGCAGATAATTTTCCATCTTACGGGTAGTGGTCCACCAATAGTCATGATTCCCTTTCAGCAGCCACTTCTGTCCCGGAAGTTTCTGAAGAAAGGCAAAATCCGCATATGTATCCGCAAGATTCATGGCCCAGCTGGTATCCCCTGCCAGCACCACCGTATCCTCGGGTTTCACCAGTGCTTTCCATTGGGCTTCCAACCGGGGCAAATACCCTTCCCAGCCGCGGAAAACGTCCATAGGCTTATCGGTTCCCAGGGAGAGATGCAAATCCCCTATTGCAAATACTGCCATACAGCTCCTTATTACTTTTCTGTCACAACAGGGAGTCCATACCGTTTTTTTTCAGCGCAGTGCGGCGGCGCGGATTTCCTCCGGCCGGATTTTTTCGCTGAAGCGCACCGGCAGGCTGTCCAGCACACACAAGCTGGCCGGTGCCTGCTGTTTTGTCTTTTCGGTCAAACATTTCATGGCGGCAAAGTCACTTTCCGGCGCTTGTTCTCCCAGAGCCGCCAAAACATCCCTCGGGAACTTAAACGGACTGGCCGTGGACAGCACCACCATCGGCGCTTCGCTTCGGTTGTTTTCCGCCACACAGAAGGCAACAGCCGTATGCGTATCACACAAGTATCCATCCTGCACAAAGCGATCATGGATTTCGGCCGCTCCCTGCATATCATCGGCATATCCGGCTGCAAAGTTCTGCTGAATTTTGGCCAAGGTATCGGCATCCACCGTATAGGTGCCGGTCTCCGCAAGGTCTTTCATCCAGCCCGCCACCTTTTCACAGCTTTCGCTCACGTGATACAACAACCGCTCCAGATTGGAAGAGATCAGAATATCCATCGACGGCGAAGTTGTCTTATAGAAGGTCCGGCGCGCATCATAGGTTCCGGTGCGCAGGAAGTCAGTTAGGACATTGTTTTTGTTGGAGGCGCAGACCAGTTTTCCCACCGGCAACCCCATACGCTTGGCATAATACCCGGCAAGAATATCGCCGAAATTACCGGTAGGCACGCAGAAATCCACCGGGTGGCCCCAGGCTACTGCCCCCTGCTCCACCAAACGGAAGTAGGCATAGAAGTAGTACACAATCTGCGGTGCAAGGCGCCCCCAGTTGATGGAGTTGGCACTGGACAGTCGGATGTCGCGCCGCTCCAGCGCATCGGCCACAGAAGCATCCGCAAAAACTCGTTTTACACCCGTCTGGGCATCATCGAAGTTTCCTTCCACCGCGTAGACCCGGACATTTTCTCCCGTCTGTGTAACCATCTGCAAGCGTTGAATCTCACTGGTACCGGCATCCGGATAAAAAACGGAAATCTCAATTCCGTCCAGTCCGGCATAACCCGCCAGTGCTGCTTTTCCGGTATCTCCCGAAGTAGCTACCAGAATACGTGTCTTTTCGGTCCGTCCCAGGTTATGCTTGGCTTCCACCAGCAACTTGGGCATCAGCTGCAGTGCATAGTCCTTGAACGCACAGGTCGGCCCATGCCACAGCTCCAGTGCGTACACGCCGTCATGAACCTTCCGGGTGTAACCGGCCTTCCCACCGAAGGCATCCCCATAGGTGGATGTGGTTGCCTGTTCAAGAAATTGTTCCTGATAGTCGGTAAGGTAGCCCGCCAAAACGCGCTGCGCCAATTCAGGATAGGACAAATTTTTCCATGCCGCAAGGTCCGCCTGGGGAAAGGCTTCGGGCACAAACAGACCGCTCTGCGGCGCCAGACCTCGCACAATTGCCTCCGAAGCGGAAACACGAATCCGGGAATCTCTGGTACTTTGATACTGCATATGTTACACCCTTTCTCTATGTTGAACCTTGGAATGCGTCGAAAATACAATGTACCTGCCAGCCTTTTGCGGCAGGCATCACTTCTACCACATCGAAACGCACCGACGCCTCGGCAAAAGGACTGTTCTGCAGGTAGAACTGGGCGGCACGGATCAGCCGCCGCTGTTTATGTAAATCCACCGCTTCTGCAGCAGTCCCCCATCCCGTGCTGCTCCGGGTTTTTACCTCCGCAAAAACCAGTTGATTTTCCTTATATAAAATCAGGTCCAGTTCCCCCATCCGGGTGCGGAAATTATGACCCAGCAGCAGGTACCCGCGCTGCTGATAATACCGGGCGGCAACAGCCTCCCCCGTATGGCCCAATTCATTTTTCATGCCAATAGCCCTGTTTTTTCAGGAAGCTGCGTCGGTAAAACGGCTGAATCCCGTATTCGGCAATCAACTGGTAGTGCAGTGCGGTGGGATAGCCCTTGTGCCTGGCCAACTGGTACTGCGGATATGCCCGATCCAGTTCCAGCATATAACGGTCACGGCTGACCTTTGCCAGCACCGATGCAGCCGCAATACTGGCGCTGGTTGCATCGCCTTTCACCACCGCCTGTGCCGGGATCTTCAGATCCGGCGGGCAGCGGTTCCCGTCGACAAGGACATACTCCGGCTGCGTGGCCAGTCCCTCCACAGCCTGGGTCATACCGTCCATGGTAGCCCACAGGATATTTTTTTCATCTATTTCCTGGGGAGAAATAAAAACAACTTTGTAGGCAATGGCCCGTTTTGTAATTTCTTCAAAAAGGGCCTCTCTGCGCTTTTCGGTGAGCTTTTTGGAATCGTTGATGCCTTCAATGGGGTCCTCCGGGTTCAGGATCACCGCCGCACAGCAAACCGGCCCGCACAACGGTCCCCGCCCCGCCTCGTCCACACCGCACAACACACCGTGTTCGGCGCGTTGCCCGGCATCGTAGGCATACAGAAGCGGATTATTGCTCGTCTTCGTCGAACGCATCGTCATCGTCCGGTACCTCCTGCACTGCCTCACGCTGCGGAGGCCGTTCCAACGAAAGCCGCCCCCACTTGCTGGCGCGGAACTCACCCACCAGCATTTTGGCCGCTCGTTCTGTATCCACCTCACCGCCGGAGATCAACATACCCCGTTTGGCACCGATGGCCTGCAACAATTCGTAAGGCGCCAGTTCCAAAGCGGTCTGCTCCAATTTGTAGCGGGCCAGCAACTGCTGGGGATAAATGGCCTTGACACTGGAAAGCAACCCGCAGGCCAGTTCCTCAATATCCAGAATATCGTCCCGGATCGAGCCGATGAATGCCAGGTTGGAGGCTGTTTCCAGCGAATCAAACTTTTTCCAGAGAACGCCCGGCATATCCATCAGATCAAAGTTGTCCACGCTGATCCACTGTTTACCCCGGGTAACGCCCGGCTTGTTGGCCGCCTTGGCACGGTTGGTTCCCGCAAAAGAATTGATGAAGGTGGATTTGCCCACATTGGGAATGCCTACCACCATAACCCGGATGGCCGCCCCAATCATACCACGATTGCGACGCCGTTCCATCAGAGCGGACAGTTCCCGTTCGATGGGAGCTTTTGTTGCCGCCGCCCGTCCTTTTTGTTTGGAATCCATGGCCAAGCACCCGGCGCCGGCACTTCGGAAATAGGCCAGCCATTGTTTTGTGATCTCCGGGTCGGCCAGATCGCTCTTGTTCAGAATATACAGATGCGGTTTTCCCGCTGTGATTCGTTCAATTTCCGGGTTCAGACTGGAAAGCGGGATCCGCGCATCGAGAATCTGCAGCACACAGTCCACGTTGCGGATTTCCTTTTCCATCAAGCGCAATGTCTTGGTCATATGACCCGGGAACCACTGGATTTGTCTGGTATTGATGATATCGCTCTGACTCATTCTACAGCTCCCATCTTGTCAAGCGGCAACACGCGCCACAGGGCAACGCCCAAAACGTCCCGCGCGTCCACGCACCCGATTTCCGCATCGCGGCTATCCTTGGATTCATTGCGATTGTCTCCCATCAGAAAAAGGCATCCGTCCGGGACCGTCAAGGGAAAATCCACACTCTCGTAGGTCCAGGTAGGTTCTGCAATATACGGTTCATCAAGGGCCTCCCCGTTGCGATAAACGATTCCGGCATCGAAGTCAATATCGATCGTATCCCCTGCTTTACCGATAACACGCTTTACCAGCGGTTTTCCATACGGGATATAGCTGTCAATCACCACCACATCCCCATAGTCCGGCTGTAAAAACGTGCCGATCAAAACGCGCTCTCCGTTGTGCAGCGTCGGTACCATGGAGCTACCGTCCACCTGCACAATGCGAACGCCAAACGTAAAAATCAGTGCAATCACCACCACGGCAACCGCCAAAGCATCATACCATTCCAGGGTTTCCCGATTATGGCGATACCGTTCCTTAAACGCCTGTGCCACGCCTTTCCTCCCACAAAAGAATACGAAAAAAGGGAGAACGCCAGCCGTCCTCCCCTTTTCTCAGTATGCTCAGATACGCGCCTTAACCTTAGCCGCCTTACCAGTGCGCTCACGCAGGTAGAAGAGCTTCGCACGACGGACCTTGCCGCGGCGGACAACCTCCACCTTCTCGACGAACGGGCTATTGACGGGGAACACACGCTCCACACCGACACCGTAAGAAGTACGGCGAACGGTAAAGGTTTCCGCAATGCCGCCATGCTTCTTGGCAATGACGGTGCCCTCAAAAGCCTGGATACGCTCCTTGTCGCCTTCCTTGATGCGGACGGAAACGCGAACGGTATCGCCGACTTCAAACTGGGGCTTGTTCTCTTTGATCATACCCTCGGTAAAATGCTTCATTGCGTCCATGTTATGAATTCCTCCATTTTGTATCGACGTTCATACCCGAATTTTCGGCAGAGGACCGCCTGTATAATGATGTGTCATTATCCTGCCGGTGGCCCGGCAGCACTAACGCTTTAGTATTATAGCATCCCCGCCACAGTTTGGCAAGTCTTTTTCCACAAAAATGCGCTAAAAATTTCGGCAGAATAGCAGCTTTACAAAACAAAAGGCCGCTGCCTGCACCAGGCGCGGCCTTTTGCATTTTTACTCAGATGGAGATCGCATTGGCGATATCAATCATGTCACGGTCGATGGTCTTATGCATCGAGAGCGCAACGTTGACATCATAATCCACGATCTTGTCGCCGGAAACCGCCACTACGCGGTTATAAATGCCCTTATCCAGCAGATCGATGGCATGATATCCCATGAGGGAAGCATTCACACGATCACGGACCGTGGGAGAACCGCCGCGCTGAATGTGGCCCAAAACCGTAGCACGGGAATCGACACCTGTGGCTGCCTGGATCTGATTTGCCAGTTCCTGGGCGCCGATAACGCCTTCCGAAACGATGATGATGAAGTGTTTTTTGCCGGTGACCTGCGTCTGACGCATGCGCTGCAGAATATCCCGTTCGAAGTCAAAGGGGATTTCCGGCAGAAGAACCGCCAGCGCACCGGTGGCAATGCCAACATTCAAAGCAATGTAGCCGGCGTGGTGGCCCATGACCTCCACAACGCTGCAGCGGTCATGGCTCTGGGTGGTATCACGCAGTTTATCGATGGCCTCTACGGCAGTGTTCATAGCCGTATCGTAGCCGATGGTGTACTCACTGCAGGCAATATCGTTGTCGATGGTGCCAGGCAGACCGATGCAGGGAATTCCCTGGTTGGCCAGTGCACGGGCCCCCATAAAGGATCCGTCACCACCAATAACCACCAGCGCATCAATGCCCAGTTCCTTGCAGCGGGCCAGGCCCTTGGCCTGCCCTTCCTGCGTCTTGAACTCCAGACAACGGGCCGTATACAAAATCGTGCCGCCGCGGTGAATAATTTCAGACACGCTGCGAACGTTCATCTCATAGCATTCGCCGTTGATCAGGCCATTGTAACCGCGCTGAATGCCCATCATGCGATATCCCTTACTGATACCCGCACGCACAATGGCGCGAACTGCCGCATTCATGCCGGGCGCGTCACCGCCACTGGTCAGAACACCGATTGTTTTGATTTCCTTAGCCATAAAGCAGCTCCTCCTATTTGGGAACATAGCGTTACTTACAATAATTTTTTAACAATCCCGAACAATCCCATTATACCACAACTCTTGCGCCGGGATTATGGACAATTCGCGCAAAACTCATGGATTTATTTTGCATGCTGAGGGGTTGTTTGCACTTTTACGCACTCTTTTCCCAGAATGCGTTCCAACTCCGCGCGCAAGAGCGGGTCATCTTTGATGGCCATATGCTTTGCCCACACCTTTTGTCCCGTATCGGCAAAACGGAAATAGACTTTCACCGTTCCGCCGTCAAAGATGTTGCAGAGCAGGTTTTCCACCCGGTGCATCTGCTGAGAATTTCGCGCCGGCACGGTGAGAAAATAGCCGCTTGCTCCTTCGGCGCTGGTCTCTCGCCTGACCTTGTCCACCCGATTGCGGCCGAAACTCTTGGACGGGTCATAGGTCTCAATGGGCTGAATGCCTTCCACGATCAGCCGGGCCGCTTCCTCCTCTTTCACGGATACACGACCATTGGCCACAATAACGGCATTTTCCTGTAATGCTGCTCGGCACTCAGCCAAAACGCGGGGAAATACCAGCAGTTCCATGGTGCCGGTCAGGTCTTCTATGGTGGTAAACGCCATCAAAGTGTTGGATTTTGTGGTCATCACCTTATTTTTGACCACGGTACAGAGCAGCGTCACATTCTGATTGTCAAACCGCTTGGCATCTTCGCCGAGCAGTTGTGCGATGGTGCAGGTGGAGATTTGGGCGATCTGCTCCCGGTAGGCATCCAGTGGGTGCCCGGACAGATACAGTCCCGAAACCTCTTTTTCCATTTTGAGCAATTCTCCGGATGGATATTCAGGCAGCGCGGGCACTTTGTAGTCGTTGGCGGCCTGCTCCTGCGCTTCCCCGCTCATCATACCGAACAGGTCCATCTGCCCTTCCAGGTTATGGCGCATGTCGGTTTCCACACTTTTCAGAATCCCCTCGACGCACTCCAGCATTCCATGGCGGGAAGGTTCCAGTGTATCAAATGCTCCGCACTTGATCAGGTTTTCCAGCGCTCGGCGGTTGAGTTCGTTGCCGTACATCCGTTTGCAGAAATCATACAATCCGCGATACGGCCGGTTTTCTCGTTCTTTCACAACCTGTTCGATCAGGTTGCGTCCCACGCTCTTGACCGCATTCAGTCCAAAACGAATGCATTCGCCGTCCGCGGTAAAGCCGCCGCGCGAGACATTGATATCCGGCTGCAGCACTTTGATGCCCAGCCGCTGACACTCCGAAGTATATTCAATCACCTTGGAAGTGTTGTCCAGCACACTGGTCAGCAGCGCCGCCATAAATTCATGGGGATAATGGCACTTGAGATAGGCCGTCTGAAAGGCCACGTAGGCGTAACAGGCTGCATGGGATTTATTGAAGGCATAGGAGGCAAAGCTGATCATTTCATCATAGATTTCGTTGGCAACCGCCTCCGGAATGCCATTTTTCACACACCCCGGGCATTCCTTGCCGGGATCTGTGCATCCATGAACGAAGTGTTCCCGCTCCTCCTCCATAACCTTGTGCTTCTTTTTGCTCATGGCGCGGCGGATGTTGTCCGCCTGGCCAAAGCTGAATCCAGCCAGTTCCCGGAAAATCTGCATGACCTGTTCCTGATACACAATGCACCCATTGGTAACATCCAGAATGTGTGCCAACTGTGGTGTCTTGTAGCTGATTTTTTCCGGCTCCCGGCGGTTGCGCAGATAGGTAGGAATGGAATCCATCGGTCCTGGCCGGTACAGAGAAATCAGGGCGATGATATCTTCCAGATTCTTGGGCCGCATACTGACCAGCACCTGGGTCATACCGGTGGATTCAAGCTGGAAGATACCTTCCGTTTCCCCCTTTGCCAGCATGGCATAGGTTTCCGGATCATCGTAGCTGATTTCTGCCATGCGAAAATCCGGAACCCTGCGCCGCACGGCCATTTCGGTGTCGTGAATCACCGTCAGCGTGCGAAGCCCCAGAAAATCCATTTTCAGAAGGCCCAGACGTTCAATCTCCACCATGTTGAACTGGGTGACCGGCAAACCGTCATTGGTGGAGAGAGGCACATATTCAGTGGCCGGCTCCCGGGTAATCACAACGCCCGCCGCATGGGTGGAAGCATGGCGCGGCATGCCCTCCACCTTCAAGGAGGTGTCAATCAGTTCGTGCACCTGCGGTTCCTGTTCATACAGGGCTTTCAGGTCCGGACTGACTTCCAACGCTTTCTGCAGCGTCATCTTCGGTTCCATGGGTATCAGTTTGGCAACCCTGTCCACATCTTGGTATGCCATACCCATCACACGGCCCACGTCGCGGACCGCCGCACGGGCAGCCATGGTACCAAAGGTCACGATCTGGGCCACGTGGTCCCGTCCATATTTATCATTGACATAGTCAATGACTTCCTGGCGCCGCTCATAGCAGAAATCCACGTCAAAGTCCGGCATGGAAACTCGCTCCGGGTTCAGAAAACGTTCAAAGATCAGGTTGTACCGGATCGGGTCGATGTCGGTAATCCCCACACAGTATGCAGCCAGACTGCCCGCACCGGAACCACGCCCCGGCCCCACCGGGATATCCCGGCTTTTGGCATAGTTGATAAAATCATAAACGATGAGGTAGTAATTGGTATAGCCCATCGTCTTGACCACATTGATCTCATGGGCCAACCGTTCCCGCAACGCATCGGTCACCTTGCCGGGATAGCGGCGTTCCAGGCCCTCCCAACAAAGCTTTTCGAAGTACGCCTGATTCTCCATGCCGTCCGGCGCCTGAAAATACGGCAACTTCGTCTCGCCAAAGGTAAAGGCGAAATCGCATTGCTCTGCAATTTTGTTGGTGTTTTCACAAGCCTCCGGCACCATGGAAAAGAGATCATACATTTCATCGGCGCTTTTCAGATAAAATTCATCCGTCTGGAATTCCATCCGATCCGCATCTGCAATGGTTTTTCCTGTCTGGATGCACAGCAGAATGCTCTGCATCTTGGCATCTTCCTTGGTGATGTAGTGGGCATCGTTTGTAGCCACCATGGGAATTCCGGTCTCCCGGGAAAGACGGATGAGTTGGGGCAAAACCGCCTGATCCTCCGGAAGACCATGATCCTGCAGTTCGATATAGTAGTTTTCTGCCCCGAACAGATCCCGATAATACAGCGCCGTCTGCTTGGCTCGGTCGTAATCACCCGCCAAAATGGCTTTGGGGATTTCCCCTGCCAGGCAGGCAGAAAGGCAGATCAGCCCTTCATGATGTTGTTTCAAAAGATCCTTGTCGATACGTGGCTTGGAATAAAATCCTTCAATGAAGCCCGCCGATACCATCTTGATCAGGTTCTTATAGCCCGTTTCGTTTTTGCATAACAGAATCAAATGGCTGTTGCCATCAATGCGGTTCACCTTATCAAAACGGGTCCGGGTCGCCACATACACCTCGCAACCAATGATCGGTTTGATGCCCGCCGCCTTGGCCGCATCAAAAAAGGCTACACAACCATACATCACGCCATGATCAGTAATGGCACAGGCCGTTTGCCCCATAGCCTTGAGATGGTCGAACATGCGATCAATCCGGCAGGCACCATCCAACAGGCTGTATTCCGTATGCACATGCAGGTGGGTAAATTGTCTTTGGTTTGCTTCAGGCATTGCTCATTTCCTTTTCTTGGGGCTGATTTTCCGGCAGACGATGCGCGGCTTCCTGTATACGTTTCAGTCTGTGGGACAGTCCCGCTTTGCTGACCGGCGGGTCAAATTTTTGTGCCAGTTTGGCCAACGGCAAATCCGGATACTGCATCCGGATCTTGGCCGTCTGACGCAGCGTTTCCGGCAAAGTGTTGAGTGCTCCGGCCTCCTGCAGTCGTTCAATGGCCAATTGGACCTGTACAGCCGCCTGAACACTTTTTCCCAGATTGGCAGTTTCACAGTTGGAAAGCCGGTTTGTCTTGTTGCGCATTTCATTGTACAGTCGTTGGTCCATAATGCGCATAGCCGCTCCTCCGGCTCCCATAAAGGTCAACAAATCTTCGATGTGGTCGGCTGCCTTGATATAAACGGTATTGGCGCCCTTGCGCAACGCGCGGTGCGGATGAAAGTCATGCTCTGCCAGCATGGCTTCCAGCTGCTGCGACAGATAGTGGCGCGTGGAAAGGAATTCCAGATTATAGCTTTTTTCCGGATCCGTCATAGTCCCACAGCAAAGGAATGCCGTAGCAATGAAGGTCTGCATACATTTCTGGCATTTGAAATGTTCCGGCCGGATCCGTAACGTCGGTTCTTTGCCCGTATGTCCAAACAGCGCCAGCAGTTTTTCAATTTCCTGTGGGTCCTGCACATGAAATTCAAACACCGGTCCCGTGGGACGCTCCTTGCGCTGAATCTGCCCTTGTACGCCACAGCGCCGATAGACCTTTTGGGCAAAAGCTACTACACCTTCATTTTCTGTTTGCAACACCACGCCCCGGTCATCGAAATATTTACCAAAACAGGCCACCGCATAGGCGGCGGCCACATTGCAACACGGTTTCGAAATTCTATGGCGCAGAATTTCGTTTTTTACTTCTTGCGAAAAACTCAATCAGGTATTCCTCCCCGGCTTGTCTGCACCACTGTTACAGCGTTCGCTTTGCATCCCGGTGCTGAATGCTGGGCTCATACCCCAGTTTCTGACAGAATTCGCCGATTTTCCTGGCAAAGGTGATGGACCGATGTTTGCCGCCGGTACACCCTACCGCAATCATCAGCTGGCTTTTTCCTTCCTTGACATACAACGGCAATGCATATTCCAGCATATTTTCAAACCGTCGTAACAGTTCTTGCGATTCCGGCGCAGCCATGACATAATCCACCACAGCCTGATCCAGGCCGGTAAGGTTCTTCAGTTCCGGCACATAAAAGGGATTGGGCAGGCAACGAACATCCAGTACAAGGTCTGCTTCCTGCGGAAGCCCATACTTAAAGCCAAAAGAGACAACTGTAAGCGCCATAGGAGACTTACCCTTGTCTAGAAAGAGACTGCACACGCGCTCCTTGTTTTGCGCCACACTGAGCAAGGAGGTATCGATCACATATTTGGCCCGGCTGCGCAGCGGTTGCAGCAGCTGCCGTTCCCGTGCGATGGCTTCCTCGATGGACACATGGTCTGTCAGCGAAATGGGATGCTGGCGGCGCGTCTCCTTATAGCGTCGCTGAATGGTATTGCTGTTGGCATCCAGAAACAAGATCTCATACTCAATTTTTTTGGCATCCAGATCTGCCAGTGCCTGTTCCAGCTGATCGCTGTTGCGCACACCGCGAACATCCATCACAACTGCCACCCGGTTGAGCTGATTTTCGCCCTGCAACGCAAAATCCACAATACGCGGCAGCAACGCCACGGGAATGTTGTCAATGCAGAAGAAGCCGATATCTTCCAGTGCGTTCACCGCCATCGACTTGCCTGCACCGGAAAGACCCGTAACAATCAAGAAATTCATTGCATGTACCGCCTTTTATTTTACTACCCGGATTTCCCGTTCCAAAACATATCCGGTTTTTTCCTGCACGATTTCTCGCACCCGGTCTGTCAGGGCTACCACATCCGCGCAGGTTGCTCCACCTTTGTTGATCACAAAACCACAGTGCTTTTCGCTGATTTGGGCCCCGCCCACGCTAAAGCCCCGCAACCCGCATTCTTCGATCAAACGTCCCGCAAACGCGCCCTGGGGACGCTTGAAGGTGCTGCCGGCGCTGGGCCACTCCAGTGGTTGCTTTTCCTTTCGCTTGGTAAGATACTCCTGCATCTGTGCCATGATTCGGGTCGGTTCCCCGCTGTGCAAACGCACCGTTGCAGAAACCACACACCAACCCGGATTCTTTTCAAAAATGCTGGTACGGTACCCCATTTGCAGCGCCGAAGCAGGCAGTGTACGAAAGGAAAGTGTGTCATCCAGAAAAGTAACCGTTTCCAGCACTTCCTTCATTTCCCCGCCGTATGCACCGGCATTCATATAGACCGCTCCCCCCAGCGTGCCAGGGATACCGCAGGCAAATTCCAAACCGGAAAGTCCCCGTTGCTGTGCTTCCGCACACAAACGTCCCAGCGTCAAGCCAGCCCCTGCGGTAAGGGTCGTCTCGTCCCCCTGCCGCTGTTCCACAAGCGGCGGCGTCAGTCCGCGCAAATCAATGACCACGCCGTCAAATCCTTCGTCGGAAAACAACGTGTTGGAACCATTGCCAAGCAAATAGTAGCGGACTCCGCTTTCTTTACAACAGGCCAACAGCTTTTGCAGTTGTGCCGGATTCTGCGGGGAACACCAGAACGCCGCCGGACCTCCGATCCGAAAAGTTGTATGTTCCGACAACGGTTCATGCTCCTTATTCGGAAGCATGGCTTCCCGCAGACCGCGGCGAATGGCTTCTGCCAGTTGTTCTTGCATAGATTCTCCCACTCCTTGCCGTCCGCCGGGTTCAGATCGAACTTTCCAGCGCAGCGGCACCGATCACTCCTGCGTCATTCCGCAGTTCACAGGCGCGAATTTCCGGCACGCGCCCTCCCGTAATATCGTGCGTTTCCTTTTCCACGTAGGCACGCACCGGGCCCAGCAGGACTTCGCCCTGGTTGGACACACCGCCGCCCACGCAGATCACTTCCGGTTCAAAGGTATTGACCACATTGGCCAGACCGCACCCCACATATTCCATCCAGTTTTCTACTACCTGTTTGGCAAGTGCGTCCCCTTTTGCCATGGCATCAAAGGAGGTCTTGGCATTCACATGATCCAAATCCGGCACCAGCTTCCACATCAAGGTATCCGAATGTTCCTGCATGGCAGCTTTGGTATCCTCCGTCAAAGCACGTGCCGAGGCATAGCGCTCCCAGCAGCCGTGGCGGCCGCAGTTGCATTTGCGGCCCCCTTTCACAATGACGGTGTGCCCCATTTCGCCGGCTGCGAAGTTAAAACCCCGCACGATTTTACCGCCCAGGATGATGCCGCTGCCGATACCGGTTCCCAATGTGATAACCACTGCATCCTTGTACCCTTTGGCGCCACCGGCAATATATTCGCCGAACGCCGCCGCGTTGGCATCATTTTCCACATACACCTTGCAGCCCAACAGCTTTTCCATGTCCGGGCCGAGATTCCAATCATAATATCCAAAGTTGGTGTTATAGCCCACAAAACCCGTCGTAAAATTCACGCTGCCCGGAGTACCAATGCCCACATATTTTACGCTGGAAAAATCCACCTTATTCTCTTTGGCCACCGCGCGGCAAAGGTCTGCCAGCGCTTTTTCCAGATCTTCTGCAGGACGGGGCAACTTTGTGGCCCAGGTAATTTTGCCGACAATTTGGAAATGCTCATCGACCAGGCCGGCCGTCATCGTGGTTCCACCGAGATCAATGCCAATGGTATATTGACTCATAGTAAAATTCCTCCTATTTCTTCCGCACAGCGTCTGCCATGCAGTTTCAGTTCCTGAACAAGGTTTTCCTTGGTCGCATTGACAATCAATTCTTCCGGGAAAGAGAGTTCCTCCAACAAGCTGTACAGGGGCTGCAAAGCGGTCTGCAACCGCCAGGCGCTATGGGCATCACTGTCCACCGCAATATGGCAACCGTTTTCCAGGCAGGCCGCCAGCAGCTTACGCATATTGGGAATCCCGTCTTTACGCACTGCAAAGGATCCGGCGTTCAGCTCCACCACTTTATGATTTTGGGCAAACGCCTTGGTGACCAAATCGTAGTCATACCGGTAGTTTTCCTGCTCCGAATGACCGATGCAGTCCACATACGGGTTCTCCGCAATTGCCAGCCAAATCCGATTGGCCTCCTTGCGGGTCAGGACTCCCGGCACACAGGGACTGTGGATGGAGGCCACCACCCAATCCTGCACTGCCAGTTGACTCTGTGACAGATCCAAGCCACCTTTGGTGTCCATTACATTCACTTCCGCACCATACAGCATTGCAACCCCCTGCACCACGCGCGGCAAAGCATTCCCGTTGGCAAAATGCCAAATGTGCGGCGCGTCCGGCATGGCCGGCGCATGGTCGGTAATGGCCAGTGCGTAATATCCGATTTCGTGTGCGGCAGTCGCCATTTCCTGTAGTGTCTGAAAAGCATGGGTTGCACACAGTGTGTGGCTGTGAAGATCTGCGATCATTTGCATGTATTGTATTTCTCTCTTTTCTCTTTTGAATTGGTTTTACAGGGAAATATCATCCTGCAGGCCCAACTGTGCCAGCAATTCCTTGGCAGCGTTATAGCCCATTTCCTTGGTGCGGTTGTTGATAGCCGCTGTTTCCAGAATGACCGCCAGATTACGGCCGGGCATAACCGGAATCAGCATGCTGGGCACCTGCACCCCCAAAATATCATAGTATTCTGTATCCAAGCCGGTGCGATCATAGTTTTTGGTACGATCCCAGGGCTCCAACTGCACCACCATTTCCACTTCCACACTGTTACGTACCGAACCGATACCGAACACATGGGCAACATTGATAATGCCGATGCCCCGCAGCTCGATAAAGTGGCGGATATTGGCCGGAGCCGTTCCCAGAATGCTGCGATTGGATACGCGACGCAGCTCCACCGCGTCGTCCGCAATCAAGCGATGTCCCCGCTTTACCAGCTCGATGGCTGTTTCGCTTTTCCCAACACCGGAATCCCCCAGAATGAGAATGCCTTCGCCATAGACTTCCACCAGTACGCCGTGGCGGGTAATACGCGGCGCCAGTTCCTTGTTCAGCGTGGTAATCAAAACGCCCATCAAGGCAGAGGTCATCTCAGTGGACATCAGAATGGGCACCGAATATTGTTTGGCATATTGCATCATTTCGGACAGCGGCTGCATATCCCGGGTCAGGATTACCGCGGGCGGCTGAAACGAAAACAGCTTTTCCAACCGCATATCCCGCAGCGAAGTGGACAACTCTTCCAGATAGGACATTTCAGTCAGGCCTATGATCTGCACACGCTTATTGTCAAAGTTTTCGTAGTAACCGGCAAGCAAGATGCCCGGACGATATACCTCGGTGGCAGTCACCTTGACTTTGTCCAGTTCACAGGGAGTGTATGCGACTGTGAGATTGGCTTCTTCCGCCAGTTTGGCAAGGGAAACAGAAAATTCAGACACAACCAAACGCCCCTTTCGTGCGGTATTCCATTGATGGTTTTATTATACCGTACCGGCTGATTTTTGTACAGAGGTGTCATTGGCAGCAAAGCAAAAAAATACCTGCCGTCAAGGCAGGTATTTTTTGTGTCACTGAGGACAAAGCGCCGCATATTCCTTTTGCAGGCGATGGTATATCCAAAGCAGGATTTCTGCCGCAGCCCACACCGCCAGCAGATAAATACCAAACAAAAAAGCCGTATCCCGTCGACTCAAGGATACCAGGTCAAACTTTTCCACCAATCGCTGAATCAGCACATGGTGGACCAGGAAAACCGGGTAAGACAACTTGGCCAGTCGCGCACAAATGATACGCGGCCACAGGCGGTCCAGAAAGCGTGCACCTGCCGCCAGCACGATGAATACCACCGTGCTGAACAACGCACAGGTCACCTTACTGTCTATGGGCGTACAAAGTACCGTTCCCACGGCAGCCAATACCGCCAAAGTCCCCTTACCGGAATTTTGCAGCTTCAAAAACTGCATACCGAACAGAAACTCCAGCAGATGAATGGCCACCAGCTGTGCATCCCACCGGGCCAGATGGATAGGAAGACAAATGCCCAACGCCACAATCCAGGTCAGCCAGGATTTCCGGTCCAAACCACGCCGTAAAAATGGGAAAAGAAGATACAAAAACAGGATACTGCCCAGGAACCACTCCCCCACACAGGCAAAATCCATACCAACCCATCCGGCAGCCACTGCAAAATTGTCCAGCCCCAAAAACGTCAGCAGAAGCGTAGCGGTTTTGGCACCGGCATAGTATCCGGGTTTCGTCACGAACCGGACCGAAAAGCAGAGCAGCCAGGCAAGCCAGAATAAGGGGTAAATGGCTTTGGCACGCTTTTTATAAAAAGTCATCACGGACTGTTTTGGGGGAACCGTAAGGGCAAGCGCCGCACCGGATACCATGAAGAACAAGGAAGACCCGAAATCCCCCAGATAGATGCCGAACGGCAACACACTGCCAAACAGTTTATGGGGCAAAGTAAAATAGCCCGTGACCGTTGCATTAAAATGAATGATCAGAATTGCCAACAACGCCACCGCGCGAATTAAATCCAGATAGAAGAGTCGTTGTCTTTTGATGGTATGTCTCCCCTTTGTCAGTGTTTCAGCCTATGTTTGGCAAGGCGGGCAAGTTGTTTAGCCACTGTGACCGGGCGCTGCGCGCCGCGCATATAGGCAAACAGCTGTTCCATTCCCGCAGCGGCTTGGCTGCCCGCATAGAACGTGGCGCTGTAGTATCCCTTTTGCTGGGCTGCCAGCGGCATCTTCCAGACATCCGGCTGCTTCGCGTTTTCCCACATGTGGGCAGGGAGTGCCGCCTCCCGCACCAAAGCCCACCCGGCACAAGGCGCCGGGGGCGGATTCCACTCCAGCCGGACCTGGAATTCCGTTTCCAACGACGCTTTCCGCATCTGCCAAGCTGATTGAACTGCCTGCAATCCCTCCGGCCATGCGGGCAACTCCGGGCAAAGCACCCCCAGCATAGGATACTGCCGAAACAGTTCCACAGCCTGGGCCAGATGATCCTGTGCCCACTGCCGGGATTGTTGCCAATACCATTGGGTTACCGCATCCGCCGCCAGAGGTGGCGGACACACAAGCCGCAATCCCTCCCGAGAGAGGTCCGGAAGTTCCTGCTGTGTGTCGTCCGGGATCACATAGCGCCAATGCAGGTTTTTGTAAAGTGCCGACAGCGGTTGGGTACGTAACAACGCACGCAGCAGCGCATCCACCGGATACCGCGTGGCACTGGACAGATACGTCTGCAATTCCGCAGCCGCATTGCCATCCGTTCTGCGCAGCTCATCCTCATACGGGGTAAAAAAGCTCCTCCGTTTAAAAAACGGACAACCGCGATGCTGAATCAACTCCCGCGGACATGCCATAATGGGGTTGACAAAAACCGGTTTCAGATCCTCGGTATTCAGATAGCTGTCCCAGGCAAATCCTTGTTTGGCAAAATAGGGCGTGAAACGGGTTTCATGATGAATGATGGACTCTTCATAGCTGCGCGGTAAAGGCATATCCTGCCAATACTTCCAGAAGACATCCTTGCAAAACAACTCCGCTCTCACCGCAAGAAAATGGGATTGCAGATGCTCCGGCACCCGCCCGCCAAACCGCTTGCTGCGCATGGCATAATGCCGTGACAGACCCCAGAACGCCAAATTCCGACGGGATTCCATTTCCTGAAACATGGTTTCCAATGAGAAAACCGGCCCCGCCAGCGTGTAATTCATCAGAATCAGTTCATCATACCGGGCCAACTGCACCCGTCCCACAGCAAGCAAAGCATCCCGGTAAGCCCCCACATCAAAGCCACGGTTTTCGCGTTCCTGCAGAACTGCGCCGCTCTGTTCTGCCCAGGCCCGGCTTTCCGGTTCCAGCGTACCGTTTGTCACAAAAATCGTACGTCCAAACGGCAGCATGGCTTCCACAGCATATCGACAGGGCAGATCCACCACGCCCTGGGGATCATAATGAAAGTAGATCACCAGACGTTTCATGAAATCAATCCTCGTAGGGTCCGTGCCGGGGTCCGAAAATAGCCCGCTTGGTTGTGATAAGTCCTTTGTAAGCCGGTGCCGGCAGATTGTCCCGCAGCCAGTTGCGGGCATGCCGCCGACGCGTATTGGCATAGGGGCCATAAACACCGAACAGATGCCGTTTGGCCGCAAACGCCGTGGCTGCACAGGAAGCAGCCCAGAACGTCGTACAGTCAAACACACGGGCCAGAGGCCGAATCAACCCATTGGCATACGCCTGCATGGTATCATTGCGCAGCACCGCGAAAGAACTGCTCATGACCACCGCCGGGTAATACCCCGCCGACTGCGCCACAAAGGGATAAATCCGTTCAATGGCGTGGCTGATGGTGCCGTCCTGCGGCAGCGGCTCCGGCGGAAAGTCTTCATGTTTCCAGCCATGAGAAAACAGAGGTTCCAATGCCTTCGGGCGGAACCAGAATACACTTCCGAAGGGTGCAATGGGAGACTCCTCCCCGGAGATCGGTACATCAATCCCCAATTCCTTCATCAGCTTCTTGGTGTTCTCAAAGTTGGGTCCCCAACCTCCCGAGCACATATTCATGAAATACAGTCCATGAGTGGGATACGGGGGGCACAGAATTCCCAGGTAGGGATCTTTTTCAAATTCGCAAAGCACGTTCAGCACATGTGCCGCATTTTTGCAGACATTTTCATTGCAAACGTAACCAAAACTGGCACCGACACTCCCCGGCTTGGTTTGGATCGCCTTCTTGTCATGCATGAAGCAGGCATAATCATATCCCCGCAAATGCGGTGCCAGATCACACAGAAAGGCAGCAACATCCCGTCCACGGTTTTCCACCACCAACACCGTGACGCTGTGCAGCGGCAACGAGGCAAACGCCTGCTCAATCTGCTGTTTCTTGCTTTCGCTGTCCGTGGAGATGAAAACATCCGTCTGAGGCGGGAATTTTGCTGCAAACGCAGCGCTCTGGTCCAGCATATCCATAAAATACAGATGCATGGCCAGTGCAATGCGCCGTGTTTGACAAACCGACTCCGCCCGGGCGGCATTCTGCACTTCCGCGGGGATTACCCGGGTAAGCCCCAGATTGCGGGTAAACTCATGGGGATGCATCGTGCGGATCATGTTTTTCCAGATGAGATCCATGGGGTAATCCGTTTCATCCCGCAGATATTCATACAATTCCCGCACAGGCTCCCCGGCGGTGTCGTTGAGATACGCTTCCAAGGCATGCATAAAGCTGCGCCGTTTGAACAAGGGGCACTTTTTGTCCCGCAGCAAACGTACCGGGCAAACCAACAGCGGATAGTCGGTAAACTCTTTCAAGTCATCCGTTTTGACATACACGTCCCACTTGAAGCCCCGATCTTCAAACTGTTTGGTGAACACCGCTTCGTACCGCTGTACCGAATCGGTATAGCTTTCGATCATCGGCATTTCGTTCCAGTAGGCCTGTAACTCCGGGCTCTGGACAAAACGCTTGCGATACACAATAAAGTGGGACTGGATATGTACCGGCAAATAGCGATACAGATGTTTGCCTTTGAACGGGTTGGTCTTGGCACCATGGTGAATGCTCAACCCCCAGAAGTCCAGATCCTGGTTCTGCGCCATGGCATCAAACATTTCCCGTAAAGGGCGCACAGGTCCCATCAGCGTAGAATTGGTCATGACAATCTCGTCAAATTCCGCCAAGCGGGCCCAGCCATAATGATCCAGTGCCGTTTTATATGCCCAGACATCCAAGCCCTTATTTTCCCGGACAAGAATCTGATCCGTAAACTGCGAAAAAGCGTTTCTCCCCTGCTGGCTCAGCTTTCCGTTACAAACAACAATCAACTCACTGAGATTTTTGGCAAGATCCGCCAGATAGTAGGTGATAAAATCATCCACATCGCCGTTTTTCTCGTAAAAGAAGAAGATTCCTAGTCTTTTCATTGCCGTTCCTTTTCCAGAATTCGGTTAATTTTAGTTGCATCGCCCCACGTGCCGGGGCTGTCATAGGGACGGTCCGGGAAAGCACCGTAATCCAACTTGATTTTGTAATGCTTTTCCTGCAGGAACCGCTCCACCCGGTCAGCCAGAGATTGCGGTTTTCCCGTGCAAACATTGATGATGCCGTTGATTTCATCCTGTACACTGGCCGCCACAATCATATTGGCAAGATCCTCCACATCGATAAAATCATACAGATTTTTACCGCTGGTAAAGGGGAAAGTCTTTTTCCCTTCTTCCTCAGCCTGCGCCAATTTGGCAAAAATGGAACTGCCGTGTGCTTCGTCGCCAGTGATATAGTACGCGCGCAGCCAATGAAGTTTGCACGGACTGTCCGCCAGGGACAGCATCAGGCTCTGGCGGAGCGCGTTTTTGGCAATACCATATTGGCTCTGGGGCTTACAGGGAGTGCTTTCGTTGATGGGACCCTCCCAATACCCCACTTCGTGCATGGTGCCCATAACGCTCAGACCCTGAAGGCCGCCTTCCACCAGATCATTGAGAAACACCACATGAGAAGACAAATCCTTCATGTGCGCGGAAGAGTTGTGCCGGAATCCGTCGCGCCAGGCCAGGTGAATGCAAATGTCCGGGCTGCCTACCTGCCGGTAGATATCCCGATCCCCGCTGAAGATGGGTACATCACAAAATTCCGCGCGCTCGTCCAAACCCTTGAAGGCAAAATCCGATGCGATGACTTTATAACCGCGGTCCAAGGCATTTTTTACCACATGACGGCCGATATAGCCGGCCGCTCCTGTTACCAAAATTGTTTTCATGGCATTTCCTCGCTTACTCTTTGTTCTGCTTTTGGGAAAGCAGATCATACACGCTGGGAATATGGAGTTGGTAGAGCAGCAACGCTGCCGCTTTCTTTTTATTTTGCCCTGCCCCGTACAAAAAGTCAAGAGGACTTTCGGGATAGGGCGCCAGTGCTTCCCGCAACGAAGTCCACGCATAGCGGCGCAAAGCCGCCGGGGCCCGGGCATCCCGCAACTGGTGCATCAAAAAGGTGACAGCCTCGGCCCGGCGCAACGCCCAGAGCGTTTTTTTCTCCTGTTCCGTACCACGCTTCTGCAGTGCCGCATGCTCCGCCTCCATCCAGATGGACAGCGATTGAATGCGCCCTCGTATCGCTTTTGCTGACTGGCACAGGGAGGTACTCTGCCCGCGCTCAAAATGCCGGTACACCGCCTGTGGCAGATACACGGCGCGGGCCGTACGCATGTACACCTGCATGTTGAAGATAAAGTCTTCCAACCCATAGCGGCAGCGCTCATCAAACCAAAGGTTTTGCAACAGGTCCCGGCGGTACAAGGCATTCCATACAAACTGAGGACCGCTGTTTTTCAGAAATGCCGCATACCCATCCTTCTGCAGGTTGCAGGCTACGCCCGCATCGTGGGGCAGTTCCCGAAAGGTTCCGTCCTGTTGTTCCCGCAACAATTCGTAATCAGCGCGCACCACATCACATTGCTTGGACTCTGCCATATGGAGGAGCAGTGGCAATGCCCCGGGCAGCAGAACATCGTCATCATCGCAAAACCCGATATAGGTTCCGGTTGCCGCGCTGAGCCCGCGGTTCCTGGCTGCGCAGATACCCGCATTCTTTTGGGTGATCACCCGGACCCGTGCATCCTGACGGGATATTTCATGACAAGCGGCGGCTGTCCCATCGGTGGAGCCATCATCCACCAATATAAGTTCGAGTCCTTCCACATCCTGCGCCAAAATAGAGGCCGCTGCAGCTCGCAGCGTAGATTCTGCGTTAAAGAGCGGTACAATCAGGCTGATCCGTGTTCCCACGCTGCGTTCTTACCTTTCCTTTTGTTTTTTCATGCCAAGGTACAACCGCCCGTATGGCAACGGTCCCGGCAAAAGTTTTTGCAAAAAGCCGATCTTCCAGCGGGACTCTGCCAAATCCCGTTTCATCTCCACCGGATGGAAGATATAGTGCCGCAGTTTTTTGGGGTCTGCCAGGGTGTATGTTCCGCCATCTTCCACCTGGATTCTTCCCAAAAATGCGACTTGGGACTTTCTGGGGCAACGCACCATCCGCAAAAAGGGCATTATAGCCGCTACGGCAGAAATGCGCATCCCCGACAGGGCACTGTTCTGCCATTCTTCGGCGAAGCGAAGCGCCCCGCGCTGCAACTCATCGATACGCTTTTCCCGGTTCTGTGGCTGCTGGCATACGCAAACCGTCTGCCCAAGCTGTCTATAGCCAACCGTCGCTCCCACGTCCTGCGAAATCATCCGTTCCAGCATAGGCTGCCCTACCCAATACAGACAGGCATCCGCGCCTTGCAAAGAAAGAAATACCGAGGTTTCCTCTTCAGAAAAACGTTCCCTCAGCCGTGCATCCCCGGAGAGTTGCAATCCATATAAAGAAACTCCCAGCAGTTTCTGCAGAAGGAACTGGGTCGTTCCCCCGCTGCCAATATCCACAAGAATATCTCCGGCCCGCAAACCGCTTTGGCGCAAATACGCCAAGGCCAGTGTTGCCTCCCGGGGCGGTTGCAGCGCATCCAGCAGAGCGGGCAATGCCTCTTGCCCTTCCTTTGTTTTGAGCATATAGGTTTTCTGCCGATATGCTTCCGGACAGGAAGCACCACAATAGTCTGCAATCTGCTGTCCGGTCAACCGTTGCCGCGGCAATGCGGCCGCCACCAGTTCCTTTTCGTTTTGTGCCAGCAGGCAAGGACACAGACTGCGTCGGGACACCTCCAGATATTTTGTTTCTTCCTGTGGATACATGCGGTGGTAGATTTCCCGTGTCAGATACATGTCCCGTGCCAGGAAAAACAGCCCCGCCTCCGGATGTTCCTCTCTGCGCGCATGAATCCACTGGCAAAAAGCCACTTCCAAAGCGCCCAGCAAGGTGAATCCAAGCCGGTCTCCCCAACCGGATACAAACGCTTCATGATTGGCGGTAAAAGCCTGGACCGCGCTGTCCGGAAAAGCGGTTTCCGGCGGCGGTTCCGTTGGCAGATGCCAGGAGCGAATTCCAGCCAAAGCAGCGCCTGTAACGTCGGCACGCCAGCTGTCCCCCACAAACAGAACGTCTCCGCACTTGAACCCGGTTTCCCGCAAAAAACGCCGAAACAACGCCCCGCTGCGTTTCTGTACGCCATAGGCGCTGGAAACGAATCCCCCGTCAAAAGGCGGGTAACCGCATCGGTCCAACATAGCAGCAATCTGCTCAGGCGGCAGATACATATCGGAAATATAGTACACGCGCTTACCCTGCGCTCGCAACAACCGGACGGCTTCCTGCACAGGCGTATAGGGGACGACCACTTTATTCTCCCAGGCACATTCTTCTGCCGGATCGAATTTTTCCATGCCGGGTTGGGCATAAATCTGCGGCAAAGTAATTTCACCCGTGTTCTGCGCACGGGCTGCCTGTTCGGCGCAGACACGTGCCCGAGCAAAATCTGTTCCCTGCAGCAAAAACACATCGGTAGGCTTGGCAACGTCCCGTTTGATCAACGTATCAAACACGTCGAATGCCACTGCCGGATACGGCGCCGCCAACCGTACAATCGTATTGGTAATATTCATGGCAAATAGGCAATTTGGGGCGCGAACCGCACCCCTGCAGCAAACCCTTTCCATATAATCGCGATACGGGCCAGTCGCTTTCCGCGGGGATCCCGCAGCACCTGCACTGTATGCCAAAAATCTTTGGCCAGAAGCCAAAGCCAGCCCTTCCAACCTTCCCGGCGGTACAGCACCACATCGTTACGGTAAAAATACCGGTACCTGTCCCAGCGGGTGGGTACGTCGGTCGCAATATTTACCGTCCCCGGATTTTTCATGGCATGAATCACACGGCTGGCCGGTACAACATAGCAGGGTTCTTCCCGGGAAATCCGCCGGGTATATTCCCAGTCATCCGACCAGATAAAAAACTCCGCAATGGGCAGTCCCTTATTGCGCACAATTCGCGTGGGCAAAAACAGTGAGACAAAGCTGGCCATTACCGCGGGGATAGCCTCCCCCTCGAACCCATCCAGATCGCGATAGGGCGTCACACGCTGAAGATTCATGGGTTGATCCGTCCCATCCGGCGCCAAGGCCCGGCTGGAAAGCCAACCATACTTTCCCTGCAACAACGTATCGGCTTCCAGAAACCGGGCCAGCGCATCCGGCTCCGGAATGGTATCATCGTCCATCAGCCACAGCGCATCATATCCTGCTGCAGCCGCCTGGCGGATGCCATAGCAGAAGCCCCCGGCGCCGCCCAGGTTCTTGCCTGTGTTGCGATACTCCAGGCCGGGAATCTCCATTCGGCAGATGGCCTCCCCGGTTCCGTCGGTACTGGCATTGTCGATAACCCAAATGGAGGAAAGTTCCGCCGTCTGGACTTTCAAAGCTTCCAGACATTGCCGTAACAGCGGCAGGCGATTATAGGTAACCACAACGGCTGCAATTTTCTGTTGCTTACTCATGATTGTTGGGGATAAACTTCCGTTTTACAAAAGAGAATCCTTTGTGGAGCCAATTCTGGTGTTCCATATATACGATATCCAATTCCTCGTAGCTGATATTGTTGGTGGTCAGCCAAGCATCCAGCAGGCGCTCGCTGACAAAACCGAACACCCTCTTGTCGTTGTCCGAATAGCCGGTCATATCCAGTTCCTTTTCCAGTTCAAACAAGATATCAAACAACCACGTGCAATAATGGCAAAGCAATTCCCGCTTCATCACGAACATATTAAAGTGATGACCATGGGTCTTGGACATATACAGATCATAGGCCGGCAGATACTCCGGACATTTCCGGGCGATAATCTGCCGCGTCACCGTAAGATCCTGTTTGTGATGGGCATGGATGTACTGGGTATAGTTGGTTTCGATAAAATAGTGGCGCTCTTTGGGCAGAATCACATTGGTCGTTGCCAAAAGGGCACTGAGTTCCTCGTGACCGATCACACGGTCCTTTTTGGGCGCAAACACCGATTTTTTACGGCTGGCAAAATAACGCCGGTAATGCACGATTCCAATATAGTCCGAATCGATATTGTGGGCAGCCCAATACAACCCCGTCAACTCGCAAAAATTTGCGTTGCGCTCCGAGATGTTCTCCCCCGTATCATCCCCGATGTAACCGATGGCCGGATGCACCGCGTGCCCCATCTGTACCGGAAGATACATGGGATCATCCGGCACCCAGTAGGGTTTATGTGTAGCTATAATAATGGTCGTTTGCAAAGTGGTCTCCCCGCTTCGTGTTGGCGGAGCATATCGTCCCCGCCGCCTTGCTATCCTTATACTCAGAATTTAGTATAGCGCTTTTTCGCCAGAATACAAGTTACAGAACGGTAACCGGGTCATTCCCCGTCTGCTTCCATTTTTTCCTGCTCTTCTGCCAACTTTTCCCACTCATCGTACAGTTCCTGCTGGTGGAAACGCGTATCGTCCAACTCATCACATTTCTCACGCAGCAGCAGATGATCACGCAGCACCTCCGGATCATTGATCTCGTTTTCCAACTCGACAATGTGTGCCCCCAGCTCCTCAATCTCCTGCTCCACCGCTTTCAGGCGATTGCGCACTTCGGCACGACGGCGGCGCTGTTCTTTGCCGTATGCCTGCTTTTTCCCGGTTTCTTCTGTGGAAACGGGTTCCGCAGATTTCACCGCATTCCGGTTTTTCAGCGCTGAAAAATCGGGATAGAAGGTTGCCTTGCCGTCCTCCAGATACAGAATCGGGCAAGCCAGGGTCTGCATCAGATAGCGATCATGGGTCACCAGCAGCAAGGTGCCGGTGTAAGCCTTCAACGCCTGTGTCAGGCTTTCCCGCATATAAATGTCCAGATGGTTGGTTGGTTCGTCCAGGAACAACAGGTTGGGACGTTCCAGTGCCAGCTCCGCAAAGCGCAGCCGTGCCAGCTCTCCGCCCGAAAGCAGCGCACAATCTTTGAAGACATCTTCGCCGCGGTATCCAAAACGTGCCAGATGGCTGCGTACTTCCAGCTCGGTAAAGCGCGGATACTGATTCCAGATCGCATCAATCACCCGACCGGCACGCCGTGCCTGCTGCTGGGTAAAAATACCCGGCTTGGCACCGCTTCCCAGCCGCACCATACCGCCGGAAGGACGTCGTTTTCCGTCCAACACCTGAAGCAAGGTGGATTTTCCCGTCCCATTTGGACCCGCAATCACCAACTTGTCCCCACGGTGCACCGTATAATCCAGATTATCGATCAGGGTGCGTTCTCCAATACGTACCGTGAGATTTTTCATGATAACCAGTTCGTCATACGGCTCGATGTCGTATTCAAAGCGGAAATTCAGTTCCCATGCCTCAGCGGTAGGCGCCTCCACAATCTCCAGCTTTTCCAGCTGTTTTCGGCGGCTCTGGGCCATTTTTGTGGTGGATGCACGCACCAGATTCCGGTCAATGTAATCCTGCAGTTTGGCGGCCTTTTCCACCGCAGCATCATGCATTTTCTGCTGGCGTTCATCGGCCGCTTCCCTCTGCGGCAGATACGCCGAGTAATTGCCGCGGTAGGTTTTGATCGTCTTTCCCCGCAATTCCCAGATCTTGGTGCACACCGCATCCAGAAAATAACGGTCATGGCTGACCACCAGTACTGCACCGCGGTAGGTTTTAAGATAATTTTCCAGCCAATCCATCGTTTCAATATCCAGATGGTTGGTAGGTTCATCCAGAATCAACAGATCCGGCCGTTCCAGCAACAATCTGGCCAGACGCAGGCGTGTCTGTTCCCCACCGGAAAGGACTCCTGCCGATTTTTCCCATGTGGGGGCTGGGAACCCCATGCCATTCAACACCTTCTTGATTTGGGTGTCCATCTGGTACCCATCCATGGCATCAATAATGGCATTGCAGTGGGTGATCTGTTCCTGAATCTGTGCATCCTGTGGGCGATCCGCCAGGGCCTTTTGCAACGTTTCCAATTGCTGCATAGCCTGCAGCGCCGGCGCAAAAGCCAGTTTCATCGTATCATATACGGTCAGAGCCGGATCCAAGTGGGCATTTTGTTCCAGATAGCCGCAGGTCACCCCATTGCCGAATGCTGCGTTTCCTGTATCCGGAAGGCTTTCCCCATACAAGATGCGCAGCAAAGTAGTCTTTCCCGTACCGTTGGCACCGATAATTCCGATCCGATCTCCGCGCTCCACGCCGGCATTTACATTTTGCAGGACTTCATGTTCCCCAAAGCTCTTTCCCAGTTCTTGCAGTTCCAGCAGCATAGTGCTTCTTTCCTTTTCCCCTCTCAAAATATGCCGCCGCCTTTCACGAAGGCAGCGGCACTACAGCCTGCCTCCGTTTGGATACGGCCTCAGGCCTCGTTGCTATGGCGGCGATTGCGCACGCCAATATTTTCCAGTTCTTCCGGCTCCATGACCAAGCGGTACAGTTCCTCATAAGAATGAATTTCATACTTAGGCTGTACGCCGGAGGTGTTCTCTTCATTTTTGAAATTGACCCAGCAGGTATCCAGACCGGCGTTCTGCCCACCCTTAATATCCGCCAGCAGGTCATCCCCCACCATCAGCACACGGCTACGGTTGGTTATGCCCAAATCCTTGAGAACATATTCAAACAATTTAGCAGATGGCTTGGCCGCTCCGATTTTTTCGGAGATATATACGCCATCCATGTAGCGTTCCACGCCGGATTCCCGGATTCGTGCCTGCTGCACCACCGCCGCACCGTTGGAAACGCTGGCCAGCGTGGCCACCTCGCCCAGTTCCTCCAACGCAGTGAGTGCGCCGGGAATCACATCCGCATGAGTTGCCAGCAGTTCTTCATACCGATCGTTCATGGCATGGCTTTTTCCATTGTCCGGCAGATGCATGGCCTGCATAAACCGGGGAAAGCGCGTCTGAAACAGTTTTGCCTTGCTCAATTTGCCCTTGGCCAAAGCATCCCATAACTCCCGGTTCACCATGTGATAGGTATCACATGCCTGGGCATCGTGGGGAAGCTCATATTCTTCCAGCATGGCCGTCAATGCCTGCCGCTCAGCGGCATCAAAATCCAGCAATGTGTTGTCAACGTCCAACAGGACGCATGTATAAATTGCCATCGATTGCTCCTAACTACTCTGCGCATGGTTCCATGCGCCACACATCATTTATCCTTCGCTCTGGCTTGCAGGTGCGGGCGTTGCCGTCGGCACAGGGGTCGGCGAAGGGGTGGGGGCCGGCGTCGGTGTCGGCGCCGCGGACACCTGCAGTTCAAAAACTGCTTCCGCCCCATTGTTCTTGGCGCGCAAGTGATAGGTTCCCTCCTGATTGGCCGTAAAGGTAACCTGATCACCGGTCGCAGTCCAGGAAGTTTCGTCGCAGCTCCAGGTCACATCTCCGTTCTTGTTCTGTACATTCGCATTGAGCGTCGTACTGTTTCCTGCGGTGATGGTGGAGGTCCCGCTGATGCTGATCGCTGTGGGATCAGACTGCACCGTGACGGTTATCTGAGCCGTAGAGAAGGTCCCATTGATTTCAATCCCCGCGCGTACCACGTAGCTGCCCGCATCGGAGGGTGTAAAGGTAAAGGTGCCACCATTCATCTCCATCTCATCGTTAACCGACCACTGAACATTGCTGTTGTCGTAGCTCTTGCCGCCCAGTTTCACCGTCGCGGTAATGGAAAGGGACTCGCCCTTTTTGATAGTGGTATCCCCACGGTCCAACGTCAGTTCCACTCGTGCGTCGTTGAACATCGCAGTCACCGAGATATCTTTGGTCACAATATCGTAGCGGGTTGCATCGGTAACGCCGTCACTCCATTTGTAAAAGGTGTACCCTTCTGCCGCCACCGCCGTGACACTCACCTTGGAGCCGGAAGTGGTCTGTACCTCCAGGCTGGAAACACCCGTTTGGCCGTTTCCGGTGAGGGAGCCTTTTGCCGCATCTTCCACCGCGTAGCTGGCCGTCAATTTGGATGGCGTCGCGGTAGGCGTAGGCGTGCTGCTGGTTCCACCGGAGGCTTGTGCCGCACGTTTGGGCACATCGTTGGTATCCGGGCGTGTATCCTCCGTCTGGTAGGCGTGGGATTTCACATACTCAAGGAAGGTATTGGCACCGGCGGCATTCAGTGTACCCGTCCCGGAATCCAGATAGCTGCTTTCTGCATACCCTTTGTCGCCCTTCAGCACCTCTGCACTGTTGAGATACTTAAACTCCATATCATTGCAGGCAACTGCAATGGCCTGATTGAACTGATCGATCAAGGTCTGGGTTTGTGCAGCATTTTCAGAATCCTGATCCACCGGCGGGATGGCACAGGCAATCACATCGCAATAAGAATAGGAATTTTTGATGTTTTGCAACGCCTGCTTATAATCACTGATAAACTCATCCACCGTGACGGAACCGTCCACATCGTTGCTGCCGATGAGCACGTAAACCCGCCGCGCCTTCATTTTGGCAATGGCCTGCGGGATGGTGTAGGTGTTGTTGTCATCCTCAAAAGCTACGCAACTTTCTTTCAGGAAGTTGGAGATTTTCAGATCTTCTTTGCCTGCATATTGGTCCAGTGAGATCCGTCCGTCCTTCTGCAGCGCCAGCGCGGTCTTATCCCCCACAAACAGGCTCTCGGTTATGTAGGTGTCATCGGCAGAGTTTTCTGTCAGAACGGCCCCCAGACTGGTATCAACCGGATATTGATCGGGGTCGTAGCCATCCCCGGACCCGAACAGCGAAAGACTTTGGGGCAAAATCCATGCCACCACAAAGCTGAGCACAACCGCCAACACACACAGGGCGATCACTAGGCAAGCTTTGCGCTGCACGGGGCTAAAACCGGATCGGACACGGGATTCTTTACGGTTCATCGTAAACGGTGACCTCCTTATGGAAAAGGCGAAGGCGACCCGTGGCCACACCCCACCTAGTATAAACAAAGTTATTATAGCATAAATCGCATGGTTTGAATATGCTTTTTTGAAAAATATAACGTATTACAAAAGATTAACAAAAAAATCCCGGCTGTCAAATCCAGCCGGGATTTTTCACTTTCTCCGGGATGCTGTGCAACAGAAATCAGGAAAGAAGCATGCGGTCATTGGCAAAATCCCCGTCACTGACCTGTTCAAAGCGTTGCAGCAGGTCGTTGACCTTGAGGTTTGCCTTTTCCTCTCCGCGCACGTCGTAGATCACACGTCCCTCATACATCATGATCAGGCGATTGCCATACCGGATAGCATCCTTCATGTTATGGGTAATCATCAAAGTAGTCAGATGATTTTCATGGACGATCTTGTCCGACAGCGAAAGTACCTTGGCAGCCGTTTTGGGATCCAACGCCGCAGTATGTTCATCCAGCAGAAGAAGCCGCGGTTTTTTCAGTGTAGCCATCAAGAGTGTGACCGCCTGGCGTTGTCCACCTGAAAGCAGCCCAACCTTGCTGGACATGCGATCTTCCAATCCCAATTCCAGCGTTTTCAGCAACCGATAGTATTCCTCATGCTCTTTTTTGGTTATTCCGGTACGCAGAGTCCGTGCCATACCGCGACGTGCAGCCAATGCCAGATTTTCGTCAATCCCCATGGTGGCTGCCGTTCCCATCATCGGATCCTGAAAAACACGCCCGATATATTTGGCCCGCTTATGCTCCGAAAGGCGGGTGACATCCTGCCCGTCAATGATAATTTTGCCCATGTCCACGGGCCATACACCAGCCACAGCGTTGAGCATAGTGGATTTTCCGGCGCCGTTGCCGCCAATCACCGTGACAAAATCCCCATCTTCCAGTTTCAGGTCCAAGCCGTTCAGGGCCACCTTCTCGTTCACGGTGCCTGCGTTAAAGGTTTTATAGACATTCTTGATTTCAAGCATCGTTCTTGCCTCCCTTTTTTACGCTGGGCTTTGTGAAGTAGCGGCTCTTCCAATAGGGCACCGTCAGGAAAATGGCCACCACCAAAGCGGTCAGCAGTTTGAGATCATCGGTGGAGAGGCCCAGTCGCAACACAAAGGTCATGACCATATAATAGATAATCGCACCAATGATGGCTGCCGTCAGCTTAAGCGCAAAATTCCGGAAGATTTTGCCAAAGATTACCTCGCCGATAATGACTGCGGCCAGACCAATCACGATCGCACCGCGACCCATATTGATATCGGAGAACCCCTGATACTGGGCAAGCAAGCCACCGGAAAGTGCCACAAGACCATTGGAAATCATCAGGCCCAGCACTTTGGCGAAGCTGGTATTGATTCCCTGGGCACGGGCCATATTCTGGTTGGCACCGGTGGCACGCAGGGAGCATCCCAATTCAGTGCCGAAGAACCAATACAGAATTGCCACCAGCACCGCGCAAAAAATCACCAGCGTTACCAGGGGGTTGCTCAGCGCCGCCTCACGGACATACCGTGCGGAAACCAACAGACCGTATTTGTCCACACTGATGGGAAGATTGGCTTTGCCGCCACCTGTACCCGTGCCCATAATTCTCAGGTTAACGGAATACAGTGCCAGCTGCGTCAAGATGCCGGACAGAATGGCGGGGATCCCGCAGGCCGTGTGGAACAGGCCCGTCACCATACCGGCCAGCATGCCGGCCAAGGTGGCTGCCACAAGGGCCAGCCCCACCGGCACACCATTCAGTACCAGCACCACACAGACCGCGCCGCCTGTTCCCAAGGAGCCATCCACCGTCAGGTCCGCAATATCCAATACGCGATAGGTAATGTAAACGCCGATCGCCATAATCCCCCAAACCAGTCCCTGTGCCACCGCACCCGGCATGGAATTGAGAAGTGAAGTGAAAAAATCCACGGAAATTCATCCTCCGTCTCATGTAAAGAATAAGCACCAAAACAGCGGGGAAAGGGCGCAGGCCCTTTTCCCGCTGTCACTATGGTTTTGTATTACTCGCTGATGGCTTCATAGCCTTCCGGCGGGGTGATGCCAAGCGCTTCGCAGTTGGCTACGTTGTATTTCTTGGTAACATTGGGAGCATATTCCACCGGCATCGTAGAGATATCCGCCCCCTCGGCAAGAATCTGGTACGCCATGGTCCCGGTCTGGTAGCCCAGGTCATAGTAGCTGATGGAAAGGGTAGCCACGCCGCAGCCCTTGCAGATGCCTTCCTCACCAGCCACCACGGGAACCTTGGCGGGCAGTACCACATTGGCGATGGCCTCGGTGTTGGAAGCAGCCGTATTGTCGGTGGGAATGTAAATCACATCGGAGGCATCTGCCGCAGACTGCGCCACAGAAGTAACGTCATTGGTATCGGTAAATGCATACCGGGTGACCGTATAACCGGCATCCGTCAGATAACCTTCAATTACATCGCACTGATAAACCGAGTTTGCTTCGGCACTGCAGTACAGCAATCCAACCGCCTTTGCATCCGGGAACAATTCCTGAATCATCGCCGCCTGCTGATCCAGCGGGGCCAGGTCCGATGTACCGGAAACGTTACCGCCCACCGTACCGCTCCAGTCACTGATATCCAGTGCTGTAGCATAGTCGGTCACAGACGTTCCCAAAACCGGAATATCCGATGTTGCCTGCGCTGCCGCCTGCAGCGGTGCGGTAGCGTTGGCCAGAATCAAATCCACACCGGAGGAAACAAAACCATTGATGATGGTCGAACAGTTTGCCGTATCACCGGAAGCGTTCTGCTCTTCAAACTGTACACTGTCCCCCAGTTTTTCCGTCAAAGCGTCTTTGAATCCCTGTGTGGCAGCATCCAAAGCGTCGTGCTGAACCAGCTGACAGATTCCTACCGTATAGCTTTGCCCCTCCGCAGCGGTAGCCGCTTCGGCGGAAGCCTCAGAAGAAGCCGACGACGTGGAAGTCGCCGCAGAGCTTTCGCTTCCGGTCGATGCAGAGCTGCCGCACGCAGCCAAGCCCAGGGTCATCGTAGCCGCCATCAGTAAAGAAACCGCTTTTCTCATTTTCTCTTTCCTCCAAACGCTATCGGCTTGGCCTTCCCGCAGATCCCCGGTAAAAGGGTCTGCAGCTCCCTCCGCTTTGCCGATTTAATGCTTTAAAGTATATCATACTTTTCCGCACTAAAGCAATAAAACAAATGCACAATATTTTTTTATTCCTATGGATTGTTTTTGGCATTGTGCACAGTTCCCTTTCTCTCTATTTTGCGAAAAAGCTCCCCCGAAGGAGTTTATCCTTCAGGGGAGCTTTGTATCAAGCACCAAAACAGGTATATTCCGCCTTTTGGAGCAGTTCCAAAAAGCGTTCCGGGCTGCTGGCATGGCGAAGCGCATCCACCAGAGCGCTACGTCCCAGCAAATTCACAAGCCGTGCCAAAATCTGTAAATGCAGGCTTTCTTCCTCCGGCGGTACAGCAATCATAAACAGCAGATCGACTGGTACACCATCCGGTGCCCCCCAATCCACGCCATGACGCAGCGTCAACGCGGAGATTCCCGGCGCCGATACGCCGGCGTTGCCCGCATGAGGCAAGGCAATTCCTTCGCCGATAGCAGTGCTTCCGCCAAAAGTTTCCCGCTGACACACCGCATTGTAATAGGCTGTTCCGTTGGTGATAACACCGATTCCTTCCTGTAATTCCACAAGAATACCCAATGCATCCGCCGCATTGTCGATATTGGCATACAACAGAATGCCTTTGGGATCCATCAGCTCACTTACTTTCATACATGCATCCCTTTATTTCGCCGTTCATACATCGGTAACACGACGGATCAATTGATACAGATACTCTCCCACTGCACCTTCCGAACAGGTACAGGTGGTGACGGTATCTGCGGTAGCCTTTACCTCGGCCGGTGCGTTCGCCACGGCCACGGCATATCCGGCTTCCCGCATCAGTTCCAGATCGTTGTAGTAATCCCCGATGACAATGGTCTTTTTTTGGGATTTGTTCATCAATGCACACAGGTCATGCATCCCCGTGGCCTTGCTGACACCGCCCGGCATAATTTCCAGATAAATGTTGTTGGTCGCCAGGAAGTAATTGTCCCTTCCATAATACTTGGTCTTTGCATACTGCCCCAGTTTGCGGATGCTTTCCGGATCCGATGCGAAAACCACTTTGACCCATCCGTCCGGCACACATTCAATGGGGCATGCAATGCTCCCCAGATGTTCATCCACCTGATGAGCATGGGTATATGTATTGGCGTGAATCACGTACATTTCCCCGTTGCCGGCCATTACTTCCACACCCATGCGCGGGAACTTGGGCAAAATATCTGCAATGGCTGCCGTGGCCTGTTCCCGGTTCAGAGTCGACCGGTGCAACACCGACTCGGTGGAAAAATCGTACAGGAGGGCACCGTTGCAGGAAATGGCCGGCAATGAAAGGCGAATGCCCTCCAGCGCTGCACGAATGGATTCCGGCGGGCGCCCGGTGGCCACCGTAAACAACCCTCCCATCTCGATAAATAGCTGGATTACGGTCCGATTGCAGGCCGGCAGCCCTTCTTTGGCCGTGAGCAGGGTATTATCCATATCGCAGATGACAAGATAATCACTGAGCGCTGATTTCATGCACGGTGTTCCTTTCTTAGCCGGTTCAGAAATTCGGTAAAATACAGCGGTAATTCCGAATCAAATTGTTTCCATTCCTGTTGGGTCGGGTGAACGAACCCCAATTCTTTGGCGTGCAAGCACTGCCCATGCAAACTTTCCATGCAGTTGCGGGGGCCATAAACCGCATCCCCTGCCAGCGGATGCCCGATAGACGCCATATGCACGCGAATCTGATGGGTCCGACCGGTTTTGAGTTGGCACGCAATGTAGGTAAAATTGCCGAACCGTTCCAATACACGCCATCCTGTATAGGCATACCTGGCACCCGTTGCGTCTTTGGAAACCACAGCCATCTTTTTTCGATCCCGGGGATCGCGTCCCAGCCAGGTTTCCACAAAGCCTTCGTCTTCGCGCAGATTTCCATACACGACTGCGTGATATACACGGTGAATACTGTGTTCCCGCATCTGTTCGCTGAGCGCCTGATGGGTCGCATCATTCTTGGCCACCACCAGCAGTCCACTGGTGTCCTTATCAATCCGATGCACAATGCCGGGACGGATTGCGCCTCCGATTCCGGAAAGCTGCCCCGCACAGTGGTACAACAAAGCGTTGACCAGCGTACCGTCCGGGTTGCCCGGTGCAGGGTGTACCACCATTCCCTTGGGTTTGTTGACCACAATCAGGTCATCATCTTCGTACACAATAGAAAGTGGAATATCCTGTGCAACCGCCTCAATAGGCTGCGGGTCCGGCAATAGCACCTGATAACAGGCTCCTTGGCATACTTTTTCCTTTTTATTTACGGGCCGGCCGTTACAGGTTACAAACCCCTGTTCCATCAAAGATTGCAGCGCACTGCGGGAAACGCCCTCGCATTTTCCTGCCAGCCACGCATCCAACCGGCCGGAAACTGCCTCCCCCGCCAGAATTTCAAGCCGTTCCATCCGCGGCCTTTCCATCCTTTCCGTGAATCTTTTTTTCTTCCCGGTCTTTTTTGTAGGAGTCGTACAGCACCCACAGCATGAGCATCACAACGCCAGTGGTAATGCAGATGTCAGCAAAGTTGAACACGGCAAAATTCACAAAAAGGAAATTGACATAGTCCACAACCACACCGCTGACCACGCGGTCAATCAGGTTTCCCACGCCGCCGCCCAGAATCAGGGTCCAGGAGATTCTTTCCCAAGGGCCCATTTTGCGCAGCAAAAGCAAAAGAAACACACAAAGCAGCATGAGGGACGTCATACCGATCAGCAACGTCTGTTTGCCCGCCAGCATGGAAAATGCCATACCGTCGTTCAGGAAATAGCGCAGTTCCACAACACCCGGCAAAATGGTCAAAGCCCCCAGCGGCTGCAAGACCGCCGTGGCCCATTGTTTGATCAGCTGGTCAATCACCACCAGCAAGGCGGCCCCTGCCACCGAGAGAAGGCCAAAAATCATCCAAAACTCCCTACTCTGAAAAAATCAGCGGTGCTTACGCAAGTATAAGCACCGCTGAAGGTAAAATTACATTCCCAGGACCTTTGCGCAACGCGGGCACAGGCCATTTTCGCCAACGGCAGCATCGTACTTCCAGCAGCGCAGGCACTTAGTACCGGCCGCATGCTCGGCAGCAACACCCAAGCCTTCCACAAGGCCCTTCACGCCGCCTTCGCCCTGCTCCAGATGAACTTGCGAGACGATGAACAGGTCCGCCAGCTCATCCATGGGGATTGCATTGAGGAAGCCGTACACTTCCGCATTGCAATACAGTGTCAGGCTGGCTTCCAGAGAAGAACCGATCAGCTTGTCGGCACGAGCCTGCTCCAGGACCTTCTTGACATCATCGCGGATTGCCATGATGCGATCCCACTTTTCGGTGAATGCCGCACCGGCTGCAGACTTGGCCTCGGGCATCTGCTCAAAGACCACGTACTCCTTCATGCCGGGCATCTTGGGCACATAGCTCCAGATTTCCTGGCTGGTAAAGCAAAGGATAGGCGCCAGCAGCTTGGTGAAGTCCACCAGGATACGGTACAGCGCCGTCTGTGCACAGCGACGTGCATGGTCATCCGCACAGTACAGGCGATCCTTGATCACGTCCATATAGAAGTTGGACATATCAATGACGCAGAAATTGTACAGCGCATGGTACGCGCGGGAGAAGTCATAATGATCATAGGCATCCCGCATGGTCTTGGTCAGTGCATTGCAGGCTTCCAGCGCCCATCGATCAATCTCATAGAGCTGATCTTCTGCGACCATATCTTTGTTCGGGTCAAAGTCATTCAGGTTGCCCAGCATGAATCGCGCGGTATTGCGCATCTTGCGGTAGGCTTCCGACAGCTGACGGAAGATTTCCTTGCCGGCACGCACATCCACCGTATAATCGCTGGATGCCACCCACAGACGGATGATGTCGGCGCCGTAGTCCCGAATGATCTCAGAGGGCTCCATACCGTTACCGGCAGACTTATGCATCTGTTTGCCCTGGGCATCCACAACCCAGCCATGGCACAGCACCTCACGATACGGCGCAATACCCTGGGTAGCCACGCAGGTCAGCAGGCTGGACTGGAACCAACCACGGAACTGGTCGGCACCTTCCATATACATATCCACCGGCCAGGTCAGTTCCGGACGTTCACGGCAGACCGCACTCCAGGTGGAGCCGGAGTCAAACCAGACATCCATGATGTCGGGATCCTTTTCCCAATCGGAAGCACCGCACTCGCAGACCTCTGTTTTGGGCAGAATCTCGTTGGCTTCATACTTGTACCATGCATCACTGCCTTCCTTGCGGAACAGGTCCGACACAGCCTTGATGGAGGCATCAGTAATGTGGTACTTGCCGCATTTCTTGCAGTAGAATACCGGAATGGGAACACCCCATACACGCTGACGGCTGATGCACCAATCGCTACGATCGCGCACCATACCGGCCATACGATCATGGCCCCAGGCCGGCTGCCAATGCACACTGTCAATGGCCTTGTAGACATCTTCCTTGAAGGCGTCGATGGAGCAGAACCACTGCTCGGTGGCGCGGAAGATGATGGGATTATGGCAGCGCCAGCAATGGGGATACTGGTGGGTGATGTGCTGCACCCCCATCAGGTGGCCGCTCTCTTTAATGTGCTCCAGAATGACCTTATTGGCAGCCCATACCTTGAGGCCCGCAAACTCCTTGCCAGCTTCCTCGGTCAGGCAGCCAGCATCATCCACGGGGACAACAACCGGCAGCTGCGGGTAGTGGTTGACACAGACTTCAAAGTCTTCGACACCATGACCGGGGGCCGTGTGAACACAGCCCGTACCGCCTTCCAGTGTAACGTGATCACCCAGGATCACCAAGCCGGTGCGGTCCAGGAAGGGATGCTTGTACTCCACCATTTCCAGCTCATCGCCGTGCACGGTTTCGGGCAGAACTTCGTAATCCTCGATATGGCAAGCTTCCATCGTGGCCTTGACCAGTTCGGCAGCCATGATGTGGTAATCTTCGCCAATCTTGACGAAGGCATATTCGATGTCAGGGTTCAGGCAGGTTGCCACGTTGGCGGGCAACGTCCAGGTGGTGGTCGTCCAGATCACAATCCAAGCTTTATCCAGCGGGATGTTGTGCTTAGCCAGCACACCCTTGGGATCCCCGGTCAGCTTGAAACGCACATAGATGGAATCGCATTCATCCTCGGCATACTCAATTTCCGCCTCTGCCAGAGCCGTGCGGTCTTCCGGGCACCAGTAAACAGCTTTCATGCCCTTATAAATGTAGCCCTTCTTGGCCATCTCGCCAAAAATTTCCACCTGGCGAGCCTCGAATTCGGGACGCAGGGTCAGATACGGATTTTCAAAATTACCCTGAACGCCCAGGCGCTTGAACTGATCGTTCATAACACCGATATGTTCCGTGGCGAACTCTTTGCAGATCTTGCGCAGTTCCAATTTGGAGACACCGGACTTCTTATCGCCCAAAGACCCCAGTGCCTTCAACTCGATGGGCAGGCCGTGGGTATCATAACCGGGCACATAAGGAGCCTGGAAACCAGACATGTTCTTGTAGCGGATGATGATGTCCTTGATGATCTTGTTCAGCGCAGTACCCATATGGATACTGCCGTTGGCGTACGGGGGGCCGTCATGCAGAATGTAGCGAGGCTTTCCCTCGTTGTTGCGGATCATCTGCTCATAGACATGGTTCTGCTCCCAGTCTTCCAGCATTTTGGGTTCCTTTTTGGGCAGACCGGCCCGCATTTCAAAGGGGGTCTGCATCTTGTGGATGGTGTCATTGTAATTCTGCGGCAAGATTTCCTACTCTCCTCTATTTAGTAAAATTCTTTGCTGGTTGCCGAAACAATCAGCTGTCGAAGTCTACGCCTTCAAAATGGTCAAACGCAGGGGAGTTCAACTCTTCCTGCGGTTCCGCTGCTTTGGTTTTGCGGGTTGTCCGCTTACCGGTACTGGACTTTCTGGTCTTGCGTGCCGGTTTTTCCGCCGGAGGATCATCGTAGAGTCCCGCACCAGGCTGGAAAGTTTCCTTCACCTCCGGCTGCGTCATCGGAGGCTGCACAGCCATTTCCTCCGGTTCTTCCGGATGCGGCGCGATGGCAAACTCCACCGTATCTACCTTTTCCCCATCTTCCGGTGCCTCCGTCTGCTGGGGCTGTTCAGGATTGTAATATTGTGTTTCCTGATAAACAGGTTCCTGGGGCTGGGGGTCCGGCTGCGGGGCAGACTGCACGGGCGGCGCCGTATAGGCGGGCTCTGCCGGCTGTACAGGTTCCGCCACAGGCTGTTGTACCGGTTCCTGCGGCTTTTCCTGTGGCGGCTCCGGTTCTTCCACCGTCTTATATTCCGGGAGCTTGCTGATCAAATTGATGTGCTTGCGGTACATCTCCATCAGGGAACGTTTAAAGCTGTCGGCCTCGCTTTTCAGCGTAACAATCTCCTGTTTGGCCAGCTCCACATCGTCCCGGGCCCGCTGTTCCCGGTCCTCGGCCTTCATATTGGCCGCTCGAATAATTTCCGCAGCCTTCTGTTTGGCTTCCCGAATCACATTTTCGCCCAGCCGCTGCGCGTTAATCATGGTGGTGCGCAGGGTATCCTCCTCCGCACGGTACTGGTCAATACGCTGAGCCAGCACGACGAGTTTCTTTTGCAGGTCGTCATTTTGGGCAGACAAAGTCTCCATGCTTTCTGCAACCTGCTTAAGATAATCATCCACATCATCGCAGCGATACCCGCGCATGGATTTTTCAAAGGTTACGCGGCGGACATCCTCAGAAGTGATCATGCTATTCCTCCTGTTTTCGGATTTTCCTGATTCGGTAGTTTTCAAGAGTCACCGTTCTCTTAATACTGAAAGAAGGATATAAACACCCTGTCTTTACGGCTCCTTCCGCCGATCCCTGTCAAACGATAGCGGCCTACGCCCCGTACAGTAAAAATATCCTGCGCGAACACCGTTTCGTGGGACGACCGCAGGGGAAGATGGTTGATTTCCACACGGCCGGCTGCAATATATTCTGCAGCTCTGGTCCGGGAGGTATGCATCATGGCTGCCAAAACAGCATCCACCCGCAAGGATGGAACAGTAGCTTCCCGTGTCGCACGCTGCACACCCTGGGCAATCCGTTCCGGCAAATCATCGCAGCACGTCACCTGGACCGGGCAACGCCCGGCACTGGTCAACTCTGCCGCAATAAAAGCCTGCTTGTCCGCCAGCACCACAGCGTAAAACACAGCCGCGTCCTCCGGGTCCTGTACAAGGTCCCCCACACAGACACGATCCAATCCCAAGCCAAGAATGGACCCAAGATAATCCCGGTGCCCCGGCGCTTTTTCTCCAGATAGTGCCATGGCTTTCAGCTGCAAACAAGCCAGCGGTTCTTCCCGCCAGGCTTGTGGCGGTTCCAGGCAAAGGACCTTTCGTTCCGCCTGGTCGTAGCCCCCCCAAAACCGCATAGACGAAAAACCCGCACGATGGCAGGCCGCCTGGGCCAAACTCTGCTCGCGATCCGAAAGGAATCCCGTATAGCGTGGGATTTCCCGTGCATCCGCCACCCGGCACAATTCTTCCACCCGGTGCATCAGACGACGCTCATCCTCATTCTGAGGTGGGACAAAGCCCCGGACAGCAGACACGGAATCAGAAGAAGACGCCATTGTTCTCCAGCTCGTCAATCAGGTCACCCATAATATCCACATTGTAGGGTGTAATAATAAAGGTGCTGGTTGCCACACGCTTGATCTGGCCATTGTTCGCGTATGCCACTCCGGAAAGGAAATCAATCAGACGACGGGAAACCTCTTTACCCGTGGATTCCAGATTCAGCACCACCGTGCGTTTTGCGTTGAGCTGATCCGCAATGGTGGATGCATCCTCAAAACGTTCCGGTTTGACCAGAACGACCTGCAGTTGGGTGGTCGCATTGATGTTGACTACCTTATTGCTATGCTGTTTGACCTCGGCCTGAGAATAATTCTGCGCAGCTGCGGCATTCCCCTGCCCGCCCGCAAAAATTTCGTCTTCGGTGTCATCTATATAAGAATCCCCCTCCGGGTCAATTCCGAGCTTGCTTTTCAAACTGTCAAACATAGACATGGTTGTAACTCCTTTGGTCGCGCATGCGTGTAAAACGCGCACACGCCATTACAGCGATATACACTAAATATTATCTTCTTTTTTATGTCAATTGTCAATATAGAACCGATAGATTCTGCGCTACAGCAGCTTGCCATCCTGCAGATTTGTACCTTGCACAATGACCTCATCATACAGGCGGACCTCGTTGTCCGTACCGATGGCGCCATCGGCAGGAATCAGAATATAATTCTCATCCTCATACAGGATGGTGATTTTCAGAAAACGTTGCAGGTTGCCATATTTGACGTACACACCACGGTTACCGCCCACAATGTGCAGTGCCTCCCTGCTGATCCGGATGCCTTCATAGGTTTTGATATCAATCTGTGCGGTTTCCTGGCCAAAACTCAAAATTTCCGCATTGATGGTCTGACATTCGAAGACCAGTTTGGCCACGCCGTTGTCCTCGTCCGTGGTCACCTCCACAACGGTGGCCGCCAGCGGCGTGTTCTGTTTGCCCGGCACGCTGATTTTGACTGAAGTAACCCCATCAAACCGAGCGGCCGTATCCAGATCGCAGACCGCATAAAATCGCCAGCTGAACCCTGTGGCAATCTGTCCCGCCCGGTTGGTATCCGCTGCCGGGAATCCGTCTGCCAGCATCTGCTGCAAAGCCGTCGGCGTCGCATCGTCCAGTGCCTGCCTGTCTGTTACAATGGCCGGAGCGGCCTCCGTGCTGCTGAAGTATCCGTTTGTGGTGGCCGTAATAGTCTGTAAAGCCCCTAACTGGGCATTGATCTCATCGTACTCCGCCTGCAACGCCGCAATGGTCTGACTGAAATCCCCCGTCTGGCCTGTACTGACCTGCAGGCGATTCTGTGCCAACAGAAAATCGTCTTCTGCGTCTGTGATGCCGCTGTATTCCGCTGTATCCAGTTTGTCCAGCAAGTTGTACAGAGCCTGCCGTGTCTGGTTGGTAAGCACCGAAAGATCACTGCCGGTGGAGTTCTGCGATTTGCTCAGCAAATCAATCGTTCTGCTCAAACGATCCAGACGCTCCCGTAGCAGTCCCTGGGAATCATCGGTATAACATTCCGCCAGAACCGTTCCGTTGCTGACGCGTTCGCCATCCTGTACCAGATAGCCCAGGTTCCCGCTTCCCTCCACCGATACGGAATCAAACGCCACCACACCGTCCAGTGTGACGCTGTCCGCCATGGTATAAGAAATGGCAGTTTCTGTCTTGTATGACTGGTGAAAGATCACAAAGCACTGAATTACCACATAGAAGGAAACCACCAGCAGCAGGGCGATGCCTATCCATCGTATAATTTTTGTCGCATTGGTATGCCCGTTTTTTGGCTGCATCGGTTCGTTTCCCTCCCTTCCACTCAGTTCTGCAGGAAGGCCTCCACCTGCTGTATGGCTTTGGCTTCCACGGCGCCATCTTCCAGATATAGCCAAACCGCCTCACTTTGGTGGCGAAACCATGTCAGTTGGCGCTTGGCATAGCGGCGTGTGGCCCGTTTCAAATCCTCCACACAACCGGGCAGCGATTGTCCCCCCTCGAAATAGGGAAAAAATTCCTTATATCCGATGGCCTGTGCTGCGGTTTTGTAGGTATCCCGGTGCTGCCAGACAAGCTCTGCCTCATGCAACAAACCTCTTCGCATCATATCATCCACCCGGAGGTCGATCCGACGATACAATTCCGTCCGGTCCCTGCAGGTCAGGCAAATACACAAGGCACGATAGGGCGCCTCCTGCGGGCGGGACGCCTGTTGCTGTTCGCTCATCTTGCGTCCGGTGGACTCATAGAGTTCCAACGCACGAATCACCCGGGTCAAGTTGTTGGGATGGACTTTTTGCGCGTACACCGGGTCCACTGTCTGCAACCGTGCATACAAAGACTGGGGGCCTTCCGTCTCCGCCTGCTGCTGCAACGTCCGCCGCAAAGCCGGATCGGTTTGTTCCGGTGCGAAGGTAACGCCCTGCAAAAGGCTGGAAATATAGAGCCCGGTACCGCCCACCAGCAGAGGCAGATGGTTTCTTCCCGTGATTTGGGAAATGCAGGACGAGGCATCCCGCACAAACTCCGCCACACTATAGGGTTGTTCGGGTTCCAGAAAATCCAAGAGATGATGCGGCACGCCCTGACGTTCCTCCGGGGTGGCCTTTGCGGTGCCAATACTGAGATGCCGGTAGATCTGCATGGAGTCAGCATTAATGATCTCGCCATCAAAGTGCCGGGCCAGCGCCACGGAAAGTGCAGTCTTTCCGGTGGCTGTGGGTCCCCCCACTGTTATGACTCGGGGGCGTTCACACAAGGCGTCCAAACTGTTTTTCCAGCTCCTTCCGGGTGATCTTCAACACGCAAGGTCTGCCATGGGGGCAGAACGGCGGAATAGAACCATCCATGATTTCTTGTGCAAGGGCCAGCATCTCCGCCGCGCTGGTACGGTCCCCCGCCTTGATGGCCGCGCGACAGGCGATGGAATGCAAAACCCATTCGGTTTTTTCCCGCAAGGCATCCCGACTTCCATCCATCAGATGATTAGCCAGTTCCACCACCATATCTTCCACATCGTCCACTTCCACATCGGCAGGGACTGCGCGCACCAGCACGGTGGCACCACCAAAATCATCCACTTCCAGACCCGCATCGTTGAGCATGGACAGGTTTTGCAAAACCGCCTGCTTTTCTGCCGCAGTCAGGTTTACCTGCACCGGGACCAACAGCATCTGTGCGGGAACGTTTCCGTAATCCTTTGACAATTTTTCGAAGAGGATCCGTTCATGGGCCGCATGCTTGTCAATCAGGCAAAGCTCCCCCTCCCGCTCGGTAATAATGTAAGTTTTGAAAACTTCCCCCACCAATTTCAGCGGTTCCTTTTCGGGCGGAAGCAGCGTCGTCTGCTGTCCCGGGATCGGTTGCTGCGGCAATGCGCTCAGGGCCTGCATACTCTGCTGTTCCGGCCCTTCCCGGGCTGGCTCCGGCTGTGGGACAGTCGTTATTTCCTCGGATTCCAGGGGAGCCTCCGGCGCCGCCGCAGGCAGAACCTCTTGTTCCGGGAGCTCCGGCAGAATATCCAGAACCGTGTCATCTTCCACCGTATTCGGTTTCCGCATGGGTGCGGCCGCCTGCGGAATGGCTGCCGGGTGGGACACCTGTGTCCGGTACACCGTTCCGGAAGACTGCATGGTTACGGTCCCCGGCAGCGGCCGTGCCGGGACCGCTTCGGTAAGCTGGTGCATGGCACGGTATTCCGCCGCACTCATGGTAGAAAATTTGGGTTTTGCCGGTTCTTGCCTCTGTACCGACTGCGGGGTTACCGGATCCGGAACCTGCGGCCGTCCGCTTGCCGGTTCTGGCTGCTTCATCTCAAAGCGGCATTCCCCGCTGCCCGGCGTCGTCAGCGCTGTGCGCACTGCCCGGTAGACCGCATCAAACACATCACTTTCCCGGGCGAAACGGATTTCCGTCTTGGCCGGATGCACATTCACATCCACCAGATCGGCAGGCATTTCCAACATCAGGACTGCTCCGGGGAACTTGCCCTGCATCATAGTTCCTTTGTAGGCGTTTTCCAGTGCAGCCATCATGGTGCGGTTTTTCACATATCGGCCATTGACAAAGAAATGCTGGGTTCCTCGGCTGGCACGGCAGGCGCGGGGCGGCGTAATCAGACCAGTAACCCGATATACGCCGTTTCCCCCTTCCACCGGCAGCAGGTCCCGGGCGAATTCTCTACCCAAGACCGCATAGACTGTGCTGCGCAAATCACCGTCACCGGGCGTGAGATACTGTTGTTTGCCATCCCGCAAAAAACGAAAGCTGATCTCCGGGTGGGAGAGTGCCGCATGTAGCACCGTGTCAGCCACATAGGTTCCCTCACTGGCGTCCTTTTTCAGGAATTTCATTCGGGCCGGCGTGTTGTAAAACAGATCCCGTACCGTAATGGTCGTTCCCACCGGCCGGGCCCCCGGTTCCATCCCCTGGGGCTCCCCGCCTTCAATCCGGTAGCAACAGGCATATTCATCCTGTTCGGTGCGGGTCAGCACTTCCACCTTGGCCACGCTGGCAATGGATGCCAGCGCTTCGCCGCGGAATCCCAGCGTATGAATGTGTGCTAAATCCTCCGCTGTGGCAATTTTGCTGGTGGCATGGCGGATAAACGCCTTATCGATATATTCTGCCTCGATGCCGCTGCCGTTGTCCACGATTTGCAATTGAGCAATACCGCCCCGGGTAATGGACAGGGTGATTTGTGTGGCCCCGGCATCAATGGCGTTTTCCAACAGTTCTTTCGCCACAGAGGCGGGGCGCTCTACCACCTCACCTGCTGCGATCAGCTCTGCAGTATGCTTGTCCAGCACGCGAATTTCTGCCATGGGGTCCTCCTGTTTCAGTCTTTATCCAGGGTATTTTTCAGTTCATACAAAAAGTTCAACGCTTCCAGCGGCGTCAGCGTTTCAATATCCACATTGTGCAGCTTTTCCATCACTTCGCTGGGAACGGATGGATTATTGTAGGCCTCCACCGTTTCAAAATCCAGCTGCATGGTCTGGTTTCTTCCCGGGGCATTGGCTTCCAGCTGCCGCAGCACCGCGTGGGCGCGCTTGGTCACACTGGAAGGCAGCCCCGCCAGCTTGGCCACTTCGATACCATAGCTGTCATCCGCCGGGCCGGCCACAATGCGCCGCAGGAAGGTGATATCCTCGCCGCGCTTTTTTACCGCGATGTTGTAATTCTTGACCCCATAGATATCTTTATCCATGCTGGTCAGTTCATGGTAATGGGTGGCAAACAGTGTCTTGCAACCGATGTTGTCGCAGATATACTCCACAACCGCACGGGCAATGCTCATACCATCAAAGGTCGAGGTTCCCCGCCCGATCTCGTCCAGAATCACCAGACTGTTCTTGCTGGCATGGCGCAAAATCTCGGCCACTTCGGTCATCTCCACCATGAAGGTGGATTGTCCCGCTGCCAGGTCATCCGATGCCCCCACACGGGTGAAAATAGCATCCACAACCCCGATATGGGCACTGGCCGCTGGCACAAAACAGCCGATCTGAGCCATCAGGGCGATCAGGGCATTCTGCCGCATGTAGGTGGATTTGCCGGCCATGTTGGGACCGGTGATGAGCAACATGCGGTTTTCGCCTTCGTCCAGCAGCGTATCGTTGGGCACAAACAGGCTCCCCTTGAGCATCTGCTCAATCACCGGATGACGGCCTTCCTTGATTTCCATCACACCGCTTTGGTCCACCACCGGCAGCACATAGTTGTTCTGCAGTGCCACCTCGGCAAAGCTGGCCAGCACATCCAGCTGGGCAACCGCCAGCGCCGTGCGCTGAATCCGCACCACCTGCGCTGAGATATCGGACAGAAGATCGGCAAAAAGCTGATGCTCCAGCACGAGCAACCGCTCGTTGGCGCCCAGGATCTTGTTTTCCAGCTCTTTCAGTTCAGGTGTAATGTACCGTTCCCCGGTGGTCAGGGTCTGCTTGCGGGTAAAGGAATCCGGGACCGAATCGGTGTAAGAGCGGCTGACTTCAATATAGTAACCAAATACTTTATTGAAACCGATTTTCAGTTTGGGGATTCCGGTTTCCTCCCGCAGTTTGGCCTCCAGGTTGGCCAGATAGCCCTTGCCGCCATGCATGATATCGCGCAGCTCATCCACTTCGCTGTTGTAACCAGCCCGGATGGCACCGCCATCCTTGAGCGTGGCCGGCGGTTCATCCACCAAAGCGGTGGTAATCTGGTTCAGCAGGTCCTCCAGCGGGTCGATCTGCTCGGCCAGTTTTTGCAACAACGGAGCCCCACAGGCTGCGGCTTGCTCTTTGACCTGAGGAAGGCAGGCACAGGTGTCCCCCAGTGCCTTGACCTCCCGGGGGGTAGCCGATCCGTACAGAATGCGCGTGGTCAGCCGCTCAATGTCAAAGACATGGGATAAGGCATCTTTCAGATCCGCACGGGCGATATTGGCTGTGTACAAAGCCTGTACGGCAGATAACCGCTCATTGATGGCCGCGGCATCCACCAGCGGCTGTTCAATCCAGGCGCGCAGCATCCGTTTGCCCATGGAGGTTTCGGTTTTATCCAGCACCCACAGCAGGGTACCACGCTTTTCTCTGCCGCGCATAGTTTCGGTAAGTTCCAGGTTGGCCCGGGTTACCGGAGAAAGACGCATGTACTGGGCATCGGCGTAATTTTCCACCGTCTTGATGCGTTCCAGACCGTGCTTCTGGGTTTCCTGCAGATAATTCAGCAGCGCAGCCACCGCATAGGGCACCAACGACTCGGCATCATATCCCAAGGTTTCCCGCCAGTCGCTGCCGAATTGCCCGGACATGGTGGCTTCCATCAGGGCATCCTTATAGCAGGATTCCTCCCGCAGTTCCACCAGCGCGCTGGTATGCTGCTTGATGTAGGCTGTCACATCCTTGAAATCCAGCATGGGCGGGCAAATGAGGATTTCGCTGGGCATGTAGCGGCAAAGCTCGGTGATGATGGCTCCGCCGATTTTCTCGGCATTCAGTTCGGTAGCCCGGGCTTCACCGGTGGAGATATCCGCAAAGCAGATTCCCGCCCGCCAGCGGCCACGGCGCCGTTTGCAATAAATGCTGCAGAGATAGTTGTTTTTGTCCTCTGCCAGCATGCTGCTTTCAATGACCGTACCGGGTGTCACCACACGGATGATGTCCCGCTTGACCAGTCCCTTGGCCAGCGCCGGGTCCTCCATCTGCTCACAGATGGCCACTTTATAGCCCTTGGCAATCAGCCGGGCCATATAAGTTTCGTAGGAGTGATACGGCACCCCGCACATGGGGGCCCGCTCTTCCTTGCCGCAGTTTTTGCCGGTCAATGTCAGTTCCAACTCCCGCGATGCGGTGAGGGCATCATCATAGAACATCTCATAAAAATCCCCCACGCGATAGAAGAGGATCTCGTTGGGATGCTGCTTTTTGATCTCAAAATACTGCTGCATCATGGGCGATACTGCTTGTTCGGCCATGTTTCACACTCCTGTTTTTTTCACTGCGTAACAAAATTTTTGTTTGCCTCAGTGGCACCCGCCGCAAGTGGAGCAGCTGCCGGTGCAACCGCCCTGGGGCTGCTGCACGCTCATGGGATCTCCACCGTTCATGGCGGTGTTGATGATGGCGTCGATATAGCTGACCATCGACTCACATTCGGCCTTGGCGGTGTTATAGCGCACCATACCTTCGCTGGCCATGATCTGGCTGTACAGGTCGTTAATGCGCTGATTCAGCTCTGCCACCCGTGCCGCATCGGTTTCGCTCTTGGCGCTCTCGTTGTTCAGATCCAGCCGTGCCAGATTAAATTCCCCGATCATGCCCTGCAGCTCCTGGTCCGCGTCATTTTCACGGCGCGCCGCATCCAGTTCCAGATAACGGGGGTCGGTCTGCATGGCAGCCGCGGCTTTCTTAAACAGATCAATGCAATCCATAGTTTGGTCTCCTTTACTTTCACTTCATAAAGTTGATACAATTGTTATACCAGTTCACCCGTCAGCAGTGCCGCGCGTGAACCTGTCAGATGAACCTGTGCCCATTGCCCTACCAGGGTTTCAGGTGCTGCAAACTCCACAACCAGGTTGTTATCCAACCGGCCATTGAGCGTTCCGGGTGTACGGCCCGCACCTTCCACCAGTACCCGTACGGTCTGGCCTGCCATCGCAGCCGTGGCTGCAAAGGCAAAATTGTCCTGGGTGCGCAGCAGCCGTTCCATGCGGGCCGCCTTCTCGGCATGGGTGGTCGGATCCGGCATTTTGGCGGCAGGCGTTCCGTTCCGCTTGGAATAGATGAAGGTAAACAGCTGCATATAGCCGACTTCCTGTACCAGATTCAACGTGGCCTGGAAGTCCTCCTCCGTCTCACCGGGGAATCCCACAATGATGTCACTGGAAAAGGTCACGCCGGGGATCCTGGCCCGGGCATAGTCGATCAGTTCCTTATACTGGGCCACCGTATAGTGCCGGTTCATCTGCTGCAGCAATCGATCGCTGCCGGACTGGACGGGCAGATGGATGTGCTTGCACAGATGGGGTTGTGCCGCGATGGTGTCGATCAGTTTATGGCTGGCATCCTTCGGATGGCTGGTCATAAAACGGATCTGATAGTCTCCGGGCACCGTGCAGAGCAGATTCAAAAGATCCGAAAAATCGATCTTCTGGGACAGACCCTTGCCGTAGCTGTTCACATTCTGCCCCAGCAGCGTAATCTCTTTATATCCCTTGGCAATCAAATCCCGGAATTCCGCCAGAATGGCTTCCGGTTCCCGGCTGCGTTCCCGTCCCCGCACATAGGGTACAATACAATAGGTGCAGAAATTGTCGCACCCGTACATAATGGGGAGCCAGGCACGGAACCCCGAGTCCCGACGGATGGGCAGTTCTTCCACCACCGCATTGCGCTCTTCGGGCGATTGCAGGTAGCGTTTGCCACGGCGGATCCTCTCGGCCAGCATAGCCGGCAACCGGTCAATGCCGTTGACGCCAAAGACCAAATCCACGTAAGGATAGCTCTGACGCAGTTTTTCCACAATGTGGGGCTGCTGCGCCATACACCCGCATACGCCGATGATCAGGCGCGGATTTTGTTCCTTGAGTTTCTTCAGCGCACCGATGTTGCCAAACACCCGTTGCTCCGCATGTTCCCGGACCGCACAGGTATTGAATAAAATCAAGTCGGCATCCTCCAGCGTATCGCACAGGCCAAAGCCCACATCCTGCAAAACGCCGCGGATCTTCTCGCCGTCATTGACATTCTGCTGACAGCCGTAGCTGCGCACAAAGGCAAGGGGCGGGGTTTCGTAGTAGGCTGCCAGCGTTTTGGCGGCAGCATCGTCATGGGTATAGAGTAGTTTTTCCAAGTGAATTCTCCTTAAAGGGCACACAAATCCAACATACCGTATTAGTATAGCAAATCAGCTGCAAAAGTACAAGCAGTTGTTTTGTTTTTTTGCCAAGACACGGTATGCTGTGGTCCTGCACACGAGACAAAGACAGAGCGCCCCCATAAGGAGCGCTCTGTTTTTTTACTTTTCCGCTTTTTGCAGTTCCTTGGCACGCGCCAGCATCGGCTTGAGATACTGCCCCGTAAAAGAGGCCGGATTTTCCGCCACTTCCTCGGGGGTACCGGTGGCCACAATACGGCCGCCACCGCTGCCGCCTTCCGGCCCCAGGTCGATGATATAATCAGCCCGCTTGATCACATCCAGATTGTGTTCGATCACAATCACCGTGTTGCCGGCGTCCACCAGCTTATCCAACACTTTCACCAGCCGGTGCACGTCTGCCACATGAAGTCCCGTGGTGGGCTCGTCCAGAATATACACCGTCTGGCCGGTACCCCGCCGGGCCAGTTCGTTGGCCAGCTTCACGCGCTGCGCCTCGCCGCCGGAAAGTGTTGTTGCAGCCTGCCCCAGCTGAATATAGCCCAGGCCCACTTCCTGCAAGGTCTGCAGTTTGCGTGCAATCTTGGGAATGTTGGCAAAAAAGACACAGGCTTCTTCCACCGTCATATCCAGCACGTCCGAAATGTTTTTGTCCTTGTATTTGACTTCCAAGGTTTCCCGGTTGTACCGCTTTCCCTTACAGACATCGCAGGGAACATAAATATCGGGCAGGAAATGCATCTCGATCTGCAGGATGCCGCCGCCCTCGCAGGCCTCACAGCGGCCGCCCTTCACATTGAAGCTGAAGCGTCCGGGGCCGTACCCACGCATCTTGGCATCCTGGGTGCTGGCGAACAGCGCCCGGATATCCCCAAACACACCCGTATAGGTAGCCGGGTTGGAGCGAGGCGTGCGCCCGATGGGAGACTGATCAATACCGATGACCTTATCCACCCATTCCATGCCCTCCACCGCTTCACACTGCCCGGGGCGGCTGCGGGCGCCGTTCAGGGCCGACGCCAGAGTTTTATACAAAATCTCGTTGATCAGTGTGGATTTGCCGGAGCCGGACACGCCGGTCACGCAAATCATTTTTCCCAGCGGGAAATCCACGGTAATATTCTGCAGGTTGTTTTCGTGCGCTTTGACCACCCGCAGGAACTTGCCATTGCCTTCCCGCCGCTGTTCGGGCACTTCCACAAACTTGCGCCCCGAGAGATAGGCTCCCGTAACGCTGCGCTTCACCTTGCAGATATCCGCCACACTGCCGGCTGCCACAATCTCGCCGCCGTGCACGCCCGCGCCGGGGCCCACGTCCACGATGTAATCTGCCTGACGCATGGTATCTTCGTCGTGTTCCACCACAATCAGCGTGTTGCCCAAATCCCGCAACCGCTTCATGGTGGCGATCAGCTTATCGTTGTCCCGCTGATGCAGACCGATACTGGGTTCATCCAACACGTAGAGAACGCCGGTCAAAGCACTGCCGATCTGAGTTGCCAGACGGATACGCTGACTTTCGCCGCCGGAGAGGGAGGCCGCGCCGCGCGAAAGCGTCAGGTAGCCCAGCCCCACACTCTCCAGAAAGCCCAGACGTTCCTTGACTTCTTTGAAGATGGGAGCGCCGATCATTTCATCCCGCGCGCTGACCTTGGCCGTCTTGATGAATTCCAGTTCCTCGCTGACACTCTTGTCGCAGAAATCGGCAATGTTGATGCCACCCACAGTGACCGCCAGGCTGGTGGGCTTCAGCCGACGGCCGTGACAGGCGGGGCATTCCTCGCTGGACATCACCTGGGCAATTTCTTCCTTGACCCACTCGCTGCTGGTTTCCCGGAAGCGACGCTCCAGATTGGGGATAATACCCTCAAACTGGTTGTAGTAGGTACCGGAGCCGAACATGCTTTCCCGCTGCATCTCAATCCGCTCCTCCCCAGTGCCGTACAGCAGGGCATGCAGCGCCTCTTTGCTGAAATCCTTGATGGGAGTATCCAGCGTAAAACCGTACCGTTTGCCCAGTGCCACATAGGTCATTTCGGAGATGGAGCCCTCGGCATAATACCAGCCGCTGGCCTTGATGGCACTTTCCCGGATGGATTTGCGCTTGTCGGGAATCACCCGGGCCGGGTCCACCTTCATGAAGGTTCCCAGACCGGTACACTTCTCGCAGGCACCGAAGGGATTGTTAAAACTGAACATGCGGGGGGTCAGTTCCTCCACCGAGACACCGTGTTCCGGGCAGGCATAGCTCTGGCTGAACATCATCGGTTCACCGCCGATCACATCCACCACCACCAGACCGCCGGTCTGGGCCAGGGCAGTCTCGATGGAGTCGGCCAGCCGTCCCCGAACCGTATCGTTGATGACCAGGCGGTCCACTACGATCTCCACCGTATGTTTGATGTTCTTTTCCAGACTGATCTCCTCACTGAGATCATACATGTTTCCGTCCACCCGCACACGGGAAAAGCCCGCGCGTCGCGCAGCTTCCAGTTCCTTTGCCTGGGTGCCCTTACGCCCCCGTACCACTGGGGCCAAAACCTGGAACCGGGTGCGCTCCGGCAATTTCATAACCTCATCCACCATCTCGTCGATGCTTTGCTGGGTGATTTCCCGCCCGCAAACCGGGCAATGGGGTACACCAATCCGAGCATACATCAAACGCAGGTAGTCATAAATTTCGGTCACCGTTCCCACCGTGGAACGGGGATTGTGGCTGGTGGTTTTCTGGTCAATGGAAATGGCCGGCGAAAGGCCGGTGATCTCATCCACATCCGGTTTTTCCATCTGCCCCAAAAACTGACGGGCGTAGCTGGAAAGGCTTTCCATATACCGGCGCTGACCATCGGCAAAAATGGTGTCGAAGGCCAGACTGGATTTTCCTGATCCGGAAAGGCCGGTCATGACAATCAGTTTGTTGCGGGGCAGCACCAGGTCCACGTTTTTCAGGTTATGCTCCCGCGCCCCCTTGATTACAATGCGGTTATTGGGGTCTATCTGAATTTTGGATTTTCGTTTTGTTTCTTTCGGTGCAGTACTCAATTCTTGTATTTCCTCCTGCCCTTGCGCGTCTTGGCTGCAGCTTTTCGTTCGCTGGCATCGGCCGCGGTGGGGTCCTCCCCCCGCTCCAAACGCGCAATTTCATCGCGCAGCTGTGCTGCCAGCTCAAATTGCAGCAACCGCGCTGCTTCCTTCATCTCTTTGGTCATCCGCTCGATGGTCTGCTGGCGTTCCGCACGACTCATCCGACGCTGGCGAAGCTTCTTGTTTTCTTCGCTCATGCTGATTTCCAGCCCATCGCCGATGGCCTTGACAATGGTCTTGGGGGTGATACCGTGTTCACGGTTGTAGGCATCCTGGATGGCACGGCGACGCTCCGTCTCGGTGATGGCCCGCTCCATACTGGGCGTCACTTCATCGGCATACATCAGCACCACACCGTTGGCATTGCGCGCTGCGCGGCCAATGGTCTGGATCAGGCTGGTTTCGCTGCGCAGGAAGCCTTCCTTATCGGCGTCCAGAATGGCAATCAGCGAAACCTCCGGCAAGTCCAGACCCTCACGCAGCAGGTTGATGCCCACAATCACGTCAATGGCCCCCACACGCAGATCCTTGATGATCTCCATGCGCTCGAAGGTATCTACCTCGTGGTGCATATATTTGGTTTTAACCCCATGTTCTTCCAGATAATCTGTCAGATCTTCCGCCATTTTCACGGTCAGGGTGGTCACCAGAGCCCGTTCTCCGCGGTCAATACGCTGGCGAATCTCGCCCAGAAGATCCTCAATCTGACCTTCCACCGGGCGTACCATGATCAACGGATCCAACAAGCCGGTGGGTCGGATCACCTGTTCCGCCACACGGCTGGAGTGTTGCCGCTCATATTCGCCCGGAGTGGCCGAGACAAAAATTTTCTGATGAACTTTCTTTTCAAACTCCTCAAACCGCAGCGGGCGGTTATCAAAGGCGGAAGGCAGGCGGAACCCATACTCCACCAGCGTTTTCTTGCGGCTGTAGTCCCCGCCGAACATGCCACGGATCTGGGGCAGCATGACATGGCTTTCATCCACCATCAGAAGGAAATCATCGGGGAAGTAGTCCAGCAGTGTGGTCGGCGTCGAACCGGGCGCCCGGCCTGACAACACCGCCGAATAGTTTTCGATGCCTTTGCACATGCCTACTTCCTGCAGCATCTCCATATCGTAGTTGGTACGCTGCTGAATCCGCTGGGCCTCCAGCAGTTTCCCTTCTTCGGTAAATTTTTTGACCTGCTCCTCCATTTCCCGGGCAATCTTGGTCAGGCCTTCCTTCATTTTTTCCGGCCCCACAATGTAATGGCTGGCCGGGAAAATTGCCACGTGGCGCACCACATTCTTCCGCTCACCGGTCAGCGGATCAAACTCCACAATCCGATCCACTTCATCGCCAAAGAACTCCACACGGATGGCATATTCGTCATTGTATGCCAGATGAATGTCCACCGTGTCCCCTTTTACCCGGAACTTGTTGCGGATGAAATTCATATCATTGCGCTCATACTGCAGTTTGACCAGCCGGTTACAAAGCTCGTCCCGTTCCATCTGCATACCGGGGCGCAAACTGATGACCATACTGCGGTAATCAATGGGATCGCCCAGCGAATAGATGCAGGAAACGCTTGCCACGATGATGACATTGCGCTGCTCCGACAGTGCCGCCGTGGCTGAATGCCGCAGACGATCAATCTCGTCATTGATGGCACTGTCCTTCTCAATATAGGTATCCGTAGACGGAATGTATGCCTCCGGCTGGTAGTAATCGTAGTAGGAGACAAAATACTCCACCGCATCCTCCGGGAAAAAGCCCCGCATCTCGGTACAGATCTGGCTGGCCAATGTTTTGTTGGGCTCCAGAATCAATGTGGGACGATTGCAGCGGGCAATGATGTTGGCCATGGTAAATGTTTTACCAGACCCCGTCACGCCCAGCAAGGTCTGAGCGTCATCGCCGTCCTGTATGCCCTGCACCAGCGCTTCGATTGCCTGCGGCTGGTCACCCGTGGGCTGAAACGGCGCTTTCAGATGAAAAACTTCCTCCATCACGCACCTCTTTTAACAACATTTTGTTGTATTCGGATTATACCATAGCCGCTTCTATAAGTAAAGTCCTCCCTCCACATTTTGTGCATTCCCCGGTAAAAAATACACCCCACCGAGGTATCGCCGGCAGAGTGTTGTGTTTAACGAAAACTGGCTGCATGAAGAATCTCATTTCCACCCCGAAGATCCGGCAGACAGCCCCGCTCCCGCATCGAGCAGGTTTCCTCCCCTGCCACAATGATATGATCGATGATACTGACCCCCAAAGGGTCCAGCGCCCTCATGATACCCACCGTAGCGATCAGATCCGCTTCACTGGGAATGGCCAGGCCCGTCGGATGATTGTGCGCCAGAATTCCGCAGGTTGCTTCCGTTCTCGCCACGTCCCGCAGGAGCCTGCGCGTATCAATCTGCACACGGTTGGGCACCCCCTCCGCGATGCGCAGGTCCCGCAGTGGACGGCACCGATCATCCAGAAGAATCAGATACAGCAATTCATTCTGGCACCCCAGGAACAGCGGTTTCACATATTCCGTCGCATGACGGGTCTCGTCCAGTGCCACACGCTGTTTGCGTTTCTTGATACCGTAATACCGCCCGAAGGCCATTACCGTGCAGATCAGCTGGGCGCTTTTGGGGCCAATCCCCTTAACCTGCATCAGTTCCTGGGGTTCTGCCTCCATGACTCTGCAAAAATCGCCAAAATGTAAAATCAGGCGATGGGCCAGCGCATTGGTGTCCTGGCGGGGAATAGCCAGAAAAAGCAGATATTCCAATGCTTCGTGCTCTGCCAGGCTTTCCAGACCATCGCGTTCCACCCGCTCTTTCATACGGGCCCGGTGTTTTTCGTGCAGGGCGCGCTCTTTTTCCTCCGCCATGAATTTCACATCCTTCGGGCATTTCCCTTTACCTTTTCTGCATTTTATTATATACTGTTACCGGAAATTTGCAAAGAGCCATTTTATAAGAAACGAGGATTGCATGAAAAGTTTCACCGCCGGTCAAAACGAGGATGGCGTGCGCCTGAGTCGCTTTGTGGAGAGCGTCACCCACCAGTTTCCCCGCAGTATGATGTACAAAGCCTTTCGCAACAAACGAATCAAGGTGAACGGAAAACGCGCGGAGCCAGATACCCGCCTGCAGCAGGGAGACTTGATTGAGTTATACATCAACGACGAGTTTTTTCCCGCCGTTGCTTCCGCTTCAAAACAAAAGCCTGCCAGAAGGCAGCCCCCGGTTCAAATTGTGTATGAGGACAGTAATTTTGCCGTCCTCTATAAACCAGCGCGCCTGCTCTGCCATAGCGACCGCACAGGAGACCCCAACCTGGTGGACGCTTTTGCCGCTTACCTGGAACAAAAGGGCGAATACAACCCCCATGCAGAACAGTGCTTTGCCCCCGCCCTGTGCAATCGACTGGACCGTGGCACCGAGGGTCTGGTACTGGCCGCCAAAACATATCAGGCGCTGCGGGATCTGAATACCATCATCCGGGACGACCTGATGAAAAAAGAGTATCTGACCATCACGGTGGGTGCTCCCCCGGCCGGACGGCATATTGCCTGGTTGCAACACAGCGAAAAGAACAACAAGGTCCGTATCCACGCACGGGAAAGCGAAGGTTACAAACAGATCATCACCGAGGTAACTGTGATCCGCCAGGGTGGTCCCTTTGCGCTGTGCCGCATCGGGCTTATCACCGGTCGTACCCATCAGATTCGCGCCCACCTTTCCTATCTGGGACATCCGGTGCTGGGCGATATTAAATACGGCAACCGCAAAATGAACGAGCGTACCGGCCTAAAAACCCAGGCACTTTGCGCTCAGCGTCTTACGTTTGGACGTATTCCGCAGGAGAACACGCTGCACTATTTGTCCGGCCGGGTGATCAAGCTGGACAACCCGGAAATCATCCGCCAATTTGACCGGTTGATTTCCCCCTGACAAACAAATGAGGCCGCTGCCTAAAGGCAGCGGCCTCTTCTCTATATAAGCATGCGCGTCTGGCGTCACGCGATCACAAAGTGGTAGATCAACGATACGGCAATAATCAGTGCGCAGACAATGGCCGTAATCGGCGGTGCCCAATGAATGATCCGCTCTGCCATGATGTCGTCTTCGCTTTCTTCGTCATCATCGGCATAACGGCCACGAGTCTTTTTGCCGTGACGATCTTCGTAGTCGTCCTCGTCGTCATAGTCCAACTCGTCGGTATCGTACATCTGGGTACCTTCATCATCGTCCTCGTCGTCATCAAACAGACGACCTTTCGGCGCATAACGACGGACCCGCTCCATCTCTGCATTGTCCTCTTCCGCAGCATATCCCTTGGGATCATAGGTAGCGGTCGCGTCATCCTCATAGGCAGGCTCTTCTGCCTCCTGGCTGTTGATGGCCGCCTGGGCCGCAGCCGCCGTGGCGGCCGGATTACTGGCCGGCGCACGCTGGGGCTGCGGCGCAACATTGTTGGCCACGGAATTGATCTCCTGCTGCTGACGTTCTGCCGCGCGGCGTGCCTCTTCCAGAATGGCCGTCAGCGTGGCTTTGATACCGGCGCGGTCCCCACCGCATTCCGAGCAGGACGTGCAGTTTTCTTCGTTGGGATGGAAAGCGCCACAGGCACAGAACCAGCCATACTCCGTATCCTGGGGAACGCAGGTCAGCTGGCTATTTCCCGTGCGCTGCTGCAATGTTTTGGCAATGGACGCAGGCAACACGCGAGGCATTTGCAGACGAACACGCTTATAGCCGCGCAGATCTACGCCACGACCGTTCAGGAACGCGCGGTCCTGTTCCACTTCCACGCTGGAAACCGGCGTATCGCTCACATACACCGCATCGTCGCTGCCAAAGACTTCGCCCGGCTGCACATCCAGCGATTCATAATAAAAATCGTCTTCACAGAGGACCTGCCCTGCAGCATCCTTGCATTTGAAGTGTACCACCAGCCCGGTTAAAGGCTCCGTGCCCACGTTTTTGAAGGTCAGGCAAACCGCAACCTCTCCCGTAACATCACCTTTCAGCAATTCCACCCGGACAAACTGTACCGGGCTTCCTGCCGTGTAATAATTGGCGCGGGACTGCGCCATCAGGGAAAAATTCTGATCCATGATCCAACACCTACTTTTTACTCTTGGGCGTCCGGTCGGTCTGTTTCCGGCTCGGCAGCAGTCTCAGTTTTCGGAAGATTCTCCGGCTCGACAGACGGAGTGGGAACCGCAGGTTTTTCCTCCGGCTTGGTCGTCTCCCCCGTTGCCAAATCGAAGGGGGGCAGATTTCCGCCTTCCATCAGGGTTCTGAACTCATCACCGCTGATTTTTTCCCGCTCCATCAGTACCGTTGCCACTTTGTGCAACTCGGTCATATGCTCGGTCAAAATGCGGCGTGCAGTCTCATAGGCTTCATCCACAATATCCCGGATCTCGTTGTCGATCTCCGAGGCGATCGCTTCTGAATACCCCTTGCCCTGACCAAAATCCCGTCCCAGGAAAGTCTGTTCCGGGTCACTGCCATAGACAACCGGCCCCATTCGTTCCGAGAAGCCGTACCGCGTCACCATCGCACGGGCCGTATCGGTGGCACGCTGCAAATCACTGGATGCACCGGTGGAGATATCGTCCAGCACCAACTGTTCTGCAACACGCCCGCCCAGCAGCGAGACAATGTTTTCGAACATGGCGGTTTTGGTAACGTAGCTGGGATCCTTCTCCGGCAGATACATGGTATAGCCTCCCGCACCGCCGCGGGAGATAATGCTGATCTGATGCACCGGGTCATGGTGTTTGCCGAAATATCCGGTGATGGCATGCCCCGTTTCATGGTACGCCACCAGACGGCGTTCGTCATCCGTCACCACATGGCTCTTCTTTTCCGGACCCATCATGACCTTGACAGAAGCTTCTTCGATTTCCGGCTCGGTAATCGCCTTTTTGCCGCGGCGTGCCGCCAGCAGAGCCGCCTCGTTGACAAGGTTCTCCAGGTCCGCACCGGAGAAGCCTGCCGTGGAACGGGCAATGGTCTTGAGGCTCACATCCGGACCCAAGGGCTTGTTCTTGGTGTGGACCTTAAGGATTTCCTCACGGCCCTTCACATCCGGCAAGCCCACATACACCTGCCGGTCGAAACGACCGGGACGTAGCAGCGCCTTATCCAAAATATCGGCACGGTTGGTGGCAGCCATCACAATGACACCGTCGTTGGCATCAAAACCATCCATCTCCACCAGCAACTGGTTCAGCGTCTGTTCGCGTTCATCGTGGCCGCCGCCCAAACCGGCGCCGCGCTGACGTCCTACCGCGTCAATCTCATCGATGAAAACGATGGAAGGCATCGTCTTCTTGGCTTTTTCGAACAGGTCCCGCACACGGGAGGCACCAACGCCCACATACATTTCCACGAAATCCGAACCGGAAATGGCATAGAATGGCACGCCAGCTTCGCCGGCACAGGCACGCGCCAACAGGGTTTTGCCGGTACCCGGAGGGCCCACCAGCAAAACGCCATGGGGAATGCGCGCACCGAGGGAATTGAATTTACTGGGCGCTTTCAGGAATTCGACGACTTCCTGCAGCTCCGCCTTTTCCTCATCGGCACCTGCCACATCGGCGAACGTGGCCTTGCGCTGGTTTTCCTGCTGATCCTTTACCTTGGCACGCCCCACATTCATGATGCCGCCACCGGCACCGCCGCGGTACATGGACATGAACAGCATACCCAGACTTCCCAGCATCACTACATAGAAGATGATTTCCAGCCAGGGAATATTCGTCTTGGGCGCCACATAGTCAAAAATCATCGGCGCATCGGGATTGGCTTCGTTATATTCGTCCACCAACTGGGAAATGCGGCCGGTGTCAAAGTCCACACCGTAGGGCAGCTTATAGGAGACATAAACCGTACCGCCATTGGCCGGCAGCATCTCCTCGGCCGAGGAAGAGAAACTGTTCAGAAGGCCGCTGGTCTCCTGATCATTCAGTTCCACCGTGGCCTCCGGCAAGGGAATGTTGCCTTCCTTCAGCCACATTTCCAGCCGATTGGTCCCCAGATCCAGCCGGTAGGAAGTCACCTGCTGGTTTTCAAAGTAATAATAAATTTCGGAATAATTGATATGGGTCGATGCAGACGAGGCCAGCAGCGGAGACAGGCTGACGAAGAACAACACCAACACCATAAGCACGGCAACCACCAGGATGCCGCTGAAACGAGGTTTATGCTGCAAGAAATCAACTCCTATCCGGACACAAGATCCGGTGATTTAGGCCGCCCGAACCGGCGCTTTTATTTATTGTAGATTTCGGGTTTCAACACGCCCACATAGGACAGGTTGCGATATTTCTCATCAAAATCCAGGCCATACCCCACCACAAATTCATCCGGCACTTCAAAGCCCAGATAATCGGGCTGAATGTCGGCCTTGCGACGGCTGGGCTTGCTCAAAATCGTGCACAGGCGTACACTGCGGGGATTTCGCAGTCGAAGCATCGGCATCAGATGGGAAAGGGTAATCCCGGTATCCAGAATGTCTTCCACGATCAGGACATCCTTTCCCGTCAGGTCCGCATCCAGGTCCTTGACAATTTTGACCAGGCCTGTGGACTCGGTATTGGCCCCACCATAACTGGAAACCACCATAAAGTCAATGCCGCAAGGAATGGTCACGGCTCGCATCAAATCCGCCATAAACACGACGGACCCTTTTAAGATGGAGACCAGCAGCAGGTCACGGCCCTCATAATCACGGCTGATCTGCGCCCCCAGTTCTGCCACCTTTTCCTTCAGCTGTTCTTCCGATACCAAAATATGGTCAATATCCTGATACATGCTTTGCATGGTTATGCCTCCCCTGCTTTTTCCGTCCGCACCATGAGTACTTCGTTGGTAAATGCGTCGGGAGCAACGCCTTCCGCAAAGCCGCAGCCCCAAAGCCACAGCACTTCACTGCCGTCTGCCAGCAAAGGCAGCAACGACCGTTCCTCCTGCGGAATTGCCAGTTCATTATAGTATTTTTTCAATGTTTTACGCACATGCCGACCAGCCGGGCGGAAAAAATCGCCCGGCAGACGGGTACGCAAAATTAGATTCCTTTGTATTTTAGCACAATCTGCGTAACAGTTTAAGTCTTTTTTAAAAATTGGTTGATTTTTTAGAAAATCTTCATACTTTACCCGTCGAAATTCAACAAAATAACCACCGGGCAGGAAGAATTGCCCTTCGCTGAAAGGCTGCGGCGGCGCCGGAAGCGGCCGTACCCCCTGGGGTGTCCGGCGGATCAACACCCCGTTTTTGACTTTATAGGTCACTTCCGGGGTCAACTGCAAAGCGCCCTCGCCCCGTTGCAGCAAAAAACGCAATAGGGTTATATACTTTTCTTCCGTATCCCGCACCGGACTTACCAGGGAGTGCAATGCCGCATCCAAGACAGGCCCTTCCGCCCGGCGCAGTACAGACACTTCATATCCGCCTTCCACCGAAGCGGCCTGCAGCAGGGCAGCCGCTTCGCCGGAAAGCCACTGGTCCAGGTCCCGCATCTGCCGGCACAGGCGGGCGATAGCCGTCTCGGCGGCCGGATTGGCATACTGCAGGGCCGGAACCGCATCATGACGGATTCGGTTCCTTGCGTATTCATTCTGTGCGTTGGTCTCGTCCTGCACATAGTTTTGCCCAAGTGCCGCACAGTATGCTTCTGTATCGGCACGGGTCAGGCACAGGCAGGGTCTCACATAATATCCGCGTCGTGGCGGAATTCCGGCAAGGCCATGCACCCCTGTACCACGGGCCATCCGGAACAGGACCGTCTCCACCTGATCCGACATGGTATGAGCCGTTGCGATAAACGCTTCCTCCTGCACCGCCAGTTTTTCAAACCAGCCGTACCGCAGGCCGCGGGCCCATTCCTCGCTGGGCTGCTGCGGGATCTGCACCCCTTCCCGCACCGCATCATACAAGAACAGCTCCACCCCATTTTTCCGGCAGAATGCTGTCACAAAATTGGCATCCGCCAGCGCCTGCATACCACGTATTCCATGGTTTACGTGGGTTGCCAGAACTTCAATTTCCAGATCCCGGCGCCTGCGCAGTAAAAAAAGCAACAAAGCCATTGAGTCTGCCCCTCCGGAGCAGGCTGCAATGACTCTGTCGCCAGACTTGAACAAACCCTGTTGACGGCAATAGGTCAGCAAGGTTTCTTCGATACGTTCAATTACCTTTTCGGCATCAGAACTCATGGGTCACATCCAAATTGCTGAAACGTGTGTGGGCGCCATCCCATCCAAGGCGAACCACACTGGTTTCGCCATGACGGTTTTTGGCAACAATGCATTCGGCTTCGTTTTCGTTGGCCTGGTTTTCCTCGCCGTTCTGCGAGTTGTAATAGGCAGCACGGTAGAGGAACAAGACGATGTCGGCATCCTGTTCGATGGAACCGGAGTCGCGCAAGTCGGAAAGCTGCGGCCGATGGTCAGAGCGTCCCGCGGTTTTTTCCGCCGCACGGGAAAGCTGCGACAGGGCAATCACGGGCACGTTCAATTCCTTGGCCATGATTTTCAGGTTCCGGGTAATATCACTGATTTCCTGCACACGACTTTCGGTCTTTTTGGCACTCTGCATCAGCTGCAGATAGTCAATAATAACCAGACCAATCTTATCTTTCTTGGGGTCCTGATTGATGGTACGTATTTTGGCCTTGATTTCCGGCACCGAAATACCGGAGGTATCATCCATATAAATGGGTGCATTGTACAGCAGCGAGGTGGCCTGGGCAAAATCGTTCCAGTCCGAATTGTTCAGGCGCCCGGTGCGGAACGCCTGGCTGTCAATGTTGGCGGTGCTGGAAAGAATACGGTCGGTCAGCTGCTCGCAGGTCATTTCCAGGCTGAAAATGATGGTGGGCACTTTTTGCTGCCGGGCCACGTTGGTGGCAATGTTCAGTGCGAAACTGGTCTTGCCCATACCGGGACGGGCTGCCAGAATGATCAGGTCGGAGCGTCCCAGGCCGGTCAGCACCGTATCCAGATAATTGAAGCCGGTGGGAATGCCCGCAAACTTATCACGGTCAGCACCGCTGAGTTTCTGCATGGTATCGATGACTTCCAGGATGGATTCCCGGATGGTCTTGACGCCGGACTTGTCCCGTCCACTGCGGATATCATAAATTTTCTGTTCTGCCGACTCCAGCAGCATGTCGGCATCTTCACCGCTATTGGTCTCACTGAGGATGCTGCGGGCCGCTTCGATGAGCCGACGGGCCTGGTACTTTTCCTTGACAATTTTGAAGTAGGAATCCACATTGGAGATGGCCGGCACCGTTTCGGCCACGTGGGTGATGTAAATTTTTGCATCGTCCGCGCTGGCAAAGGTACCGCTGTTGGCCAAAGCATTGACCAATGTGATGATGTCGACGGCTTCGCTTTCGGTGTACAGTGACCGCATGGTCTCATAGACGGCACGGTTCTGGTCCGAATAAAACATTTCGGGTTCCATATCGGTGATCAAGCGGTTGAGGATGGTTTCATCCATCAGCGCTGCGCCCAAAATGCTTTGTTCCGCCTGCATATTGTAGGGCATCTGAATACCCAGGCTGGAAAGGCTCAATTCTTCATTCCGAGGCAATACAGACACCCTCCTTCCCCGGTCGATTTCACGCTGACAAGTACCCCTGCTTTACAGCTCTTCCACTTTCACCTTGAAGGTAGCCGCAACGCCGGCGTACAGCCGCACGGTAGCATCATAGCTGCCGAATTCTTTGATGGCCGACGGCAGTTCAACCTTCTTCTTATCAATTTCGGTGCCGGTCAGCTGGGTCAGCAGTTCCGCCACTTCCTTGCCGGTCACCTTTCCGTACAGCTTGCCGGAAGCGCCACCCTTGATCTTGGTGGTGACCGTCTGGCCCTGAATCTTTGCGGCCAGTTCTTGAGCTGCCGCCCGGGCTTCTGCCTCATGATGTGCCTTTGCCTCACTCTTGGTGCGGGCCTGGTTCAGTGCACCGGCATCTGCAGGGGCCGCCAAACCACGCGGGAAAAGAAAGTTCCGCGCATATCCATCCGAGACCTCATGGATCTCATCTTTCTTACCAATCGTTTTCACATCCTGCTTGAGAATGATCTTCATAATGTATATCCTCCCGATATGATATGTTTTATCGTGCCGCAGCCGCACTGGCAGCTTGAGAGGCACGGTAGAGGTCGATTTGTTCACGGATACGATGTTCCGCGTCGTTCAAAGTACAGTTCTGCAATTGTGCTCCGGCCATCATCAGGTGGCCACCGCCCCCCAGCGGTTCCAGGATCACCTGTACATTCAGAGCGCCCATGCTGCGCGCCGAGATATTGACACCGCCATTCTTGGCCACTGCCACAAAGCTGGCATCCACTCCGTTGATGGTCAACAGGTCATTGGCCGCCATGGGCAGCACCACATTCATGCCGGCATCCAGTTCCTCCGATAATGCTATGGCACAACCTTTGTATATGTAAGCCCCCTCCACAATGTGGGCGCGGGCCTCATATTCTTCTTTGGACGTGTTGAAGAGCAGTTTGGTTTCTGCTGTCTGCGCGCCACGGCTGCGCAGCCAGGCAGCTGCCTCGAAGGTGCGCACCCCCACATGCAGTGCAAAACTGCGGGTATCCAGCATAATGCCGGCCAAAAGCGCCTGGGCTTCCAGGGGGGTAATGTTATTTTCTTTCGGCATGAACTGCAGCAGCTCACAGATCAGTTCGCTGGCGCTGGAAGCATACGGTTCATGATAAAGCAGTAATGGCCGGTCAATGTGCCCCACCGCCATACGGTGGTGATCAATGACCACCACGCGCTTGCACTTTTCGTAGATTTTCTGGCTTTCCAGCAGACGAACCTGATAGGTATCCACCACAATGAGCAAAGTGTTGGGGGTGATCACTTCCAGCGTCTGGTCCGGCGGAATGAAATCCCTCCCGCAGCCTGCGTCCAGGAAAACCTTGAGCAAAGGCCCTGCCAACGTAGCATCGCTGTTGATGGCAATCACCGCGGGGACACCACACATCTTGCACATACGCAGTGCGCCCACGGCAGACCCCACCGCATCCAGATCACTCATCCGGTGGCCCATCACAATAACGCTGTCGCTCTTCTTGATCAGGTCGCACAACGCGTTGGAGATGATCCGGCTGCGCACATGACTACGCTTTTCCACACCGTGGGATATACCGCCGTAAAACTCAAACCCGTCCACCGTTTTGACGGCAGCCTGATCCCCGCCGCGGCCCAATGCAATGTCAATGCTTTCCCGCGCCATCTGATGGCATTCCTGCAGCGTTTTGCCGCCATGCCCCACGCCGATGGAAAGGGTGGTTAACCCACCGGGATGCAGTGCGCGGACCTGGTCGAGAATATCGAAACGTTCCTGAAGCATCCAGCGGACGTCCCGCTCCTCCACCACCGCAATGTAGCGACTGTTGGAAACCCGGCGCAGAAAACCGGTGCTTCGGGAAATATACCGTTCCAGCAGACTGTTGATGGATTCCAATTCTTTTGCCTGCTCACTGTCCTTCATATCATCAAACAGTTCATCGTAGCTGTCAATGACGATAATCAGACAAGCAGGGCGGCTTTCGGTATACTCCTCCAGTGTAGCCTTATAAAAGGTATCGTCCACCAGGTACACAATGCTGGCTCCACGGCTGCCCTTGGCGGAACCGGCGTATGCGGTAAACCGCCGCTGCCCCACAGTCAGATCCTGTCCATGGGGACGGGAACACACGGCCAAATCCAACTCCGGCAGGACCTTGTCCACCGGGTGCGTAACCGCATCGTTCCCTTCCAGGACTTTGTCCCGGAAGAAGGAATTATACCACAGGATCCTTCCGTCCGCAACCAGCATGGTGGGAATGGGCAAGCCTGCCAGACTGTACTGCACACGGCTGTTCTCAAAATCCGTGCTGCACAGCTGTGCCGCCACATAAGCGCGCAATTTACGGCGCCAGAGCCACAGAACACAGGCGGCCACGGCAACCAGAATAACCGGCGCAATCAGCCACTGCGGCGCTACCACAGCCACGGGCACAACCATGGTTGCCAAGGCCGCCAGCAAGAGCAACAACACCGCCGCCATATCCAGGCCATTTTTGTGTTTCATGGTGAAGCCCCCACATTCCCGCCGCGCGGGCAGATTGTCAAACTTCCAGCAAGATGGGCAAAATCATCGGGCTGCGTTTGGTCCGGCGATAAATATAGCTGGACAGCGCTTCCCGCACACGGGCTTTCACGCTGGCCCAATCGTGCATATTGTCACTCAGACTGCGATCCAGGGCCATTTCCACCTGGGTACGCAAACCGTCCATCAATTCTTCGCTTTCACGCACATAGACAAAGCCACGGCTGACAATATCCGGTCCGGAGAGTACCTGACCATTGGATCCGTCCACGGCGGCCGTCACAATGATGATGCCATCTTCCGACAGGTGGTGGCGATCCCGGAGCACGACATTTCCCACATCGCCCACACCGTAGCCGTCCACCATCACGGCACCGGCCGTAACGGTGTTTTCCACCGCCATACCATCGGCCGACAGGCGGATGTTCTGACCGTTTTCCGCAATATAGATGTTCTGTTTGGGAATATATCCCAGATGTTCCGCCGTCTCGGCATGGCGCTTGAGCTGTTTGAATTCGCCATGGACCGGCAGGAAAAACTGCGGGTGTGCCAGTGTCAGCATCAGTTTTTGCTCTTCCTGGCAAGCATGCCCCGACACGTGGGTGTCGTACATGTTTTCGTAAATCACTTCTGCACCAAGGCTCAGCAGACCGTTGACCACCTTGGTGACCGTCTTTTCGTTGCCGGGAATGGGGCGTGCCGAAATGATAATGAAATCATTGGGGCCTACGCGCACCTGCCGGTGGCTTGCCTGTGCCATGCGGGAGAGGGCCGAAAGCGGCTCTCCCTGGCTGCCGGTGGTGATCAGGACCACCTTTTCCGGGGGATACTTGTTGACTTCATCGATGTCGATGAGCACATTGTCCGGCGCATGCAGATACCCCAACTCCCGGGCCATCTCGGTATTGGAAACCATACTGCGCCCACTGACCGCCACTTTACGCCCCGATTCAATGGCCAGATCGATAATCTGCTGTACACGGTAGATGTTGGAGGCAAAGGTTGCCACAATAATGCGGCGGTTCCTGGCCCGTGCAAACAGCCGGCGGACACCTTCCGCCACGGTCTGTTCGGTTGCCGTAAAACCGGGCCGCTCGGCATTGGTGGAATCTGCCAGCAGTGCCAGCACACCTTTGCGGCCATATTCCGCAATGGTGGACAGATCGGTCACTGCATCGCCCGAAAGCGGCGTATAGTCCACCTTGAAGTCTCCGGTATGAATCACCACGCCGGCCGGACACTCAATGGCAAAGGCCAGGGCATCGGGAATGGAATGGTTCACGTGGATGGCCTCCACCGTGAAACAGCCCAACTTCACCTTTTGCCGGGGACGGATTTCGTGAAAGACGGCGCTGGATGCCAGGCCGTGTTCTTCCAGTTTGTTTTTGATCAGGCCGATGGTCAAACGTGCCGTATAGATGGGCACGTTGAATTTTTTGAGAAGGTAAGGCAGGCTTCCGATATGATCCTCGTGTCCGTGGGTGATAAACAGTCCCTTGATGCGGTCCTTGTTTTCCAGCACATAGGTGAAGTCCGGAATCACCAGATCCACGCCAAACATATCGGCATCCGGGAACACCAAACCGCAGTCCACCAGAATCATGTCGCCCTGGCACTCATACAGGGTGATGTTCTTGCCCACTTCCCCCAAGCCGCCCAAGGGGCAGATGTGCATGGGAATGGCCGGGGTCATCTCATAATTGCGGGGCGCCTGCGGCTTGCGATTGCGGCGCGGTGCCTTGCCGTTGCTGCTCGCATTCTGCGCCTGCTGGCCGTTATGCCCACGGCGGGGACGCGGCGCCGGTACACTTTGGGTCGCCGCGGGCGTTTCCGCTGCCGCCGTGGCGCGGGGCGCGCGGCGCCGAGGTTTGCGGCCTGCATTCTCCGGCCTGGCTGTTTTTTCACCGCGGGATCCGCGACGGGTTGCTCCCGTCCGTTCCTGGGCGGGTTGTCCACTCTGATTCGCTTTACGTTTTGGCTTAATTTCTTCCATGAATACCTCCATAACAATCCCCAACAGGTTTCGTCCTTGCCCTCTGCGCAATGGGACACCTGTCTCTGAATTTGCGATTTATGTATGTGAGGGAAAAGGCTTTGTCTGCCTCCCCTGTTTTCCGGTTGGGCGCGAAAAGTCCGCCTGAAAAGGCGCGGCCGGGCCCATTCATATACACAACATTGCAGTTATTATTTATTATAAACGGATTGCCCACTCTTGTCAAACTTGCCAGAACTCCGCAAAGTGGGTATAATGCCTATACGATGATTATTGCCATGTACAGGAGATTTATATGAAACATATCGAAATCTATACCGACGGAGCCTGCAGCGGCAACCCGGGCCCCGGCGGTTGGGGCGCCATTTTACGATTCCGCGCCCGAGATAAAGTGTACGAAAAGGAGCTGTCCGGCGGCGAAGCGCAAACCACCAACAACCGCATGGAGATGACCGCCCTGTTGGAGGCGCTCCGCCAGCTCAAAGAGCCTTGCGCCATTGACCTGTACAGCGACAGCCAATATGTGATCAATGCGCTGGAAAAGGGATGGGCCCGGGGCTGGCGTGCCCGCGGTTGGAAAAAAGCCGACAAATCCCCCGCCCTGAATCCCGATTTGTGGGCACCCCTTTTGGCCGAAAGCGAAAAACACCAGATCACGTATCACTGGTTGAAGGGGCACGCGGGGCATCCCGAAAACGAACGGTGCGACCGCATGGCGGTGGAACAGAGCAAGAAATACGGAGGCCGGCAGGCCTGACAGGACAAGGAGGTCCTTCTATGGACGGATTCAACACTTTTGAGAAGCAGGACAAGGTGCTGGTGGGCATGAGCGGCGGCGTAGACTCCAGCGTCACAGTCCGCATTCTGCAAGACCAGGGGTTTTCAGTGGAAGGAGCCGTCATCCGGTTTTCTCCTGTGCATGAAGCCGCCGTATCGGCGGCCCGGCAGACCGCTGACACGCTGAAAATTCCTCTGCATGTGATCGATGCCTCCGAGGCGTTTGAGGAAAACGTCATTCGGCCTTTTTGTGAGAATTACTGCACTGGCCGCACTCCCAACCCCTGCATTCTTTGCAACCCTACCGTCAAGTTCCGTCTGCTGGCGGAAAAGGCAACCGAACTCGGCTGCCGCTTTATCTCTACAGGACATTACGCCCGGGTACAGGTGGGCGAAGACGGCATCAGCCGTATCGCCGTCCCGGAAAGCGCCGCACGAGACCAAAGCTATATGCTGTACCGTCTGCCGCAGGAAATTCTTTCCCGGCTGATTCTGCCGCTGGGTGAATTTGAAAAGGACGACATTCGGGAGATGGCCCGAGCCCTGGGCCTCGCCTGCGCCGATGCACCCGACTCCATGGAAATTTGCTTCATTCCCGACGGCGACTACGCAGCCTTCATCCGGGCACGAGGGTTCGTCGCCAAATCCGGTCGCTTTATCGGTCCGGACGGAGAGGATCTGGGGGAACACGCCGGTGTGGACCATTACACAGTGGGGCAGCGCAAAGGCCTGGGGATCGCCGCTGGACGGCCGCTCTTTGTCAAAAGCATTTTGCCAAACGGCGATATTCAGCTGGCCGAAACCGGCCAGGAGTACAGCAGCCGTCTGAGCCTGATCGACATTGCCACCCCTGACGGCCATCCCCTGCCCGCGGGAGACTACCTTGTTAAAATTCGCAGCGCAGCCAAACCGGTACTCTGCATTTTTGACGGCGGCAATACCGTCACCTTCCCGGAACCGGTCCGTGCTCCCGCCCCCGGCCAGAGCGCCGTCTTCTACCGTAACGGAGAAGTGTTCGGCGGCGGCATTATTGACACCACCGTATAATCCTTTCTACGGCTTATAAAACGCAAAAGCCCCCGCAGAGGAAACTCTGCGGGGGCTTTGCTGTATAAACTCAGGATTTACGGAAAAAGGGAGAGAAATCAAAGGTTGCAAAATAATCGGCCGGTGTTTCGGCGCGGCGGATCAACTGGTGACTGCCATCTTCTTTCAGAAGAACTTCGGCACTGCGCAGCTTTCCGTTGTAGTTGTATCCCATAGAAAAGCCATGGGCCCCCGTATCATGAATGAACAGAATATCGCCCTTGTCGATCTTGGGCAACATCCGGTCGATGGCAAATTTGTCATTGTTTTCACACAGACCGCCCGTCACATCATACTTGTGGTCACAAGGAGCGTTTTCTTTGCCCAAGACAGTGATGTGATGGTAGGCACCGTACATAGCCGGCCGCATGAGGTTGGCCGCGCAGGCATCCACTCCGATATATTCTTTGTAAATATGCTTTTCATGCAGCGCTGTGGTTACCAGCCCGCCGTAGGGCGCCAGCATATACCGCCCCATCTCGGTGAAAAGTGCCACATCACCCATGCCGGCAGGCACCAGGATTTCCTCGTACTGCTTGCGCACACCTTCGCCGATTTTGGCAATGTCATTGCTGCGCTGTTCCGGCCGATAAGCGATGCCCACACCGCCCGACAGATTGATGAACTTGATTTTGGCACCAGTCCGCTCATGCAGACGCACCGCCAGGCGGAACAGGATCCCGGCCAGTTTGGGATAGTACTCGTCGGTCACCGTGTTGCTGGCCAAAAAGGCATGGATGCCGAACTCTTCCGCGCCCAACGCCATCAACCGGGTATAAGCTTCCGCCATCTGGTCTTCGCTCATACCGTATTTGGCATCGCCGGGATTATCCATAATGCCGTTTCCCAGGTCAAACACACCGCCCGGATTGTACCGGCAGCAGACCGTCTTGGGAATACCGGCCACCTGGTTCAGAAAATCCACGTGGGTCAGATCGTCCAGGTTGATGTATGCCCCCAATGCGTAGGCCTTTTGCATATCTTGCACCGGCGTGTCGTTGGAGGAGAACATGATCTCGCTCCCCCGGAAGCCACACGCTTCGCTCATCAGCAGTTCGGTATAGCTGGAGCAATCCACGCCGCAGCCTTCCTCCTGCAGGATTTTCAGGATATACGGGTTGGGTGTGGCCTTGACGGCAAAATACTCTTTGAATCCCTTGTTCCAGGCAAACGCCGCATTCACACGGCGCGCATTCTCGCGAATTCCTTTTTCATCGTACAGGTGAAACGGGGTCGGCACATCCGCAATGATGTCCTTGGCCTGTTCCAGCGTAATAAACGGTAGTTTCTGCGGCATTTTACTGTTCCTTTCCTCTATAGTCTATAAAACGCATTCATTATAAACCGTTTTGGACCGAAGGGCAAGGTTTCATGCAAATTTATACAAAAAACGGAAAATCACTGGGCTGCGCACGCATCTTTTTTCATATGTAGTCTTGCCGCCAAAAGACGGTTTTCCAGTTGACGGCACGTCCATCGATAGGCAGGATACAGGAACAGGCACGCAGCAATCCATGCCGCCGGATTGGCCAGTTCGGCGCCAAAATACCCCAATACCGGCACCAGGGCAATGGCCACCAGTGTACGCGCCACCATTTCCGCCACTCCGGCCAGCATGGCCAGCGTGGAATATCCCAGGCCCTGAATGCTGTAACGCCAGACAATCAACGCCCCCAAGGGAATAAAGAATGCACTGTTCCAGAACAGGTATTCACGGCTCATGGCCACGATATCCACCTCGGTTTCGGTGTCGAGGAACAGCCCCATGATGGCCACATCGCCAAAGTGAAGAATCGCCAGAGAGGCCACGGCATACACCGCCGCAATCAGCAGCGCCGCATGTACGCCCTTGCGCACCCGATCCAGCCGGGCCGCACCAAGGTTCTGTCCCGAATACGTCGCCATGGCCGTGCCTACGCTTTCCAGCGGTACGGTCAGCAGATTCATGGTTTTGCCGGCCGCCGTCACAGCAGCCACCGCCATACTGCCCAACATGTTCACCGCCCACTGCATAATAACACTGCCGATGGCGGTGATACTGCACTGGAGTCCCATGGGCAGTCCGATCCCCAACAAACGCAGGCATGCTCTTTTGTCCGGGCGTGCTTCGCCCGGTTCCATGGCAAGGACTGAGAATTTCCTGCACAGATACACAAAACTGATGACGCCGGACACCGCCTGGGAAATATCGGTAGCCAGTGCCGCCCCCAGAATTCCCATCTGAAAAGGAACCACAAACAAAAGATCCAGTCCGATGTTCAGCACGCTGGTGAGAATCAGAAAATACAATGGTGTCTTGCTGTCCCCCAACGCACGCATGATGCCCGCCACCATATTATACAAGAAAATAAAGGGGATTCCACCAAAAATCCAGCCAATGTAAATGACCGCCCCTTCCAGAATATCGGAGGGCGTCTGCATCAAGACAAGCATAGGCCGCGTAAAAGCCACCGTCAGCACCGTCAGAATCACACTGCCAGCCAGGCACAGCCACGCCGCATTGGCTACGTGGCGGCGCAAATCATGGTAGTCGCGCGCGCCAAACAGCTGGGCAATGGGAATGGCAAATCCGTTGCACACACCAATCACAAACCCCAGAATCAGATAATTGATGGAACCGGTAGAGCCCACCGAAGCCAAAGCGCTCACACCGCAATAACGTCCCACAATAATGGTATCTGCCAAGGCATAAAACTGCTGGAACAGATTGCCCAACACAAGCGGCAGTGTAAAAAGCAGAATTACCTTCAGCGGACTTCCACCTGTCAAATCCTTAGTCATACCGACTTTCCCCCATCACATACTTACAGATCCATTCTTCTGCAACGGGTATTATAGCACCACAATGCAAAAAAGCAAGCATCCTCCACAGCCTTTTTTTGCAAGCAAAAAAGACCTGCCTTCCGGCAGGTCTTCTTTTATTCTGGACAGAACCAAGTCTTCGACCAAGGGTTCCTTGCAATTCCCGATATCCTGTTTTTGAACATCCGCATCACCGCAAAAGACTTCTTATCAGACCGGTCCCGCCGGGATCACGCCAATATATCTCAAAGGACAGCACAATTGACCATCCCACATTATTGTGCCGGCGCGACGGCATTGCACCGTTTTCCCGGGCCTTTATTTTCTTCCGGCCCTTCGCAAAATGGTTCTGTATAAAAGCCCCCACAGGCACAGCAGCATGGCTGCCAGAACAAATCCAGCCCGATAGCTGCCGGTCGTGTCATAGACAAGCCCCCACAGGGGCGCCCCCACGGAGTTTCCCAAGCCGCCAACCGCAGACAAAATCCCCCACGCAGCGGAAAACTCCTGTGCGTTATACACCAGACCCGCCGACAGCAACGGCGTTACTGCAACCAGAGAGCTGTTCACCGCAAAGAGTACCACCGCCACGGCAAGGAAAGGTTCCCGGCCCAGGAACAACAGCGTCAATGCCAAAAAGTCCACCGCCGCAGGAAGTACAATGCCTCGGTACAAGCCGCAGTGTTCGAAGTACATTCCCAGCAGAAGCTTGCACACCACCAGCGCCACATTGAACAGACTGATGACATACCCGGCCTGTACAGTAGAATAGTGGTGATCGATGAGATAGGGCTGCGCATGGGTAAAAAAGCTGTTGACAAGGCTCAGCGAAAAATTGGCCACAATCAAAAGCAAAAAGCGGCGCTCCCACAGTAGGGACCACTGGTTGCCTGCAGCAGTCCCGGCCGACGCTTCGTCGCCTGCTGCCGCGGCAATTTCCGGCGCACCGTAGGCGGCGGCGCCTACCTCCCGCGGCAGCCCGCGAACCAGAAAAGTGCATAAGAGCATCAGAACCAGCCAAAGTAAAGAACAAAACCAATACCCTGCCCGATAGGAGCTTTTCTCCACAAGAGGTGGCACCATAACGCCCCACAGCATACCACCGGCCCCCGTCCCCGCCATAATGGCCGCGCAAAAGAAAGAGCGGTTTTTCTGGAACCAACTGTTCAAAAGAACCGACGCGACATACCTTCGCATACCGGCACCGCGGATGGAAGGGGCATCCTTTCGGCGCATGGATGGGACTGGGAACTTCCCCTTCCAGAAGAATGCGCTGCCGTTTCTGCTCCTCGTAGTAGGCGGTAGTCGGCACCGCCGAAAGCAATGCCTTCGTATAGGGATGAACAGGGTTGGAATAAATCTCGCCGGCGTCCATAATCTCCACAATGTGACCCAGATACATCACGCCGATCACATCGGCAATATAGCGTACAACAGCCAGATCATGGGCGATGAAGATGTAAGTAAGACCCAGTTGTTTTTGCAGCGATTTGAACAGATTGATCACCTGCGCCTGAATGGAAACATCCAGGGCGGAAACCGGCTCGTCGCAGACGATCAGTTCCGGATTGCATGCCAACGCGCGGGCAATCCCCAAGCGCTGACGCTGCGCCACTCCTGCTAAAACCTAATATTCCCGCACAGGGGGCTCTTTTTTGTGCTGTCTGCACAATCTGGGGCGGTTCAGTGACAGGAGGCAAAATGCCCCGTTTGTCCGGTTGGCTTCAATGCGGGATGTTTTTGCTTTTTGCATTCTTCCGTTGCATAGGGGCAACGCGGATAGAACGAACAGTACTCCGGCACCTTGGCCAGGTTCGGCGGCGTTCCTTCAATGGGGACAAGCTCCTCATTTTTGTCACCGTCCAGTTTGGGCACAGAGGCCAGCAGGCCCAGGGTATAAGGATGCTGCGGGTTCGTCAACAGTTGTTCTGTGGTTCCGGATTCCACGATACGCCCGGCATACATGACGTAGATGCGATCCGCATAGCGCGTAACCAGCCCCAAATTATGGGTAACCACAATGATGGACGTGCCGTGGTCATGTACCAGAGACATCAACAGTTCCATGACCTGTGCCTGGGTGGTCACATCCAGGGCGGTCGTGGGTTCGTCTGCTATGATCAGTTGGGAGTTACAGGCCACGGCAATGGCAATCATCACGAGCTGGCGCATTCCGCCGGACATCTCGAAAGGATAGTTCTTCATGCGCGCCTCGGGATCGGGAATCCCCACAGCGGCCAGCGCCTCAATGCCTCTCTGCCAGGCTTGCTGGCGGGTCATTTTTCGATGCGCCCGCAGAACCTCTGTCAGTTGGTTTCCCACGGTAAACACGGGGTTAAGGCTTGTCATCGGCTCCTGGAAGATCATCGAGATGCCGTTGCCACGGATATTCCGCATTTGTTTTTGGTTGTAGGTCAGGAGATTTTCACCGTTGAACCATACCTCGCCACCCAGAATTTTACCCGGAGGGCTCTGGATCAATTGCATGACAGAAAGCTGGGTGACGGACTTGCCGGAACCGGATTCACCCACAACAGCAACCACTTCATGTTCATTCACATGGAAGCTGACATCGTTGACAGACTTGACTTCTCCGGCATCGGTGAAAAAGGAGGTCCGGAGATTTTTTACCTCCAGCAGGACTTTTTGTTCCATTACAATTTCCCCCTCAGTCTCGGATCCAGTGCATCACGCAGCGCATCGCCCGCGATGTTGAACGCAATAACGACCAGCATAATGCAGATGCCGGGGAGGATTGCGATCAGCGGCTGGTTGAACAGGTACTTGTATCCCTCGGAAACCATAACGCCCCATGCAGGAGTCGGCGGAACAATGCCAACACCCAGATAGCTCAGCGTGGCTTCCAGCATAACTGCCGTGCCCAGGTTCATGGTAAAAATAACGATCAGTGAGGCAAAGCAGTTGGGAAGAAGATGCTTGAACATGATCACGCTCTGCTTCTGGCCGATCAGATTGGCTGCCACAACATAATCGTTCTCACGCAGGCTAACGACCAGGCCATTGACCATTCGGATACCCTGATCGTCTGCGGTGGTGCGGTGGACGAGGATGTGAAAAACGACATTGCAGTTGCCGGGCGGCTGGGTATCGCGGCTACTACGCTGGACGGGGTTCTTGCCGTGAAGGGACACGGCGGCCCGGGCCATGCCGGACATTAAGCTGGGGAGCCTTTTTGACGGGATAGGCGTTTTCCCTCTGGCGGCCTCCCGCTGCGGTATCCGTCCG
>CAJFFY010000002.1 GCA_904374465.1 uncultured Subdoligranulum sp.
GCGGCCAGCGCACCAAGACCAATGCGCGTACCTGCAAAGGTCCCAAGCGCACCGTCGCGAACAAAAAGAAGTAAGGAGGAACTGAGACATGGCTGCTAACAAAGCTACTGCGGCGAAAACCCGCACCAAGAAAAGAGAGCGCAAGAACATTAGCGCCGGTGCTGCTCACATTCAGAGCACGTTCAACAACACCATCGTGACCATCACCGACACCCAGGGCAACACCGTTTCCTGGTGCAGCACTGGTGCGCTGAACTTCCGCGGCTCCCGCAAGAGCACCCCTTACGCCGCCCAGAGCGCTGCTGAGGTCGCCGCCAAGGCCGCCATCGAGCATGGCATGAAGACCGTTGAGGTCTACGTCAAAGGCCCCGGTTCCGGCCGTGAGAGCGCCATCCGCGCCCTGCAGGCAACCGGTCTGGAAGTCACCATGATCCGTGATGTGACTCCCATTCCCCACAATGGCTGCCGCCCGCCCAAACGCCGCCGCGTTTGATTGAAAGGAGAATTTGAGTTATGGCTAAAAATACCCAACCGATCGCCAAGCGTTGCCGTGCTCTCGGCATTTCTCCTGCTGTTATGGGTTACGGCAAGAAGACCACCAATCGTAACCCCGGCGGCCAGATGAGAAAGAAGAAGAGCGAGTACGCCACCCAGCTCAACGAGAAGCAGAAGGTCAAGTTCGTCTACGGTATCCTGGAGAACCAGTTCCATACCTACTACGAAAAGGCCACCCGTATGCCGGGTCAGACCGGTGTCAACCTGCTGGTTCTGGTCGAGCGCCGTCTCGACAACGTCGTGTACCGTCTGGGCTTTGCCAAGACCCGCCGCGACGCTCGTCAGCTGGTTTCCCACAACCATTTCACTGTCAATGGCAAGCGTGTCAACATCCCCTCTTACCAGGTTAAGCCGGGCGATGTGATCGAAGTCATCGAGTCCAGCCGTTCTTCCGTCAAGTTCAGCAAGCTGCTGGGCGAAGACGCTCCCGTTGTGCTGCTGCCCTCCTGGCTGGAGCGCGACAAGAACGCTCTCAAGGGCACTGTTGTCAAGCTGCCCGTGCGCGAGGACATCGATGTGCCCATCGCCGAGCACCTCATCGTCGAGTTGTACTCCAAGTAATCCTCTTAGCTTTATTCTACGATTTTTCCAACCTGACTGGCACCTTGCGGTGCCAGCGAAACAAGGAGGGTTTTTATGATGGAGATCGAACGCCCCAAGATCGAAACGGCCAGCCTTTCCCCGGATGGTCGCTACGGTAAGTTCGTGGTGGAGCCGCTGGAGCGCGGTTTCGGCACGACCTTGGGCAACAGCTTGCGTCGTGTGCTTCTGTCTTCTCTGCCCGGTGTGGCTGTCACCAGCGTCAAAATCGACGGCGTGGTGCACGAGTTTTCCACCATTGAGGGTGTACGAGAGGACGTGACTGAGATCGTCCTGAACCTGAAGGGCATCGCCGCCAAGATTTACGGCGAAAGCCCCAAGACCGTCCGTGTAGAGGCTGTTGGTCCTTGCGAACTCATCGCCGGCTCCATCAAGGGTGGCGATGACCTGGAAATCCTCAACCCCGAGTGGCATATTGCCACCCTGGGCGAGGGGGCCAAGCTGGTCATGGAATTGACCTTCGATAAGGGCCGCGGCTACGTTCCCGCCGAACGTAACAAACTGGCGCTGATCGAAAAGAAGGATATTACCACCCTTCCCGTCGACAGCATTTATACCCCCGTGCTCAAGGCCAACTACACCGTGGATCACACTCGTGTAGGCCAGATCACCGACTATGACAAGCTCATTATCGAGGTCTGGACCGACGGCACCTGCAATGCGCAGGAAGCGCTGAGCCTGGCGGCTCGCGTGCTGACCGAGCACCTGAACCTGTTTGTGAACCTCTGCGACGAGACCGGCGAGACCGAGATCATGGTCGATAATGACGATCAGGGCCGTGAGAAGGCGCTGGAGATGACCATTGAAGAGCTGGACCTGAGCGTCCGTTCCTTCAACTGCCTCAAGCGCGCCGGCATCAACACGGTCGGCGACCTCATCAACAAGAGTGAAGACGAGATGATGAAGGTTCGCAACCTGGGCCGCAAGAGCCTGGAAGAAGTCATGGCCAAGCTGGACAGCCTTGGTTTCTCTCTGACCAAGGACGACGAAAACTAACCCCCCGCGACACGCGGATATCAACCATAAGGAGTGAAACGGAATGCCCGGTACCAGAAAACTCGGTCGTACCACCGACAGCCGCAACGCCATGCTGCGCGCGATGGTGACCTATCTGTTTGAGAACGGCAAGATCGAGACCACCGTTACCCGCGCCAAGGAAGTTCGTTCCATGGCCGAGAAGATGGTCACCCTCGGGAAGCAGGACGACCTGCACGCGAAGCGTCAGGTTTTCTCCTACATCACCAAGGAGGACATTGCCAAGAAGGTCATCGATGAGTACGGCCCCAAGTATGCCGACCGTAACGGCGGCTACACCCGCATCTACAAGATCGGTCCCCGCCGTGGCGATGCCGCCGAAATGGCGATCATCGAGCTGGTCTGATCGACTGGTAAAGTAAAAAGGACAGCGTTTGCCGCAAGGCAGGCGCTGTTTTTTTGTTTTCGGTACCGGTATTTGCCCTGGTGCAGCGGGCAGATTTTCTCAAATGCAAATTTTTTGTAAAATCCGACAGAATTCTCGCGATCCCCCCGGGAAATTCATATTTAAAACGCAGAAAATGCCAAAAACGTCGAAAAACTTGCGTCACAGGGCTGATTTTATCCAAGGGCTGTGCTACAATACTAATAAATGGGGTTGTGTGCCCATGGGAAACAAATCACTATTTTGGAATACAAGTAAGGAGCAAACACGTATGGCTGAACAAAATCTTGGCCCCCGCGATTTTTTTGCCAAAGAGGACGCAGTTGCTGATTTGGGATTGATCGCCTGTCCCGGTGCCGAAGAACTCTGCAAACTGGTGGATGGTCACCTTGTCCGCTGGGCGCAGGAAGTCGGCATGGAGGTAGATTCGTTCATTATTCCTTCGGATTGCCCGCGTTTTCAGTCCGGCGACGCCAAGGGCCTCGTCAAGGCGTCCACCCGTGGTGATGACCTGTTCATCTTTGTGGACCCGGGTAACTACAGCGTGACCTACCAGCTGTTCGGGTACGAGAATCATCTCTCTCCCGACGACCATTTCCAGAACCTCATGCGTCTGATTCAGGCAGTCTCCGGCCGTGCTCACCGCATCAGTGTCATCATGCCCAGCCTGTATGGCGGCCGCCAGCATCGCCGCGTCAGCCGCGAAAGCCTGGACTGCGCCTTTGCGTTGCAGCAGCTGCGCTCGGTGGGCGTCAAGAACATCATCACCTTTGATGCCCATGACCCCCGCGTCATGAACGCCGTGCCGACCATGAGCTTCGACAACGTCATGCCCACCTACCAGGTGCTCAAGTGCCTGCTGCACCATGTGCCGGATGTCAGCTTCCACAAGGATCATTTCATGATCGTCTCTCCCGATGAGGGCGCCATGAACCGCAACATGTACTACTCCAGCGTGCTGGGCTGCAACCTGGGCATGTTCTACAAACGCCGTGACTACAGCCGTGTGGTCAACGGCCGTAACCCCATCGTGGCCCACGAGTATCTGGGCGAGAGCGTCAAGGACAAGGACGTCTTTATCGCCGATGATATCATCGCCTCCGGTGAGTCCATGCTGGATATCGCCTATGAGCTGAAGATGCGCGGCGCCCGCAACATCTTTACCTGTGCCACCTTCCCGCTCTTTACCGCCGGTCTGGAAAAGTTCGACAAGGCCTACAATGACGGCATTCTCAAGGCCGTGCTGGGTACCAACCTCACCTACCGCAAACCGGAGCTGCTGGAGCGTGAGTGGTACTACGATGTGGACGTCTCCAAGTACACCGCCTACTTCATCGCGGCCATCAACCACGACAAGAGCGTCTCCAGCATCATTGACCCCATGACCAAGATCCGTGCCCTGCTGGAAAAGCACGGCATCCCCATGGGCGGTCAGGACTGATTTTGTATTCTTTTTTCGGCCCGCCCATGCGGGCCGATTTTGTTGCAGAAAATCCTGTGTCTGAGTATAATAAGAAAGACTGAAATTCAACAGCGGGGGAGAGATGTACTATGCTGCCCATGGAACGGTTGGAAAATTTGATCCGCGGCAAGAAGGTCGCGTTTATCGGTGCCGGTGTCAGCCATAAGCGCTGCATCGAACAGTTTGTGGCGTTGGGCGCTCAGGTCACCCTTTGTGACCAGAAAAAGAGCCTGGAAGAGTTTGGCGACTACGCCGAAACCCTGCGCCGGCTGCAGGTGAATCTGAGTCTTGGCGAACACTATACCGATGGGTTTGCCGGACAGGATATCATTATGCGGACGCCGGGCTATGAATACTACAAACCGGAATTGCAGGCAGCTCTGCAGGCTGGTGCCAAGGTGACCAGCGAAGTGGAGCTTTTCTTTGAGTTTTGCCCCTGCGAGATCATTGCGGTGACCGGTTCGGACGGAAAGACCACCACCACGACCCTGATCTCCAAAATGATGGAGGCGGCCGGGCGCAAGGTGTTCCTGGGCGGCAACATTGGCGCCGCCCTGCTGCCCCAGCTGGCCGATGTGACGCCGGATGCGGTGGCCGTGGTGGAGCTGTCCAGCTTCCAGCTCATCAGCATGCGCCGCAGCCCCAACGTGGCGGTGGTCACCAATGTGACCCCCAACCATCTGGACCATCACAAGGATATGCAGGAGTACATTGACGCCAAGCGGAATATCCTGCTGTGGCAGGTGCCGCCCTGCCGTGCCGTGCTGGGCTACGAGAACGAAATCAGCCGCTCCATGCAGAGCGATTGCAAGGGCGAGCAGGTCTGGTTCACCCGTCTGCACGAAACCGACAACGGCGCCTTCCTGCGGGCGGAGGATGATATGCTCTGCTATGCCGGCAACGGAACTGTCACGCCGGTTGTTTCCCGCAAGGACGTCAAACTGCGCGGCCTGCATAACGTGGAAAACCTGCTGGCGGCCATTGCGGCCGTCTGGGGCCGTGTCCCCGTGGAGGCCATGCGTCAGGTGGCGTCCACCTTCACCGGTGTGGAACACCGCATCGAGCCGGTCCGCACGCTGGATGGCGTGACCTATTACAACGATTCCATCGCCTCCAGCCCCACGCGCACCATTGCCGGGTTGCGCAGCTTTGACCAGAAGATCATCCTGATCGCCGGCGGCTACGACAAAAAGATTCCCTATGAGCCGTTGGCGCCGGAAATTCTGGCCCATGTGAAGACGCTGATTCTGATGGGTGCCACCGGGCCCCGCATCGAAAAAGCCGTCCGGGAGCATCCGGACTTCCCGGCCAGCGGTCTCACCATCCTGCATGCCAAGACCATGCAGGATGCCGTGGAACAGGCCCGTGCCGTCGCAGTACCGGGGGATGTGGTCAGCCTTTCGCCGGCTTCCGCCTCCTTTGACCTGTATCCCAATTTTGAGGTGCGCGGTCGTGATTTCAAACGCATCGTGATGGCGTTGCCCGAATAATCCATTCAGTAAGGAACCCCTATGATTCAAGCCGTTACCACCCCCACCCACCGCAGGGAGTTCGCCCGCCGTCTGGCCGGCAAACCCTACTTTGAGGCCACCATGGGGACCGCCTGTACCCTGTTCGGAGAGCACCCTGCCAGTGGCTGGCGGTTTTATCTGCTGCCCGGCACGGGGGCCCTGTCGCTGCGCGGTGGAACCGCCACCCTCTGTGGGCGGCTGCCTGCCGGATCGGCAGGGGAGGAAGCGGAGGAGGAGTTGCAGGGGTTCCTTCGTTTTTTGCGGGTGGACCGATTGATCAGCGAGCCGGCTGCGCCGGATGGTTGGCAGATGACAGAACCGCTGTTGCTGTGGGAACTGCCGCAGGGGGAACGTCTGCCATTGCCGCCGCCACCGCCGCAGGAATTGTACCTGGAAACACAGCCCTCCATGATGCCGGTCAGCCGTCTGGTATTTCCCCACAGTACGGGGGAGCAGGAAGATTTTTATTCCACCGCCTGTACGGCGCTGACCCATGGAATGGGCGTCTGCTATGCCCTGATGGACGAAGCGAAGACGCCGGTGTGCACGGTGGGCAGCTTCGCCCGCAGTACGCAGGAAGCCTATATGTCCGCCGGTGTGACAGCGCCGGACTGGCGGGGCAGGGGACTGGCCGGTTGGCTCATCGTGCGGCTGGCCAATACCCTGGCGGTCCGTCACACGGTGCGTTTTGCCTGCGTGCCGGCTTTGCGGACTTTCTACACCCGCCTGGGATTTCATCCCTGCGGGGAACTATCACAATTTATACGGAAATGGGAAGAAATATGATCGAAGAGTTTTACCAACTGAAACCGGAAGTGCTGGCGCTGGACCGCAAGGCGCTGGACCTGTGTCGGAAACAGTTTGCCCACGTGGAGGAAATCCGCGATTACAACCAGCTGAAGATGCTGCGTGCCTTTACCGATTGCGGCGTGGAGGCACGGCATTTCTGGGGGTCCAGCGGATACGGCGTCTGGGATGACAGCCGCAATAAGCTGGAAGAAGTCTTTGCCCGCTGCATGGGCGCCGAGGCGGCGCTGGTGCGTCCCCAGTTCATGAGCGGCACGCACACCCTGACGGTGGCCCTTTTTGGTCTGCTGCGCACCGGCGATACCCTGCTGGCTGCCACCGGCCGTCCCTACGATACGCTGGAAGGCGTCATTGGTATCGGGGAGGCAGGCAAGGGCTGCGGTACGCTGCGGGAATACGGCGTAGAGTACGACGAATGTCCGCTGTTGCCGGATTTTACCCCTGACTACGCGCTGATTGCCGAAAAGGCCAAGAACGCTACCGTGGTGCATATCCAGCGCAGCCGCGGCTATACCCAGCGCAACGCCTTTGACCTGAAAACCATCCGTAAGGTGGCCGAAACCGCCCGAAAGGCTAACCCCAAGGCTGTGATTTTTGTGGATAACTGCTATGGGGAGTTTACCCAGACCCGGGAACCGCTGGCTGTGGGGGCGGACCTGATTGCCGGCAGCTTTATTAAAAATCCCGGCGGAGGCATCACCCCCACCGGTGGGTATATTGCCGGCCGGGCAGACCTGGTGGAAAAGTGCAGCCATCGCTTCACGGCCCCCGGCATCGGGGCAGACCTGGGATGCACCCAGGACAGCCTGCGTGACACTTTCCTGGGCTTTTATTACGCTCCCGGTGTAGTTTGCGAGGCACTGAAAACGGCCATCTATGCCCAGTGTCTGCTGGAGCTGGCGGGGGTGCATCCGGTGCCCCGCTACACCGCCGACCACAACGATATCGTCACCTGTTTTGACTCCGGCAGCGCCGCGGCCCTGACCGGGTTCTGCGCCGGAATCCAGCACAACAGTCCGGTGGACAGCTTCGCCTCCCCGGAGCCGGCCGATGAACCCGGCTATACCGACAAGGTGGTTATGGCCTCCGGCAGCTTTACCGAGGGCAGCACCATCGAAATCTCCTGCGACGGCCCGCTGCGGCCGCCCTATACCTGCTATCTGCAGGGGGGTGTCAATTTTACCGCCGGCCGTGCCGCGGTACTCAATGCCGTGCAGAACGCCTTCTTTGCCTGAAAATAAAAAATCCCGTGTGCTGTGTAAAGCACACGGGATTTTTATTTTTTGAAATCAGCCTTTGACGTAGTCGCGGACCAGGGCCTGCAGCAAATCGTCACGGTCAATGCGGCGGATGATCGCACGGGCATTCTTATAGGTGGTAATGTAGGTGGGATCCTCCGAGAGGATGTACCCTACCAGCTGGTTGATGGGGTTGTAGCCCTTCTCTTCCAGCGCGCGATAAACCTGCAGCACTGCCTGTTTGATCTCCATATCGCGATCATCGCGGATAGAGAATACAGCAGTCGGCTCAGAGATCGGCATATCCAGTTCCCCTTTCTCAGCGTAATATCACCTATATTATAACAAAGGTGTATAGAATTTGCAATGGCTCCACCACAAATTTTTATACAAAACGGTCAATACTGTGTGTCAGGCCAGCACTTCGCCTTTGCGAATTACCTTGACGATGTTGAGTTCCTCGTCCGCCAGAATCACATTGCCCCAACGGCCCGGTTCCAGGCTGCCGTAGTCGGCGTCGATGCCGATGCTGCGGGCGGGGTTCAGGCTGGCGGCGCGCACGGCACTGGCCAGCGGCACCCCCATCTCCCGCACGGCATGTTTCATGCAGTCGTACAGACAGGTGGCACTGCCGGCGATGGTGCCGGGGTGCTCGGTCAAGGTGGCGCGGGGACCGCGTACCGTGACAGCCTGTCCGCCCAGGGAATACTGGCCGTCGGGCAGACCGCAGGCCATCATGCTGTCGGCGATCAGGATTACGTGGTCATCCCCGAAGGTGCGGAAGGTAAACCGCACCACGGCGGGATGGATGTGTACACCGTCGGTGATCAGTTCCACTTCGGCGCCCTCTTCCAGTGCAGCGATGATGGGACCGGGGGCACGATGGGTGATACCGGGCATGGCGTTGTACAGGTGGGTCATGTGGGAGGCACCGGCGGCAAAGGCGGCCTTGGCCGTATCGTAGTCGGCGCAGGTATGGGCAATGGAGATGCGCACCTCATTGTGGCAGGCTTTGATGAAGTCCAGGTTGCCCGGTTCCTCGGGGGCAATGTCCACCAGGCGGATCAGCCCGCCGCTGCGCTCCTGCAGGCGGCGGAACATCCCGGGATCGGCAGCCATCACATACTTGGGGTTCTGGGCGCCCACCTTGTCGGGGCTGATGTAGGGCCCTTCCATGTTGATACCCACCAGATCAGCGCCGCGCTCGTTTTTGTGGGCAGCGGCCACGTCCATGATCCCGTTGAGGATTTCCTCGTTGAAGGTCATGGTGGCAGGGCAGATGGCCAGCACACCCTTGCTGGCTTCGAAATCGGCGATGGCCTGCAGGCCGGCCTCGTCGGCGTCACAGAAATCGTGGCCCACGGCACCGTGGAAATGGATATCCACCAGACCGGGCAGGGCATAGGCCCCCTGGGCGTCCACGATCTCCTCGTCGGCCAGGGGGGCGGCACCGAAGACGATGCGGCCGTCACGGATCACCAGATCCTTTTCCACAAACTGGCCGTTCAGGGTAAATACCTTTGCATTGCGGATAATCATAGTTGCTCCTCCTGCCCTCAGATCAGGCTCAGGGCTTCCTCGTCGCCAACCAGAATGAAGTCGGGGTGCATCTGCAGGATGCTGGCGGGCACCTCCGGCGTGACGGGGCCAAAGAAAGCCTTCTTGACGATCTCTGCCTTGTCCTTGCCGTTGGCCACCATCAGGACCTTGCGGGCCTGCATGATGGTCTTGATACCCATGGTGTAGGCCTGTTTGGGAACCAGGTCCTCGTTGCCCTCAAAGAAGCGCTTGTTGGCTTCGATGGTCTCGGGCTTCAGGTCCACGCAATGGGTGCCCAGCTCGAAAGCTTCTCCCGGCTCGTTGAAGCCGATGTGGCCGTCATGACCGATGCCCAGCAGCTGCAGGTCAATGCCGCCCACCCGTTTGATCACATAGTCGTAGCGGGCGCATTCGGCCTCGGCGTCCATGTTGGTACCGTCGGGCAGGTTGATGGCGGCGGGGTTAATGTTGACCAGGTCAAACAGGTTGCGGTGCATGAAGCTCCAGTAGCTTTCCGCGTGCTCCCGGGGCAGGCCACGGTATTCATCCAGGTTGACGGTGGTCACTTCGGAAAAGTCCAGGTCACCCTTGTTGTACCACTCCACCAGCTGCTTGTAGGTGCCCACGGGGGTGCCACCGGTAGCCAGACCCAGCACACAGTTGGGCTTCATGATCACCTGGGCCGAAATGATGTTGGCGGCCTTGCGGGACATATCATAGTAATCTTTTGCACGGATAATTTTCATAGGGAAAAACCTCCTGACAATGGCGGGAAAAAGATCCCCGCTTTCTTACACACATTATAACACGGTTGAGTACAACAAGCAGCCATCGGTGGCATGCTTTTTTCAAAATAAAGGCCGGGGACAGGCATTGCGCCCGCCCCCGGCGGAGGTTAGATAAAGGGAACCAGAACCTTTATCCCGGCGCTGTAAGAGAGCTTACAGCATTTTCTTCAATTCGTCGTAGACAAACTGGACCTTGGGGCCGATGACGACCTGGCAGGCGTTCTTGCTGGGACGAATGACACCGGCAGCACCGGCGGCCTTGACGGCCTTCTCGTTCACAGCGGTGCTGTCCTTGACTTCGAAGCGCAGACGAGTGGCGCAGTAGTCAACGTTGGTGACGTTGCCCTTGCCACCGATGGCGGCCAGAACGCCGCTGGCGATGGTGGTGAAGTCATTGTTGGCCAGGGTGATGTTGGCCTCGGCAGCTTCGGTGTCCTCATCCTCGCGGCCCGGCGTCACCAGGTTGAACTTGGTGATGGCGAAGCGGAAGACCACGTAGAAGACGATGAAAGCGGCAATGCCCAGAGGAATGATCATCAAGGTCTTGGCATGAGCCGGCAGGGAAGCGGAGAAGACCAGGTCAGTGGCACCGGCAGAGAACATGAAGCCGGCGCGGAAACCAACGTAGTAGGTGATGACGGAGAAGATGCCGTACAGGATGGCGTACACAACGTACAGGGGGAAGCACAGGAACATGAAGCCGAACTCGAAGGGCTCGGTAACGCCGCAAACGAAGGCGCAGATGGCGGCGGAGGTCACCAGACCGATGGCAGCCTTCTTGTTCTTGGCGGTGTGGACCATCGCCAGGGCAGCGCCGGGGATACCGAACATCATGCAGGGGAAGAAGCCGGACATGTACATGCCGAGGCTCCAGTTGACACCGTTCTGACCGGTGACGTCACCGGCCCAGTAGTGGGTCAGGTCGCCCAGGCCGATGGTATCGAACCAGAAGACGTTGTTCAGGGCGTGATGCAGACCGGTGGGGATCAGCAGGCGGTTGAAGAAGGCGTACAGACCGGCGCCAACGCCGCCCAGGCTGACGATGCCGTCGCCCAGCATAACCAGCAGGTTGAAGATGATGGGCCAGACAAACAGCAGGATGACGGAAACCACGATGGAAACCAGACCGGTCACAATGGCAACGCAGCGCTTGCCGCTGAAGAAGGCCAGCCAGTCAGGCAGCTGGACACTCTTGAACTTGTTGTAGCAGGTGGAACCGACGATGGCAGCCAGGATGCCGATGAAGGCGTTGCCGGCGATCTTGCTGAACGCGATGTAGTCGACGCTGCCCTCTTCCAGGGTGCGGACGGCACCCACCACAGCGGGGCTCAGCAGCTGAGTCATCATCAGGTAGCTGACCAGGCCCGCCAGACCCGCGGTGCCGTCATGGTCATCGGACAGGCCCACGGCAGCGCCCACAGCGAACAGCCAGGCCATATTGTCGATCAGGGCGCCGCCGGCCTTGATCAGGATGAAACCGGCCGTGTAAGCAAAGCCGGTGGTGGCGCCTTCAGCACCCATGGCGGCCGGAGCCAACGCGTAGCCCAGGCCCATGAGAATGCCGCAGACAGGAAGCGCGGCGACAGGCAGCATCAATGCCTTGCCGAGCTTTTGCAGATACTTCATCATAAAAGCATTCCTCCAAAATATAGATGGATTCCTCTAACGGGGCGGCAGTCGTTCTGGTTCCTTCGATTGCACACCTTGTTGTTTTTATATTAACACATTCTTCACAAAAAAGAAAGCAAATTTATACGATTTGGCGAAAAACCGAAAAAAGCTCTTTAAAATTGGTCAAAATGTGAATAAATCAAAGAATATTGCTCAAAAAATTACAAAATCAAAACAAGAAAATGAAAGTTATTTTTATAACGGCGCGAAAAAGCGTCCGCTATAAAAATTGCCTGCCCCAGGGGCAGGCGTTTAAGCAGGAATCAATTTTGGGCGTCAAACAGATTGGGGGCGGCTTTACAGATCAGCACAGCCGCCACAGTGGTCAGAATGGTTTCGGGCAGCATGTAGCTTCCGTTGTAGGTCAGGCTGTAGATCCAGGCGGGCAGGCCATCGCTCAGGTTACCCCAGATCAGCACGCCGGACAGGAAGCTGCACAGGAACCGCAGGACACAAACCGCAGCGGTGCCCACGGCAATGCCCAGCGTGCGGTTGGCAAAGGGTTTGGCAATGGCACCGGCCAGGCCCAACAGCGTGAAAGCCAGCACGTAGTCCAGCAGGATCATCCCCACCAGCGGCAGCAAACCGGGGGCCGGCGGCGCATAAAAGCCCAGCAGCATCTGCAGCAGGCTGTTCACAAAACCGGTGAACAGGCCCCATTTGACGCCGTGCCGGAAGGAAATCAGGATGAAGGGCAACATGCTGAACAGGGTGATGGAACCGCCGTTGGGCAGTTCGTAAATTTTGATGTTCGCCAGGACGGTGCCCAGGGCGATCATCAGGGCGCATTCCACCAGAGTGCGCGTTTTGGAATAGGTTTTGGACATGGATGGTACTCCTCCCGTAAAATACTCGGATCATAAAAACAAGAAAAGCGCCTGCAAACAAGCAGGCGCAAACGCAGCATGACAGCGATACGGTCAAACTTCCTACGCCGGCATTACCCGGATCAGGTTCAAGGTGACCCGAAGCGGCGGTTTGCTTCGATCTCAGCCGAGGATGCCCCTCAGCGCCCCTGTTTTTATGTCCGTTTAACAGTATACACCTTGGCAGGTGTTTGTCAAGCAAGAATGCAAAAATGCGGCAATCGGGTCGTGTTTTTTTTGTCTGCTTCCCTATATATAATAAGGTACAGAAGGTGGAAGACTGAAAAAAATGCCGGTGCTGACGGTGCCACAAGGGATGGGGGAGCACTTTGCAAGAACCACCAGATGGCAGAAAAAATGGAAGAAAACGGTTTGCTTTTGGTGGAAGTGTGCTGTAAGCGCGTGAAAAAATTGTTAAAAATTTACAGGAAAAACCTGCTTTTTTGGCGGGTTCCCCACTTGCGGTGGCAGAGTCATTCGTGCTATGATTCTATACATAGTGTTATAGCGTCTGTTTTTTCTGAGTGAAATGGTGAGGTAAGGATGTTCAACAAGCGCAATCCCATGAAGTATTTTTCCGGCAACGCCTTTGCGCGGCTGCCTTTGTACAAATTGGTTGCGGGTGGTTCTGCGGCGGTCTTGACGGCCAGTATCGGATTGGGAGTGTTTGCGGCCTCCTTCACCCCGATGGCTGCGCCGGAACCCGCCCCGGAACCCACGCCCGCGCCGGTGGTTACGCCGACGCCCACTCCGGAACCGACTCCCGAACCGGCCAAGGAACTGTTGGCCGACGTGAGTGTGGTCCAGCAGGATGTGGGTGTGCAGCTCTATACGCTGGCGGAACAGACGGAAGAAAGCGCCGCCACCCCGGAACCCACGCCCCAGGACGATCAGGGAGAGGAGACTTCCGATAAAGTGCCTCTGCTGGGCGTGGAAGCCACCATCACGCTGACCGATGGGGAAGGGCAGACCACCGACTATGCGCTGGATACCGAGACCGGTACCGCCCTGGCGGAGGATGTGGACCCCGGCGAGTACACGGTAACGGTACAGCCCATCGAGGGGTATCTGGTGCCGGAGAGCACCACCGTGACGGTACAGGAAAAAGTTGTGTATAAAGCGGACGTGGAAGCCGTCAAGGAAAAGATTGTCCAGGCCAGCGAGGTCAACGAGAGCGCCGAGGATTCTGCGGTCAACACGGCCGGTGCCGCCCCCATCGCTGAAGAAGTGACGGATACGGTCCAGTACGCCGAGAGCGACAAGCAGGAAACGGGCAAGACCACCACCTACACGGCCAAGCTGAGCAGCAGCGGTCATCTGTTGCTGAAAGACGGTACCGAAACCGCCTACCTGCCGGTCTATAAGGATGGCACCCAGGAACTGATCGGCGCCAAGCGGGACAGCAGCTATGCCCCCAACAGCGCCATGTCCGTCTGGCTGCCCGGTGCGGCGGATTCCATTGTCAATCTGGGCAGCACCGGGCGGACCATGAGCATGGCCCACCGCACCGATGCCAATCCGGAAGTGGTGATGCTGGAAGAAACAGCTTCCCCGGCACCGGCAGAAAGTGGCAGCGAAACGACGACGCCCGCGCCTACGGCGGAGCAAACGGCCACTCCGGCACCCACGCAGGAACCCACCCCGGTTCCTACGCCGGAAGCAACGCCTACCCCTGCCCCGACGCCGGAAGTGACCCCCACTCCGGTGCCCACCCAGGCACCGACCCCCACGCCCACCCCGGTGCCGACACCGGAGGTGACCCCTACGCCGGTACCCACCCAGACGCCGACCCCCACCCCGGTACCCACCCAGACGCCGACCCCCACCCCGGTGGTGACGCCGGCGCCGACGCCCAACGACCCCACCGCCTCCTTCCCGGAGAAAATCGAGGCCAGCGCGCTGGAGGGGTACGGGTTTGATGTGACCTCCAGCGAAAAGACCGAATATGTCTACACCGGCTGGCAGGAAATTGACGGGGCTACATATTACTACGATCCCGCCACCCATGAGCCGGTCACCGGCAACCAGGTCATCCAGGGCGATGTGTACACCTTCGGTGCCGACGGCGCGCTCAACCGCACTTCCCGCGGCATTGACGTGTCCAAGTTCCAGGGAACCATCGACTGGAACGCCGTTAAAGCGGACGGCATCACCTTCGCCATCATCCGCTGCGGATACCGCGGTTACGGCACGGGCGCTCTGGTGGAGGATTCCACCTATCGGCGCAACATCCAGGGAGCCATCAATGCGGGTCTCAAGGTGGGCGTTTACTTCTACAGCCAGGCCATTAACGAGGCCGAGGCGGTGGAGGAAGCCAGCATGGTGCTGAGCCTGGTCAGCGGTTATTCGCTGCCGCTGGGCGTCTACTATGATACCGAGTCGGTGGCCGGCGGCCGTGCCAACAGCATCAGTGCCGCCGAGCGCACGGCCTGTGCGGTGGCTTTCTGCGAGACCATCCGCAATGCCGGATACCGTGCCGGTGTGTACTCCTACGCCAGCTGGTTCTACAACGCGCTGAACTTTGCCAACATCAGCAAGTACAACATCTGGATCGCCCAGTATCGCGATACCCTCAGCTTCAGCTACAAGTACAACATCTGGCAATATACCGGTTCCGGCCGTGTCAATGGCATTTCCACGGCGGTGGATATGAACATCGGCTGATATCCAAACGTTGAGGCGGCGGCCCGCAAACAGGGGCCGCCGCCTTTTTTACAAAATCTTCCACAGGAGGCAGTGCTATGCCGCAAAAACGCAATTATGGGATCGACCTGCTGCGCATCGTCAGTATGTTGCTGGTGGTCGTTCTGCATACCGAGGGGCACGGGGGCATCCTGGAGGCTGCGCAGGATCATACGGTGTACTGGGCATACCTGCCGGAAGCCTTTGCCTACTGTGCGGTGAACTGCTATGGATTGATTTCCGGCTATGTGGGCGTGGCGGCGCGATGGCGTCCGGCCAATCTGATTGCTTTGTGGCTGCAGGTGGCCTTTTACAGTGTGGGGCTCACGGCGCTCTGCGGCATATTGTTGCCTGGCACCGTCGGTCTGACCGATCTGCTCCATGCGGCCATGCCGGTGACCTACCAGTATGTGGATTACTGGTATTTTACCGCTTACTTCGGATTGTTTTTTCTGATTCCGTTGCTCAACCACCTGGTACGCACCATGCCGCGACAGCAGCTGCGCCGCATACTGTTTCTGCTGGTGGTGGTGTTTTCGGTATTTCCCACCCTTACGCGGCACGATCGTTTCTCCCTGGACAATGGATATACCGTCTGGTGGCTGGCCATCCTCTATCTCTTGGGCGGCTATATCCGGCAGTATAACGCCCTGGCCTGGCTGCGGGGCCGAAGGGCTCTGGCGGTATATGCGGGGTTCTCCCTGCTCAGCTATGCCTTACAGATGGGACGGGATATCCTGACCCGTCGGGTGTCGTTGTATGCCTGGATCGGAGAGCGCTTTTTCGGCGCGCAGATCAGCTGGTTGAACTATCTTTCCCCCACGGTGCTGCTGGCGGCGGTGGGATTGCTGCTCTTCTTCCGGGGATTGTCACTTTCCCACGGGGTGACCCAGCTGGTGTGCCGCATCTCACCGCTGGCTTTCGGCGTTTATCTCATTCACAACCACCCGCTGATCAGCGACCTTCTGATGGAAGATCGGTTTGCCTTCTATGCACTGTTGCCGGGACCGGTTCTGGTACTGGCGGTTTTGTTGACAGCGCTGGGCATTTATCTGATCTGTACGCTGCTGGACGGCCTGCGGGCGGCCCTGTTTGCGCGGATCGGCGTGCGACGGTTTTCCGGCTGGTGCGAAGCCAAACTGCGCAGTGGGTTCTGCTGCCTGGAAAAAACGCAAAAGTAACAATAAAACCGGGACGGCCTTGTGGTCGTCCCGGTTTTTTACGGTAAAAAGATCAGTGGCAGGGCGTCTGCAGCATCGAGGCAGCACCGCCCCGGACCTGTCCGTTGCCGTGAATGATGTATTTGTAGGTGCAAAGCTCGGCCAATCCCATGGGGCCGCGGGCATGCAGCTTCTGGGTGCTGATGCCCATTTCGCAGCCCAGACCGAACTCCCCGCCGTCGGTGAAGCGGGTGCTGGCGTTGATATAAACGGCAGCGCTGTCCACACAGGCGGCAAAACGGTGCGCGGCCACCTTGTCGGTGGTGACGATGGCCTCGCTGTGATGGGTGGAGTGGCGGGCGATATGGTCCAGCGCATCCTCCAGGGAGGAAACCACCGCCACACTGAGTTTGTAGTCCAGATATTCGGTGTCAAAATCTTCGGGGGCGGCCGGTACGCCGTCAATGATGGCTGCCGCCGCCGGATCCAGATGCAATTCCACCGGGGTCAACCCGGCGGCGGCACGGTCCTCCACCAGGCACTTTTTCAGCATGGGCAGGAACCGGGCGGCTACATCCCGGTGGACCAGCAGGGTCTCCTCGGCGTTGCACACGCTGGGACGGCTGGTTTTGGCGTTCTCCACAATGCGGAGCGCCATGTCCAGGTCGGCTGCCGCATCCACATAGACGTGGCAGATGCCGGTGCCGGTCTGGATGCAGGGAACGGTGGCATTCTCCACACAGGCGCGGATCAGACCGGCACCGCCCCGGGGGATCAGCAGATCCACCAAGCCGTCCGCCGTCATCAGTTCGTTGGCGCTGGCGTGGCTGGTATCCTCAATTAAACTGATGGCACATTCGGGCAGGTGCACTTTGCGCAGTCCGGCCCGCAGAGCCTCCACAATGGCGTGGCAACTGGCCCAGGCATCCCGGCCGCAGCGCAGCACACAGGCGCTGCCCGCCTTGAGGGCCAGGGCGGCTGCGTCGCTGGTGACATTGGGGCGGCTCTCATAGATGATGGCAATGACGCCCATGGGCACGGCGGTCTTTTCAATGACCAGCCCGTTGGGGCGCACAATCTTGCGCAGTACGGCACCCACCGGGTCCGGCAGGGCAGCCACTTCCCGCATGCCTTTGGCCATATCGGTCAAACGGCTGGGGGTCAGGGCCAGGCGGTCCAGCATGACGTCACTCACGCGGCCCCGTGCGGCTTCCACATCCTGTCGGTTGGCGGCCAGGATCTCCTCCTGGGCGGCGATCAGGGCGACGGCCATGGCTTCCAGGGCCTCGTTTTTGGCGTGGGTGTCGGCCAGCGCCACCGATGTGCGGGCTCCCTGTGCCAGCTCCAGAATCTCACGGGTGGTCATGACAGAACCTCCTTCTTGCCGATGAACTTGGTGCCGACGGGCTTGCCCTCCAGAATATCGTACAGAATATCCGCGTGGGCTCCGTTGGCGATGATCATATCCACCCCGGCGGCGGTGGCACGCTTGGCAGCCACCACTTTGGTCAGCATGCCGCCGGTGCCCAGCGCCGAACCGGCACCGCCGGCCAGCCGCTCGATTTCCGGGGTGATCTGTTCCACCACAGGAATGAGCCGGGCGTTGGGATCGCTGTGGGGATCGGCGGTGTACAGCCCGTCGATGTCGGACAGCAGAATGACCAGGTCGGCGTGGATGCACTGGGCAACCAGGGCGGCCAGGGTATCGTTGTCGCCCAGGGAGTATTCCTCGATGGCGACGGGATCGTTTTCGTTGATAATGGGAATGGCGCCCAACTGCAGCAGCCGTTCCAGCGTGCTGCACAGGTTGCGCAGCCGGTTTTCGTGGTCAAAGTCCTCCCAGGTCAGCAGCATCTGGGCGACGGTATGGTTGTACTGACTGAACAGCCGGTCGTAGGTGTACATCAGCTCACACTGGCCCACTGCGGCGGCGGCCTGTTTGGTGGTGATGTCCTGGGGACGCTGGATCTGCAGCTTGCCCACACCCAGGCCGGTGGCCGCCGAGGATACCACGATCAGTTCATGGCCGGCGTTTTTGATGTCGCTCCACACCTTGACCAGGTCCTCGGTGTGACGGATGTTCAACCGTCCGCCCGGGTGGGCGATGGTGCTGGTGCCCACCTTTACAACGATCCGCATAGTTTACTTCCCCAATTCCTTTGTTTTTTCGTAGGCGGCCAGCACAGCGTCGGTGACGGCACCGCGGAAAGCCCGCTGCTCCAGCAGCCGGACCCCCTGGATGGTAGAGCCACCGGGGCTGCACACGGCATCTTTCAGGGCGCCGGGATGCTGCCCGCTTTCCAGTACCATGCGGGCACTGCCCAGCACCGTCTGGGCGGCGTATTCCTGGGCCTTGGTGCGGGGCAGCCCGGCGGCCACACCGCCGTCGGCCAGCGCTTCAATGAACTGATAGACCCAGGCGGGGCCGCAGCCGGACACGGCGCTGGCAGCATCGATGAGGTTTTCAGGCACCTCGTCCAGACACCCGGCGGGGGCCATGGCGCTCAGCCACTCTTGCAGTTGCTCAGGCTCCACGTCGTCGTAGCAGTATTGGATCATGCCGTCCCCAAGGGCCACCGGGGTGTTGGGCATCATCCGGATGATGGGGTAACCGCTGCCCGCCATCTGGCGGATCTGGTGCATGGAAAGGCCTGCCGCCATGCTCACCAGCACAAAGGGCCGGCTCTCGGAACGGCCTTCCAGCACAGGGGCCAGTTCATCCAGCATGTCTTCCATCATCTGGGGCTTTACGCCCAGGAAGATGAAATCGCAGATGCTGGCCACCTGTTCATTGGTGCCGCAGGCGCAGCCCAGTTCGTCGGCCAGTGCCTGGGCTTTGGCGGGTGTGCGGTTGGCCAGCAGCACATCCCCGGCACCGGCACCCTTGCAGACGGCGCGTGCCACGGCGCCACCCATGTTGCCGCAACCGATAAACCCATATTTCATGGTAGTTTTCCCCCTCTGTGAGTCAGCCTGAAAAGTATTAATGTAATGGTAGCGCACCGGGTGCGTTTTGTCAATCAAAAGGTAGGGCAGGGGGCTGGAAATCCCTGCAGGATTTGCTATAATACAAAGGGAAAGTCAAAAAATTGCAAAGCGAGGCGAAGCGGTATGCAATATGTACAATTGGGTCAGACCGGCCTGCGGATTTCCCGCCTGGGGTTCGGCGGTATTCCCATCCAGCGCATCGACCAGCCCGGCACTCGGGAACTGCTCAAGGCCGCCCACGAGGCGGGCATCAACTACATTGACACGGCCCGTGCCTACACGGTCAGCGAGGCATGGATCGGGCAGTCGCTGGAGGAGCTGGGGCTGCGGGATGCCTTTGTTCTGGCCACCAAGTGCCGGGCGCTGACCCGGGAGGAGATGGAATCCGAGCTGGCGAGGAGCCTGGAAAACCTGCGTACCGACCATATCGAGCTGTACCAGTTCCACAACCCCAGCCTGGAAGACCTGAAAAAGATCCTGGCACCCGGCGGTTCCCTGGAGGCCTTGCGGGAAGCCAAGGCCAAAGGCGTGGTGGGGCACATCGGCCTGACCGCGCATCTGGCCGCCGTGTTTGAGGCGGCGCTGGAAATCCCCGAGATTGAGACCATCATGTTCCCCTATAACATTGTGGAACAACAGGGAGCGGAACTCATCCGTCGGTGTGCCGAGGCCGGCAAGGGATTCATCGACATGAAACCCCTGGCGGGCGGCGCCATTGAGGATGGCCGGCTGGCCCTCCGATATGTGCTGTCCAATCCCGACGTGACGGTGGCCATCCCGGGCATGGCAGCCCCGGAGGAACTGGAAGGCAACGTCAAAGGTGCGGAGAATATCGCCCCTCTGACGGCAGAGGAGGAAGCTGCCTGCCAGAAGGTGCGGGACGAGTTGGGCACCCAGTTCTGCCGCCGTTGCAATTACTGTGCACCCTGCACGGTGGGCATCCAGATTCCCAGCGTCTTCCTGTTTCAGGGGTACCTGAACCGCTACGGCCTGCAGGGATGGGGCCGGGAACGGTATGCCACGCTGCCGGTTAAGGCGGGGGCCTGTGTACAGTGCGGCGTCTGCGAGACCCGTTGCCCCTACAACCTGCCCATCCGGGCCATGATGAAAAAAGCCGCCGAGGATTTCGGCGAATAAACAAGCTCGCCTTTGCGGGACAGTTTGGGCTGCCCCGCATTTTTTGTGCCAAAATGCGGAAAAAAATTTGTGGGGGCTGTTGTTTTTCCGGCTCCGGGCGTGTATAATTTATCCTGTATAATTTTGTGCAAAAATGTGAGGAATCAGTATGCTTTCCGATCCCCAACTTCATTATTTGGACAACGCCGCCACCACCCGCATCGACCCGGCCGTTACCGAGGTCATCCACGATGCCCTGGTGGAGCTGTGGGCCAATCCCAGCAGCCTGTATGACCCGGCGGTAGCCGCCCAGGACGGCATCGAAAATGCACGGGCCCGCATTGCCAAAACGTTGCACTGCCGCAGTGATGAGGTGTACTTCACCGCCTGCGGTACCGAGGGCAACAACATGGCGGTGTGGGGCGCCGCCATGCCCCGGCGGCATTGGGGCAACAAGGTGGTGGTCTCCGGCTTTGAGCATCCCAGTGTGCAGCTTGCGGCCCGCGCACTGGAAAACGAAGGCTTCACCGTGGTGGAAATTCTGCCCGAAGCGGACGGGCACCTCAGCGTGGAAAAGTTCCTGGCGGCGGTGGATAAAAACACCGTGCTGGCTTCCTGCATGGCGGTCAATAACGAAACCGGCGCCGTGCAGGACATTGCGGCGCTGGCGGCCGGCATCAAGGCGCGCAACAACCGCACCCATTTCCATGTGGACGCGGTGCAGGCGTGGCTGCGCATTCCCATCGACCTGCAGAAGTGGGCCGGGGTGGATACGCTGGCCGTGTCGGGGCATAAGATCCATGCCCCCAAGGGGATCGGCGCACTGTTTATCCGGGACAGCCAGCGGCAGACGCTTCGCCCGCCCTACCGTGGCGGTCACCAGGAGCGGGGCCTGCGTCCCGGCACCGAGAATACGCCCTACATTGTGGGGCTGGGCCTGGCGGCGGCCAAAGGATACCAGGGTATGCGCAGCCGGGAAACCCACATCGAGGAGCTCAACCGCCGTTTGCGGGCGGGACTGGCCAAGCTGCCCGGCATCACCATCAATTCGCCGGAGGACGCCGTGCCCGAAGTGGTGAATTTCTCCACCGGCTGCATCAACAGCCAGACCTTCATCAACTATCTCAACACCCGCGGGGTGCTGGTGTCGGGCGGCAGCGCCTGTGACAAGGGCGAACCCAGCCATACGCTGGAGGCCATGGGCTGCGACGAGCGGACCATCCACACGGCGCTGCGGGTCAGCTTCTGCGCTGAAAACACCCCCGAGGACGTGGACGCCCTGTTGGACGGGCTGTACAACGGCCTGCAGAGTCTGCAGCATATCTGAAACGAAAGGCATATCCTATGAAAGAAACCATCCTGGCCTACCAGGGCGAAATGACCCTGAAAGGCCTGAACCGCGGCAAGTTCGAAGCCCGTCTTGCCAAGATCATCCGCTGGCGTCTGGAACCGCTGGGCAAGTTCAAAGTATATCAGGCCCAGAGCACGGTTTTTATCGAACCGATGGAAGACAATCTGGATATGGAGGAGGCCTTCCGCCGGATCTCCCGGGTGTTCGGCATCGTCAAGATGAGCCGCGCCGTGGAATGCGACAAGGACTTCGCTGCCATCTGCGAAACCGCCGAGGCCTATCTGGGGCAGACCCTGCGGGGCCTGCGCACCTTCAAGGTGGAGGCCAAGCGCGCCGATAAATCCTACCCCATGAAGAGCCCGGAAATCTGCCGGGAGCTGGGGGCCTACCTGCTGGACAAGCACCACCACCTGCGGGTGGACGTACACCATCCCCAGCTGGAAATCATGGTGGAAATCCGGGACCACGCGGCGTATGTCCACGGCCCCAAGGTGGATGCTGCCGGCGGCCTGCCGGTGGGCACCAGCGGCCGGGCACTGAACCTGTTGTCCGGCGGCATCGACAGCCCCGTGGCTGCCTGGTGTATGGCGCGCCGCGGTCTGGCGCTGCATCATATCCATTTCGCCAGCCCGCCCTACACCAGTTTGCGCGCCAAACTCAAGGTGCAGAAGCTGGCCAAGGAGCTGGTGGAATACACCGGAAACTGCACCCTGTTTGTGGTACCCTACACCAAGCCCCAGGAATACATCCGGGACCACGCGCCCGATGTATTGTTTACGGTGCTCATGCGGCGCAGCATGCTGCGCATTGCCAATCAGGTGGCCAAAAAGCTGGAACTGCAGGCTCTGATCACCGGCGAAAGCCTGGCCCAGGTGGCCAGCCAGACCATGGCGGCTCTGGTCTGTACAGACCAGGCCCAGGATCTGCCGGTGCTGCGCCCCTGCATCGGCATGGACAAGACCGAGATCATCGGGCTGTCCCGCAAGATCGGCACCTTCGATACCTCCATCGAACCCTACGAGGATTGCTGCACCATCTTCACCCCGCCCCATCCCAAGACCAACCCCACGCTGGAAGAAATTCTGGCGGCGGAGGCCGCCATGCCGGACCTGGCCGCGTTGGAGACCGAAGCGGCGGACGGCGTGGAGAAGATTGCCATTCGGATGGGAGAGGACGATTTGCTGTGACCGCAGAAATTATTTGCGTGGGAACGGAACTGCTGCTGGGGGATATCCTCAACACCAACGCCCAGTTTCTCAGCCGGGAACTGGCCGAGCTGGGCATCAGCGTACTGCATGAACATGTCATCGGGGACAACCCCCAGCGCCTGAAAGAACTGGTGCTGCAGGCCCGCAGCCGCAGCGACCTGCTGGTTTTTTCGGGCGGGCTGGGCCCCACCGAGGATGACCTTACCAAGGAAACGGTGGCCGCTGCTTTTGAGGATACCCTGCAGTTTGACCAGGCGGAATGGGATAAGATCGTGGCATTTTTTGCCCGCACCCACCGCAACCCCACGCCCAACAACCGCAAACAGGCCATGGTACCTACCCGTGGCCATAAGATTATCAACGATCACGGCACGGCCCCCGGCGCCTGGTTTGAGGACAGCCAGGGGCATTGTGCCGTACTGATGCCCGGTGTCCCCCGGGAAATGAAGGCCATGTGGACCGAGCAGGTCCGCCCGGCCCTGCAAAAACGCCAGAACTGCACCATCCATTCCCGTACCCTGCGGGTACTGGGGGGCGAGAGCAGCATTGCCAGCAAAGTGGCGCCGCTGTTTGAGAGCACCAATCCCACGGCAGCCATCTACTGCAAGACGGGGGAAAGCGAGATCCGGGTCACGGCCCGGGAAGCCACCCCCGAAGCCGCCGAAGCCGCCTGCAATGCCTACCTGGACAAGTTCCGTGCCATTCTGGGCGATGCCGCCTACGATGTGGACGTGCCCGCCCTGGAATACACGGTGGTACGGGTGTTGCAGGAAAAAGGCCTGCATGCCGCCACGGCGGAAAGCTGCACCGGCGGCATGATCGCCGAACGGATCACCAACGTACCGGGGTCCAGCGCGGTGTTCGGCTACGGTTTTGTCACCTACGCCGAGGAAGCCAAGCAAAGACTGCTGGGGGTGGATGCCGCCCTCATCCAACGGTACAATGTGGTATCCGGTCCGGTGGCGGTGGCCATGGCCTTTGGAGCCGCCCGTGCTTCGGGGGCCGAGCTGGCTGTGGGTATTACCGGCATTGCCGGCCCCGGCGGCGCTTTGCCGGACAAGCCGGTGGGAACCGTCTACCTGGCCGGCGCCGACGCCCGGACCAACCGGGGGTGGCTGCTGCGGCTGACGCTGGGCGGTTACCATGACCGGGGGATCATCCGTACCCGGGCCACCTTGTATGCTCTGGATCTGCTGCGGCGGATGGCACTGGGGCTGCCGGTGCCGGACGGTATGGCAGTCACGCCGGACGACCCGGCCGATACACTGGCCATCTGACAGACCCCCTTCCATTCCTATAGAAAGGCACACCATGGTCAACACACAACTCAAAATTTTGCGGGTTTTCGGACCCACCGCGGCCGAAGTTTCGGCGGTGCTGCGGCAGGCCCGGGACGACGGCTGCCCCGGTTTACGCTTGTTGGAACGGGACGGCGAATTTGCCGTCTGCGTGCAGGTCAGCGCGCCCAACCGTGCCATGGCCGAGCAGTATTGCGACAAGTGGGTACAAAAGCTGAATGCCAAATTCGGCGATGATGTTTTTGCCACCGGCGAAACCAGCCTGGCCCAGGCCACGCTGGACCTGTTGCTGCACAAGCGCAAACTGCTGGTGGCGGTGGACGAAACCACCGGCCGCCTGGTGGGCAACCTGCTGCAACCGCTGCCGCACAGCGAGGCGGTGTTTGACTTTGGCACCGAAAGCTACGCAGACCCCAAGCGGGAGCGGCAGATCAAGGTGCCGCCTCAGATCCTCAAAAAATTTCCCGGCGATGTGGTCCAGGCGGCCGCAGCCCGGGCTGTTTCGGCCATGCAGGTCACCGGTGCAGATTTCGCGGTGGCCTACATGCCGGCCACCGTGGGGCAATGTCCCTTTGTGCTGGTCTGCGACCGCCATGGAGCGGCGGCCTGTGCGCTGCCGCCCGAACTGAGCGATGCCGCCATCGGCAACCAGATTCTGGACCTGCTGCGCCGGCGGCTGCAGGGGCTGCGCCTCACCGATTCCTGCATCACCTTCCGCCCCGGCAAGGAGCGTCCGCTGCTCCTGGTGTCGGAAGCCGGGCGGGAACGGGGCAACACGGTGCGGTTCTCGCTGCGGCGCCGTACCCCGGCCACCCAGGAGGCGGACCACACGGCGGATTTTGAGCCGATGATGGATTTCGATACCGCCGAACCGGAGATGCCCCCCGAACCGCAGCAACCCTCCCATACCCGCACACTGCACACCGGAGCGGTCCGGCAGGCGGCTGCGACCGGGACGGCTCCGGTGGGCACCATTCAGTTCGAAACTGATCTGGTACAGCAGCCGCAACCCAATACGGACCCCTTGAACATCGAAACAGCAGGCCCCCAGGCGGCCGGTGCCTCCCGTCGGCGCCGGTCTGCGGCCATGCCGTCCCAGCCGGAGACCGAGACCCCGGAGGATGCATACGACATTTCCCTCACCGGGCGCAAGGAACCGGCTCCCTCCATTCTGGACGAGGAAATTCCGGATTTCTCCGCCGAGATTGATCCCGAAGCGCTGGCGGCTGCCCAGGCAGCGGACGATGCCGACGCGGCGGCCGGGCGTACCACCACCGCCGAAGACTTTACCCGTGCGGCAACCCGGCTCTTCTCGGAGGAGGACGAGGCCGAGTTGGCGGCTGCCCAGGCCAAGGCCGAGCGCCGCCAGAGAAAACCGGCCGCCTCGGTCCCGCGGCGGGATCGCCCTGTTTCCGGCGAGGCAGCCAGCATCCGCAACCGCAGCCTGGCCATGATTGAACGCACCGAGCGCCGCCGCAGGCGCACCGTCACCATGGTGCTGGTGTTTGTGGTGCTGCTGGTGCTGGCCGGTCTGGTGGGCCTGTGGTGGTTCTTCCGCAACGATCTAGGCACCCGTCCGGCAGCCAAAAACTACGGTACCACCGCCTATGACGAGACAGCCCAGTCCTACCTGACCAACGCGCTGGAAAAGCGCCCCGGCGCTACCGGCTACCTGGGCTGGCCCGGTTTGGATGGTACGCTGGTGTATGCCGCGGGCACGGAACCCGATACCGCCAGCGACGGAACCCAGAAGTCCATCGTCCGCTTTGCCACGGCCAGCGCCCTGGATCTGACCTCCCCGGGCAATACCGTGCTGGAATGCACGGGGAACACCTACGCTTCCCTGGCGCAGGAGGACGTCATCCGGGATAACAGCGGCTTTACCCTTTACCTGGCAAGCGGCACCTACCGCTTCAAGGTCCTGGCCGTGTATTATCTGGACCCCGCCGAGGAAGGGGAGGGCGCCTTTGATCTGTACGGCAGCACCGATCTTTCCAACTATTACGATTATCTCTCCTTTGTGGCCGGCATCCAGGCCCGCAGCCTGTGGCAGACCGATGTGGAAGTGGGGGACCGTTCCCATTTCCTCACGGTGACCAGCCATTCCGATGAGGACGGCGTTCTGCTCTGCGTGACCGGCCGTCTGATTGAGGAGGAGGAAACCGCCGCGCTGGACGGCGCTTCCATCACGGCCACCGAGGAGCCGCTGCTGACGGCGCTGCAGTATCAGCGCAAGAATCAGCCCATGCCCACCATCAGCAGTCTGCTCAGCGCCAGTGTGGACCGTTATGCCCAGCAGAGTGCCGCCGCCAGCGCGGCCAAGCGCAACAACACCCAGGAAACCGAAGAGACCCAGGACTCCGCCGGAAACAGCGCCCAGATCGCCGATATGCAGGCCCAGACCGACGCCCTGATTGCAGGGGCGGACAAGCTGCTGGCCGGCCTGACCGATGTGGCGGGCTCCGGCAGTGAGACCGAGTCGGATCTGAACCAGGGCGCCGAGGGCTCCCTGCCCCAGCAGACCGTGACGGTGGAACAGGTGACGGCGACGCCGGCCCCCACGCCGGTACCCACCGAAACGCCGGCTCCCACCGACGCACCGGCCCAGACCGAGACCCCCGCCTCGGACAGCACCAGTGAGGCACCGTCCTCCGAATCCACCGACAGCGGTTCTTCCGGCGGGGAAAGTTCTTCGGGCGCCGAGACCATCAACGTTACGATGAACGGTACGGCCCAGACCATGGATCTCGTCCAGTGTCTGGCTATGGTGGCCCAGAATGAGCTGGGCTCCAACGCCCCGGCGGAGGCATACAAGGCCCAGTGCGTGGCCACCCATTGCTGGATTCTCAGCCAGTCGGGGTATCCGGCGGTTTCCGGCACCACGCCGGGGGCTGCAGCCCTGGCGGCCGCCCAGGAAGTGGCCCGCGTGCTGGTTACCTACAACGGCCAGGTCTGCTTCACCCCATACTTTGCGTCGGCCAGCACCGGCACGGCCTCGGCGGCAGACGTCTGGGGCAACGATATCGCCTGGCTGCAGGCGGTGGACAGCCCCTATGACCAGTCGGTTGCCACCAACTGGAACACTAACGGCAACAGCAGCGGTACGGCCCGCTTTGCCCGGCAGACCTTGCTGGAGCGTATCAAGTCGGAACTGGAAATTGATCTTACCGACGTGGATCCCAACAACTGGTTCAAAATCCTTTCCACCAACCAGTATGGTTGGGTCTCCAAGATCCAGATTGGTCCGGATGGCAACAGCATTTCCGTCAGCGGCCGCTGGTTCCGCGAGAATCTGCTGGCACGGCAGAGCGTGGACGGCCGAAGCCTGCGCAGTCAGTGCTTCACCTTTACCTACGACAGCAACCTGGATTGCTTTATCTTTGATGTGTACGGTTACGGCCATGGCTGTGGTATGAGCCAGTGGGGCGCCGTGGGCTATGCACAGAACGGTTGGAGCTACCAGGACATTCTGCTGCATTATTTCCCCGGCACCACCCTGACCAGCTATTGATTTCAATCCCTGCCCGCTTGTGCGGGCAGGGATTTTTTGCTGTGTACAAGGCAGAACTTTTGTGGTAAGATGAAAAAAGTCTGTGCGGTAATGCCGGGCAAGGAAAAGGAGAAGGTTTCGTGAAAAAGATTCTGATGTTGGCCACCGGCGGTACCATTGCAACGCTGAAGACGGCCGAAGGTAAAGTCCCGCAGCTGACTTCCCGGGAACTGCTGCGCACGGTGCCGGAAATCCGGGAAATCTGTCAGGTGGAAACCCGGCAGCTGTTCCAGCTGGACAGCACCAATGTACACCCCGATCACTGGAAACTGATTGCAGGGGCCATCCTGGCGTCCTATGACGAATTTGACGGGTTTGTCATCACCCACGGTACCGACACGATGGCTTACACGGCGGCGGCACTCAGTTACATGCTGCCCGATTCCCGCAAGCCCATCGTGCTGACCGGTGCGCAGAACTCCATCGGCGAGCGGGAAACCGATGGCCGGCGCAACCTGCTGGATGCCTTCCTGTATGCGTCGTCTGCCTGCGCCTGGGGGGTGACCATCGTTTTTGACGGCCAGGCTATGCTGGGAACCCGCGCCAAGAAACTGCGCACCAAAAGCTACCATGCATTTTCCAGTATCGGATATCCGGAGGTGGCCAAAATCCGGGACCGGAAAGTGTATCCGGTGCTACCCATGCCGGCAGGGCTGGGGAAGCCCAAGGCCAGCCTGGCACTGGACCCTTCCGTCTTTGTGCTCAAACTGATTCCCGGTATCCGCCCCGATGTGTTGCGGTTGCTGCGCCCTGTTTACCATGCCCTGATTGTGGAGGGATTCGGCGTGGGTGGCGTGCCCTACTATGCCACGGCAGATTTTGCCCGGGAAGTACAGGCCTGGATCCAGGCGGGCAAAGTGGTCATCATGACCACCCAGGTTATCTACGAGGGCAGCGACATGAGCGTGTACCAGGTGGGGCACCAGATCAAGCAGAACGGGGTCATTGAAGCCTATGACATGACGCTGGAGGCTGTGGTGACCAAGACGATGCATCTGCTGCCCCAATGCCCGGACCTGCCTTCTTTCCGCAGCCGCTTCCTGACGCCGGTGGCCAGTGATATTCTGCTGCCGGCAGAAGAGGCGCTGGAACCGGAAAATCTGTAAACTGCAAAAACAAACCGTCCCCCTGCCACAGCCCGGGCAGGGGGACGGTTTGTTAAATGTAATAAATCTGAAAATACAAAACCCGCGATCCATCCTAGGATGATCGCGGGTTTTGTTGGCGGAGTAAGAGAGATTTGAACTCTCGCGGCCCTTTCGGACCCTACGCCCTTAGCAGGGGCAAAACTGATGCGGATAATAAACGATATACCGTAATATAGCATTGCATGGGTTGACACCAGGTTGACACCTGCAAGGCTTTGATTTGGCGGAGTTAGAGATCAAACCATCTTCATCTGGTTAACGGCCTCCAATTTGGCGGCAAGGGAGATGTGGGCGTAGGTATCGCCCAGGGAAGATTTGCCGCGGCTGTTGGAATGGCCTATGATGGCGTTGATCGTAACATCGCTGACGGCGGGCACAATCTCATGCAGGCGGGTGTAGCAGGTGTGCCGCTGGCAGTAGCTGCCAAGGGGGCGAATGCCGGCGCGCTGCACCATGTTTTTCCACTCGGAATAGTAGGCGTTCTCGTCCCGGTCTACCAGGCCATACCGGGCGCGGGGCAAAAGCGCCTGCAGCACGGGTACTATCGGCTCGGCGATGGGGATTTCCCGGTCACGGCCGGCAGCGGTTTTGATACCGCCCACGATGCACCGGCCGGGAATATCAACACGGGAAACATCCTGTGCAAACAGTTCCCCGGTGCGCATACCGGTGTAGGCCATGACAAGAGCATACCCGGAAATGGAGGGCTGGCCGTTCTGCCAGTCATTCCAGATCGCCTGCATCTCCTGGCAGGTGCGGGCGTCCTTGGAAGTGAGGGGCTTGCTGGGCAGCTCGATGTGGGAAACAATGGTTTCCCGGCCGGGGTCGATGACGTTCTCCAACACGGCCATATCAAAGATTTTCTGCAGGATGGTTTTGGCGTCCCGCTTTGGGTAAAAGGCACCCTCGATACCGTCCACCAGGTTCTGCAGCTCGGAATAGCGCAGGCTGGCCACATCGCGCTCCTTGATGGAATCCAGACGTTTATAGGCCGTCAGGTAATGGCTGCGCTTGTCAGGGGAAATTTCCTGCCACTTGCGGGAAGCCTGCACCAGCGTGAACAGCTGGTCAACGGTGCGGGTCACCGGACCGCCCTCCTGGCCGGTGCGCAGATTGGGCAAATAGTTGATAGCATCGGCACGGGTTGCAAAGCCGCCCTTGGTGACGGTGGACACGATGACACCGCCGCGCTTCATCCGAACCTTGGCCGTCCAGGTAGAACCGCGCTTATACACGCTGCCGGTGCCGTTGGGGTTATGGGTTTTCTTGGAAGCACGTGGAGTGGTGGTCTGCTTTTTACCGCAGTACCGGCAGTAGAGATCACCATCGTCTATTTCTTTTTTGCACTTGACGCACAGCATATAAAATCACTCCTGGAATTCAACGCCGGAAAAAACGGGCAAGGTATTGATGTCACCATCCCAGAAATAAGTGGCAGTGAAAACTGTTCGGACAGTGGCACCAAAAGAATTCTGGGAATCCACATAGGAAGTAACGGTCCAGGAATCTCCCTCCCGCGTTACGCTGTACTGGTCGAGATCAAGAATAGTACCGGGGAAGCTGGCGGTGGAGGGGGATTTGAGATAAGAAGGAACATCACGGCTGATGGAACTGGCCAAGATTACCCGCTGAGAATCCGTCACAAAAAGATCGGAGAAGGTAGCAACCACCTGATTGTCACGGTACAAGTATATGTCAAGATCACCCTCGTACAAATCTTTGACAGTAGAAGCATCGGTAGAAAAAGCCACAAACCGGTAGCCCTCATAGGGGATAAACACAAGGTCGGAATCTTCGGTATAACAATCCGACAAATCATCAATGCCAACCTGTGAAGTTACGTCCATAAGGCTTTGCGCAAGTGATTCAGATATACCAATGTCAGAAGCAAGTACTTGCGCAGGGCTGGGCGTGGGGGACGGGGTGGGACTTGGAGTGGGAGAAGGCGTTGGGGATGCAGTAGGCGTAGGAGTTGGAGCGGGCGCAATAATGCCGGCCTGTTGACACCGGGACATTACAAAAGTGAAGCACACAATTACAAAAATAATGACAGCTAGTTTTTTCATGGGAACTCCTTTCAATAACAAAAGCCCCGGCGCACGGCCGGGGCTGATGGTACAGGTATAGAACAACTGCGCACACCCGCCCCATCAGATGCACACAGTATCTTTATAGACACTATATCATAGAAAGCTAGTTGTAGCAAGTAGAGTAGCAAGTGAATAGATAAAGAAAAGCACCAGGACCCAAAAGCCCTGGTGCTTTTTCAGTTGGAGCGGCGATGCCGATCAGCGGCAAGATCAAGCACTATCCGGCGGAAGTAGAGGATTCGTCCATGTTGTTTTTTTCGTCGGCCACCATATCCATGTAATCGCGGGCGGCGGCCACCGCCTCGGCGGCGGTATCGCTGACGGAAGCGGGGGAAAATTTTTCAACAAGATTGTCCACATACCGCATGATGGCGGCCCGGTCGGATTCGGACAATTCCAAAAACGCAGCCAGAGCGGACTGTTCGCGTGCGGTCAATTTGTATTCGTCGGCCAGCCGGGAGAGGATGGAGGACTGGTCCTGATCGAACATGTCCCCATCGCCGGTGCGAAGCCAAGTTTCGTTGACGTTGAACTCACGGCAGATAGAAAGAATTGTCTGCTCAGACGCACCAGACAATCCGCGCTCAATTTTGCTTAGCCCAGAACTGGTAATACCAATGCGAGAACTGAAGGAATCAAGCGTAAGGTGCAAATGCTTCCGTACGATTTTAATGCGCTCATTCATTATGTTCACCACCTTTCTGATAATAGAATATCACAAAAAATGTAGTAAGTCAAATTATTTTGAAAAAATACGTTGACAAAATGGAGTAAGTACGCTATAATGAGACTGTAAAAATCAACTGACTACAAATTAAGAGAAAATAATTTGACTACGGAAAGGCGGAGGAAAGCATGTGCGAACAGATGCAACTGACTTGCACCAAACACAAGCTGTATGACCTTTTGGTGTCAATTCGTGGAGCCGGAGGTATGCCGTCGTTCGGAAAGTGCACTTTCAAAAAGGCATATCGAAAACGGTCGTGGTGGATGGAATGGAGCACAAAGTGGGCAGATTTTGAGGTGTATTTTTCGACCGTAGCAGGTGACCCGGTCATAGTCACAACTGTGAGAAATTACAGTCGGGACGGAAGTGTTGAGAAAACGATGCGGTACACCAGAAAGGTTGCGGTAGAGGTACTGAAAAAGTACGGAATGCTTGAATGTACTTGAATGTAAAGGTACAGCAGAAAGGGGCGTGGTACGCATGGACAGGGAAGAAGTATTTGCCCACTATGGCAAAACATGCCCGAAAGAAAACGGGTTCGGCTACGGGTTATGGCCGAGAGAAAAAGCGATGGAAAATCTGAAAGAGCTGCCAGAATTTCTACCGTACCTCAACCCAAAGAAGAAAATCCGAATCACATTTGACTATGACCCGGATTTCCCGTTCGCACTGTTTACAACCGAAAACCTGAGAGAGGACGACTAGTTGCCCAGCTTTGTGCAGCGGCAGCCGGGCGGGATGATGCCAAGGGATAAAACATCCTCTTTTTTATCCCATAGGAACTCGACGCCAACAAGGCCGGAAGAACTGTACTGCGGGAACGATTCCCATGCATAACGGTGGATGTTTTCGCAGACGGAGATACGCTGTTCGACCGGTAGTGAAGTGAGATCGACTGAATAGAACGGCACAAAATTCACCTCCCTCCTATTGGAAATAGCGGCCGGACGGGGCCACTGATTCCAGTATAACAGAGAGAAAGAGGAAACAAAAGGAGAAGTACAGCAATGAGCAAGAAAGAACAGGATGCGCGCTGGATGGCGGAGCAGCTGGAAAAGCTGCCGGAGACAGCTCAGGAGCATGTTCGCGGCGTAATCGTAGGGGTGAAACTTGCGACAGAGGAACGTCAGAAGCAGAAAGAAGATGCCCGCGAGGGCGCCTGATATACCGCCCGGCGGATGCCGGGCACCCTTGCCGGCGAAGCACAAATGGCTGTGCAGCTGATTTGTAATCAGAAGGCTACGGGTTCGAGGCCCGCCGCCGGCTCCATATGCGAGGGTCGTATAACGGCTAGTACACCAGCCTTCCAAGCTGGGAGCGGGGGTTCGATTCCCCTTCCTCGCTCCATGGTAAACCTGGATGCCAAAGAAAACCTGCTTCGACAGGGAAGTGAACGGTTGAGCCGGACACACCAGGATAGAGCGTGACAGGTGGAAACGCTCACCGTCCTTGCCCCAACCAAGCACCGGGACGGCCCTGCAATGTGAGGCGATTGCCCAAACGTTCGGGGGTATGAGCCTCGTCCATGTTCCCTGTCTGGCCTGGGTGAGTGGCCAGAACCGCCGCGGGTGAAGCGGGACCCGGCCCTGACATTCGTCCGCGTGGGTGCCCCAAAATGCCCACCAGGCCGGGATATAAGGGGAACGCGCCCGCGCGAGGACGCGGACCCCGTGGGGTGATGGCCGCCGCGCAGCCATAATCAAACCTCCTGTTTTTGCATTTTTCTCCTTCACAGTTTTTCACGAAGCAGCGCGGCGGCCTTTATATGGTGCAAGGGCAAGGCGATACAACGTACCGTCGCCCGGTTCAACTCCGGGATGCGCCACCAGAAAGGAAAAGACAATGGACAAGGTATTGGGACCACAGATCACGGTTGACGATGCCGTGAAAATCCTGCGGAAGAACGGATTCAAAACCAGCGTGGACAAGCTGCGCGCCGGTCTTGTGCAGGGAATCTACCCGTTCGGGGATGTGGTGCAGCGGTGTGACGGACTGATCAAGAACGATTGCTACGACGTGTACACCCTGCAGTTGAAAAAGTGGATTGAAGAAAGGACGGGAAGCAACAATGTGTTGGGCATGTGAAGCGGCACTGGCCGCGCTGAAAGCTGCCGCACTGTGCGGTTTGCTGCTGGCTGTGATGGCGGTGGACGCCGGAGCACAGAACGCCCCCGGCGGGATGCTGTACACGGCGGCGTGGCTGGTGGGAATTACACTGGCAGAAAACGCCCTGCTGGGGTGGATGGAAAAAGTGAAGAAAGCACAAGCCGCGCAGTTGGCGCGGCAGAAAGGAAGGACACTTGCAGAACAGATCAACTGACGGCAGAGGCGCCGGGTTTCTGCCCGGTGTCTATTTTTTTTACCCAAAAAGGAGGAACTGATGGATTACCAAGTGAATTTATCTCTGCCCGAGATAGAGTTTCTGGAAAACCACCTGCTCTGCTTGATGAAGGAAAACTTTGAAGCACAGTATTTCATCGTAGCAGAGGCGGAGACAATCATGACCAGTCCGTGCTTTGAAAACGGAACGCAAATGGCCAATCTCCTGATGGCTCATGCAACCAGCAGGATGGAGGGAAGAACCAGACTGTATAACTCCATTCTGGAACATATCCGGGCGGCCAGGCTTCGCGCAGAACAGTGCCGCACAGAAGAGTAAGGAGGTGAGAAAATCATGGATGTGAAGAACTGCCGGATTTGCGGCGCAGCGATTACCTTTATCCGCACGGAAAAGGGAAAGTACATGCCCTGCGATGCCCAGGCTATGCCCTACAAAAAAGCCCAGGACGGACCGGAAAACATCATTACCCCGGCGGGGAAGCTGGTGCGCGGCCGATGGCTGCCCGGTGGCCAGGGGGATGGCGTAGGATACCGGCCGCACTGGGCCAGCTGCCACAAGTAAGTGCGCAGTGGAGCGGAAAAGCAGTGTGTGGGAAAAGCTATGGTCAGCCGCGCAATGGAAGTGAACTGCCCCGGGAAGCATTGGAAAAGAAAAGCCTTGCAGCGGAGGGGAATAGATTGACAGGAAACGAATTGGAAAAGAAAGGGAACTGCTTGGATTCGATAAGATAGGGCGGGGAGATGAACAGACCTGGACCGAGCTGATATGGAGCAGATGGAAAATGAACAGATAAGGCTTCGACCAGAGTACCTCAGCGCAGAATAGGAACTGCTGTGATAAGCGTGGATTGATAAGCGGAGAAAAAGCTGAGCATTGATATGGTGTGCGAAGGAATAGCGGCGAATTGAATAGGAAGTTTCAAAGAATCGGAATGGAAATGATTGGAAATACCTAGAGAGGGCACAGCATTGAACTGACTAGCAGCGGAGAGGCGTAGACTGCTTGGCATGGAATTGGATTTGCAGTGAATAGATCGGAACCGAACGGAAAAGCAAGAGAAATGCAAGCCCTGGCTATGCGAAGGCAATTTGAAAACCGAAAGGAGAAACCACCATGAAAGTCAGACTGACATTTATTGAAGAATCGCTGGGGTCAACCCCCGCCAAAGAGAACCTGCTGCGGGAGTATATTGTCAGCAAATCCAGTGACCCGGTGAAGATCGAGGAAGAAATTGCGGCCCATGGTGTGCAGGCGGTGGAAGATGACCGAATGACCGTATTCCCCCGGCTGGCAGACGGGCGCCCGATCTTCTGGGATTACCAGATCAAGGGATTTCTCAAAGACTCCTGGCAGATGCTGGCGAAAGCAGGAAAGGCCGGGTATGAAGGCGGCTGGGCATGTTCCTGCATCAAAGCATACAAGAAAACCATTGACGGGCTGATTTTTGTTTTCCCCCGGCAAATACCCATAGAAATGCACGGAATGAAGATGGATACCTGCGAACGTCCTCTGCGGGCATCCACCCCGATGGGTGAGCGCGTGTCCATCGCAAAGAGCGAAACGGTGCCGGAGGGGAGCACCCTGCAGTTTGAGATCACCTGCCTGGACCCGCACCTGGAAGAATGTGTGATCGAGTGCCTGAACTACGGAAAACTGCGCGGCCTGAGCCAGTGGCGCAACAGCGGCAAGGGCCGGTTTACATGGGAGCGGCTGGACGAACCGGCCGAGAAGCCAACAAAGAAGCGGGGAAAAAAGAAGGCTGACGAAACTGCGGAAGATGACGGAGAAGCATGAAGCGAGGATGTAAACATGTGGGTATTCCTGGGTGTGGGGTTGTGCATCGTATGCGGCGGAATACTGGTGGGACTGAACCGTCGGGAAGGAAGGAGCAGTGAAAAGCGAAATGTCCATCGTTGATATGGTCTGCGGAGCAGTTAAGTGGGCCTGCCGGGCGGTGAGCCGGGTACTCCATGCGATCGACCGTGCGGAAAAGGCGCTTGAAGGGGTCTTGACGGATACGCTGAACAACCAGGTGGAAACGCTGGCAGCGGCAGCCGGATGGAACAGCTATATGGAGGACGCCATCATGCAGGAAGTCATGAAACAGGTGCACGACGAAATCGGAAGCCTGTCGTCCCGGCTCCAATGAGGGGTACAGAGACACCCGGCAGAGAGCTGGAACGGCGGTATGACCAGATCGACAAGCTGAAAGCAATCATCCTGGAAATGGTGAGGCAGGTATGCACCCTCATTACAGCTGCCAGGGTTTTCCCGTGGATAACCGAATACATACAGCTTGCGTTTGATGATCAGATGGAACGCATCAAAGAACTGCCGGAAGATAAATACATCGAAGCGGTTGCAACCATGAGCCTGAGAATGGCGGATGTTGGAATGACAATGGCCGAATGTGCCAACGCAATGGCAGGGTTGGCCGACCTGGCCGTCGCAGATGATGAACCGCCCAGGAAGAAACCGCCGCGCCCGGCGGCGGAGCTGAAAACGAAGGAGGAATGAAAGGTGCTCGAAAAAATCAGGGAAGCCGTGAAGGGCAAGGCGCGGCGAAAGCATAGCCCAAGGGCGCAGGAACTGGAAGCGCAGCTGCAGGCTATGCACGACAAGGCAGACCGGTATAAACAAGGGCTTGTGCGGGAGCGTGAGGCACACGGGCAAACCGAAGCGGAGCTGGTGGAAGAACGGCGCTTTGCTTTCAAGGCGTTTTGCAGGCTCGCCAAAAGACTACTCAGGGGGAAAATCGAGAATGTCAGCATAGAATACAGCGGATTCGGATGCCGCCACGTTCAACTCGATCTGATGCCGACAGAGGGAGAAGCAAAGGCGCTCGCGGACACGGTATGGGGAACCAAAGAACGTGATCTGCTGGACAGGGATAAGCTGTACCGTGCGCTGAACGAAGGCATTGAGCGGGGGCAAATTAAGGACCTGACCGATGCCGCGCGCCTGGTACTGGATATGCCCGGAGAGGACGAATAGAAAGGGATGGCTTCATGAACGCTCTTTATTTTGTGATTGCAATGCTGGCCGCGGCCATTGGGCTGCTTGCTGCGTGGTGCAGCGGGAGAGATGTGGGAATGCGGAATGCCGCCATGCTGCAGGAGGATAGCGACCCCACGGTCGTGCTGATAATCAGAGAGGGGCCGCGGCCGGGAGAAGGAAAGGAAGAACGGGAGGAACAAGATGGAGCAGAATTTTGAGGACATGAGCAGGAAGGCCCAGTACAAGCTGCTGTGGGACGAGTACCTTGGAAAGCGCGAAGGCGCAAAAAAACTGATGGAATGGATGGAGGAAGCCGGATTTTTTGAGTCGCCTGCCAGCACAAAGTACCATGGGAGCTACCCCGGCGGGCTGTGCCAACACAGTCTGAACGTGGCTTTCAACGCGCTTGATCTGTGCAGTCTGCCTGCGTTTGAAGGAGTCAGTCGGAACGAGGCCGTGACAGCGGCCCTCCTGCATGATTTGTGCAAAGTCGGTTGCTACTGGCTGGACGACAACAGAAGATACCATTACACCGAAGCCTGGGGACTGGGCCATGGAACCGGAAGCGTGACCCTGGCGCAGAGATACATGAAGCTGACCGACGCGGAGCAGGTGGCGATTCGCTGGCACATGGGAATGTATGGCGACGCGGACAAGGCGGGAGAACTGGCCAGCGCTTACAAGAAGTGCCCGCTGGCCATGCTGCTTCACCACGCTGACATGATGGCTACATACTACTGCGATGGGAAAAAAGGAATGGGCCTGGTATGAAGCACATCCTTTCGCTTTCCTACGGAAAAGACAGTCTTGCTTGCCTGGGAGCAATTGAACAGTTGGGATGGCCGCTTGACAGCATAGTGCACGCCGAGGTATGGGCAACCGACACGATACCAGCAGACTTGCCGCCGATGGTGGAGTTTAAGGCCAAGGCGGACAAGATCATCAAGGAGCGGTGGGGTATTGAGGTTGAGCACATCCGGCATCGGATGAACTACGAAGAAATGTTTTACCGACCAATTTGCAGAGGACCGGCAAAGGGAACACTGAAAGGCTGGCCGCTGATAAAAGGCGGATGGTGCAGACACCTAAAAGTTACCGACAAGTTAAGCCCAAAAGGAATCGTTTCATACATTGGCATAGCCGCGGATGAGCCGAACCGTTTTCACGTTCTGTCTGAAACAAAGAGATCCCCTCTTGTAGAGGCTGGATGGGATGAACCTTACTGTCGCCAATGGTGCGAGGAAAACGATCTGCTTTCTCCAATATACACAACCGCAACCAGGGGGGGGGTGCTGGTTCTGCCATAACCAGGGAGTCGGGCAACTTCGATTGCTGAGAAGGAATTACCCGGAACTATGGGCGCTCATGCTGAAATGGGACAATGACAGCCCGGTTACATTCCATGCAGATGGCCACACGGTGCACGACTTCGACGAACGCTTTGCACTGGAAGATCAAGGAATCGTGAGCGCAGACGAGCCGTGGAAATGGTCGTATCTGGAAGAAGTACAGCTGAAATGGAGGTAACGATGACAATTGTTGAAGCAATAGCAAGTGGGGTGCTATGTATTTTGCAAGGGGTTGCCTACGGAATAGTTATAGTCGCATTCTTTTTGCCGTGGGTGGCAATCTTATGGATTTTAAGAAAGTAGAAAGACATATCCCGGAACCAGCAGGAAATAACGGGTAAGGACATTAGTGTCCGTAGCAGAAAGGAAAAGAAAAATGAAAAATATTAAAAGAAAATGGCGTTGGTGGATGATCTGTTTCGTGATGTTTCTGATGGTCGCCTGGGTGGCATTTCTGGTGGCGACACCCCTTGTGGGAACGTTCAACACTCACACCGCCACCGTAACGGTCACGGATAAGGATCGCATTACCACCTCGACCGATAGCAAGTACATGATCTTCGGAAAAGACGAGAACGGCCAGGCCGTGGTGTATGAAAACACCGACAATATGCTGCGTGGGAAGTGGGATTCCTCAACACTGCAGGCCGAGATGGAAGTCGGCAAAACCTATGAGGTACAACTGGTGGGATTCCGCAATCCTGTTTTCAGTTGGTATGAAAACATTTTGGATGCGGAGCCGGTGGGGGTGCAAGAACAGTGACCATACAAGAGGTCCAGCAGCTGGCATTTGATCTGAAACAGAATATCAACGGCTGGGGCACGATGAACAGCCAGAGAAAGAGAGCGGCAGCTGCAATCGAAAACCTGGTGGAAATGATCTGTGATCTGCGCGTGGATAACGCCGAGCTGCTGCGAACCATCATTGAAATCCAGAGAATGGATAACCCGATGAAAAATACTGTGACATATACGATGACCTATTCCAGCGTGCTGGGGCACAGCCAGGTATGGGACATTGCATGGATGGTGTTTTTTGGGCTGATGCAGGAGGACCAGGAGCGCCGCAAAGAGATGGCGGAAGAACAGAAACGCAGGACAAGGAAACAATTTGAGAATGAAAATCGGGCTGATTGACGTGGACGGGCACCGGTTCCCAAACCTGGCGCTGATGCGAATATCCGCATACCACAAAGCGCGGGGGGATACCGTGGAATGGTGGTGGAGCGACTTTGTACATTACGACATTGTCTACATGAGCAAAATCTTTTCGGATTCTTACAGCCCGGATGTGCCGGAGCCGATCAACGCAGACAAGGTGATCAAAGGCGGCACCGGATATGCCATTTCAATGCGGGGTGGGAGAGAGGTTTTTCTGAAAGACCATGACAGGGAGCTTCCGCCGGAGATTGAAAGAATGTTCCCGGACTACAGCCTGTATCCGCAATACCCGTTCGCAGTAAGCATGACCAGCAGAGGATGCCCGCGCGGATGTGCTTTTTGTCATGTGGCGGCAAAGGAGGGGCGCTGCTCCCGCAAGGTGGCAGATGTGAAGGACTTCTGGTGTGGACAAAAAGAAATAAAAGTGCTGGACCCCAACATCACCGCCTGCCCGGAAAAGCGGGATTTGATGAACCAGTACAAAGAAACCGGCGCACTGATCGACTTTACACAGGGCCTGGACATTCGGCTGCTGGATGTGAAAGACATTCGGGATGTCAACGATATGCGGATAAAAGAAATTCATTTCGCATGGGATAACCCGGCGGATGATCTAAGAGAGAAGTTCTATCTGTATACAAAGCTGGCAAAACACAGACCGCACGGAAGTTTTGGAACCGTGTACATCCTGACAAACTACCAGAGCACCATGGAAGAAAACCTCCACAGGATATACACCTTACGTGATCTTGGATATGACCCCTATGTCATGATTTATGATAAACCGAACGCGCCGAGAGAAATCCGGAGGTTACAGCGCTGGTGCAACAACCGATTTATTTTCAAAACGTGCAGGGACTTTAATAGCTACATGGGGTGAGGAGGGAAATGGAGCATGAAACCTGAAGGCGACTACGTGGCGAAATCGGAAGATGTCCAAAGCTTCTTTGCGTGGACGGGATTGAAGGTGATAACTACTTATTCGCTAGGACGATGGGTACAGAAACGACGGCACAAGAAGAAGCGCATCAATAAAAAATGGTTGAAGCGGTTCGGGATGGTCAATGTATCAAACGGTTTCTTCACGCTTATAGACGAAACCAATGGCGTAATGTACGTCCACCCGGACAACTGGGAAAAAATAGTTAAAGCGATGCAGGAAAGAGAAAAGCGGCTGGGCATAAGCCCGTACGAAACGGGCGGGGCTCCCGGGGGAACAACCGGAGGGAAAAGTCAATGCTGGATGAAGTGAACGAAACAATCATGTACCTGGATATGTGTGATCTGGACCAGATCGCAGAAAGCGGACAATGCTTCCGCTGGATGCCGTGCCGTGAAGGAGGATACCTCGTGCACGATGGCGCAGACCAGGCGTACATAAAGCAGATCGGGACTGTACTGGTGGTGCGGTACGCGGGCAACACGTTGGCCAAGTGGTTCCGATACCTGGATGCCGGAACGGATTACAGGCACATCCTGGAAAGCATTCCCGACGACGACAAGTATCTGCGCGCCGCTGCTGATCGGGGGTGCGGGCTGCGGATTCTCAGAGCGGACCTGTGGGAAACCATGGTTTCTTTCATCATTTCCCAGAACAACAACATCCCCCGTATCAAAGCGAGCATCTATGCGCTGTGCCGCAAGCTGGGGAAGCCCCGGCGGTCATTGTTGGGAGAAGTGGGAAAAGACCTGGGGAAAGATTTCTATTTCACATTCCCCACCCCGGCGGATATGGCCGATCTGGATGCGCTGCAGGGGCTGGGACTGGGGTACCGGGATAAGTACCTGGCCGAACTGGCGCGGGATGTAATGCTGGGACGATTCCGGCCGGACAAGCTGCAGGATATGTCCACCGATGAGGCCCACCGTTATCTGAAAAGCGTGCGGGGAATCGGGGACAAGGTGGCCAACTGCATTTTGCTGTTTGGCCTGGGTCGGCATGATGCGTTCCCGGTGGACACCTGGATGAAGAAGATCATCGACCGGGAGTACGGCGGGAAGTTCCCACTGGAACGATACAGCGGAACTGCAGGAGTAATTCAGCAGTATATGTTTTACGCAGAAAGGACTCGGTGAAGAAAATGGACTTAAAGAAGCTCGCAGCACTGTGCAAACGAACGGGAACCCTGCGCCTGGTGCATATGGGGAGTACTCTGTTTGCCGGAACTGACGCCGCGCTCTATAAGCTGCCTGGCACGCTGCCGGTTATCCATAATCCGGAGGAGCTGATGGCGGTGCTTGGGTACACAGATAAGGTGGCCGGGAAAATGTACACCAAAAGTGACATCTACGACGAACTTCTGAAAAACGGCGGGCCTTGTTTGGAGGATGCTCTGGAAGGAGAACGGATTTGCGATGAATCCAGGTACGACCTGATTGCTGGAAACTATGTGCTCCACGGACTGGAATGCGACGATGCCACAATAGACTTCATCGACAATGCGATACTGGCGCCGGTATCGGATGAAATTGGCGGGTACACAGAGTTCTACCGACGGGAGATGCCGTCGGGAAAACACTACTATGTACTTAAAGACGGTATGGACCTGCTGGCCATGGTACTGCCGTTGCAGGTACTGAGCGACGAGCTGGCCGGGAACCTGGAAGAAATGGCAAACATGGTATACCGCGCCATGGGCAAAAAGTGAAAAGCTGAACACAAGTCTAAAACCATGCGGCCTTCGGGCCGCTGGGGGGCTTGTATAGGGTTTTATCTTTACGCCCTTCTACCATATATTTCCAGACATTTGAAAGCACACTGGGGGAGCCTGCAAAGGCTGGGGACGAATGAAACAGAAAACCTACATCCGAGAACAGAAAACCGTATGCGGAAAAGAATACATGGAGGTAGACCTTTTCCGAGTGACAGAAGCGGAACACAAGGCATCCCGCCGAGCCAAAAAAGAAAAGGCAAGCAGCATTGCCATGCAGAACTGCAACGAGCGATACTCCCGGCGTTATCTCAACCAGCTTGTGGCCACAAATTTCAGCCGAGAAGAAGGGGCGATGGTGCTGCACCTGACCTACGAGGACGGCTATCTGCCGGGTACCTGGGAAGAAGCAGGACGGGACCTGTCGAATTTCGTGAGGAAGATCAACCGACGGTGCAAGAAAAAGGGGCTGCCAAAGGCCAAGTGGATAGGTGTCACGGAACACCAAGACAAAAAGCTGACGGAAAACGTGAAAGAAGTGCGGTTCCATCATCACATGATTTTGCAGTGCGGGTTGGGTCTGGACGAAATCAAAGACAGCTGGAGCACTGGGCGCGGATTGTGGCAGGAGCCATTGGGCCTAATCACAGCCGACCGGGCCGAGTTCAAACACGGGACGTTGGACGCCTTCTGCCAGTACATAACCAAGTACCCCCGGCGGAAACGCCGGTGGCGCCAGAGCCAGGGACTAAAAAAGCCGGAACGGCCGGTGCCGAACGACACAAGGTACAGCCCCCGGAAATTGGACCAGGTAGCGCGGGAGAGAATCGATGATCGCGAGTTCTGGGAAAGTCGGTACGGGAAACAGAAGCGCTGGGACGGAGAGCGGGAATACCGGTTCGTGGAAGCGGAAGCCAGGTATAACGACGTAGCCGGGACATGGCACGTTACGGCGAAGTTTTGGGCAGACCCCCGGCGGCAGCCCGGAAAGCGGAAAGGCAAAAAGGGGGCAGATGCGTGTCGGTGAGATTAGAACTGGACGACCTGCCACCGCGATACCGGGAGCAAGCCTTAAAGCAGATCGCCGACCGAGAAAGGCGCCGGGCAAAAAGGGTTGAGCCGGTAGCCAAGGTACAAATGACGGGGATTTTGCCGCAGAATGCACCGAAAAGCGAACAGGACTACTACCTGACGGTGATCCTGCCGAAAATACAAAGCGGAGAGGTCGTGAAGGTACTGCCGAGGGAAACATTTTTGCTATTGCCCCGGCGAGTGTTCTGCGGAATCAAACTGCCGGCCGCACACTACACCCCGGATTTTTTGTTGGAGCACCGTGACGGGAAGATTGAGGCGGTGGAGGTTAAGAGCAAATTCACGCGGGCCGCCCAGCGGGATTATATCTATCGCCGCCGCCTTTTCATTGACCTTATAGCCGAGCCGAGAGGGTGGACGTTTACCGAGCACATAACGGAGGAATAGCACATGAAACAGGTGCCGAGATTTTACCAAAAAAACATAGCGCGCGGAGCTGTAAAAAAGACGGGGACAGACCCGGAGCAACGCAGAGAAGCAGTAGCACAGGCGGTATACTGGTGCATGGTCATTGCAATGCACGAAGAATTGCGGCTGGGAAAGGAAACCTTGGAAAGGTTCGGGGCGGTGATGCAAACCGTTGTAACCAGCTACGAGAATAAGATCAATGCTGTTGGAAGGAAACGGGCGGACGCCTGGCTTGACGAGCAAACAAAGGGATTGCGGTTTGTGCTGCCGGCCATTAGGCCGATTAAAAAGGCGAGGGACCGGGAGGAATTGGCCAGAAAACGGCAGGATGCAGACCCGGTGTGGAAACTGTGCTCGGTTTCGCTGAGAGAGATGGGATATGGAACGCTGCGACAGCAGCGGTGGCTTGATAGGGCGGAAGAAGAGTACCGGTGGTTCGGAGAGTGGGCGAAGGATGGCGACCTTTACGGGTTTGAGCGCCTGCGCGCTGCGCTGGAACAAATACTGCGCGAAAGCATGGAGCTTGTCATCCAGCCGGGAGAAAGCCCGGTGTTCTCGAACAGAATTTGGTGAGGTGGTCAAAGTGAGTGGAGCAGATGCAGAAATCGTCATGCAATACTATGGCCAGATCAAGGCCATGCGCCGGATTTTGAGGAAAGAACGGGAAGAGCTGGAATCCGGGTACAACACCATCCATGGAACAGGAATGGACGGAATGCCGAAAGCGCCTGGCGCTGGTGACGTTGTGGGAGAAACTGCTACAAGACTGGCGGAAGAAGGGGTAGCAGATCGCCTGCAAGAGCTGGACGTAAGGGATGAGGTTCTGCGTCAGGACATGGAGGACATCGGGAGGGCGCTGCGGGTGCTGCGCGATGTATACAGCCAGGCGTTGACGATGCATTACCGGGACAGACACAAATGGAGAGAAGTGGCCGGGATTATGAAGTACAGCGAAAGTCATATACTGCGGCTGCGCAGGAGGGCGTTGGAAATGCTTGGGGAACAGCTGGAAGAAGTGCCGATGTCAGGAGAACTCCTCGCGCGCGCACGCGACGCGCGCGCGTAAAAAGAAACGCCAAGATCACGGGCAGGATGAATGGGTCCTGCGCGGCCGTTGTGCAGGCAACCAAGAAATTGAAAAAAGACCGGAGCCATATATTGCAGCCAAGAAACAAAAAATATTTTATCGGGTGCGCGATTTCGTTTCCACGAATCGAAAAAGCGAAGCCGAGAAAAACAACTTGCGAATAGACAAAGAAAAGCCCCCAACTTGTAAGTGGTTCTTACAGGTTGGGGGTACTGCGTTTGGCAATATTTTTCTAGGCAGGGAGATTTATTTAGCACCTACTTTCTCGGCCGGCTGGCTGTTTACTTGTGTATCGTCGAACCACTTCTGCGACACAATTCCGCTTTGATGTCAAATACTTTTTGGCGGGCACGTTCCCACGACTTCAATGAAGGCAGTTTGGAAAGCCTCATGCCGGCGCCCCATCCAAGATCGGATTTTACAGTTTCGGCATAGTATTTTCTTTCGGCGGCAGAGAGCATCTTTTGGAGGGTTTCGGTTTTATATCTTGTGTAGTCGGCCATAGCAATGCCTCCTTTCAGTTATGGGGATAATAGGCCACGACTTCGCCGGTGATGCTGTCGTGACGGCTGATGATGGTATAGCCGAATTGCTCCACATCGGAGTTGGCGGATTGCAGCACAGCGGCGATGTACTCCGGGCCGCGATGAGCGAAACGATCAGGCTTTGTGTAGCGTCGGCGGAAATCTTCGACGCTGGCGGCAGGGACCTGGTATTTCTTGAAAACATCGTGCAGATTTTTCATGCGGAAATCTCCTTTCGTTTTGTGCTATCTGGCTGGGGTCGGGTCGCTTTGTTTCCGGTGCGGCCCGCGAAGGTGTCCGGGCGTCATTTTCGTGGGGTCACGAAATTGGTTGTTATTCAAGGCCCAACGCTCGGCGGGCGGCGCGCTCGGCGTTGTCTGTCAACTGCCGTTGCCATGCGTTGTTACGGGGCGACCAGCGGAAACCGTTGGATTTGAGGGCGGAGCGGGTGGCCTCGTCGGGCTTGCCGTCGAAAATGATTTGCAGACGGTTTTGCTCGGCGTTGCGAACGATCTGAAAGCCGTCATGCTCCTCGGCCGGCACCGGGGTGGACTGTTGAGCTTGCAGCCTGTCCAGTTCTTCAATGCGGGCCTGTACTCGCTTGATCTTGCCGCGTAGGCTGGCAAGCTCAAAATCAGGCATGGGGCGCTGCGCAAAGGCCGGGGCGCTGGCAATGGCCGCATCGTTGCGGGCGGCGGCTTCGTCGCTCATGCCGGGAAAGCCGCGGAGGGTCTTGTGCTTACGATACCAGGCATTCATGGCTTTGCCTTCGTCAAGCTGGTGTTGCAGGCGGTGGAGTTGGTCGCCCAGCATTTCGCGTGCGTAGGGGTCGGTCAGATCGACGGGGCCCGTGCCAACGCTCTTGATTTTGTACAGAATGGCCTCGATGTCCTTGTACTCGGCCCACAGGCTGTCCTCGCGGGCGTTTTGCCGGGCCTTTTTGCGTACTGGGAAATTACCGGCACCGCACACCAAAACGCTGGGGCAGCTCGCCCCGTTGCGGTTGTAGTCGTTTGTCCACTGGGCCAGGCGGCGGGCGTACCGGTCCAGCAGCGTGTCCAGCTTGTTGTGGTAGTAAGGGCTGGTGGCTGCTTTGCGACGCTCGACCAAAGCAGAAGCCTTGTCAACGGCAGCCCGATATTCGGCGGTAGCACTGCCGGCCTCATAATCAGACATCGACATCATATCGTGTGCCCGGCGGGCGGTGTTTTCGTCGATGGGGTAATAGAATCCCCCAGCCGCTTTTTGGGGCGAAGCCTCGGCGGGCTGCTCGGTTATCGGCTGGGCGACCGGCTTGTTGTCTGCGCCCGGGGCGGCTGCGATGTCATCAAAAAGGCTCATTTGTTCGCGCATGGTGTTTCCTCCTTGCTGTGTGGTGTGGCTTACAGGTTGAGAAGCAGACGGGCCTTGTCGTCGTCAACGAAGTTTGACCATCCGGCCTCGTGAAGCTCCTCGGCGGCCTGGTGGAGCGTAAGCACGCCGGATTTCACATCGTCGCGCAAGCTCTCTAAAATGCCCTTGATTGGGAGCGGGTCTTTGCACATGGTATCAGATCCTTTCTGTGTTTTGGGTTGTGGCCCATGAGCGCCCCGCCTTGATGGAGCGGGGCCGGCCTTGTGGGCTGGGGTCGGGTCGCTTTGTTTCCGGCGCGGCCCGCGAAGGTGTCCGGCGGATTGTGGTGCAGGGTCAAAGCATGGCCCAGTAAACATTCAGGGCCTTTTGTATCCAGTGCAGGGGAGCCATGCGCTGTTCCAGGTCTTGCGCAATCTTGCGGACATCCTCGGCGGTTTTGGCAGCACCCAGTGCGGCGTCAACGGCAGATTCGTTCTCGTAATAAGTCACCATGAAAAGTTCTCCTTTCTAAGCTGCTTTGTTATGTAGATTCGGCCCTCCTTGTGGGCTGGGGTCGGGTCGCTTTGTTTCCGGTGCGGCCCGCGAAGGTGTCCGATATATTATAATTTCCAGTTTTTTGTGGCGGGGAGTTGGTCGCCGTCGGGAAATGCTGCGCCGTGAAATGTGCCGTTATGATCGACACCCTCCCAGCGGTCGAGATACAAAAGGGCTTTGTCGTTGGCCTCTTGTTCGGTGAGGCGGTAAACACGAGTCAGCTTGAGCCATCCACCGGGCCATGCGTAGGTTTGACCCTTGCGGGCGGTTTGCTTAGTAAGGGACGGCAATTTGTCAAGCATCCGCTGGCGTGCGGCGCGGTATTCTGCTGTTGCCTTGTTCTGTGCGATGGCAGCAGAGAGGCGGAAGATCAAGCCAGGGTCGTCTGTGACAAGCCGGAAGGCATGGGAGAAGGTGAGAAAGTTCCCGAAAATGATTGTGCATCCGGCGTATTTGGCGGCCGCTTCATCGGATAGCCATTCCGGAGACGGGTTGACGAAATTCCCGTAAAGCTCAAAAACGGGGTCGAGGGTGTAGCATTCCAGATCGTGCAGAATGTTTTCCTCGGTGTCAGAGATAAAAGACCACGGCGCGGCGGGATTGGTGACGTGATTTAGATATTCTGTCATGGTGAAAACCTCCGGTTTATGTTTTGGGGCTGTAACCCTTGAGCGCCCGCCCCGGTGTGGAGCGGCTGGGCTTGCACCAGCGGCGGCGGCTGCCGTCGGCCTTGCGGGCGTTGTTATGCGCAGCGGATGTAGTAGGCGGAGCGCTTGGCGGACCATTTGCCGCCAGCCTTTTCAATGGCGGCTTTGTTGTGCTCCACGTCACCGGACAGCCAAACGATGGGGATGCTTGTCTGGGCGCCCTTGATCGTGGCGGTGATACCAGCCAGCGCGGAAAACTTCTTGGCCAGGTCCTGGGCGGCCGCGGCCGGGGAACTGTTCGACTTGGCCGAACAGTTGGCGGCGGGCTTGGCCTGCTGCTCGGCAGCTACCCGGGCGGCGTGTTCGTCCTGCAACTGACGGCGAAGCCGGCGCGCGTCCTCTTCCAGCTGGGCCTGCTCCTGTTGTGCGGCGTTGAGCGCGGCGCGCAGGTTTTTGACTTCCTGGCTCTCAACTACTTCGGGGGCGTCTGAAAACCAGGCGCGGACGGCCCGAAGATGGGCGGCGCAGCGGGGAGAATCGGCATTGAAGTTGATCGGAAGCACAAACCCGACAGGGGACTTCTCGAAAATCGCCAGTGCGCCGGCGGTTTTGTGCGCGGAAATGAAGATACAATCGCTGAAAACGCTTGTGTATTCCTGGTCATAGGATTCCAGACCGTCGCCGTTGGGGTTGTGGTAGAACTCTACAAGACGGCGGGCACCCTTGTCCTGCAACACCAAGGGGCAAGGCTCCAAAATGCCGCCGTTGGTGTTCTCGCTGACGATGCGGGAAAACAGCGCGGCAATGTCCAGCGGCTTGCAGTCTTGTTCATCGCCGTTGCGATAAAAATAATCCGATGGGGCGCGGTGTGTGACGGGGGAGACGTGGTTGTTGTACTGCTCTGCCGTGAGGATAACGGCCAGATGGTCAGTGGCGGCATAAATAACGCCGCTTTTGACGTTCACGGCCAGCTTCCCGTGTTTGAACGACGCACGGAAAACTTTCGTGAGGGACGCGGTAAAGGGCTGGGGAATGATTTTTTTCATGTGGGGTGCCTCCTGTTGTGTTGTTGTGCCCGGCGGGGTGTTGCCGGGATGGTTACCCATGAGCACCCGCCCCGTTGTGGGGCGGCCGGGCTTGCACCGGCGGCGCGTTGTGCGTCGGCCTTGCGGGTGTTGTTATGCCAGGACGTTGGAGGCCAGGGTGGCAAAATCGAGCTGCTGAGGAACCGCCAGAATCACGCCGGTTTCGGTGGTGTTGTCGTTCAGGTCCTTGTGCGCGGTCTGGGCAATGACAACCGGCGCGGACTGCTGTGCAGCTGCTGCCCGGCGGGCCTTGCGCTGCGCGGCCAATTGGGCGTTATAGGCCCGGATTTCCTCGGCGGTTTTGACGTGGACGGCCGGCCGCTCTGCGGGAACCTCTACCTGGTCACGGTGGAACAGGTAGGACAGCTTCTTGTAGTAATGCGGGTCGTTGGGGTGATCGTCAACCAGTTTCTGCTCGGCGGCTGAAACGGCCTTGACCGCCTTGGCTTCGGCCATTGCCTTGCGCTGGGCAACGCTGGGCTTGTCGGTGAAGCGCCAGAGGGGGACGGCCAGGGCAGCTTTCTCGCCGCGCTTGACCTGCAGGCCCTGCTGCTTCCACTCGTTGTAGGTGTGGAACATGCCGGCAACACTCATTGCCTCGGCAATCTGCAGGGGGTCAGCGGTGTTGCCGTTCTTGTCCGGCTTAACCTGGATGTGAGCGGCCATGCTGGCCAGCTGCTCAGCGCTGTGATGGGCGGCCGCCATGGTGTGAATCTGCTCAGGGGAAAATGCGGTTTTGATGGCTTCCAGAATAATCTCGTTATTGGTCATGATAGTGCCTCCTGTATATTTTTTTATTGCTTGATACCCGGCGGGGTGATGCCGGGCGGTGGTGGCGGGCTGCTTTAGGGTGCAGCCTGCGAGAGTGTCCCGGGTGCGGTAGTGTGTCCCGCCGGCCCTTGGCTCTTGGCTGCCAGGTTAGCCCCGAACCATCGGCCCCGGTTCGGTAGGTGCTTGCGTGTCGCTTGCTGTGCTTGCATGGTACCACGCCAAAAGCGCAGATGTCAAGCATGGCACCATGTTTTCTACGGATTGCACAAACAGCATGGCGCCACGCCGGGAAAAAGTTGTGCGAACTGCGCATGGAACCACGCTGAAATATAATATATAATTTACATACAGGGGGTATTATTATGGCAATATCAGAGAAAAAAGCTATATCAGACAAGAGGCATCTGGAAAAACTGGACAAAATCAAAATCCAGCCGTACAAGGCCGAGGGGCAGCAGATCAGAGAGGCCGCCCAGGCTGCCGGGCAAAGCCTGCAAGGATATATTTTGCAGGCTATCCGGGAGAGGATGAACAGAGAAAAGCAATAAAGCAAAAGCCGCGCGGTTCAAAAACCACGCGGCTTTTTATTTTTTTATATCACACACCCGCATATACGCACACCCACATACCCGCATACCCGCATACGCACATACCCGCATACGCACACACCCGCATACGCACACACCCGCACAGGCCCACACACCCGCACAGGCCCACACACCCGCACAGGCCCACACACCCGCACAGGCCCACACACCCGCACAGGCCCACACACCCGCACAGGCCCACACACCCACACACAGGCCTACACACCCACACACAGGCCCGCGCACTCGCACAAGCCGAGGGCAAAAATATAATAACGCGCGATTCCAACGCACGCGCGCAATTCCAACACGCACGCGCGTGCGATCACGCGCGTGCCAGGCGCACACGCGCGGGCGCGCATAGGTACTGTGCGCGTATGCGCGCGCAGTGCGGGTTCGGAAGCGCAAAAGTTTCGCAGGTATCAACATTTTTTTAGGGCTTCCCCCGCCCGGACCGAAAAAACAAGGCCGGGGTCAAAAAAGCGAATGATGATAGTTTATGATAGTTTTTTTATGATATATTGATATAAAGAAAGCTGCAAAGCCCGAAGGCGAAAACGCCTGCGGGCTTTTTCTATGCACGGAGGGGGAAAGATGGCGCGGCGGAGTGAAAAAAGAGATGCCGCCAAGGCCAAGTATTGCGCCCGAAGGGCAAATGGGGAACACGTTGTCCTAAAGGATTTCGCTGCGGAACTGGGCGTAAGCTATGATCTGGTGCGCAAGTGGAAGGCGGAAGATAAATGGGAAGCGGCGGTTCCACGCAAGAGGGGCGGACAGCCTGGAAATAAAAACAGCCAGGGAAAGAAAAACGCTAAAGGGAATACCGGCGGCGCACCGAAGGGAAATAAAAACGCGGAAAAAGATGGAGCTTATAGCACCATCTTTTTTGATTTCCTGAGCGAAAGCGAAAAAAAGCTGATTGAAAGCACGCCCAAAGATGGTGTGGAAGTTTTGGAGCATGAACTGCAGGTACTGAAATTACGAGAGAAAAAAATCCTGGACAAGATTTCCAAATACGAAGAAATGGACAGGGAGAATCAGGACACGTTGCTGCTGACCAGCCTAATGGATATGCGTGGACCGAAAAAAGAACAGGATGGCGCGGTGCAAAATCTGGGTATGTACACAAAGGAAACCCCGTTTGCCAGAATCTTGAAACTGCAGGAAGCTCTATACAAAGTACAGGGGAGAATAGCCACCGTAGCCAATGCACTGCGGCAGGCCAAGGAAAACCAGGAACGCATGGACCTGGAAATCAAAAAACTGGAACTCATGCGGATGCGCGCCCTAGGAGCGGTTGAGGTAGACGACGATGACACTATTCACGAGCAAGAGGATAGCTGAATACCTGGATGTTACCGAACGCCGGGTACGCCAGCTGCGAGATGAAGAAGTCATACGGGAAAACCGGCCGGGACTTTACGAACCCATGGATACCATGAAGCGATACATCCGTTACCTGCACAGCAACGGAAACGGACTGAACGATGAACGGGCCAAACTGCTGGGAGTCAAGAGGGAGAAGGCAGAAATTGAGCTGGAAGAGATCAAAGGCGGACTGCATCGGACCGAAGATATTGAGCGGGCGCTGAGCACCATGTTGATGAACTTCCGCACGAGGATAACGGCGATTCCTGCGAAGCTGGCAGGGGACCTTGCGAAAATGGACAATCAGATGGATGTTTTCGACAGGCTAAAGCAAGAAACGGACGAAGCCTTGGATGAATTGAGCAACTACGATACGGCGTTTGCTGCCGAGGAGCGTGGCGATGAAACAGAAGAATAATTGCCGGGGTTGCGTATGGGGAAAACAGATCAATCAGAAAATTGTTTTGTGCCCGTTCGGAAATTGCGTCCGGGGAAAAGACAATGAAAAGGAAAACCATAGACCTACCACGAAACACAGCCGACCTCCTGGCAAAGATCGTCGCCAAACTTAGACCGCCACCGAATTTGACGCTGAGCCAGTTTGCTGATAAGCACAGAAGGCTAAGCCAAGGAACAAGCGCCATGCCAGGCCGGTGGAAAACCGACCGGGCACCATACCAGCGCGAGATCATGGACGCCATCAGCGACAACCATGTGCGCAAAGTTGTCGTCATGAGTGCGGCACAGATCGGTAAAACGGACGCGCTGGTGCTGAATCCGCTGGCCTACTACATGAAATACGCGCCGGCACCCATCATGGTGATGGAGCCAAGTATTGACATGGGGCAGGGGTTCAGCAAAGAGAGACTGACACCGATGCTGCACGATACCCCCTGCCTGCGCGGTCTGGTGGATGACAAAAGCCGCATGAGCGGAAACACTATCTTACAGAAGAAATTTCCCGGCGGATTGGTGGTTATTGTTGGAGCAAATTCGCCGGCAGGGCTGGCAAGCCGCCCCATCAAAGTTCTACTGGCGGACGAGATCGACCGATACCCGCCAAGCGCCGGAAAAGAAGGAGACCCGTTGAGCCTGGCTGCCAAGCGGCAAACCACCTACTGGGACCGCAAAGAAGTATACATAAGCACGCCCACCATACGGGGGCAGAGCCGCATCGAAGTGGAGTTTGAGCACAGCACACAGGAAGAATTCTATGTGCCGTGCCCGAATTGCGGGCACTACCAGCCGCTAGTGTGGGCCAATCTGGTATACGACAAGCCAAAACCCGGAGACATCCACTATGTATGCGAAAAGTGCGGCACAGCGGATGTGGAATACAGATGGAAAGCACAGGAGATCAAAGGCAAGTGGGTAGCCAAAAAGCCAGAAGAAAAGGCCAGAGGTTTCCACTTGAACACGCTGGCCAGCACGCTTTGCAGCTGGGAACAAGTGGTGGAAAAATTCAAAAAGGCAAAGCAGCAACTGGACATTGGCGACCCGGAGTTGATGAAAACCTGGGTAAACACCGAGATGGGGGAAACCTGGGAAGAACGCGGAAAGACAGTGGAAAGCGACAGCCTGCTGGCACGCCGGGAACTGTACGAAGCTGAGGTGCCGGACGGTGTCCAGGTGCTTACTGCAGGAATTGATACACAGGATGACCGTTTTGAAATTGAGGTTGTGGGATGGGGCGCCGGAAAAGAAAGCTGGGGCATCCGTTACCAAAAAATCTATGGAAACCTTCAGGAGGAAACCATCTGGAATGATCTGGACGAGTTCTTGAAACGAACCTGGAAAAAGAAAGACGGAACGGCGATGCACCTGCTGGCAACCTGCATGGACAGCGGCGGACACTACCCGGACCAAGTGCTACGGTTTTGCGCTGCGCGCTGGGCGCGGCGCATTTTTGCCATCAAGGGACGCGGTGGCGCGGCGGTGCCCTTTATTTCCAACCCGACTAAAAACAACCGCGTGAAAGCGCCGCAGTTTACCCTGGGCGTTGATACAGGGAAGGTTTTGCTGTATGAACGGCTGAACGTAAAAGAACAGGGACCAAACTACTGCCACTTCCCGATCAATGAGGACAGAGGTTATGACGAAAAGTATTTCCAGGGTCTAACGGCAGAAAAAATGGTGCTGCGGTACAAAAAGGGCCGGGCAACATTCAGCTGGGAGCTGAAAGAGGGAATCAAACGAAACGAACCGCTGGACATCCGAAACTATGCCGGGGCTGCACTGGAAATCGCAAACCCGCCCCTGACACCGGAAGAAGCAGAACAAAAGTCGGTAGCGCAGGCAAAACCGCGCGGCCGCAGACAACTGAGCGGAGGAATCTAAATGGCGGGAATTACGATTGAAATTGCCCAAAAGCACCTGGACACCTGGCTGGATGCAGAAATGGCTATCGCTACCGGACAGAGCTATACCATAGGGAGCCGACGCCTGGACCGCGCCAACTTAACCGAAGTACGCAACGCAATCACCTATTGGCAAAATCAGCTGCAGAAAGCGCAGAACGCAGAAACACAGAAAGGACGAAACGCAGCGTACCGGGCAGTATACCGGGACCTGTAAGGAGGCGGACAGATGGGAAAAAGGCTTGAAAAGGCTATTGCCGCTGTAGCGCCGCAGCTGGCGTTGAAACGTGCTGCCGCACGGCAGGCCCTGAAAATTGTTGATTCGGGATATGACCACTATGGAGCAAACCTGTTAAAGCGCAGCATGGTGGGGTGGAACTTCACCAGCCGGGACGCGACTTCGGACATAGAGGTAAACCTGGACATACTGAGGCAGCGAAGCCGGGATGCGTACATGGGCGTGCCGCTGGCCACCGGCGCCCTGCGCACGCTGCGCACCAATACAATTGCCAGCGGATTGCAGCCCACACCGCAGATTGATGGGGACTACCTGAACATGAACCCGGAACAGGTAGGAGAGCTGCAAGCGCAGATCATGCGCGAATTCAGACTGTGGGCAAACTCGCCGCTGTGCGATGCAGATCGCATCGACACTTTCTACCAGTTGCAGCAGCTGGCATTCCTTGGGTGGCTGATGAACGGTGATTCTTTCGCCCTGATGCCTATGCGCCACGATACGGGAATGCCCTACGATTTGCGCGTGCGGGTGATCGAAGCAGACAGAGTATGCAGCCCGAATACGACGGACGTGCTGGAACCAACCACCGTACAGGGATATGCCGTGTACCGCATCATGAACGGTGTGGAAACCGACGAAAGCGGGGCAGTGAAAGCCTACTGGGTGTGTAATCGGCACCCCGGTTCGGTGCTGAACACGGCACCCATGAAGTGGACCCGCGTGGAGGCTTTTGGTGAAAAGACCGGACGCCCGAATATCCTGCATGTTATGACGCGGGAAAGAGCCGGGCAGGTACGCGGTGTGCCGTTGCTTGCGCCGGTACTGGAAGTGCTGAAACAGTTGGGGAGGTACACGGAAGCAGAACTTTCGGCCGCAGTGATCACGGCAGCGTTTACCGTTTTCATCGAAAAAGAAGAAGCCGGAGCGCCGCCGCCGATTGGGGAAGTTGTGCCGGACCCGTTAAAACTGCCCACTACCGACAGTACCAACATCGAACTTGCCCCGGGGGCCATCATCGACTTGAACCCGGGCGAAAAAATTGAAACAGCTTCCCCCAACCGGCCCAATGCCAAATTTGAGGCATTCTACGACGCCATGGTAAAGCAGATCGGAACAGCACTGGAAATCCCGCCGGAAGTGCTACACAAGGCGTTTAACTCCAACTACTCGGCAGCGCGCGGCGCGTTGAACGAATTTTGGCGGGTTTGCGATATGAACCGCGGATGGTTTGTGGAAAAGTTCTGCCAGCCGATTTATGTGGCCTGGTTCAGTGAGGCCGTAGCCAGAGGACGCATCAACGCCCCCGGCTTTTTTAATGACCCGCTGACGGCGCAGGCCTACACCAACTGCCGTTGGAACGGACCGGCCAGAACCAACCTGAACCCTGTGCAGGAAGTGGATGCTGCCGAACGCCGGGTAGCCGCCGGATTCAGCACAGCAGAGGAAGAAACCGCCCAAATGACAGGGGGGAGCTACGCAGCCAATATCCGGCAGAGAAAGATTGAAGCACAGATGAGAAAGGAGGTCGATGACATTGCCGATGCACAGCAAAACACCCAGGGCAACAAATAAGCCTTTTTGGCGGTTTGAAAATAACGCGGACGGAACCGCGGAACTGTATTTATACGGAACGATCTCGGAAACGACATGGTGGGGAGATGAAGTGACACCCGCCATTTTTTTGAGCGATCTGAAAGCACTGGGGCAAATAAGCAAACTGGTGGTGCGCATCAACTCCGGCGGAGGGGATGTTTTTGCAGCTCAAACCATTGGCAACAACCTGGAAACGTGCGGAGCTTATACGGAGTGCCACATAGACGGCGTATGCGGAAGCGCAGCCACAATCGTGGCAAGCCACTGCAAAAAAGTGGTCGCGGCGTATGATGCTACCTACATGATACACAAGCCACAACTGGGATTGGATGACTACTTTGAGGAACACGATCTGCGGGCGCTGGCGGATGCACTGAAAACGGTACGCACAAATATTTTGAGTGCGTATCAGATTAAAACAGGAAGGCCGGTAGAAGAACTTGCCCAGGAAATGGATGCCACGTCGTGGTGGACCGCTTCGGAAGCAAAAGAGCATGGGTTTATAGACGAAGTAGATACTTATGCGCGTGTGGGACAGGTAGAAAATCGGGCGGGAGTGCTGTTTGTGAACAGCGTGAGCACCGGAATCCCCTATGCAGAAGCAGAAAAACACTTTGGGAAAACCCCGGAAACCACCGGGGTTTCTAATACATCGAAATTGCCGAACAACGAGGAGGAAAGCCAGATGGCAGAAAAAATCATTCGGACAGTGGACGAGCTGTGTGCCGCCTATCCCGACCTGGTGAATCAGATCATCCAGGACGCGACCACGCAGGAGCGCCAGCGCATCCACGACATCGAGGACACCATGCTGCCCGGCGGTGAGAACATCGCCAACGACGCCAAGTATACGCATCCCATGAGTGCTGCCGATTTTGCGGTAGCGCTCATTCGTGACCAGAAGCAGAACGGCGCCCACTACCTGCAGAACGTCAATGACGACGCCAAGAACGGCGGCGCCAATGGCGTGGGACAGGCTGCGCCCGGCAGCAACCCGAAGGAAGATACCCCGAAGGACAGCGAGGGCAACGACTTCATGGCATCGTTGAAGAAAGCCGCCCGCGACCCTTCCAAGGCGTAAAGGAGGACCACTATGGAGTACGATCTGACCCCGAAAACCTTCACCCATGAACCCAAGCAGTTTATTGCCGGTATGGCGGAAATCATCACCGCCGTGAAGCCTGCCTCGGCTGCGCTGAAAGAGCACGCACCGGTTATTCTGGATTCTTCCGGCAAGCTGGCCCCCGTGACGGACAGCGCCGGGACTGCCCAGGTAACGGGCCTGTACGGTATTACCGCAGGACCGGCCGCCAAAGCGGATGACGAAGTGGTTGTGTACCTGACCGGCGAATTTTTTGCCGACGGCCTGCAACTGGAAAGCAGCGTGGAAGTAGCCGACGTGGAAGTGCCCCTGCGCAATCTGGGCATTTTCTTGAAGTAAGAAAGGAGGAATACGAACTATGGCAGACAACCTGATCAGCATTTATGACCCCCGGACCCTGGCGGGTGTTGTGCGGATGAACCCGCCCACCCACACGTTCCTGAAAGACACCTTCTTCACCAACCTGCGGCTGTCTCCCACTGAAAGCGTGGACATCGACCTGGTGAAGGGAAACCGCAAAATGGCGGCGTTTATCCATCCGCTGGTGGGTGGCGAGATCGTGCGCGAGATCGGATATGAAACCAAGAGCTATGTGCCCCCGCTGCTGAACCCGGAAACCATCACCACCGCCGACAGCCTGATGAAGCGGATGCCGGGAGAAAGCCTGTACAGCGGCCGTACCCCGGCGGACCGTGCTGCCGAAAAGCTGACCCAGGATTACAACAAGCTGAACGACATGATCACCCGCCGCGAGGAATGGATGTGCGCCCAGGTACTGACAACCGGCAGCGTGCCCGTGAAAGGCAAGGGCGTCGATGATGTCATCGACTTCGGCCTGACCAACAAGGAAACCCTGCAGAATACCAAAAAGTGGGATGGAACGGCAAAAAACATCCTGGGCGATCTGCGCCGCTGGAAAAAGACGGTGCAGCAGAACGGGTTTGCTAATGTGGACGTGGCTATTCTGGGTTCTCTGGCTGCCGATGCGCTGCAGAGCGATGACAAGATCATGAAGCTGCTGGACAACCGACGCATCGAGATCGGCAACCTGGGATTCCGGGAAATGCCCAACGGTGTGACCTGGATTGGCTATCTGGCTGACCCCGGCCTGAACCTGTACATGTACAACGAGGTTTACCTGGACGACTGGACCGAGCCGGAGTCGCCCACCACCAAGCCGCTGATCCCCGACAACATGTGCCTGCTGCTGCCCCGCAATGCCAACTTCATGCGCGCTTACGGCATGTGCACTTACCTGGATGACAACGGCCTGTGGGTGACGGCTGACGCTGACCGCATCCTGCGCAGCTATGTGAAGCACGGGCCTGATCGCCGGATGCTGGAAGCCCAGAGCCACCCCCTGATGATTCCCGACAAGGTGGACAGCTGGTTCGCGGCAACTGTCCTGTGATCGAGCCGGGAGGAAGCACTGTGAGTGTCGAGATTGACCAGGAACTCCCCGAAAGCGGTATGAATACAAAACGCCTTACCTTCAAAGAGGCCGTAGCCGCAGACATCGACGCCGTGTTTTTTAACGAAATGGAACACGCGACGCTGCACTCGGTTGACGGGAAGGAACTGTGGATTATCACGGATGAAAACATCTTGAAGGACCGGCAAGCGCACTGGGAAGGGGGCGCCAAGCAGAGCTTTGATAGTGGGCTGTATGTTGGTGACTTCCTGTTCTTTGTGCGCGTGAAGGACTTTGGAGCGCGCCCGAAAATCGGAAGGACACTAATACTGGACGGCCGGAGATATTCCGTTCTGAACGTAGAAGAAGATGCGGGAGTATATTCGATTACGCTGCAGAGGATACGACAATGAGCATGGTGTTTTATGATGCCGGCAGCATGACAATCGGTGTAGATTCGTCACAAGTAGAAGAACGGCTGGGAGAAATTCGCAACAAGGCCCCGGCGGTTATCAAGGTGGCAGCAAACTATACCGCACGCGAAACGAGAAAAGAAATGCTCCGGCGAGCGCTAAACCGATACGCCGTGAACGCCAAGGGAAAGGAAAAGATCCAGGGACTAAAGCAGAGGGTGAAAGCGACGAACGCAAATCCGGCTGCGGTGCTTTGGATTGGTGGAAACGCGGGTATGCGATCTGACCTGGCGTATTTCCGTCATCAAGACACAGCCGCACACAGCGGAAGGGATTGGAAAAACGGACCGGAGGTATTCCGAGCACAGGTTCTGAAACGCGGCGGAATGAAAAAACTATCCGGCAGCGACGGCGGAAGCAAGGGGTTCTTGGCACATTTTTCCAGCGGGCATATCGGAATGATACAGAGAGTGATCGGGTCGAGCACGAACCGAATGACGACATACACAGGCGCGGCGCGGTGGAAAAACGCGCAGGGGAAGGTTGAGAAAACCAGGACCTACTCCGCTCCGTCCGGAACGGCAATGCACCGGACCGTGTGGTACAAGGAAGAAGCGGCCCAATATGCCCAGGATACGTTGCAGAGAAAACTTGAAGATCAGATCGAAAAGGTGATTGCTCGCGCAGCAGCAAAGTCGGGAAGGTGACACGATGGCAAAAGGGTATACGGCGCGCATGATGCAGCTGGCGATGATCGAGGAACTGGAAGGTCTGTTCAAGGACAAAAAGTTCAACGGCCAGCAGAGCAAAAAAAGCCTGAAAGTGTTCAAACAAAATTTGCCAATCGACGACGGAAACGACGAGGACGCCGATACTGACGCAGCAGCGTCGCCGTATATTGTGGTGATTCTGGGAGAAGGAAGCATCAAAGACCCGGACAGCCCACAGATCGTAAGCGTGATGCTGACAATCTGCTGCTATGACGAAGGAAAAGAGCGCGAAGGGTACGAGGATGTCCAAAACATCATTGAGGACATTCTGCAGCATTTTTGCGTGTCACCGCAGTTTGGAGCGGCTTTTGAGGTCATGAGAGAAACAGACCACGAAATGCAGTGGGCTATACAGCAGGACGACACATACCCGTACTACTTTGGGGCGGTGTTGTTGGACGTAACCGTCCCGGCAATGACGGGAGATCAGAACAAAAATTGGGGGGACATGATATGAGCGAAAAGACCGTGCCGGCTGCGCAGAAGGCAGCGGCAAAGAAGGCCAAAGGCCCGCTGGTTTACTGCGGGCCTACGGTGAGAGGGGTGGCAAAACAATTTACCGTGTACACCAACGGAATCCCCTCTGCACTGGAAAAGTACATGACGGAACGCCCGGAAGCGCGGAGCCTGCTGGTGCCCGTTGAACGGATGCCCCAGACTCGCGAGAATCTGCGCAAGAAGGGAACCGCGGAAGCGGTTATTTTTGAAAAGCTGATGAAGTAAGGAGGAAGCAAAGATGCCTTACAAACATGGAGTATACATCACCGAGAATCCGACGGCTATTTCCGCCCCTGTTGAAACGAATGCCGGAGTGCAGATCGTGATCGGTACGGCGCCGGTCAATCTGCTGGCGGACCCTGCGGGCGCGGTAAACAAGCCGATTTTGGTCAATACATACGCGGAAGCTGTGGCGGCAGTTGGGTTTTCCAAAGACTTTGCCAGCTACACGCTGTGCGATGCCATCAGCGCAAGTTTCCAGGTGGTTGGAGCTGGGCCGCTGGTGCTTATCAACGTGCTTGACCCGGCAAAGCATACGACGGCGCTTGAGGAAACCACTGTGCAGGTCAACAACAAGGCCGCTCTGCTGGAACAGACTGGAATCCTGCTGAACGAGCTGAAGGTCAAGAAAGAGGAAACGCCGCTGACTGCAGGCCAGGATTATACAGCGACCTTTGACGACGACGGTTATGTCGTTATTGCCTTGCTGGAAAGCGGTGCCGGGACGGGCGCCACCACGTTGAAGGTGAGCGGAAAGCGTATTGACCCCGACAAGGTCAGCGAGGAAGATATTGTCGGCGGCGTGGATGTTTCGTCCGGAGCCGAAACCGGAATGGAGGTTATTCGCCAGGTCTACCCCAAGCTGGGCATTGTTCCCGGACTGCTGCTGGCACCGCGATACAGCAGCAAGGCGACAGTCGCGGCGGCGCTGCAGGCGAAATGCACTGACATCAACGGGTGTTTTAAGGCTTTCTGCATCGTAGACATCGACAGCGGAGAAACCGGAGCCAAAAAGTACACCGACGTGAAGAAGAAAAAAGAAGCTGCGGCGGTCAGCAGCGAGTACAGCGCAGCGGTGTGGCCGTTTGCCAAGGTTGGAGATGTGATCTATGCAGGCAGCTCTATGCTTGCCGCTGCGCTGGCTTACAGCGACGCGCAAAACGACGACACTCCCAATGTCAGCCCCTCCAACCAGAGCGTTGCCATCAGTGCGGCTTGCCTGGAGGACGGGACGGAGGTGTACCTGGACCAGCAGCAGGCCAACGAGGTCAACGGCATGGGAGTTGTGACCTGGCTTAACTTTAACGGCTGGCGCGCCTGGGGCAATAATACATCGGCGTACCCCGGAACCACGGACCCGAAGGACCGGTGGATTGGGTGTCGGCGCTTTATGAGCTATGCGGCAAACACCTTTGTTACGAGCTATTTCCAGAAGGTGGACGGCGTACTGAACAGCCGCCTTATCGAGAGCATTGTGGACAGCGAAAACATGCGTGGGAACGCATTTGTGGCGCGGGGCGTTTGCGGCTCTTACCGTGTGGAATACAACGAAGCCGAGAACCCTGCTTCCCAGCTGCTCGACGGGCACCTTGTGCTGCATATGTATATGTCCCCCTTCCCGCCCGCGGAAGTCATTGAGGACATCATCGAGTATGATGCCAGCGCCCTGGAAACTGCGATGGCACAGTGAGGAGGGATGACGAGTGATTAGCAACAACTTTGTACCTGAGAAAATCAATGAGTACAACGTCTACACCAACGGAACCAAGATGATCGGCCTGACCGAGGAGGTGGCTCTCCCCGAGATCAAGATGAAGAGCAGCACTGTGGAGGGGCCTGGAATCAAGGGCGAAATCGACAGCCCTACGATTGGACAGTTCGAGAGCATGGAAGCCACGCTGAAATTTCGCACGCTGTATTCCAGCGCTACCGATTTGCTGGACCCCACGGCCACACAGAACCTGACCCTGCGCGCGGCACAGCAAGTGCTTGACCGCACGAGCGGTTACGCCTTTAAGAGCCTGCGGGTGGTGCTGGGCGGGCGCACCAAGAGTTTCAACCCCGGAAAAGTTCAGCGCGGCGAGTCGATGGACGCCGAACTGACCGTCGAGGTTACCTACTACATGGTCGAGGTAGACGGGCAGCAGGTGCTCTTGATCGACAAGCTGAACGATGTCTACATTGTGAACGGAAAAGACCTGCTGGCAACCATCAACTCTATGATCTGAATGCCCGCCCTGGCGACTGAGCCAGGGCGGCTGTTTTGTAAGAAAGGAAAAACACCATGGAAAAAATCAAACTGTGCAAGCCGTTCTCCTTTGAGGGCAAGGAATACACCGAAGTTGAGCTGAAGCATCTGGACGAAATGACGGTGAAAGATGTGATCGAGGTCCAGAAGGAAACCGCAGCAAACGCTTCGGCGACGTTGGCAACCGTGTCCAGCACAGCCTTCATCATTGGGCTGCTGGCTCGCGCCGCCGAAATGCCGGTGGAATTCTTCAAGCTGATGCCCATGCAGAGCATGAAAGAAGCGCGAATGGAAATCATGAAGCGCTTCGGAAGCAACGAGAAAAAACCGCATGACGGGAAACTGGAACTGGAAAAGCCTTATACCTACAAGGGCAAGAGCTACACCGTGGTGGAGTTTCCGGGCGCGTCGAAGCTGTGCGGAATGGACATGATGGAGGCCGAAGATACCATCGCAGAGGAAGGGTTTGTGGCGCCGTACCCGCAAGGAAACTACCTGTATTGCTGCGTTCTGATGGCACGCGCAAGCGGGCTTCCGGAAGAGTTCTTCACCGGCCTGCCGATGAACGAAGCCACAAAGATCAAGAACGCGGTCGAGAGCAAAGATTTTTTCGAGTAAGGGGCGGGGGAAAAGCACTTCGGAAGTGTGCGCTGCAGCTTTCACAAGCAACGCATAGTGGATTTCTTGAATACATGAAGCTGCCCGCCCGCCAGCTCGTCGAAATCAATAACGAGGTAGCGGACGAATGGCAAAGACAACGGAACTTGAACTTGCGATAAAGATTGCGGGAAGCGTTGACCCGAGCCTTTATAAGAGCATCGGAACGGCGCAATCGCAAGTAAGCTCTATCGCAAAGGGGATGCAGACTGCGGCAAAGGTTGCTGCGACAGCAACAGTGGCCGCGGTAGGAATTATCGGCGCCGCATTCTGGGACGCAACCCAGGAAGCAATCCAGTTTGAATCCGACATGGCCGGAGTCGTAAAGGTAACGGAAGGGCTGCGGGACGAAAACGGGCAGCTGACCGATACCTACTACGAAATCTCCGATGCCATACAGGACCTATCAACACAGGTGCCGGTATCGACAGAACAGCTCACGTCCATGGCTGCCATAGGAGCGCAGAGCGGCGTGCCGGTAGACGAACTGGTGCAATACTCGGAAGATGCTTCCAAGATGGCAATAGCCTTTGAAATTGACCCGACACAAGCCGGGGAAATGATGGCAAAGTGGCGCACCGCATTCCGAATGGACCAGGACGAAGTGGTCCTGCTGGCCGACGAAATTAACTATTTGGCAAACCGAACATCGTCAAGTGAGGAACAGATAGCCGATGTGGTTACCCGTATCGGAAACCTGGGAGAAATTGGCGGTGTAAGCACGGAAACACTCGCAGTCCTGGGGTCTATGCTTACTTCTGTGGGCATGGAAAGCGAAAACGCGGCCACCGCGGTTAAGCGGATGATCCTGGAAATGACATCCGGTGAATCCGTGACACAGCGACAGGCAGATGTGCTTGATAAGCTGCACATATCGGCAACCGACCTTGCGCAGGGAATGCAGGATGACTCCGTGCAAACAATGCAAAATTTCCTGCAAGCAATTCTTGCCCTGCCGAAGGCAGAACAACTTTCGGCCTTGAACGATTTCTTTGGAAGCTGGGCAGTACAGGGCGTATCTTCTTTGGCAAATAACCTCCCCGAAATGATGGGGTGGCTTGAAAAAGTCAGCGACATCAATACCTATGCAGGAAGCATGGAACAGGAGTACGCCGGATTTGCAACCACAACCGAAAGCGCCATGATGATGTTGCAAAACACATGGCAGGTTTTGAAACAAGATGCCGGGGGATATGAGTTAGATAACGTGCGACTCATAATCCTGGGAATCCGAGATGCGTTGCTGCAGGTGAGGGATAACCTGCCGACCATCATGGGACGGCTGGATGAAGCCTTTGGGAAGCTGGCGCAAAACGCCCCGTGGGATGAAATAGTCGAAAAAATTCCGGGGGCCATTGAACAAATTGGCGATGCGATAGACTATCTGCTTGACCATGGAGAAACTGTCGCTGCCGTGCTGAAAGGGATTGCGGCAGCATGGGCGGGCATGATGTTCGCTCCTCAAATCGAAATGGCGGTGAAGGGGGCAAGCGGTATTGCCACGGGCGCTGTACGCTTATTGGCGGGAAGCCCGGCCGGAACGACAATACCGGGCACAGCTGCAAAAGCGGCAAGCGCCGCTCCCGGCGGGCTGATCGGCGCTGTTGCAGACTACGGAGCGGCGAGCATAAAGCGAGCAAACAATATCGGCAGTGCGGCCGGCACAATCCAACAGACCATCCGAGAAAACGGGTTAGGTGCTGGAATTTCGGCCATCATGCCGAACCTGGGAGCGCTGCTTGGAGGAAATGACATCGTCGTAAACGATAAAGCAAGGGGCGTTGCCCGGCGGGCCAGCGCTGCAAGCGTCATCGCCGGAACAGCGCAAAGCCTTAAAGTGGAAAAGGCACTGTCAGGGGCGAGCAGCCTGCAGATGATTCGACAGACGGCGGGAGGAATGCTGTCGCAAACACCGGCCGGGAAAGCAGCCGGTGCGATTGGCAATTACTTCGGCGGAATCAAGGCTGCCGCGGATAACGTCGCAAGTACAAAAATCGGCGGCGGGATTCTGAACGGAGTCAGGGGAACCGGACAGGTCAGCAAGGAAATCTTGCTTGGCATATTGGGGCCGGAAGGAACTAGATTTGGTGATCTTGCAAAAGGAGCCTTTGGCGCCGTGAAGGGCGGGGCCGGATGGGTTTCCGGAAAAGCCGGATTGGCGGCGTCGAACTTTGCAAACAGCGGAGTAGGACAAGCACTGGGAGGTGCGGCGACGATTGCAGGAGCCGCAGGAAAGAAAGCCATAGGAATTGGAGGAACGGCCCTTGGTGCTATAACCAGCTTCGGAGGAGCAGGAGCGGGCCTTGTCGGGTCCGTACTCGGACCGGCCGCCGGAATATTTGGCACGATTGCTACAAGCGCACTCCCGGTCGTGGCAGTGCTTGGCTCTATTGTGGCCGTCGTGTCAATACTGGGTGAAAACCTGGACACAATCAGAACAGCAATCGGGAGCATCTTTGGAGATCAGGGAGTCGCGATATTCGACGGATTCCTTGCCACGGTTACAAATGTCAAAAACGCGGTAATGCAAGCATTCAGCCCTCAAAACATCGCCGCTGTTCGGCAGAGTATAGTGGGGGTTTTCGGGGAAGGAGCAGGAAGCGCATTTGACGGGCTGGTTGGAATCGGCGCCAGCATCGCTTCTCTTGGGCAACAGATCGTACAATTTGGCACGGGAACGGTAAGACCAATTTTTGAAAGCGCGTTTGGCTATATTTCTGGTACGGTTGTGCCGATGGTGATAAACGCATTCTCGACCATAGCGCCCTATATCAGCCAGATCATAAGCACTGTGGGCGGGAGCATAATGCAAATCGCAACGGCTATCGGGCAAGGAATTTTGACGATTATGCCCGCCGTACAGCAAATCACAACCATCTTGCTTGCCGTCGGAAGCGTGGTTGGACCTGCGCTGCTGGGCAGCCTGTCCGCCATGTTCACAACCATAAGCAATGTAGTGAGCAGCTTGATCGGAGTGTTCCAGGGGCTGATTCAGTTTATCAGCGGTGCATTTACGGGCAACTGGGCGCAGGCGTGGGAAGGTGTAAAGCAGATTTTTGGGAACGCCTTTAACGCACTGGTCGAGCTGTGCAAGGCACCACTGAACGCAGTGATCGGGCTCATCAATGGGGCGATTGATGGCATCAACAGCATTTTCGGCGAAGGAATTACCATACCGGAATGGGTACCCATGGTAGGCGGGCAAAGCTATGCTTTGAATTTGCCTAAAATTCCGATGCTGGCAACGGGCGGATTTACGAACGGAGTGAGCATCGCAGGTGAAGCGGGGACAGAAGCGGTGATCTCTTTCAACCCTGCATATCGCAGCGCGAATATCGCCACATGGCAGACCGCGGGACGTATGCTGGGCGTGTCTGGACCTGAAGTTGTAGCGAAAGACATATACGGAGAGGAAGAACCTGCAGGCGGAAATGAATACTGGAATGCGCGAACCTCTTTTACATACGCACCGCAGCTGACAATTCAAGGAAATGCCGACCGCCAGGAAGTGGAAAGAGCACTCGACGATAGCTACGAGAAATTCAAAGCCAACGCGGAACGGTGGGAACGAGAACGTCGCCGGAGAAGCTATTGAGGAGGAAAAAACGAAGTGGCCTACACAACTATTGCGGGGGACACATGGGATTCGGTATCGCGCACTGTGTACGGGAGCGAACTGCAAGCAGGATTCCTCATGGAAGCAAACCCCGCGTTTCTGAACGTGTTCCGGTTTGATTCCGGAACGGAGCTTGAAACACCAGAACTGCCGGCCGCAAAAGACGGGCTGGCACCGCCTTGGAAATTCGAGGGATAGCGCAATGGGAACGGTAGTAGCAGGGCGATACGCAGAGTTAAAACTGCAGTATAACAACACGGACATCAGCGAAGAAATTCAAGGGGACGTGGAGAGCTTCACTTTTACCGATACCGCCGGAGATATGTGCGACAGCATCGACATCGTCATCAACGCGAGAGAAGAAAAGTGGTTGACAAGCTGGTGGCCGAAAACGGGAACGACCCTCCATCCAAAAATCATAGGGCATAACTGGAATGTAGAGGGAGATCGGTTTGAAATGGACTGTGGAACCTTCATCATGGACAGCATGACCTATGGAGATGCCCCTGGTCAGTTGACACTGAGCGGGGTTTCAAAACCGGCGGATACGGATTTTAGCGACAGAGATCGGGGGGACGTGTGGCAAAACACCACGATTAAAAACATCGCCCAGACCATCGCCGGACGATACGGTCTGGGGCTGGGGTACGATGGCGACGATTACGACATTGCGAAGCGAGAGCAGAACGGACCGGACGGGAGTTTTCTTCAAGAGCTGTGCAGCGACTACGGAATGGTTCTTAAAGCATACTCGAATAAACTGTGGATATTCGATAGGGAGCGGTATAAAGGCAAACGCGCAGTACAAGATGTCCCGAGAAAAAGCATGATTCCTGGGTCGTACAGCTGGACACAAGACATGGCAGGGACTTATACAGGAGGGCAATTCTCGTATACGGACCCTGACAAAGATGCCGACATTACGGCCAGCGTCGGAGGCGGAAAGCGGGTACTGAGTCTTAACCAGTATGCCAGCAGCGTTGCCGACGCTGCCGTACAGCTGGCATCCGCCTTGAATAATCAAAATCACAAAATGGTGAAAATGAACTTCAAGGTGGGAGGAAATTTCCATCTTGTCGCCGGAGGAAATGTTCGCATAGAGGACTTCGGAGAGAAGATGGACGGGAAGTACTACTGCGAAACTGTTACGCACACCATGACACGAAGCGGGGGATTTGAAACCAGCGTTGAATCGGTCGGAATACGGGACCCCTTCTATTCTTGGCAAGTCGGCGGGAGCATTGTGTATAACCAAAAAACCGCATCCGAAACGCCGGAATATGAGAGCACCTATGAAACCACCAGCCCGGCAGCCGGGTCTGCAAGTGCGGCGGCGGGCGGAGAGGGAGGACAGGCAATACAGCTGAACAACTGCCCTCTGTATTACACAAGCATCGCGAAAACCAAAAGCAACACGGTGTCTGGGACTTACTACCTATACGACGGAATCCTTGTTGCCGGCCGGTACAGAATTACCAATACGCCGAGCAGGTGCGGAAAACTACCGGTCGGAAAGAATGTGACAGGATGGGTTGACGCAAGCCAGATCGGAGGGTAAAGGAGGACACGCTATGGCCAATTCGGGACCGCAAGTGAGAACCGGCCGGGTGAGCAAAATCAACTATGCCGCAGGAACCTTCGAGGTTACATACCAGGACCGTGGCGGCGCAGTAACGTGCCAAATGAATGCGGTGTCAAATGGACGGTACAAAATGCCGGAGATCGGGGACATCGTGAATGTGGAGCACAACGGAAACGGAACGGTAGCCGGAACCGCGATGGGCACGATTTGGAATAAATCCAATTTGCCTGTGAACGGACGGCAGGGACTGTTTCGGCAGGATTGGGGGAGAAGCAAGGGGCGGGCGTATGAAGAATACGACGACACCACAGGAACGTACATCGCTTATGCCCCCAGCCGACTGGGGAGGAACAGCGCCGGAGAAATATTCGATGAATGCGCAGGACCGGCAACCATAACAGCAGGCGGACAGGTGATGGTGCGAAGCAGCAAAAGCAGCGCATCAATATCCGCAGCCGGAGGCGTGGGAATCGCGGCTGGGAAAGCCGTGACGGTAGATGCGGGAACATACCTTGCGGTGAGCTCAACGGGCGACTCTACATTCGAGTGCGGCGGAGATGCCAACGTGAATGTAACGGGAGATACAACCGAGGAGTTTGACGGAAAGGTTGAAAGGACCCACAACGATGATGTCACCGATGAAATAACCGGAAATGTCAAAAAAACCGTAGAAGGAGATGTAGAGGAGAAAACCACGGGTGACATAACCAGGAGCGTGGAAGGTAACACGGAAGAATCCCTCAACGGAGATCTGACAATGACGGTTACAGGAAATGTCGAAATCACCGTAGGCGGTACAGTAATCAGCATTGACAGTGGTGGAAACGTCACGATCAGCGGCGCAGCCAACGTGGACGTTGAGGCGGCCGCAAATTTGAACATAACGGGCGCGACAGGAGATATAACCGTAGACGGAATAAGCCTGGTTCACCACAAGCACAAAGATGGAGGAACAGGGGAACCTGAAAAGGGGTGATCTTTTTTGACGGTAGCAACACTGGGGAATATCGCATTTCGTGTGGACTCCGCGCGCATCTTCACCCCGAATAACATCAGCGGCTCCACGGGGAGCGATTGGGCCACACATGACGTTGTGCACGGGAAAACGACAAGGGAATGGATTGGACCAAAGGCAAAAAAATATACGTTTGAGGTGCTGCTGCGCGCACAGGACGGGGTACCGCCCAGAAGGATGCTGCAGGAACTGCAAAACATGGCGGAAAGCAACGGTGCATACTGGTTTGTTGTAGGCGGGGAAACCGTGGGGAATCTGCCTTTTGTGCTGTCGGAGATAAGTGACACATGGGGAGCGACAATCCGAAACGGAAAGCTCATTGAGTGCAAAGTGGAACTGACTTTGGAGGAATACCGATGAACATGGAAGCTCCGTACATAGAAATCGAGCCGGGGCGCGCTGACGCAGAACTAAAAGCAGATGTCCTCCGCTGCTTGACGATGCTGTATAGCGCCCATCCGGGAGAGCAAGCCCTGGACCGAGATTTTGGGATTGACGCAAGCGCGCTGAGCAAACCGATTACCACAGCGCAGGCTTTGATGGCGGCCGAGTTTGTGGCGAAAACGGCCAGATACGAGCCCCGCGTGAGGGTGAAAAGAGTGGAGTGGCGGGAAGGGGACGCAGAAGAAGGCTTGGTAAAACCGAAGGTGGTGGTGGAAATTGTCAATGATTGAAGCCTTGAAGTCGGTACCAGAAGTGAACCATATCGGGAACTTGGAACTGCAAGAGGTTGTAGAGCAGGTGTCGGCTTGGTATGAACAGAAATACCAAGCGCTGACGGGAAAAACGCCAGCGCTGAGCGACGCATCGCCGGAGCGACTGCTGCAATACAGTATCGCAATGCTGGGATACCAAGCGCTGCAGTACATCAACGACAAGGGAAAAGGAGAACTTCTGCCGACCAGCTATGGAGAATACTTAGATGGATTGGCCGCAAACGTAGGGGTCATTCGCAGACAGGCAGAGAGAGCCACGACATTGATGCGCTTTACACTGGCGGCGAAAAGGCCTCAAGCCACAGGCGTGCCGGCCGGGACCAGAATCCGCACAGAAAACGGGCTGTATTTTAACACGGTCGATTATGCAGAAATCCCCGCAGGGAAAACGACAGTGGATGTTGTGGCGCAGGCGGAAGAAACCGGGGCCGCAAGCAACGCCTTGGCTGCCGGGGAGATCAATGTCCTTGTGGACCCCATCCCTTACATGGGGAGCGTGGAAAATGTAACGGAGAGCAGCGGCGGAACCGATGTGGAGGACGACGACAGCTTGACGGAAAGGACGTTTCTTGCCCCCAGCGTGTTTAGCTGCGCTGGTCCGGCGGACGCCTACGAATACTATGCGAGAGCATGGAGGAATGACGTGGACGATGTCCGAGTGAGCAGCCCGTCCGCAAGCAGAGTGGATGTGTATTTTGTGCTCGACGGAGGAAAACTTCCGACAGAGCTGGAATGCCAGGAAATGGAAACCTACTTCATGGACGAAGCAAGGGTGAAACGCCCGCTTACCGACCTTGTGGAGTGTAAAGCACCGGAAGAAGTTGAGTACACCGTTGAGGGAGTATATTACATCGGCGGCGGTGATCGAAACAACGTGGCCGCGATTCAAGCGGCTGTGCAAAATGCGGTTACGGCATACCAAGAATGGCAACGAAAGCTGGGACGTGACATCAATCCTACGGAACTGATTGCAAGAATCAGAGAGGCCGGAGCCAAACGGGTGCGCTTGTCGGCCCCGGCGGATGCCGTGGTTACTGAAACCCAGATCGGGAAATGCACATCGGTGAATATGGAATACGGAGGGCTTGAAGATGATTGAGTTCCGGGATGCGCGGCTTACGGACGCAGTACCCGCATCCCTGGCGGCACAACCGTGGGCGCAGGCTCTTGCCTACGCAGAAGGAAAGCTGCGGGAACAGATACTCTACTTTGCAGAGCAAAGTCAAATATACACATCGCTGGACACCTGCCCGGAAGAAATTCTGGATGCCTTGGCCGTATGCTGGAAGGTTGACTGGTACAGCGCGAGCTACCCGTTGCAGACAAAGAGAAATGTGATCAAAAGCAGCGTTATGGTGCGTCGATACCTTGGAACAAAGTGGGCGACCCAAGAAGCGCTGCGGAGCATTTGGCCGGATAGCGACATTGAGGAATGGTTTGACTATGACGGAAAGCCCGGGTGCTTCCGGGTCGTATGTAATATTACAGACCCCAGCGTGACAGCGGATGTTGAAACGGTGCGCAATAACGTCATGCTCTACAAACGTGAAAGCGCTCACCTTGACGACATCAGCTTCATGTTGCGGCGCGGAATCAAAATCGGGCACAGCGTAGATGCGTGGCGTGCCAAGCTGCCGGAATGCGGGACGCTCCGGTGCGGAACATGGTGGATGACAAGCACACGGGGATACAGTGCCGGAACAGGACTCTCTTTGAGAGGGCACACTGGCGCCTATACTGCAGAACAGCCGGAATGCGGAACAATCCCCGAAACGGCCACCAAAGGTTGGAGTACCCTGGCCGAGATTGTGGCTGAACCCGCAACGGAAGCCTGGTCTGCAACACCGGAGGAAACAGGAATTGAGCGGGCTGGACGGATACCGGAGCAAGCAACATTGGGCCAGACCGTAAAAGCAGAAATTGCAGCACGGCCTACGGCGGATGCTTGGATACCGGAGCCGTTTGAAGCCGGAAAAGCCGACAGCGGGACATTGCCAGGACCTGCGCAAAAGGGCCTTTCGCTCAAACTGCAGGAAACGGCAGCGGCTGCAGCCAAGGCATACAGGACCAAACCGGTGTCGTGCGGAATGATTCGATGCGGCACCGTTTCGGAAATCAAAGACGGGAGGTGATAAAGGGTGGCTTTTTTCACAGAGAATTTTCTGAACGCACGCCGTAATGAATTGCTCCGCAGCGTCTGCAGGTTCCAGTATCAGATCAACAACGGTAGCTGGTTTGATGGGGAAATCAACAGCAAAGAAGTGGTCGGAACTGCCGTGGTAGTTTTCGTTTCGGCGCCCAGTTCGGGGAAGGACGATACGATCACGGCCGTTCGCATTTTCGACCAGAACGATGCGCTGGCCGGAAGCCAAAAAGTAAGTCTGACGCGCAGCAGCCTGAACTCCGCGCTTCTGCGTTTCACGCTGCCGCTCACCGAAGCACAGGCGGAGTAAAGGAGGAACAATGTACAATCGCACATTCTGGCTCGACCATGTCGAGGATGAAGATGGCGAGGTCATTCAGCAAGGCACGCTGATGGACCAGGCACACTTCAACAACATGGAGGTGGGCATATCGGACGTTGCGCTGGCAGCGCAGATCGAAGCGTTCCGCAATATCCAAGAAGGGTATGAGATGGTGGGAGAAACCACCACTGTGACGCTGACGACAAACAGCAATCCGTGGCCGTTCTGCAATACGGAAAAAGCCGTGGCGCTGAGCGTGATGCGCAACACCAAAAACTATGATGTGGAGGTCACCGTCAAATCTTACAGCGGCGGGCAAATCGGAAACTTTGAAATTCTGGACAAGGCCCTCAACGGTTTCAAAATCCTGCACGATGGAACGGCAAAGAGCGTGACAGTCATGCTCAAAATTACGGGAGGTATGATTGCATGAAAATCGAAGAAATGAACGCCGGCAAGAAGATTGCCTATGATGTGGACGGCACCAGACTGGACTTTGCAGGCGGCGCGCTGACCATGGACCTGGACCGCTACCGGCGGGACTATCCTGTGACCAAGGATGTGATGGCCGACGGTGACGGCAATCTGACGCTGGGCAGCGGTGGTAGGTACTATGTAGCCCAGGTCGAAATCCCCGCAAACACCTACACGGAGGTGCAGACGGAAGCGGAAGAGGAACCTGTTGGAACGCTGGCGGCTTCTGAGGAACAGCCCACCGCGCCGGACAATGCGACCATGCAGCTGGACCCCCTGGACATGGAAAAGGTTGTGCTGCGCCTGTGGAGCGTCGCCGGCATTGAGATTTTTTAAGGAGGTAAGAAACGATGGCCAATTTTGAATTTTCTGCCCTGGCCCTCAAAGCCGTGGCCCCCAGCAATGATCTGCTCATGGACGACAAAGGTATGCCCAGCTGCATGGTTTTTGTCCCCAAATTCAAGCTGTCCGATGTGCTTTCCACGGACGACGACAGTACCCACCCGGCGTTCATCGTGAACGGAACGGAGCGCCCTGGATTCTGGATTGGAAAATTCCAGAGCAAGAGCATTAACGGCCGGCCCTATGCACTGCCCTGCGAGGATCCCACGGCAAGTATGAACCTCGATACTTTTGTGGCGCAGGCTCGCGCAAAAGGCACGGGATGGCATGAAGTCACGGCTGCCGAGTGGGCTGCACTGGCGCTGTGGTGCCACAGAAACGGGTGTGAACCGAAGGGCAACAACAACTACGGAAAGGACGTATCCGAAAGCACCTACAAAGCTATCCCGACGTTCTACGACACAGGCGCTGGTGGAAAGATCGGGCGCGTGGCTACCGGTTCCGGGCCGATCAGTTGGAGCCATGACGGCACGCTGGCCGGAATCTGGGACCTTAACGGCAACGTTTGGGAGTGGTGCACGGGAATCCGCCTTGTCAATGGCGAAGTGCAGGTTATTGACAAGAACAATGCCTGCGACAACGCCACGGACTTGAGTGCCACCAGCGGGGCATGGAAGGCCATCAAAGCGAGCGACGGCACCCTGGTTACGCCCAACGGCAGCGGCACCACCTCCGGCACAGTGAAGCTGGACTACGTTTCTGGAAAGTGGCAGTACAACACCACTATTTCTAGCCAGGAGGACAGCAGCCGCAGCTGCTCCTTCAAGGACATCACCTGCGCAGAGGGCGTGGGAGCCGCCGCAAAGCTGCTCCTGCAGAGCCTGGCTATGATGCCCGACACCGATCTGACCGGAGAAGGCATCGACGCTACATACGGCGGCGACACGTTCTGGGTGAACAACGCCCAGGCGGAGCGGTGCCTGTGTCGTGGCGGCTACTGGAGCCACGGCGGCAGTGCCGGTGTGTTCGACGCGAACCTCCACCACCCGCGGTCCGACGTCAGCGCGGCCGTCGGCGGGCGCGTCGCTTTTATCGAAAACCCGTAAGCTGCCAGGCTGCAAAGCTGGACGGCTGCGCGGTAGCGCGGCCGCTTAAATAACGCGGACGGGAAACCTGCGCCGCACTGACGCCGCACCAAGGAGGGAATGAAAGATGGCGAACGATGTGCCGCCCCAGGAGGGGCCAAAGCCGTTCTACCTGCGCGAAAAGATTGGCGAAATGGTGAAATATGGATACCCGCTCACCATGAGATTCAGCAGAAAGGACCGCGAACTGGCCGACCAGTTGCGCGTTAGTATGCTGACGGTCTACCGTCTGAGCGTGGAGATCGACAAAAAATACTACAAGAAAACGACAGTCCAAAACCTGGACGTGGAGCTTGCTGTCCTACGACAGCTGGTACAAATGGCGGCGGATAAAGACTTTTACGGCGGGAAGCATCCGCCGCCGCTGACAATCCAACAGTATGAGGTTTGGGCAAGATTCAATAATGAAATCGGGCGGTTGCTGGGCGGATATATCAAGAGCCTGGCATAGTCCTTTTTCTATGGGAGCAAGCCGATAACGGTGCCTGTATCGTGGCGGCAACTGGAACAACGGCGGCAGTGCCGGTGTGTTCAACGCGAACCTCAACAACCCGCGGTCCAACGTCAACACGAACATCGGCGGGCGCGTCGCTTTGCTCCCCGGCCTTTTGGCGGAACCCCGCGCCTGATATGTGGGCCGCGCCCTACGGGGAGCGGTCGGTGCGAAGGGGATCAAAGGGGCTTGTTTCCATTCCGGGCAGACAACCCGGAAAAAATGTGAATTGCCGCGAAGGCGGGAACGCCACGCGCGGCGGGTAGTAGAATGAAGAAAATACCTGAAGGAAGTTTTGCTACGATCAGTAGCTTTGGATGGATGCTTGCTGCACATCGAAATGCGAGGAAGGGAAAGCGGTACCGGGGCGATGTATTACGGTTCTCGGCAGAGCTGGAAAAGAATCTGCTTTCGCTGCAAGAAGAACTGCGCAGCGGAACATATAAGACCGGAGAATACCGAAGAATTTGGGTAAGCGTACCAAAACGCCGCCTGGTAATGGCACTGCCTTACCGCGACCGGGTTGTGCAATGGTGCATCTACTTGCTCCTAAATCCATACTTTGACAAGCGCTTTATCGAAGATAGCTATGCTTGCCGCGTGGGAAAAGGGAGCCACAAGGCCGTTGAACGCCTTCAATACTGGCTGCGGCAGATAAACCGTCGGCCAGAAACTGGGTGGTACTACCTAAAACTGGACATCTCAAAGTATTTCTATCGAATCGACCATAAAGTGCTGCTGGAAATCCTCCAACGGCACATAGAGGACCGGCAGCTGATGGAACTGCTGCGCGGAATTATCTGCAACCCTAAAGAGCCATTTGGCCTTCCCGCCGGAAAGAAACCGGATGAAGTAAAGAAGGACGAATGGCTCTATGACGTGGGAATCCCTATTGGGAATCTGTCAAGCCAGCTGTGCGCGAACATCGTGCTGAATGAACTTGACCAATATGCGAAGCACAAAATGCACATTCATTACTACATCCGGTATATGGATGATGTGTTGGTACTGGGGCCGGATAAAAGCACTTTGAAACGGTGGAAAGCTGAGATAGAAACCTTCTTGCACGATAGGCTAAAACTGGAACTAAACCGGAAAACAACAATACGTCCTATAAGCATGGGTATGGAATTTGTGGGATACCGGGTTTGGGCAACGCATATCGAGATGCGAAAATCTACCACGCGCCGAATCAAGAGAGAGGTCCGTGCTATTTCCAGAAAAACGGCAAATGGAGAAATGGGCAGGGAGGATTTTGCCAGGAGAAAGGCAAGCATCGAGGGGCTGCTCAAACACGCGAATACTGCATCCCTCCGGTGGAGGCTCAACAAAATTTACACAAGAGAGATGGCCAAGACCAAGGAGAAACACGATGTCGAAAGCGACGATCATTGGTGATTTGGAAGCTGTGGTTGAAACACAGGCACGGGCCATTCGTGTTCTGGCGGGCCGCCTTGCCGAACTGGGGGATACCCAGACGGGCAGGGATGAAATTGAAGAAGCGGATAAAGCATACGACCGGATGCTCGGGGCGGAGAACTGGCCGTAGAAACCGCGAAGGGGAGAACACGGATGGATGAGATTATTCAAGCGTTTGGGGGGCTAACAGTTGGCACGGTGATGGTGCTGCTCGCTGGCCTGGCTGCCATGTGGCGGCTTTATAAAGCGACCAAGACGGGAATGATTCAGAAATACAAGGAGGAGGAAAAGGAGAAGAAAAAACTCCAAGATGTTGTAAATCAGGTGGCCGAGTACCCGAAATGGCACCAGCAAAGCATTGAAATTCGGGACAAGCTGGCTGATAGCGTTGAGGAAATCAAGAAGGCGGAGCAGGAAAACGCTACACGCCTGGCGGAAATGAGCCGAATCATCTGCGAAAACAATGCCACCACGGCGCGGTACCGGATTTTGAGATTCAATGATGAGCTCTTGCACGGGACGCGCCACTCCAAGGAGCATTTTGACCAGGTGCTCGGCGACATAACCAGTTACGAATCGTACTGCGCGGGACATCCGGAGTACGAGAACAACAAGGCCGTCCTGGCAATCCAGCATATCAAGCGGATTTACCAGCAGTGCATAACAGAAAACGACTTTTTGTAAAGGAGGAATACCCATGGACGAAAAGGAAACCGAGATCATGACGGAAGAAATGGACCAGGAAATGCGCAACGGAAAGGGGGTCGAGGACGATGAGTAACAGCGCTCTTGTCAGCTACACCCAGATTAGCCCCAACTGCAACATTCCCCGGCGGTACCCGATCACCAAGATCACCCCGCACCACATGGCCGGAGCCATGTCGCTGCAGAGTTTCGGTGCGACGGTGGCAAAGAGTTCCCGGGCAATGTCGGCAAACTACGCCATCGACGTAAAGGGAAACATCGGCCTGTTCTGCAACGAAGCCAACCGCAGCTGGTGCAGCAGCAGCCCGGAGAATGATCACCGCGCCATCACCATCGAAGTGGCCAACGACGGCTATGCGTCCACCGGATGGCATGTAAGCGATGCGTCGATGGAAGCACTGGTCAATCTGTGCGTGGACATCTGCCAGCGGAATCCTGGACTGGCCAACGGTCTGAACTACACCGGCGACGCCCGTGGAAACCTGACCAAACACCAGTATTTCACCGCGACGCAGTGCCCCGGTACATATCTCGGCGGAAAGTTCAGTTGGCTTGCCCAGGAAGTCAACAAGCGCCTGGCTGGTGGACAGGCTGCGGAGGCAGACGCGCTGCGCACGGGCATGGCCCTGCACCTGCAGCGCGTCAATCTGTATGTGGCCAGCACGTCCCTGACCCCGGCGGCATCCCGCACGGGCACCTACTACCTGTGGGGCACTGAGGTGGTCAGCGGACGGGTGCGCATTACCAACACCCCGGCCAACGCGGGCCGCAGCGGCCAGGTGACGGGCTGGATTAACCTGGCAGACGCCAAGGCGGCCGCCGGCATCAAGGACCAGGTGGACGACAACCGTGGCCTGACCACGGTGTTCATCCCGTATGCCAGCAGCCTGCAGGCTATGGCCATCTTTGAACTGGCAAAGAAGCTGGACCTGGTGGACCCCGGCTACTATCGGTCGAAGTACATTGACCCGGCCACCAAGTCTACCCAGAAGATGGAGATCGGCCAGATTTCGGCCGGGGATACAAAGCAGATCACTGACCTGTGTGACAAGATCGGCGTGGAGTACACCCGCGCCTGAATCCCAAGAAACCGCGACGCGGCCGGCGGGTGCCGGGGAGGAAAGTTTTTATCCGTAAATTCACAAAGGCCGGGCACAAGCCTGGCCTAAAATTTTGAAAGAGGTGTGTTCTCATGACGAGTATTCCTGTTATCGTTTCGCTGGCCATCGTGCTGGCCATGGTAACCGAAGCGCTGGTGGAGTATGCCAGCACCGTGGTGAGCCTTTTCCTGGAAGGCAACAAGAAGAAGGCCATCAAGCAGGCGGGTGCCATCATCGTGTCGGTGGCGCTGTGCCTGTTCATGAACCTGAACGTGTTCACGGCGCTGGGCGTGTCGTTCAGCTTCCCGATCATCGGCGTGGTGCTCACGGGCATCTTTGCCAGCCGCGGTGCGAATTATTTCAGTGACTTCGTCAAGCGCCTGACCACGGCGCGGCAGCCTGCCGATAGCTCCAAACAGTAATTGAAAAGGCCCCCAACTATCTGGTATTCCCGGATGGTTGGGGGCCTTTTGCTGTATATATGCATACGTTGACACCACCGTTGACACCAGTGTAGACACCGACGTTGACACCGCACAAGATTTTGCAGCGTTTTGAGGGAAGAAAGCGGAACGGAGAAAGTCGTAAATGACAAAGAGAAAGAGCCATAAATTAACGGGTTATCGTTAATTTATGGCTCTTTTGGCGGAGTAAGAGAGATTTGAACTCTCGCGGCCCTTTCGGACCCTACGCCCTTAGCAGGGGCGCCTCTTCGACCTCTTGAGTATTACTCCACAGTCAAAGTGAGAAAATGATTCACTTGTTATACAAAATGGCGGAGAGGATGGGATTCGAACCCATGGTCCGCTCGCGCGAATCGCTGGTTTTCAAGACCAGTTCCATAAACCACTCGGACACCTCTCCACAGTGGCTGCCGCCAAATGCGAGTATTATTTTAGCATGGAAAAGCGGGCTTGTCAAGCCCGCTTTGAAAAAAACTCAACTTTTTTTATCGTGCTTTGCAGTGCGCCGCCATTCCCAGGCCGCCCATACCGCAACCAGCAGGCAAAGCCAGACACCATGGGTCGTCAGCGAACTCAGCAGATAGGCACCGGCAAGGGAACCCAGCATCCTCTGCAACAGAAAGCCGGTAACCCCCTGCTGCAAAATCCCCGCCAGGCCCAGCAAGAGTGGAAGGGCATAGCGCTGTGCAGCCCCTCTGCGGCACCATCCCGCCATTAGGAAGCCGCCGGCACAACCCAGGAACCAGGGAAGGGTTTCCCACAGGGTGGAGGAAGCGGTCGTCGTGACAAAGATGGCGGTGGGGCCGTCGGCTCCCCCAATGATGCCCAGGTTGCCGGATTGCGGCAGCAACAGTCCGGGCAGAAGGAACCGGGTAAAAGCGATGGCTGCCGCCAACGCTACGAAAGCCCAGCGCCAGCGGCTGGCCGTGCGCCCGGAGGTGCCCAGGGAAGCGTTGAATTCGGCGGCAATTCCCTCCGGTGTGCCCAGCTCTTGCATGATGGATTCGTCGCTTTGCCCGCTCTCCCGCCGGCTCTGAAAATCGCTGGCCAACTCGGTCATGATCCGCACACGGGTTTTGCGGTCTACCCGCAGCCGGTGTTCAATGGCGTTCATGTACCGTTTTACCGGCGGCAAAATATCCAGGGTGACGTTGCCCATTCTCCATTTCATGGCGATTCTCCTTCCAAAGATTGTTCCACGCAGTCCACAAAGCGGTGCCAGGTTTCCCGTTGCTTCGTCAGTACGGCGCGTCCCGCTTCGGTTACCGTGTAGACCCGGCGCGGGATTTTCCCCGGAGAAACCGTTCCGTTCGGGCTGTTCCATTCCGAGGTAATGCAGCCTTCTTCTTCCAAACGGTAGAGAATGGGGTAAAGCGTTCCTTCTTTCAGATCCAGAAGTCCGCCGCCCTTTTCGCACAGCCGCACAATCAATTCGTACCCATGACTGGGTTTGAGGGACAAAAGCTGCAAAACCAGCATTTCCAGCACACCTTTTTTCAATTGTTGGGCAAACCGTTGCTCGCTGGTCGCTGCCATGGCAAAACCTCCTTTGCTTAGTATTTAGTATTGCTAAATACTATATAACACAAATGGTCCGCTCTGTCAAGAGCCTGTGCAGGGTGGGGCGGCCCTTTACATTTTTTCTGGCTGTGCTATACTAGGGGCAGTCTACATTGATAAGGGGAGGTACTTCCATGAACGATCCTCGTTGGGCGTCCATCGACGCCTTTGCGGAACAAAACCGTGACAATATTCTGCGGGACATCACCCGCTTGGTGGCTGTGCCCAGTGTGGAGGGCACGCCGGAACCCGGCGCACCTTTTGGCGCCGGGCCCAAAGCGGCGCTGGACAAGGCGCTGGAAATTGCGGCTGAACTGGGGTTGCAGACCTACAATGCCGACGGCTATATCGGGTGGGCCGAAACAGGCTCCATCGCCGAAGGGCAAAAATTCCTGGCTACCATCACCCACACCGACGTGGTGCCCGAGGGCAACGGCTGGGATGCAGACCCCTATACCGTGCGGGTGCGGGACGGCTGGATTCTGGGCCGCGGCGTGGCCGACGACAAGGGCCCCAGCATTCTGTGCCTGTACGCCCTGAAATACCTGAAAGACAACGGGGTCCCGTTGAAGTATCCCGTCCGCGCGCTGTTGGGAGCCAACGAGGAAACCAACATGCACGACGTGGACTATTACGCCGAACATTATCCTATGCCTGTGTTCTGCTTCACGCCGGACGCGGAGTTCCCGGTCTGTAACGGGGAAAAGGGCGGCTTCAACGGCGAGATTGTCAGCCCCAAACTGGAAAACGGTGTGATCGCGGACTTCTCCGGCGGTGTGGCCCATAACGCGGTGCCTGACCGGGCCAGCTGCACCGTGCATGTTGCGATGGACCAGATCCACCTGACGGAGGGCGTTACCGCCGAAGCCGGGGAGCAGGGGACCACCGTGCTGCATGGCTGGGGCAAGAGCGGCCATGCAGCCATGCCGGAAGGCACCGTCAATGCCATCGGCCTGCTGGTGAACTGCCTGCTGGAAAATGACATCTGCACGCCGCAGGAGCAGGCCTATCTGAAGGTACTGCAGACACTGCACGCCGCCACCGATGGCAGCACGTTGGGCATTGCCGCCAACGACGGTCTGTTTGATCCTCTGACCATCATCGGCGGAACCATCGAGATGCAGGACGGCGTTATCCGTCAGAGCTTCGACTGCCGTTACCCCACCAACACCGACCCCGAAAAGATGACCGCCGCGCTGGAAAAGGTCTGCGGTACGGCGGCTCACCTGGAAAATCTCACCAGCCGTGTGCCGTTCTATATTGCCGCGGACAGCCCGGCCATCCAGACGCTGATCACCACCTACAACGATGTAACCGGTGAAAACAAGACGCCTTTCACGATGGGTGGCGGTACCTATGCCCGGCACTTCCCCTATGCGGTCAGTTTCGGCCCCGAACACACCGACCTGGCCATTCCGGAATTTGCCGGTCCTATGCACGGCGCCAACGAGGGCGCGCCCTTCGAAAAGATGATCGAGGCGCTGAAGATTTATATCCTGGCGCTGCTTCGCCTGCAGGAAATCGATCTGTAAATACCAAAAATACCCCGGACGCATTGTGGCGTCCGGGGTATTTTATGCTTCCTCATAATCATACAGCGTCAGATAGGAAGCCTGTTTGCGACGTCTGTGACGGCCGCAAAGCCATGCCATCAGGGTTAGCAGCCCGCCGGCTGCGGCCAGCAGTGCCAGGATTTTGCACAGGTGTTTCATAAGGACCTCCCTTGTTGAAAAAAGTGCTGCACAACGTATATTTGTATCATAGTATCACAAAAACGGACGGGATGCAAGGGCCGCGCAGCTTTTGCTACCTCCGGCGTGGATTGTTGCAGAAATTGCGGGATCCTACAAAAGGGCCGGATTGTCAGGCTGCAAAACTTGACTTGTCGCTTTAAAATGGTAAAATAGTTAGGTATATAATTCGACGTACTGTGGGCAGAGGTACCGCATCTGCGGAAAGGCCCACCGTGCAGAAAACAGAGAAATGGGGGAAATAGATTGTTCAAATCCCTGAAGCGTTCCGCAAAAGGTGCGAGCGTGCCGCATGTGAAGGCGACGGCAGGGCAGCCGACGGTCAAGATGCCGGTGCCCGAACACGTCATCATTCCCATGTCGATGCACATCGGCGCCCCGGCGGAACCCGTCGTCAAAAAGGGCGACACCGTCATGGTTGGCACTTTGATCGGCAAGGCCGGCGGCTTTGTCAGCGCCAACATCCACTCCAGCGTGTCGGGAACCGTCCAGGACGTGGCACCCATGCGGATGGTCAACGGCGTGATGACCACGGCTGTGGCCATCAAGGCGGACGGACAGCAGACGGTGGACCCGGCCTGTGTGCCGCCCACCGTCACCGATAAGGCCAGCCTGCTGGCGGCCATCCAGGCTTGTGGCCTGGTGGGTGTGGGCGGTGCCGGCTTCCCGACCCATGTGAAGCTGGCGGCCGATACGGTGGACACCCTGCTGATCAATGCGGCCGAGTGTGAGCCCTTCCTGACCACCGACTGCCGGGAAATGCTGGAATGCAGCGATACCATCATCTCGGGCATTGCCGCCGTGATGAAGTATTGTAACATTCCCAACTGCATCATCGGCATCGAGCGCAACAAGCCGGAGTGCATCGACCTGATGTGCTCGCTGGTGCGCCAGATGCCCGGCGTCAGCGTCAAACCGCTGCCCACCCGCTATCCCCAGGGTGCAGAAAAGACTCTGGTGGAGACCTGCACCGGCCGGGAAGTGCCCCAGGTCGGACCTTCCGGCAAGCCGGGTCTGCCCGCCGATGTGGGCTGCATCATTATGAACGTCACCAGTGTTTCCACGCTGGGCAAGTTCCTCAAGACCGGTATGCCGCTGACCACCAAGCGGGTCACGGTGGAAGGGGATGCCATTGCCAAACCGCAGAATGTGGAAGTGCCCATCGGCACGCTGTACCGGGATGTGATCGAGGCCTGCGGAGGCATCAAGCCCGACGTGGAACTGGGCAAGATTATCTTCGGCGGTCCCATGATGGGCGGCGCGGCTCCCAGCGCGGATTTCCCCGTTCTGAAGCAGAACAACGGCCTGCTGCTCTTCAGCAAGAAGGCGGCCGATCTGCCCGAGGCATCGGCCTGCATCCGCTGCGGCCGCTGCATTGACGCCTGCCCCATGGGTCTGGAGCCCGTGGTGGTGGCCGAAGCATTCAACAACCGTGACTTTGACGCCCTCAAGGCGCGCTGTGTGGATCTGTGCGTGGCTTGCGGCAGCTGCAGCTATGCCTGCCCGGCCAAGCGCCCTGTCAGCCAGACTATGACGCTGGCCAAGGCGTGGTACATGTCCGAACTGCGGAAAGGAGGCAAATAACCCATGGAAGAGCGTTTGCTTGTCACCGCCTCGCCGCATATCCGGGACCATTCCACCACCCGCGGCCTGATGGGCAGTGTGGTGGTTGCCCTGCTGCCCTGTGTGCTGGCTTCGGCCCTGATCTTTGGCGTGCAGGCTCTGATTCTGGTGGTGGTCACCACCTTTGCCTGCGTGGCGTTTGAATATCTGTACGAAGTGCTTCTGCACAAGCCCAACACGGTGGGGGATCTCTCCGCCGTGGTCACCGGTATCATTCTGGCGTTGAATATGCCGGTGGGTATGCCCCTGTGGATCGCTGTGGTGGGTGCCTTTGTGGCCATTGTCATCACCAAGCAGCTGTTTGGCGGTCTGGGCTATAACTTCGCCAACCCCGCCCTGGTGGGCCGTATCGTGCTGTTCCTGGGCTTTACCTCCCGCATGACGGCCTATGTTTATCCCGATATGGCGGTGGACGCGCTGGCTTCCGCCACGCCGCTGTCCTCTTCGGTGGATCTGGCTGCCGTCAATTTCACCGATATGTTCCTGGGCCTGCATGGCGGTATGATGGGTGAGACCTGTGTGCTGGCCATCCTGGCGGGCTTTGCCATTCTGCTGGCCACCGGCACCATCCAGGCTACCATTCCCGTCAGCATCGTGGCCACCTGCTACGTCCTGACGCTGCTCTACACCCGGGATCCCTATGTGGCGCTGATGGAATGCATGGCCGGCGGTCTGCTGTTCGGTGCGGTCTTCATGGCCACCGACTACGTCACCAGCCCCTTCACCACCAAGGGCAAGATCCTGTACGGCATCTTCATCGGCCTGGTGACCTTCCTGATCCGTCACTTTGCCAGCATGAACGAAGGCATGAGCTTTGCCATCCTGCTGGGCAACCTGATCACCCCGGGCTTCAACGCTGTGGGGCATCAGATCCCGCTGGGCTACAAAAAAGCCAAAAAAGCCAAGAAGAAAGGGGGCGCTGACTGATGGCGAACAACCAGACCCCGGAAAAGCAGAGCGCCTTTAAGGAGCTGATTCTGCCGGTCATCGTGCTGGTGGTTATCTGCCTGGTGTGCAGCGCCCTGCTGGCGGTCCTCAACGATGTGACCGCCCCCATCATCGAAGAAAACACCAAAGCCGAGACCCTGGCGGCCTATCTGTCGGTGCTGCCGGAAGGCACCACCGATGCCGACATGACCGAGCTGGAAGGGTTGACCACCCCCGATGTGGAGGGGGCTGTCACCACCACCTCCGGCGCGGCGGCGGTCAAAGCCGCTTCCAGCGGTTACTCCGGCAAGGATGTCACCGTTTACGTGGGCTTTGACAACAACGGCGCCATCTCCAACATCAGTGTGGACGCTTCCACCCAGACCACCGGCATCGGCTCCAAGGTGGCCGAAGAGAGCTTTACCTCCGGCTTTGTCGGCTGGAACGGCGGGGCCGTGTCCAGCGGCAACCCGGTGGACGGTGTGGCCAGCGCCACCTACTCCAGCAATGCGGTCTTTACTGCCGTCAATGCGGCCATCGACTGCTATACCAACGAAATCAAAGGGGGTATGTAAGGATGGCTGAAAAACCGAGCAAATGGCAAGTATTTACCGCGGGTATCATCCGCGAAAACCCCGTCCTGCGTCTGGTGCTGGGCTGCTGCTCCGCGCTGGCCGTCACCACCACGGTGTCGGGCGCCGTGGGTATGGGTCTGTCCATGACCTTCGTGCTGGTCTGCTCCAACATCGTCATTTCGGCCCTGCGCAAGGTCATTCCCGCCAAGGTGCATCTGCCGTGCTACATCGTCATCATTGCCACCTTTGTTACGGTGGTGCAGATGGTACTGCAGGCCTTTGTGCCGGAACTGTACAAGTCTTTGGGCGTGTTCCTGGCTCTGATTGTCGTCAACTGCATCATCCTCGGCCGTGCCGAGATGTTTGCCTGCAAGAACACCGTGGTGGACTCTGCCCTGGACGGCCTGGGCATGGGTATTGGTTATATCCTGACCATGGCACTCATGTCCTCCATCCGTGAAATCATCGGCAGCGGTACCTGGCTGGGCATCACCATCATTCCCGAAAGTGTGGACCGCATGACCATCATGAACTCCGCACCCGGCGGTTTCTTCGTCTTCGGCTGCCTGATGGCCGGCTGTGTCTGGCTGGAGCGCAAGCTCAATAAGCCCATCGAGCGCAAGACCTGCGGCGATGTGATGCTGGACCAGATCGACGCCGCCAAGGCAGAACAGAAAGGGGGCGCGGCTGAATGAACTCTCAGATTGCAACCTTCGCCACGATCTTCTTTAGCATGATCCTGGTCAACAACTATGTGTTGGTACAGTTCCTGGGCATCTGCCCCTTCCTGGGCGTTTCCAAAAAGCTGGACTCCTCGGTGGGCATGGGCCTGGCCGTTATTGTGGTCATGGTGATTGCCACGGCGGTGACCTTCCCGCTGCAGATCTTCCTGCTGGACGCCTTTAACCTGGGCTACATGCAGACCATCATCTTCATCCTGGTTATTGCGGTGCTGGTCCAGCTCATCGAAATTACCCTCAAGCGGTACGTCCCGGCGCTGTATCAGTCCCTGGGCGTGTATCTGCCGCTGATCACCACCAACTGCTGCGTGTTGGGCGTTACCATCCTGGCTGTGCAGGATTACTCCGCCGTGGTGGAAACCTCCGGCTTCGGCTTGGCCTATGCGGAGGCGCTGATCTGCGCCGCCGGTGCCGGTGTGGGCTTCCTGGTGGCCATGCTGCTTTTCTGCGGCGTGCGTCAGCGCGTGGAAAACTCCAACCCGCCCGAGAGCTTCAAGGGCCTGCCCATCACGCTGGTCTCTGCGGCCATCACCTCGCTGAGCTTCATGGGCTTTGGCGGTCTGGTGGAAAACATCATCAACGCGATTCTGTAAGAAAGGGGAATGGAGAGAATGAACCCTATCGTATTTGCTATCGTCGTGCTGGTGGTGCTGGGTTTGGTCGGCGGTTTTATCCTGGTGCTGGCCTCCAAGTTCATGGCGGTGTATGAGGATCCCCGCATTGCACAGATCACCGACTGCCTGGCCGGCGCCAACTGCGGCGGCTGCGGCTATGCCGGCTGTGCCGACTATGCCAAGGCCATTGTGGAGGATGGCGCCCCCACCTTCAAGTGCGCCCCCGGCGGTGACAAAACCACCGATGCCATCAACCGCATCATGGGTGCCGAAGAATCCGACCGTCCCAGCATGCGCGCCACCGTCATCTGTGCCGGCGGCGAAAACTGCGGCAAGCGGTTTGACTACAAGGGAATCCGGACCTGTGCTGCCGCCGCGGCGGTGGCCGGTGGCCCCAGCGCCTGCTCCTATGGCTGCCTGGGCCTGGGAGACTGCACCCGTGCCTGCAAGTTTGACGCCATTCATGTGGTCAAGGGTGTGGCTGTGGTGGACCGCAGCAAGTGCACCGGCTGTACGGCCTGTACGGCGGTATGCCCGCGCAATGTCATCCAGATGAAACCCATTGCACCGCAGCCCGCCGTCAAGTGCTCCAACAAGGATAAAGGCGCTGTGGTCAACAAAACCTGTAAGGTCGGCTGTATTGCCTGCGGCCTGTGTGTGCGTAACTGCCCCCAGCAGGCCATCTTCCTGAAGGACAATGTGGCGGTCATCGACTACACCAAGTGCAATGGCTGCGGCACCTGTGTCACCAAGTGCCCCAAGAAGGCCATCCAGTGGGTGGAAGGCGCCCCGCGTCCCATGGACGCTCCGGTTCCGGCCCACGAAGTGCATTAAGCATTTGCCCAGGATTCCCCGCCACCCGGCGGGGAATTTTTGATTTTCTTTGCATTTTTTTGAAAAAAACAGGGGACAGATCGCGGCAACTATGCTATACTGTTCTCCGTAGGTAGATTGGTAAGAAATCGCAGGGAGGTTTACCACCATGGAAATCACCAAGGATATTTTGTACGTAGGCGTCAATGATCATGACGTGGACCTGTTCGAAGGGCAGTATAAGGTGCCCAACGGCATGGCATACAATTCCTATCTCATCCGGGACGAAAAGGTGGCCGTCATGGATTCGGTGGATGCACATTTCACCGATGCCTGGCTCACCAACATTGCTTCGGTTCTGGGCGGCCGTGAACCGGATTATCTGATCGTCCAGCATATGGAACCTGACCATTCCGGTTCGGTCTATTCCTTTACGCAGGCCTATCCCGACACCAAGATCGTGGCTTCCGCCAAGGCGGTGGCCATCATGCAGCAATTCTTTGACACCGACTTCACCAGCCGTTGCCTCATCGTCAAGGAAGGTGACACCCTGGAACTGGGCGCCCATACGCTGCACTTTATCACCGCGCCGATGGTGCACTGGCCGGAAGTCATCATGACCTATGATGCGGCCGATAAGGTGCTGTTCAGCGCGGATGCCTTCGGCAAGTTCGGCGCCCTGGATGTGGACGAACCGTGGCTGCCCGAGGCCCGCCGCTACTATATCGGCATTGTGGGCAAGTACGGTCCGCAGGTGCAGGCCGTACTGAAGAAGGCCGCCGGTCTGGAGATCGAGACTGTCTGCTCGCTGCATGGTCCTGCGCTGCACAAAGAGCAGCTGGGGGATGTTCTGGCCGTTTACGATGCCTGGAGCGCTTACCGACCCGAGACGGAAGGCGTCCTGGTGGCGTACAGCTCCATCTACGGTCACACCAAGGAAGCCGCCGAGATGCTGGGCGAAGAACTGCGCACCAAGGGTGTGGATGTCACGGTGATGGATCTGGCCCGCAGCGACATGTCGGAGGCCGTGGCACAGGCTTTCCGGTACAGCAAGTTGGTGCTGGCTTCCCCCACCTACAATGGCGAGGTTTTCCCCTTCACCCGCAGCTTTATCGAGCACCTGACCGAGCGCAACTATCAGAACCGTACGGTGGGCATCATTGAGAACGGCACCTGGGCCCCCACCGCCGGCCGTGTGATGCGTAAGATGCTGGAGGGTAGCAAGAATCTGACCATCCTGGACGAGACGGTCAGCATCAAGAGTGCCCTGAATGCTGCCAGCAAGGCCCAGCTGGAGCAGCTGGCCGATGCGCTGAGCAAATAATAAATCTGCAAAAAAATCCCAAATGGGGTTGACAAAACGGCACCTATGCCGTATAATGTATAGCGTTGACCCCATTATGGATGATTAGCTCAGCTGGTTAGAGCGCTGCGTTCACATCGCAGAGGTCGAGGGTTCGAGTCCCCCATCCTCCACCAAGCAAAATCCGAACCCGGAATCCGGGTTCGGATTTTTTGTTACAGGAAGGCCTGTAAGGAAAAACCATAACGCCGGAAACAGAAAACAAAGGGACACCCCTGGAAAATCCCCCAGAGGCGTCCCTTTTCTTGCGGGCAAGATAGTTTTATTCGGTGCGCAGTGCGGTTACCGGATCGCTTTTTGCTGCTTTTTTGGCAGGAATCAGTCCGCCCAGGAGCGTCAGCAGTACGCTTAACCCGATCAGAAGCAGCGCGCCGCCCACCGGCAGGAAGGCATTGATCTCCTGGGAGTTTGCCAGGTGATGAATCAGCATATTTCCGGGAATCAGAATCAGCAGGGTCAGGCCGATGCCGATCAAACCGGAGGTCAGACCGATGATGAAGGTTTCGGCATTGAATACCTGGGAAATGTTCCTTTTGGAGGCACCCATGGCACGCAGAATACCGATTTCCTTCTTGCGCTCCAAAACGCTGATATAGGTGATTACGCCGATCATGATGGAGGAGACGACCAGGGAGATGGCCACGAAGGCAATCAGCACATAGCTGATGACGTCAATGATATCCGTTACCGAGGACATAAGGGTGCCTACGGTGTCGGTGTAGGTGATGGCCTGCTCATCCTTGCCTTCAGCCTTCATACGGTCGTTATAGGCTTGCAGGATTTCCGTTACCTGCTCTTTGCTCTCGAAATCACGGGGATAGATGCTGATAACACTGGGATTTTCAAAATCCACATAATCCAGGGAGCTCAGATTGCTTTCGTAGGTATCGCTCTGGGTCAGCCGCAGGGATTGCAGCAACTCGGAAAGATCCTCTGCATCCATCTGGATGGAGAATGCCTGGGCGAAATCCTCCGGATCGAACTGGAAGGCCTGTGCAAGGTTATCGCCCAGGGAATTGACGGCTTTTTCCATAATGGATTGCATATTTTCCGCCACCTGCAGCATCACCTGGCCCATAACCTGTTCCATGGCCTCCTCCATCACGGAGTCGAGCCCCGTCTGCAGGGAAGTGCCCAGAGACTCCGCAAGGGAAGTACCCACCGTTTTCATATAGCTTTCCATGACGGTGCCCAGTTGCTGCTGCAACCCGGAGGCATCCACCATGGAAACCACACCGGCGCTCAGGTTGTTCTGCGCGGAGGCGGTTGCCATATAATCGGTAAAGTAGGCGCCGATTTTGGAAGGGTCTGGCAACCCGTTGGCCACAGCATAGTCCCGATATCCGGCCGTCAGATCGGCGACCAGCTTTTCCAGTTGGTCCTGGGTGATTTCAAAATCCTTTGCGGTCGGGAACGTGCGGTTCATCCAATCGGTGATGATGGCCTGTGCCCGGTCGGTACCCAGATATTCCGTCAGATACGCCTGAAGCTGGGACTCCGGAGCCGGAGTGGTTTCCACCTGTCCGCTCTCGGGCGTGCTCGGCTCCGGCGGCGGGGCAAACATTTCCGGGTGTACCTCCTGGCAGTATGCCAGGAAGTCCGACAAGACCAGACGAAGCATTTCCTGCACCTGTTCCTGGGTGGGAGCGACAATCCCGTTGGTTTGCAAAATATCCTGGAGATTTTCCTTCAGAATGCGGCAACCCGCATCGGTATGCAGGAAGGCAAGAAAATTCTCGCTCATGCCGGAGTAGTCCGCCTCCGGATGGGCCTGGGTGTATTCCTTCCAACCATCCATCAGCCCGGTGACCAGCGTCTCCAGAGAATCCGCCGAGACATGGAATTGTACGCCCTGCATCAGGCTGGCCATATCCATCTGGGGGAAGGAAGGCAAATCCAATTGCAGATCTTCCGGACGGATCATACCGGACAAATCAATCTGCTCCAAATCGATCTTGCTCAGGTCCAGATCGCTGGGATTTATCTGCCCCATATCCTCCCAGGAGAATGCGCCCTCCAGGCTGTCGCTCAGATCGCTTTCATCGAAGGAAAACATCTTGCGCAGGGCCTCTTCGTCAATATCCACCAGAGAATCCAGCGAAAAGTCGTTTGCTCCCTGTTTCTGGCCAAAGGGCTCGTTGGTGAATACGTTGGTATGCGGGTCTGCCAGCTGATCCTGCACAATTTTGCTGGAGGCGGCTTTCTCGGCCAGGTGATGGGTGAGGGCGGTGGGATACGCGATGCCGGATTGCATGATGGCGGTGCCGCTTTCGGTGGGCTGCACGATGCCCACAATGGTCAGGTCATCGCCCTGTTCCACCAGGGTACGCATATAGGCTGCGTCCTCCCGCTTGTCACGCCAGACGCCGTATTCGCTGTCATATTCGTAGTAATCCGGGCTGCTCACAACCTTAAATGTGATGCCCAGAATATCGTCATAGGCATAGGACTTCGGATGGGACGGCGTCGTCACGTTCTCCTCGTGGACAAACTGCTGGACCATCGTGTCCAGTTCCGTGGCATCCCGCAGACCCAGCGTGTAGAGCATAAAGTCGCTCATGCTGCCGCCCGGCGTCAAAACCAGCACACATTCCATGGCATTTTCCGGCCAGCGGCCAGCCTTTACTTCGTACTGATTACGGTAAAGCGCCTCCTCGCTGGGCATTTCGTGGAAAACATCGGTGCCCATCATCGTGGACATGATACTGCTGGAACTCATGGAGGAGCCCAGGCCCAGGGCGGCGAAGGAACTGTCGGGGTTGACCTGACGGACACCGTCTCCATCCAGGCGGTAAATCTGGGGCTTACAGTCGTAAGCGTATTCCACCGCGCTGGCATAGTTGTCGATGCCGCTTTGCCCGCTGTCCAGATAGGCTTTCAGGGATTTCAGATCGTTGGAATTCATGGTGGAAAATAACTTTGTCACCATTTCAAGAATGCCCACCTGTCCCGGGGACTGATCGGATTGCTGGGACATACCGCCCAGAAGGGCGGTGGAATCAAACCCGGTGCTTTGAATCTGCAGTGGATACTCGGAGAGGGTATCCCGCTCCACATTCTGGATGTAGACGTTTACGCCGCTGGACAGCGAGAGGATCAGCGCAATGCCGATGATGCCGATGGAACCGGCAAAGGCCGTCAACAGCGTCCGGGCCTTTTTGGTTTTCAGGTTGTTGAAGCTCAAGGAAAGGGCGGTCAAAAAGGACATGGAAGCCCTGCCCATGTTTTTGTGTGTCGGGGCCTTCTGCTCCGCCGGTACGAACGGGTCGGAATCCGCACAGATTTTTCCGTCGCGCAGATTCACAATCCGGGTGGCGTACCGTTTGGCAAGTTCCGGGTTGTGGGAAACCATAACCACCAGGCGGTCTTTTGCGACTTCCTGAAGCAGGTCCATCACCTGTACACTGGTGGCGCTGTCCAATGCACCGGTGGGCTCGTCGGCCAGCAAGATGTCCGGGTTGTTGACCAGGGCACGGGCAATGGCCACCCGCTGCATCTGCCCGCCGGACATCTGGTTGGGCTTCTTGTGGAGCTGCTTGCCCAGTCCCACTTCCTCCAGCGCCTGGATGGCGCGCTGCCGCCGTTCGGACTTGCTCACGCCGGAAATGGTCAGCGCCAGTTCCACGTTTGCCAGGACCGTCTGGTGGGGGATCAGGTTATAGCTCTGGAACACAAAGCCGATGGTATGGTTCCGATAGGAATCCCAGTCCCGGTCATTGTACTTTTGGGTGGAGATACCGTCGATGATCAGGTCCCCGGAGTCGTAGCGGTCCAGACCGCCGATGATGTTCAACAGAGTGGTTTTTCCGGATCCGCTGGGACCTAAAATGGCAACAAATTCATTGTCGCGCAAGTTTAAGGATACATGATCCAAGGCCTTCTGCACAAAACCGTTTGTCCGGTATTCTTTGCAGATATCTTTGATTTGAAGCATGGGTGATTCTCCCGGACAGTCCACAGGGACTGTTGCCTGTATGATGTAATAATTGACTTTACATTTGTAACAGTGTAACACCTGCCCGGCGCGGTGTCAATGACTCCATTCGGAAAAGGGAATGCGGACATTGTCACAACCGCCCGAAAACAAAAGGAGCCTCGCGTGGCGAGGCTCCTTTTGGCTGTATCATGGGGTTTCCCGTTTCATGGCGGTGTAGCCGATCAGGACGGTCCACACATAGGCGCAGGTTTTCGGGATCATCAGCATGCCGATCATCGGAACCACATCTGCCCAAAGCACAACCGGAATATAGAAGGCAAAACTCAGTACAATGGTCAGCCACATCCAGCGGAAGGCGCGGTCCTGTTGTGCCCGGGCGCTGCGGTAAAACAGCACAATCATCAAAAGCCCCAACAGTGCAAAGGGAATGTTGCGGTAGATTCCCCAGGACAGGGGAGCGTCGGCTTCCAGCCACCTGTTTTGCGGCATCAGGCAGAGCAGAATCCGCAGACCGGCCAGCAGGTAGACGGTACCGGTCAAGGATTTTTGCCCCTGTACCCGGTAACGCTGCCGCCATACATAGTAGAGCAGCACGTAAAAGACCGTCATTGTCACCGAAGTAATCGCTTTGCCCAGGCCCAGGGCAACGGCATAGTTTTCCAGGCCGGTGGTGCACAGGGCCCAGGCGCGGGGGACCAGGTGGAAGGCATCGCCGGCCCCCAGCACAACGGCCATCCAACCAAACAGATGAAATTGACGTGCGGCGCCGGGCTGCCGGATCATTCGGATGCCCAGTGTCAGAACGGTGATCAGATATACCGCGTCGAAAGCGGTTTCCATAATGGCTTGCATGGTGTGGTTCCTTTCCGTTTCTTATTTGAACTGTGTTCATTTTGCTTCTGAAAAATCTCCTTCCCAAGGAAGGAGAAGACAATCAGTATAATGTTCTGGTGACCCATTGCACGGCCGGCGTGGGGTCGTACTGTCCCCGAAGCTGGGCGGCCAGCAGCAGGGAAAAGAGCAGGTCCGCCAGTTGTTCCGGCGTGAACCGGGCGTCAAAAGCATCGGGGCGGATTCTGGAATCCCGCTCCAATACCGCACACAGCATGGTACGGATATGCTGCCATGCTTTTTCCATGCGTTGGCGGCCACCGGGGCGTTCGGCATTGGCAAAGCTGACCGAGTGCAGGACGAAAAAACCGGGATATTGGTGACTGCCGTACTCCAGGCGGGCAAACAGCCACCGCAGACAGTCCGTGGTGGAGGAAAAGACCGCCTGACCTTCGTCGCAGCGGAAGATGTCGTACCATACACTTTCCACGGCAGCGCCCACCAGATCGGCCTTGGAACCGAAATAGTTGTAAACTGTACCGATGGAGATACCGCAGGCCGCGGCGACCTCCCGCACATTGAGCGCGGCACTGTTCTGCCGACGGATCAGATCCCGGCAAACGGCTAAAATTTCTTCTTTGGATGTGGCAGCAGGTTTCAAAGTATCACCTCAAAATGAACAATGTTCATTATATGCTCTGTCTTTTCTTTTGTCAAGCACTGTTGATGGAAAGTACAAAAAAACAGGAAAAGGGAAACTCCCTTTTCCTGTGAAGAAATTGCTTGTGTTCAGATGGCCTTGAAGCCCACGCTCTGCATAAAGCGCAGGAAAGCAGCCTGTCCTTCTTTATCCTGTTTGAAGACACCGGCATTCTCCAGCACGTGGCTGAACACGATGCCGATCTCCTGCTTGACGGTGTTGTTGGCATCCTGGGGCGCCATCGACGTACCATACTTGGCAATCAGCTGGTCAATCCAGTCGGCGTGCACGGCCAGGGGGGAACCCTCCTCCCGGCTGGTGTTGGGGCGCTGCCCGGCCAGGATTTCGGCAATCTGGGCGCCCTGTTCTTTCAGACGGGCGGGCAGAATCGCCAGACCCATCACCTCAATCAGGCCGATGTTTTCTTTCTTGATGTTGTGATATTCCTTGTGGGGATGGAAGATGCCGTCGGGATACTCTTCACTGGTGCGGTTGTTGCGCAGCGCCAGGTCCAGGATGTAGCCGTCGGTTTCATCGTAGTGCAGGATGGGGGTGACGGTGTTGTGGGGGGTGTCGCCGGTGCGGGCCAGCACGCCCACGCTCTCATCACTGTAGTTGCGCCAGGCGGTCAGGATGTTGTTGGCCACGATCTGCATCTGCTGGCTGCTGCGACCGATCAGCCGCACGGCGGACACCGGCCAGTTCAGGATGCCGGCCCGGACACCGGGATAGCGCACATCGGACAGCGGGGTGGCGATGGAGGCTTTTTGCATGGGGAAGACATACCGGCCGCCCTGGAAGTGGCTGTGGCTCAGGATGCTGCCGCCCACAATGGGCAGGTCGGCATTGGAACCGCAGGTGTAGTGGGGGAACTGGCCCACAAAGTCAAAGATTTCCGCCAGCGTCTGGCGATCCATCTCCATGGGTTTGTGGGTTTCGTGCAGCATGATGCAATGCTCATGGAAGTAGGCATAGGGACTGTATTGCAGGTAGAACTGCTGTCCGGCCAGAGTGATGGGGACAATGCGATGGGTTTGCCGCGCCGGGAAATTGATTCGCCCGGCATAGCCGATGTTCTCCTTGCAGAGCATGCAGGCCGGATACCCGGATTTGGGTTGCAGACGTTCCAGCGCAATGGTTTTGGGGTCCTTTTCGGGTTTGGTCAGATTGATGGTGATCTCCAGCTCGCCGTAAGGGGTTTCGGTGTTCCACTGGATGTTTTTGGCAATCTGGGCGGTGCGGATGTAGTTGGATACCACACACAGGTCATAGAACCAGTCGGTGGCCGCTTTGGGGCCCTTCTTGTCGTACAGCTTCTTGAATTTCTTGCAGATCTCGCTTTCCCGGGGCATCAGGGCGCCCATCAGGCGGGTTTCAAAGTTGATGCGGTACTGGTTCACGGCGCCGTCAAACAGATCCTTCTGGGCGGCCAGTTCCACCATCTCATCCAGCAGCGCGGCCGGCGTATCAAATTTTTCTTTCGGGGGTTTTGTTTCGCTGGGAGCAGACAGTGCCAACAGGTCCAGCAATGTGTTGCGGGCCACCAGAACATCCAGATCTTTGATCAGTTTGTGCTTGCGGCCAAAGCGCAGCAACCGTTCCACGTCCAATGCCAGGCGCGCATCGCGCTGTTCCGGGGTCAGGGACGTGCAATCAAATTCGTTTTTTGCCATAATTGCCCTCCTGTAACGGTGTATTTTCGGTTCTGTTGTACTAACCATACCGCAAAAATCCTCCGTTTTCCATAGCGCTGCGTGCCATGGTTTTGCAGTTTTCATTCACAATGCACAATCATTTCAGGTATTCGCTGCTGACCCATCCGCGCAGCCAGTCCTGATACAACACAAAGGTCCAGCCGTCCACGGTGCTGCTGGTGCCCAGCTCCTGCACGGAGGACCCGGGCGGAATATGGCCGATTTTGGGATATTCCGTGCCGGGGCCGGCACGCACATTCAGGTTGTCATCCCGGATGGTGGTATATTGGACGCGCCGCCCGTTGCCGGGGTAGGTATCGGGAAACACCGTTGTCAGCGGAACCCCGCGCAAAGGATCCCCCTGGGCAGGCGCCGGGCTGGCGGTGACCGGTGTGGCACTGGCAATTCGGAAAGCGTGCCAGCCGTCGGTCAGTTTCAACCACCCGAGGGCGCCATCCCAGACGAGCCCGTCGTAGGCACAGGGCAGATACTCCGTGCCAGAACTGTCCAGTAGTCCGAACATTCCCTCACGGCATACGGCGGCATACCCGTTAAGCAAGGGCGAGGCGTAACCGATGTCGTTCCAAGGGGTTTCGTAGATGGGATCGTAAATGGGGGCGGTGACTTCGTTGCCGCTGCCGTCCAGATACAGCCACCGGTCACCCCGGCGGGCGGCGGCCAACAGGGCCCCATTATAAAACAGTTCGGCCTGCTGATATTCATAATTGTTGAGGGGAGTTCCCTCCGCCGAACGGTAGCGGTAGGGTGCGGTCGAATCAAATTGTACACCCGGGCCCCAGTCTTCCTCCACCAGCGTACCCGGGCGGGTGGGGAACCACCAGCCCCGTTGGGATTGCATGCCGGGGCTGATGTGGGTGGGATCACTGGGCCCCAAAGAACCATAGTAGGCAAACATCTGGTCGCAGCTTTCATCCCAGAAGTAGTATTCATACCCGGGGCCGCAGTGGGCCGTGTCGCAGACAAAGCCTTCTCCCACCGAGGCCAGATACTGCTGGGTTTCATTCCAGAAACTCTCGTCCGCCGTTTCTTTGCGGGCAATCCAGGCAGGATACCGCACTCCTTCGTCGGAGCACAGGGCGATGGGGGCATCGAAGGTGCAGGGGAGTATCTCGCTGCCGTCGTTGCGCATCAATCCCCAGCACCCGTCCCGACAGTGGGTGTAATAGCCGAAGGCCGGCGGATCGAATAAAGCATAATGGTACACCGGGCGGATCTCGTCGCAGGATAGAACAGGCAGGTCCACTGCCTGCAGTTCTGCGGGAAGAGAACAGGAGCCGGTCTCCGGCGACGCCGTTTCAGCGGGGGAGGAAGTGCCGGAGGCGGTGGAGGAAGCGGAGGCAGCGGTTTCCGGGGTGGTGGCAGGCGAAGGGGCCGGCAAAACCGCAGCACAGCCGGAAAACAACAAAACAGATGCGGCAATCCAGAACAGACGTTTCATGGCAGGCACCGCCTTTCGCCAAAAGCACCAAAACAGTTTTTCTTTTATTGTCGCATGTTGCGGAAATATTGTCAATGAAAAATCCCCGGCCGGGAAAATCCCGGCCGGGGAGAAACGAAAGCTTATTTTTTCAGATCGCTGAACAGGTCCTTCTGGTAGACGCCATCCGCCACCAGTTTGGCAAAACTGTCAATGACAGTCTGCTTGTCCTCGGCATAGGTGACGCCGAACCACTTGTCGTGGGTGGGCAGAACCTTGACGGAAACCTTGCCCTGCTGCAGCAGCTCGTCGATGTAGATGGGCAGCAGATATTCGGCTTTCAGCGGATTGGCGGGGGCAGACTTTTCAAAGAACTCCACAAAACCTGCATCCAGCAGATCCACAAAGGCGGGCGTCAGGCCCCACATATTCATCGAGACCAGGCTCTCCACGTCGATGGCCTTGCCGCCGGCCGCTGCGCCGTCGGCGGTTTTCTCAATACCGCTGGTCTCCAGTACGCCGGTCAGGTAATGGTCGGCATTCATCTGGCAGACGCCGCGGGTGACGGCACCGTTGTCGCTCAGGGTGTTTTTCAGCACGAAACCGGCCATGCACAGCTTGCCCGGCTGGGCGGGGTCGTATCCCTGCAAAAAGTCGTGCAGCTGCACAAAGGCTTCCTTGCCGTAGTAGTCATCGGCGTTGATGACCGCAAAGGGCTCCTTCAGGATGCCTTTGCAGGCCAATACGGCCTGGCCGGTGCCCCAGGGCTTGGTGCGGCCTTCCGGTACCGCATAGCCGGCGGGAACGTTTTCCAGGGCCTGGAACGCATAAGCGATTTCCACCCCCAGCTCTTTGCAGGTGGCCTCGATGCGATCACCGATGGCCTCCTTGAAGGCCTGTTCAATGTCGTGCCGGATGATAAAAACGATCTTGTCAAAACCCGCTTCGATGGCATCATGGATAGAGTAATCCATGATGATCTCTCCGCTGGGCCCTACGGCCGCCAGCTGTTTGATACCGCCGCCGAAGCGGGAACCGATACCGGCCGCCATAATCACCAATGCTGTTTTCATGAACTTCCTCCTGAATTTTCTCGTTGAATTTCATTATAACGGTGTATCCAGAAAAATACACCGAAGGAAAACTGTATCTCAGAGACCGAAGCTGGCACCGGCCAGGCTCAGGAAGGCAGGCCCTGCCATATACAAAAAGGCCACTTCCACCAGAGCCAGCACCCCGAAATAGAGCAGTGCCGCCAGCAGGCTGGTGCCGCCGCTGCGGGCCAGGGCCTCGGTGCGCTCCGGACCTTCGGGCAGCCGGTCGCATACCGCGGTAATCCGCGCCTTGGCGCGCTTTTCGTAGAGGGAAACCGCAAACATAGCCAGCAGGATACGCACCACCCAGTTGCCGATATCGGCAATGGTGGCGGCGGTGGGCAGCCAGCCCAGCGGCATATCGCCGAAGAACCCGGCGTTATAATACGCGATGGTACCCATCATGGTGGGCAGGGAAAGCAGGATGGTCAGCACAGCCAGGGCGATGCCCTCTGTCCACATTTTGCGGTACAAAAAGTAGGCCGGACCAAAGAAAAAGGCGGAAAACGAGAAGGTCAGACGGCGCTTGGTTTCGCTCATGCGGAAAAACTGCATCAGGTAGTACATGGGCGAGCGCCCCAAAAAGGCGGCCCAATGCTTTGCCTTGATGCCGTCGATGGGATCTTCGGGGCCCACTTCCCGGCGGTAAATACCGCCGTCCACACCGGTGCCGTAGGCTTCGATGTGGGGACCCGGGGCCTGCGCTGCGCCGGGGTTGTAGTGGTTGGGATCCCGGGCGTAAATGGGCCCGCTCTCTGCCTGGGCATCCTCCCGGTGGGCCATATCCTCCGGGTCGGGCAGCGGAACGCCGCAGTGGCTGCAGCGGGTGGAACCGGGCTCGTTGTGTGTGCCACAGTTGGGGCAGATCGCCGCGTGGGCGGCAGCCTCCGCCTCGGGGCCAAATTCCGGCTTCCACTCAAAGCCGGCTGCATGTTCCGACTGATGCAGGCAGGCACCTACTTTGTGCCAGCAAGCACGGTGATAGGGGGTGCCGCAGTCGGGGCAAACAACGATGTCGTCATCGTCGGTAAACGCCTGTTCACAGACAGGACAGTGGTTTCCGGTATAACGTGCCATGTGTATAGTATCCTCCCAATAGCATACAGACATTATACAGCATCACCAGGGCAAATGCAAAGAATTTTCTATGAAGTTTCGAAATTTGCTGCACTCGTTGGGGGAAGAGCCCCCTTTACAACCTTTTCAATATGGTTTATACTATTATTATGTGAATTTATGCCAACCAAGGGGTAACGATATGATCACCATTGACGAACTGAAAGCAAAACTCGGCGGAATGAAGACCTCCGTCGATGACCTGCGCGATGCGCTTTCCATCGAAGCCAGCGAAAAGCGCCTGGCTGAGCTGGAACATCAGATGACGCTGCCCGGCTTCTACGATGACCAGGCCAAGAGCCAGAAGGTCATCAGCGAGATGGGGGAAGTGAAAAACAAGCTGGAGCGCTTCGGCAAGTTGTCCACCCAGTATGAGGAAGCCGAGACCCTGCTGGAGATGATTGAGGAAGAAAACGATCCCTCTCTGACCAGCGAGGGGGAGCAGGCAGTGGAGGGCGTGGAAAAGGCCATCGACGAACTGCAGCTCATGACGATGCTCAACGGAGAATACGATCACAACAACGCCATTCTGACCTTCCACGCCGGCACCGGTGGTACCGAGGCCCAGGACTGGGCCGAAATGCTCTACCGTATGTACACCCGCTGGGCCGAGGCCCACGGCTACTCCGTGGAAGTGCTGGATGTGCTGGACGGCGACGAGGCCGGCATCAAGTCCGCTTCCATGATGATCAAGGGCGCCAATGCCTATGGCATGCTCAAGAGTGAGAACGGTGTACACCGTCTGGTGCGCATCAGCCCCTTTGACGCCAACGCCCGTCGGCAGACCAGCTTTGCCAGCCTGGAAGTGATGCCCGAGCTGAATGACAACATTGAAATCGAGATCAACCCGGCGGATATCGAAATGCAGGTCTACCGTTCCTCCGGCGCCGGTGGCCAGCACATCAACAAGACCTCCTCGGCGGTCCGCTTGATTCACAAGCCCACCGGCATCGTCACCAGCTGCCAGACCCAGCGCAGCCAGCTGCAGAACCGTGAGTACGCCATGGAAATGATGAAGGCCAAGCTCTACCAGATTGCGCTGCAGCAGCACAAAGACAAGATTGACGACATCAAGGGCGTGCAGAACGAGATTGCCTGGGGTCACCAGATTCGCAGCTACGTCTTTATGCCCTACACGCTGGTCAAGGACCACCGCACCAACTACGAGAGCGGCAACGTGCAGGCCGTCATGGACGGAGATCTGGACGGCTTCATCTATGCCTACCTGAAGGCCAGCTCCCGCGGGGAACTGCAGGACGTCTGATTGCACCGGAACGATAAACCGTATACACAACAGCGGCATGGCAAAGCGCCATGCCGCTGTGTTTTTATAAGGGAGCGCCGCCTGCATACGAATATCGACTCGCGGCCGGTCGGAAGCGTGACACAAGGGAGCGTCCTTCCGTCTGTTGCGGCGGGATCGGGTACACCTCCCGGGATGTTTGCCCATCCCAGCCAGGAAAAACGCGGCAGACAGTCACAGCGGACTTTATTTGTTCACAAAGGATGCCTATACTGTTTTCTATCACCGGAAGAAAAGGAGGTACCGTATGACATCCCACCAAGGGCTGTCCGCCGCCGAAGTGGCGCGGCGGCAGCAGCAAGGCAAAGTGAACCGTCCGCCCCAGTCTCCCACCAAAACGGTGGGGCAGATTGTAAGGGATAATATCTGCACCTATTTCAACCTGGTTTTTGTGGTGTTGGCCATTCTGCTGGCATCGGTCCACTCCTGGCTGAATATGGGATTTTTAGGGGTGGTCTTCTGGAACACCCTCATCGGCATCGTCCAGCAGCTGCGCGCCAAAAGGACCATTGATAAACTGACACTGGTCTCGGCCCGCAGGGTTCGATGCCTGCGGGATGGGCAATGGCAGGAGTGCCTGTCCGAAGAACTGGTGCAGGATGATGTGGTGACACTGGGAGCCGGCGACCAGATTGTGGCGGATGCGGTGATCCTGGAAGGGAACGTGCAGGTCAACGAATCCCTCATCACCGGCGAAGCGCGGGCGGTGCCCAAGGCGCCGGGCGGCGAACTGCGCTCCGGCAGCTTTCTGATGGCCGGACACTGTACGGCGCGTCTGACCAAGGTGGGGGCGGAGAGCTATGCCAGCCGGCTGACCGCCGCCGCCCAGGCGGACGGCCATAAGGTTGCCAAGGGCGAGATGATGCGCTCGCTGGATCGGCTGATCCAGGCCATCGGTCTGGGGCTTGTGCCAGTGGGGGCGCTTTTGTTCTGGAAACAGAATGTGGTGCTTTCCATCGACTTGCGCAGTTCGGTGGAGAGTGTGGTGGCCGCCCTCATCGGGATGATTCCCGAAGGGCTGTACCTGCTCACCAGTGTGGCACTGGCCGTGGGCATGCTGCGGCTGGCGCGCCGCAAGGTCCTGACCCAGGATATGAACTGCATCGAAACGCTGGCCCGGGTGGATGTGCTTTGTGTGGATAAGACCGGTACCATCACCGAAAGCGCCATGCAGGCCGATGCTCCCGTGCCGTTGGGAACCCAGCCGTTGGAAACTTTGCTGCGTAGCTTCTATGCGGGGGAGGAGCCGGACAACGATACCGGCCGCGCCCTGAAAGCCCGTTTTGGCGGCAAGGGGCCGGTCTGGCCGGTTACCGGGCAGATCCCCTTCAATACGGCCTACAAGTACAGTGCCAAAACCTTTGGAACGCAGGGCAGCTATGTGGTGGGCGCACCGGACGTACTGGCCGGTGCACGCAACCGAGAATTCCGGGAACAGTTGGACCCGCTGCTGGCAGAAGGACGCCGGGTATTGCTGCTGGCCCGCTATGGGGATACGCTGCCCGACCCGCCCGCCCGGCTGGATCCGGAAAAACTGGAATTTCTGGCCCTGTTGCCGCTGCAAAACCGTATCCGGGAGAATGCCTGTGATACCTTCGCGTATTTTGCCAAGCAGGGCGTTGCCGTCAAGGTGATTTCGGGGGACGATCCCCGGGCGGTCAGCCATGTGGCGGACCAGGCGGGCATTGTCGGTGCCGAACAGTGGGTGGATGCTGCCACCCTGCAAAGTGACGCCGCGTTGGCCCGGGCAGCTGGGCGGTACACGGTGTTCGGGCGGGTTACGCCGGAACAGAAACGCAAACTGGTGCATGCGCTGCAGGCGCAGGGGCATACGGTGGCCATGACCGGCGACGGCGTCAACGATGTGCTGGCCCTGAAGGATGCCGATTGTGGCATTGCCATGGCCTCGGGGGCCCAGGCCGCCAGTCAGGTGGCGCAACTGGTGCTGCTGGATTCGGATTTTGCGGCTTTACCCGACGTGGTGGCCGAAGGGCGGCGGGTCATCAACAACATCCAGCGCTCGGCGTCGTTGTTTTTGGTCAAGAATATTTTCTCGCTGCTGCTCAGTCTGGTGACCGTCTGCCTGCCGCTGGCGTATCCTTTCCAGCCGCTGCAGTTGTCCCTGCTGTCCGCTGTCACCATCGGGTTGCCCTCCTTTTTTCTGGCGTTGGAACCCAACTATGAAGTGGTGCGCGGTAAGTTCCTGCACAATGTCCTCCACGCGGCACTGCCCGGCGGTTTGACGGATTTTCTGCTGGTCTTCTGTGCCCAGGGCTTTGCCCTGGCCTTTGACCTTTCCGGCGATGCCCTGGGAACCATCAGCACCTTGCTGGTGCTGGAAACCGGCCTGATTGTGCTGTTCAAAGTCTGCTGCCCCTTCACTGCCATGCGCGGTGCGCTCTGGAGCAGCTGTACCGTGCTGGGGTTGGGAGGCGCCATCGTTTTCTCCCCCTGGCTGGAACTGATCCCGTTGAATCTGGGCGAAACCCTGATTCTGGTGGTGCTGGCAGCCCTGTCGCTGCCGGTACTGAGCGCCGTCACCCGTGTGGTAGACCGCCTTTGGCAGGATGTACGCCGCCTGCGCCGCAAGCATGCGGCCTGAAAAAGCAAAAACCGCACCGGAAAATCCGGTGCGGTTTTTTCAGTTGGTTTCCCCGGGACGGGTGGTTTCTTTGCGGAACATCAGGCAAAGGCTGATGCAGAGCAGTGCGCAGGAAATCCAGATGGTGTGCAGGCCGAAGGGCGCCATGCACTGGGCACCCACGCCAGCCCCCAGGGCAAACAGCAGGATGACCGCAAAGTAGTGGCCGGACTTGCGCAGGGCGCCGCCGTCGTGAAGCCGCAGGCCGGTGACCAGGGAATCCATCCCGCTGCGCAGATTGCCGATACACATGGTGCTGGCAAAGGGATACCCGTGTACCTTGCGGAAGGCCTGCACCTGCATGGCACAGGCGAAGGAGACCAGAGCGTTGGCGGCCAGGTTCCAGGCTTCGGGCAGGAACCCCACCCCGAAAAGCAGGACAATCTCCACCAGCAGTACCAGCTGGCGCCAGTGCAGGCGCCGGTTCTCCTTGCAGGACACCCGGATCAGTTCAGCCGCCGCCACCCCCAGGGCAAAGGCCAGTACCGGGACCAGGTAGTGCAGGAAGCGTGCCCAATCCCCGGTGAAAAAGGACTGTCCCATAAAGACAATGTTGCCGGTCTGGGCGTTGGCAAAGACACTGCCACGCCCCAGATAGGTGTAGGCATCCTGCAGGCCGCCGGACAGCGACAAAAACAAAACGGTGCGGAAGGCCTCGGACATCTGCCGCGACCCCTGCGATACGGATTGACCCATTACAAAACCCCTCTTTTTGTACAAATTTTGCTTGTTGGTCCGTGGCCCATTATAGCGCGCAGAACGGCAGATGTAAAGGGCAGACCAAAGCCCCCGATGCCACAGGCATCGGGGGCTTTCGGGTCAGAAATCGGTACTGTGTTCTTCGGCGCGCAGGTCGTCCCGCTGCAGTTCGGCCAGCAGTTCATCCTCGCCGGCGTGGAGCAGAAGTTTCTGGCTGTACTGCTCAAACCGCGGGCACTCGTTGTCTGCCAGGAAGGGGGCGGAATCCGGCCCCAGAGCCAGTTCGTTCACAAAGACCACCATCTCCTGTCCGTCGGGGAAGGCACGCTCCATAAAATCGAAGGCGGCTTCCAGGGCGTCGGAGGCAGTGGCTACTGCCTCCTCCCGGGCCTGGACCTGGCGGTTGAACGCACCGCGCACGGTGTCAAAGGCATCGTCAGCATCCAGGCAGCCGGCCAACGGATCCCCCCAGCGGTCCAGCAAGGCCGCGGCACGGGTCCGGGTGGCCAGTTCGGCTGCGGTCATGGTGCCGGAGGTCTTGCCGGCCTCCAGGCGTGCGCGGTAGGCCTTGCACTGCTCGGCAAAGAGGGCAGCCGGTGTGCCGTCTTCCGGCATCTGGTTCAGTGCCCGTTTGAAGCTGCGCAGCTGCTGGTAGCAGGCATCGGTGACGGCATCGGCGCGCCGGGCTGCGGCAAAGCGGGTGTTCAGCCCCGCCAGCAGCAGACTTACCAGACTGATACGCTCGTCAAAGCTGGCGTCCAGCGCCCGTTCCAGCACGGCATCAAAGGGTTTGCCCTGCAGGATGTCCTCCACGCCGTAGTCCTGATGATACTTGCGGTAGAGCACCCAGTAGGCGGCAAAGTCCCGGGCAATTTCGGGGTGACGCAGGTACTGGCCGATGACCCCTTCGTCCACCGGCAGATCCAGCTTGTCGGCTGCCTGCAAAAAGGCGGAAAGGTCCTCCCAGCCACGGGCGGTGACAAACTGCGGGCCGTCCACATCGTTTTCGATTTTGTAGAAGTGCTGGGGGCGCAGTTCCAGGTAGGCCATCACGGCGGGGTGCAGCCGGTGGGCGCGGGCGTAGGTCTGCCAGACGGTGAGTTTGGGCTCAATGTCGATGCGGCGCACCCGGTCCAGCGTAACCAGGTCGAACTCCCGCACGCTCTTGTTGTATTCCGGCGGGTTGCCGGCGGCCACGATAACCCAGCCTTCCGGCACGGCCTGGTTGCCAAAGGTCTTGCACTGCAGGAACTGCAGCATGGTGGGCGCCAGCGTTTCGCTGACGCAGTTGATCTCGTCGATGAACAGAATGCCGTTTTTCTTGCCGGTGCGTTCCATGGCGGCATAGACACTGGCAATGATCTCGCTCATGGTGTACTCGGTCACACTGCGGGTTTTGCCGCCGTAGTTCCGCTCCCGGATAAACGGCAGACCCACGGCACTTTGCCGGGTGTGGTGGGTGATGGTGTAGGCCACCAGAGCAATGTTGCACTCCTCAGCGATCTGCTCCATGATCTGGGTTTTGCCCACACCCGGAGGTCCCATCAGCAGGATGGGACGTTGGCGCACCGGCGGAATCAGCGGCGCGCCGGTATCGTCACAGGCCAGATAGGCCTGTACGGTATGTTTGATTTCCTCTTTGGCACGTTGGATGTCCATGGGTTATCTTCCTTTCGGTTGGCTTAAAAACTCCTCCGGCTGCAGGACCAGCTTCATGGCCCAGGGCGGTACATCGGGCGGAACCTCTCCGTTTTCCAGGAAGAGAAACGCCACATCGAAGGGCGGACGTTTGGCCGGATAGATGCCCTTGCCGTCGGTAAAGTAGAGTACGCCCTGCATGTCCCGCAGAGGACCTTCGGTGCGCAGCTGTTCTATGCGGGCAAAGGCCGGACGGAAGTCTGTGCCGCCGCCCCCCACCAGGGTAAAGGATTCGGTGTAGCGGTCCAGGGCTTCCAGGTCGTACAGCCAGGTTTCGTCCCGGACGGCGTTGTCCGCCTGCATGACCAGGATACGGCATTGCCGGAAAAAACTGTCCTGACTGGTCAGCAGGGTAAAGGTCTCCCGCAGAAAATTCTTCACCAGTTCCCCGGCGGTGGATTCGCTGGTATCCAGCACAATCACAAAGTCACGGATCTTTTTGCTTTCCCGGCTTTCCAGCGGTTCAATCAGCGGCATTTTCCCGTAGGTACGCAGGCCGTAGGTGTAATAGCCCAGGTCGAATTCGTCCAAATCCAGGTGGGGTTCCTCCCGCCAGACGGCAAACCGGCGCAAAAAATCCTTGTAACTGCGTCGGCTGCGGCTGGCCTGTACCTGGGCTTGCAAGGCCTGGGCTCCTTCGCTTTCACCCGCCTGCCGGCCGGATTCCTCCATGCTCAGCTGGGTCTGACGGCCCATCTGTTCCCACTGTTTCCCCTTCACCTGGGCCGAAGGGCTGTTGGGGTCGGCGGGCCACAGGCGGTGGTCGTCACAGTAAAACTCCCGCTGGTATTTTTCGAGGGTGGCGGCATCGGTGGTTGACAACACCCGGTAGATCGGTCCCGCCGCTAGGAACTGGCAGCTTTGCTGCAACCGGGCATAGGTCTGCTGGCGCAGCCAGCCCACCGGCCGGGTGGTGGCGGGGGTGCGCAGCGAATCCAGAATGTATTCCACCGCTATGTCGCAGGCCAGACCCCACAAGGCCGGGTCCCGCCGGTCCCGCAGCCACAAATGGCGCAAAATACAGTGCAGCAGACTGTGCAGATAGGCCCGGGGCAGGTACCGGCGGTTTTTGCGGTAGAGGGACAGCACCCAGGCAGGGGGATAGTACAGACTGGCACCGTCGGTGGCCAGGGCATTCTGGGTGCTGTGCAGCGGGGCAGGGGGCAGGGCGCCCAGCGCAGCGTTCAGGTACCGCTGGTCCAGATAGAGCTCGCCGCGGATCTGCTCCATCACGCGACGGGCCATGATGTCTTCCCATTGGGTTTGGGTTTCGGTGTGTGGCATACAGCCCCTCCGTTACAAATCGTCAAAATCATACTGCTTGGCGGCGCGCCTGGGTTTTGCCAGCAGAATGGTGGCTCCGGCACTCCAACCGGCCCGGGCACATTGGGACGCGGCCTCCCGCACCGGCAGGCCCAACCCGGTCAGGAGGCGCAAGGCGGCCTCGTCCCGCCCGGCAATCGTCAGGGAAAAGGCTGCGTCCGGATGGGCAGCCAGATAGGCCTCATAGTCGGTCCGGGCCTGCGCACTCAGGGCAAAGGGATACAGCAGGCGCCCCAGCGCCATGCGGCAGAGCTTCTCCTGGGCTTCGCCCACACAGGCCTGGGCAAAGGTGGCATCGTAGGCGGAAAAATCCACCGCGCCGCCGGCAAAGCACTGGCGCATGCGGTACCCCTCGCCTTCGATGCTGTGGTTGAAGATGTGGGCGGGAGTGTTTTCGTCCAACCATTCAAAATACTCGGGATAGAACAGCCGGGCCCCCGGCGCCCCGGTAAATTCCACCGCTACGTCGGCGCTGACGGCGCCCAGCAGTTTTTTCAAGCCGGTGTCCTCATCGGGAGCAGCGTGCAGCACAAAGGTCTGCAGGGACCGGCAGTTGGTGAAAAGATCGCTGCCCAGACTTTCCAGCAGGGGACCCACTTCCACCCGGCGCAGGCGATGACAGTTGTAGAACACTGCGCTGTGCAAAACCCGCAAGGTGTCGGGCAGGACCACTTCCTCCAGAAAATCCCCCGTCACCTCGTGGGTTTCCTGACTGTCCGCAGGCCACCGGAACCCTTGGGTCACCGGGCGCGCCGCAAAACAATAGGGGCCCAGCTCGGTGACCGGGCGCCCCGCCACTTCGCGGGGAAGCACCGGGCAGGGAGAGTCCCCCAATACGCGCAAAATCCGTGCGCCCGCCCCGCAGGGCTGCCATACCACCGTCATACCGATCCTCCCTCTTTACAATATCGCCATTATAGCATAAAATAGGTGTGCAAGGAATACAGAAGAGGAGAAAAACAGCGTTCATCATGCGTACTGTCAAACAAACGGATATCCTGACCGGCAGCATTCCCCGGCAGCTGCTGGTCTTCTTTCTGCCCATCTGGTTCGGCACGTTGTTCCAGCAGCTGTACAACACCGCCGACACTCTCATTGTGGGCAACTTCGTGGGGACCAACGCCCTGGCGGCCGTGGGGGCCACCGGTGCCTTCGTCAACCTGCTGGTGGGGTTGTTCGTGGGGCTGTGCAGCGGTGCCGGTGTGGTGGTGGCCCAAAGCTACGGCGCCAAGGATCTGGACGCCGTGGACCGGCAGGTACACACGGCGTTGGTGTTCAGCGTGGCGATCGGCGCCCTGCTCACGGTGCTGGGGCTGCTTTCCGCCGAGCCGGTGCTGCGCCTGATGGGAACCCCGCAGGAAATTCTGGGCGATGCAGCGCTCTATCTGCGCATCTACTTCTTGGGCATGATTCCCCAGATCCTGTACAATATGGGCACCAACATCCTGCGGGCGGCGGGGGATTCCAAGCGACCGCTCTACTTCCTCATTGTGGCTTCGCTGGTCAACATTGTGCTGGACGTGGTCTTCATTGCGGGATTTCACTGGGGTGTGGCCGGTGCCGCACTGGCAACGGTACTCAGCCAGATTGCCAGCGCGGTGCTGACGCTGCGCTGCCTGGCCGGTTCCCAGGGCATGCCCTGGCATCTGTCCGCCGCCAAGCTGCGGATGGAACGAACCATCCTGACCGCCATCTGCATGATCGGTATCCCGGCGGCGGCCCAGAGCGCGCTGTACAATGTCAGCAACTTGATGATCCAGAGCTGTATGAACGGGTTTGGCACCAACACCATTGCGGCATGGGGCGTGTACGGCAAGATCGACTTTATTTTCTGGATGACCATCAACTCGCTGGGCATTGCCATCACCACCTTTGCGGGGCAGAATTTCGGCGCCCGGCAGTATGACCGGGTACACCGGGGCATCCGCATCTGCCTGGGCATGGCCGCAGGCATTACGGTAGCCATCAGCGTGGTGTTCTATCTGGCGGCGGAACCGCTGTTCCAGCTGTTCAGCCAGGACCCGGAGGTCATCACCGTGGGCGTGGAGATGATGCATGTGCTGGTACCGGCCTATGTGACCTACGTCTGCATCGAGATTTTTTCCGGTGCTCTGCGCGGCTGCGGGGATGTGCGGGTGCCCACCCTGATCACGGTGGTGGGCGTCTGCGGGCTGCGGATTCTGTGGTTGGTGTTGGCGGTGCCGGTCTGGCATTCGGTGGCCACGGTGGAACTCAGCTACCCCATCACCTGGGTACTGGCTTCGTTGCTCTTCATCGTTTATTACAAGCGGGGGCACTGGCTGCAGCGCTGCATTGCGGCGCGCCACGGCGCTTGAACACACAGCAAAAGAAAAAGACCGACGCGGCGGCGTCGGTCTTTTTTGTATCTTACAGTTTGAAGCTGTCTTTCAGCGTCACAATGCGGTTGTAGACGCCGGGGTTCTTGCTGTCGGGGGTGAAGTAGCCGGTGCGCACAAACTGGAAACGCTCGCCGGGCTTGGCATCCCGCAGGCTTTCTTCCAGCTTGGCGTTGGCAACGACGGTCACGCTCTCGGGGTTGAGGTAATCCTTGAAGTCGGCGTCGTCAGGGATGCTGTTCATGTTGGCTTCGGTAAACAGCTTGTCGTACAGGCGAACCTCCGCCTCCACGCAGTGGGCACAGCTGACCCAGTGGATGGTACCGCGCACCTTGCGACCGTCGGCAGGATTGCCGTTCTTGGTTTCCAGATCGGCTTCGGCGTGAATGGCTGTGATGTTGCCGGCCTCGTCCTTGTCCACACCGGTGCAGCGTACCAGATAAGCGCCCATCAAACGTACTCCCTTGCCCAGGGTCAGCCGCTTGAACTTCGGCGGCGGTACCTCAAAGAAGTCGCTGCGGTCAATCCAGACCTCCCGGGTGAAGGCCACCTGGCGGGTGGAAGTGTCGTTGGCATCGCGGTTGGGGTTGTTGGGCAGGTCAAAGTACTCGCAGCCGTCCTCGGGGTAGTTGTCGATGATCAGTTTTACGGGATCCAGTACCGCCACACGGCGCTGGGCGTTCAGCTCCAGCTCGGCGCGCAGCACAGCTTCCAGCTGGCGCATATCCACCAGGCTGTCCGCCTTGGAGATGCCGGCCTCCTTCACGAAGGTGAAGATGCTGGTGGGGGTGTAACCGCGGCGGCGCAGACCGCTCAGGGTGGGCATACGGGGATCATCCCAGCCGTCCACGATATTCTTTTCCACCAGTTCCCGCAGGTAGCGTTTGCTCATGACGGTATTGGTCACGTTCAGGCGGGCAAACTCGCGCTGCTTCGGGAATTCGGTGCCGAAAAGGTTGGTGATGACCCACTCGTACAGGGGACGATGGTTCTCAAACTCCAGGCTGCACAGGCTGAAGGTGATTCCCTCGATGGCGTCCTGAATGGGATGGGCAAAGTCATACAGGGGGTAGATGCACCACTTGTCCCCCTGACGATGATGGGTTACATGCTTGATGCGGTAGATCGCCGGGTCGCGCAGATTCATGTTGGGGCTGGCCAGGTCGATCTTGGCGCGCAGCGTCTTTTCGCCGTCGGCAAATTCGCCGGCACGCATGCGGCGGAACAAGTCCAGGTTTTCTTCCGGCGTGCGGTCCCGGTAGGGGCTGGGACGGCTGGGTTTGCCGGCATCATTGCCGCGGTATTCCTGCATCTCCTCCCGGGTCAGGTCATCCACATACGCCTTGCCCTCCCGGATCAGCTTTTCGGCGTATTCGTAGCAGCGTTCAAAGTAGTCGCTGCCGTAAAAAATGCCGCCGTTGGGGTCGGCCCCCAGCCAATGCAGATCCTGCAGGATGCTCTGTACATATTCGTCGCCTTCCCGGGCGGGGTTGGTGTCGTCAAAGCGCAGGTTGAATTTACCGCCGTAGTGTTTGGCGATGGTGTAGTTGATGAAAATGGCCTTGGCCGAACCGATATGCAGGTATCCGTTGGGCTCCGGCGGAAAACGGGTATGCACGGTGTCAACCTTGCCCTCGGCAAGGTCGGCGTCGATGATCTCCGTCAAAAAGTTGGAAAATTTTTCTTCTGCCATAAATCGCACCCCAAAATTTTAGTGTCCCTTTATTGTACACTACTTGCCGACAAATGGCAAGTGGATGCGGCAGGGAAACACCGCATACAAAAGCCCTCCGGCCCTGTGGGGCCGGAGGGAAAAAGAGTCATCAGGAATCGGAATCCAGTTTCAGGACGGCGGTGAAGGCTTCGCTGGGCAAAGTCACGCTGCCCAGCTGACGCATCTTCTTTTTGCCTTCCTTCTGCTTTTCCAGCAGCTTTTTCTTGCGGGTGATGTCGCCGCCGTAGCACTTGGCCAGCACGTCCTTGCGCATGGCCTTGACGGTCTCCCGGGCGATGATCTTGCCGCCCACGGCCGCCTGGATGGGAATTTCAAACAGCGCGCGGGGGATGTTCTCTTTCAGCTTTTCGCAGATGCGGCGGCCCTTGGCGTAGGCATTGTCCGAGAAGACGATCATGGACAGGGCGTCCACCGGGTCGCCGTTGAGCAGGAAGTCCAGCCGCACCAGCTTGCTCTCGTGCCAGCCTTCCCATTCATAGTCGTAGCTGGCGTAGCCGCGGCTGCGGGACTTGATGGCGTCAAAGAAGTCATAGACAATCTCACCCAGCGGCAGCTGGTAATGCAGGTCCACACGGGTCTCGTCCATATACTTCATATCCACCAGCACGCCGCGCTTGGCCTGACACAGGTCCATCAGCGGCCCCACGTAGTCATTGGGGGTATAGATGTGGGCGTTGACGAAGGGCTCTTCCTGTTTGACAATGCGGGTCGGGTCGGGGTAGGCGGCGGGATTGTCGATAATCTCCACCGTGCCGTCGGTCAGGGTCAGGCGATACTGAACGCCGGGCGTGGTGGTGATCAGGTCCAGATCAAACTCCCGTTCCAGACGTTCGGTGATGATCTCCATGTGCAGAAGTCCCAGGAATCCGCAGCGGAAACCGAAGCCCAGGGCGGCGCTGGTTTCCGGCTCGAAGCTCAGCGAAGCATCGTTGAGCTGCAGCTTTTCCAGGGCGTCCTTCAGGTCGGGGTAGTCGGCGCCGTCGGCGGGGTAGATACCGCAGAACACCATGGGCGTCACGGTGCGGAAACCGGGCAGCGGTTCCGCCGTGGGGTTGGCGGCCAGGGTGACGGTGTCGCCCACCCGGGTATCCCGCACGGTCTTGATGCTGGCTGTCAGATATCCCACCTCGCCGGCCTCCAGTTTGTCGCAGGGGGTCAGGCTGGTGGCGCCCATATGGCCCACTTCCACCAGCTGGAACTCGGCGCCGGTGCTCATCAGCCGGATGGTGTCCCCGGGCTTGACGGTGCCCTCAAAGACGCGCACATAGACGATGACGCCCTTGTAGCTGTCGTAGATGGAGTCGAAGATCAGTGCTTTCAGCGGCTTGTCCGCATCGCCGGTGGGGGCGGGAATCTCCTTGACCACGCACTCCAGCACGTCCTTGACGCCGATGCCCAGCTTGGCGGACACACGGGGCGCCTCCATGCAGGGCAGGCCGATGACATCCTCCACCTCTTTGGCCACCGTGTCGGGGTCGGCACTGGGCAGGTCGATTTTGTTCAGGATCGGCACCACTTCCAGGTTGTGGTCCAGGGCCAGGTAGCAGTTGGCCAGCGTCTGGGCTTCCACGCCCTGGCTGGCATCCACCACCAGCACGGCACCTTCGCAGGCAGCCAGACTGCGGCTGACTTCGTACTGGAAGTCCACGTGGCCCGGGGTGTCGATGAGGTTCAGTTCATAGGTCTTGCCGTCATCGGCCTTGTAACGCATGGTCACGGCGCGGGCCTTGATGGTGATGCCGCGCTCCTTCTCAATGTCCATGTCGTCCAGCACCTGGTCGGTCATGGTGCGCTTGTCAACGCTGTCGGTCAGCTCCAGCATACGGTCCGACAAGGTGGACTTGCCGTGGTCGATGTGGGCGATGATACAAAAGTTGCGGATCGTATCGCGAGCCATCAGTTTTCCTCCAAATCGTTCCAGATCTTGCAGATTTTTCCGTTCTCGATATATACGCGGGGCACACGGCGGGCAATGCCGCACACAATTTCATAGGAGATGGTGTCGGTCTTCTGGGCAATGGTGTCGGCAGTGTCGGGGGCACCGGGACCAAAGACGGTCACTTCGTCGCCCATCCGTACGCCGGGAATGTTGGTCACATCCAGCAGCGACTGGTCCATGCAGACACGTCCCAGCACCGGTGCGGGCTGCCCGTTGACCATCATCAGGCCCTGGCCCTGGGTGCCGGACAACATCCGGGGATACCCGTCGGCATAACCCACGCAGACGGTGGCCACCCGCATGGGAGCGCTGGCCGTAAAGGTCCGCCCGTAGCTGACGCTCTGGCCGGGCAGCAGGTCCTTCACAAAGGTCACGATGCATTTCAGCGTCATTACCGGTTTCAGCACCGGGAAGTGCAGTTCGTCGCTGGGGTCCAGGCCGTACAGAATGATGCCGGCCCGGGTCATATCGTTGCGCCATTCGGGGTGGCGCAGCTGGGCGGCGGAGTTGGCACAGTGTACGGTGCCGGTGACGTAGCCGTCGGCCTGCAGCCGGTCCACCACCCGGCGGAACAGGGCATACTGCTCGTCGGTATAGGTCTGGGCCTCGGGAGCCAGGCTGTCGGCCACCGCAAAGTGCTGGAAAATTCCGTCGATGGCCAGTCCGGGCAGGGCATACAGGGCTTCCAGTTCGGCTACTACACCCTGCCAGTCGCTGCGGGCTGCAAAACCGATGCGCCCCATGCCGGTGTCGATCTTGAGGTGAACCTTGACCGTCACCCCGGCACTGACCGCAGCGGCCGAAAGCGCCTGGGCGTATTCGGTGGAAAAACAGGCGGTGGCAATGTCCTCCCGGGCCAGTACGGCGGCCTCGGCAGGGTCAGCGTAGCCCAGAATCAGCACCGGCACCGTAATGCCGTGCCGGCGCAGCCGTTTGGCTTCGGCCAGGCAACTGACGGCGAAGGCTGCCGCCCCTTCCTGCTGCAAGACCCGGGCCACCACAATGTCCCCGTGGCCGTAGGCATCCGCTTTTACCACCGCGCAGACCGGTCCGCCGATGGTGCGGTGGATGAAGGCAAAATTGTGCCGCAGGGCATCCAGATCAATCTCCGCCCAACAATGCTTTTCCAGTATCAGATCACTCATTTGGCCCACTCCTTTTTTCGGCCGGTGTGCAGCGGCCGCCAACCGTCAATGCCGCTTTCCTGCAGGGCATGCAGCGTTTTCTGACGGAATGCGGGGTCCTTACGGCTGAATTCCCGCACAAATTGCTTGGTTTCTTCCCGGGTGGTCACGCCGTCGGCGGGACAGCGACTTTTGATGATCGGCAGTCCGGCGCGTTTGATGGCGGATGTGACTTCACTTTCGGTGGCCAGCAGCAGCGGACGGATCATCGTCAGATCCCGGCGGGACAGATAGGTCACCGGCGAAAAACACCCGATGCGCCCTTCCCGCCAAAGGTTCATATAAAAGGTTTCCACCGCGTCGTCCAGATGGTGCCCCAGGGCCACCTTGTTGCAGCCCAGCTGCTGGGCCGCTGTGTGCAGGGTGCCCCGGCGCAGTTTGGCGCACAGGGCACAGGGGTTGGACTCTTTGCGGTAGTCAAATACCACCGGGCCGATGTCGGTGCGACGCACCTCGTAGGGAACGTTTTCCGCTGCAAACAACGCGGCCAGGGGGGAGTAGTCGGTTTCCTGCCCTCCGAAACAGGGGTCCAGGGTTACGGCCTGCACCGTAAAGGGAATGCCCAGGTAGGCGCGCAGCCGGGCCAGGGCGATGGTCAGCACCACACTGTCCTTGCCGCCCGAAACGCCGATGAGAACCCGGTCGCCGGGGGCGATCATCTCATAGTCCTGCACAGCCTTGCGCACCAGACCGGTAATGTGTTGCATGGCGTCCATGACCGCCCTCCTTTCTTTTACTATATAGCGTTATTAACGCTTTATTATACCACTTTTTTGTATGGGGGACAACTCAATTTTCCTCTTCGGTTTCGGTCCAGCGGCCCTCCAGACGCTGCACATCTCCGATGCGCAGTTTGGAATGCAGGAAGTGCTGTTCGTGATACAGGCTGAAATAGCTGGAAAGCATGTAGGAAACCGCGCAGACCAGCGCAAACAGTGGCAGACACTGCCCGCCGAAAACTTCCAGACCCAGGCAGATGGATGCCAGCGGACTGTTGGTGCAGCCGCAGAACAGGGCCACCATGCCCAACGCCGCGCCCAGGGGGGCGGGCAGACCCAGCAGGGGGGCCACCACACAGCCGAAGGTGGCGCCGGTGAAAAAGATGGGGACGATTTCGCCGCCCTTGTAGCCGGCACCCAGCGTCAGGGCCGTGAACAGCATCTTGCAGACGAAGGCCCAGGGCAATGCCTGTCCCACCATGGCGGCGGCAATGACGGCGCTGCCCGCACCGTTGTAATCGGTGGTGCCCAGCAGTTTGGTCAGGGCGATGATCAGCAGGCCGCCCACGACCACCCGCAGGTAAGGGTTGGGGAAAAAGCGGCTGTACAGTTTCGGGGTCACGTGAAGCAGCTCACAGAACAGGATGCTCAGGGCTGCCAGCAGCATTCCCAGTACCAGCACCCGCAGCAGGGTGACCGGGTCGGCGTCGGCGGTGGCGCCCAGGGTAAAGGCTGTGGGGGCCAGTCCCATCATCCGGCTGATCCAAACGCCCAACAAAGCCGATACCAGGCAGGGCAGCAGCGCGGCATACTGCATGGAGCCCACATTGACGATCTCTATGGTGAAAACGGTGGCTGCCAGCGGAGTGCCGAAGATGGCGGAAAAGGCGCCGGCCATACCGCACATCGTCATGAGGCGGCAATCGTGACGGTTCAGGCGCAGCAGTCGGCCCACCTGGCCGGACACAGAGCCGCCCAACAGCAGAGCGGCGCCTTCCCGGCCGCTGGAACCGCCCAACAGGTGGGTGGTTACGGTGGAAAAGAAAATCAGCGGTGCCGTGCGCAAAGTCAGTACCTTGCGCTCCCGCACAGCGGCGAACACCTGGTTGGTGGATCCACCGCCTTCGGGGTCAAAATGACGGTACAAAAAGACGATGACCAGGCCGCCCACCGGCAGCAGATACAGCAGCCATCCCTGTACGGCGCGGGTGGCGTTGGCCCAGCTCAGCGCCAGGCCGAAGGCGGCGCCCAGGGGACCGGTCAGGCAGCCCACCAGAATGGCCAGAACCAGCCATTTTGCACAGACCCGCAGATAGCGTCCGGTGCTGTGCAGTATGTTGCAAACAGTTTTCATAGTTTTGTCCTCCCCATAATTGCCTTACGATTATACATGGTAAAAACGCAAAAGACAAGACAGACACCTTTCCATTTGTGGAGGTCTATGCTATAATACAAAGCAGCATACTCTTTATAAGGAAGGGCAACTATGAAACAACTGGCCATTATCGGGGCGTCGTATCTGCAGGCACCGCTGATTCAGAAAGCGAAAGACTTCGGCTGTGAGACCCATGTTTTCGCCTGGGCTGCAGACGATGTGGGAGAGAAGATGGCCGACCATTTTTATCCCATCAGCATTGTGGAAAAGGATGCCATCCTGGAAAAATGCCGGGAAATCGGCATTGACGGCATCTGCACCATTGCCAGCGATCTGGCGGCTGTCACGGTCAACTATGTGGCGGAACAGATGGACCTGCCCGGCAACGGGATGCGCTGCTGCGAAAAATCCACCAACAAACATAAGATGCGGCAGGCTTTTGAGGCAGGTGGTGATCCTTCGCCCCGGTCGGTGCTGATCGGCCCCGGGACCGATCTGTCGGTGCTGGAGGGAATGCGGTATCCGCTGATTGTCAAACCCACCGACCGCTCCGGCAGCCGCGGCATCACCGAAGTGCAGCGCCCGGCGGGCTTGCAGGCGGCCATTGTGCGTGCCCGGGAACAGAGTTTTGAGAAGATGGCGCTGGTGGAGGAGTTCGCCACCGGGCAGGAATACAGCGTGGAGTGCATCTCCTACCAGGGAACCCACCATCTGCTGCAGATTACCCTCAAATATACCACCGGCGCACCCATGTACATTGAAACCGGCCATATGGAGCCGGCGCCCCTCACCGAGGCCATGCGCCGCAAGGTGCAGGCGGTGGTTTTCCATGCACTGGATACGCTGGAAATCCGCAACGGTGCTTCCCACAGCGAGCTGAAAATCGACAGCCACGGCAACATCCGCCTGATCGAGATCGGTGGCCGGATGGGCGGTGACTGCATTGGCAGCCATCTGGTGCCCTACACCACCGGCTGGGATTTTGTGGGCATGGTGGTACAGATTGCCCTGGGTCAGGCGCCCGACATGACCCGCGCCGAGCATCATCCGGCCTGCGGGGTGCGGTTTGTTTTCGGCCCCCGTGATCTGGAACTGCGGGAAGCCCTGCGGGCAGCACCCGGCATCACTATGCTGGAGGAAAGCCCCATCGACCCCATGGATCATATGGTGACCGATTCTTCCACCCGGTTTGGCTACTACATTTTTGCGGCCGCCGACCCGGCCACGATCTGTGCCTGGATGGAAAAATGAAAGGAAGGAAACCCGCATCCCCATGCAACTGCTCAGCTTTGTGATTCCCTGTTACCACAGCGCGGCCACTTTGGGCAAAGTGACCCGGCAAATCCGGGAAACGGTGCTGCAGGATGGCCGGTATGACTATGAAATCGTGCTGGTCAATGATAACCCTGCGGATGATACCTGGCGGGAGATCCTGCGTCTCAAACAGCAGGACCCGCAGATATTCGGAATCTGCATGTCCCGTAATTTCGGGCAGGCCTCGGCGCTGATGGCAGGATACCGCCACGTGCACGGCGATCTGGTCATCAGTCTGGACGATGACGGGCAGACCCCGCCGTCCGAGATGTTCCGTCTCATCGATGCGCTGGATGAGGAGACCGATGTGGTCTATGCCAGCTATCCCACCAAGCATCACAGCCTTTTCCGCAACTTCGGCAGCAAAGTCAACGACTGGATGGCCACCTGGCTGATGGGAAAACCCAAAAATCTGTACATGGCCAGCTACTATGTGGCACGGCGCTTCATCATCGACGAGATGGTCCGCTGCGAAAATCCCTTCCCCTATGTGGACGGGCTGGCTGTGCGATCCACTTCCCGGTTCAAGAATATCCCCATCGACCATCAGGACCGTACCGAGGGGGAGAGCGGCTATACTTTCGGCAAGCTGCTGGCCCTCTGGATGAACGGCTTCACGGCGTTCTCTGTAAAGCCGCTGCGCATTGCAACCGTCATGGGAATGATTTTTTCCATCCTCGGCTTTCTGTTTGCCGTTATGGTGATTGTGCGCAAAATCATCCTGCTGGACAAGATTGACGCCGGCTGGTCCAGCATCGTGGCCATTGTGTTGCTGCTGGACGGCATCCTGATGATGATGCTGGGCCTGGTGGGGGAGTATGTGGGACGTATGTATATGACCATGAACAAGAGTCCTCAGTATGTGATTCGTACCACCACCGCAGCCCCCGGCACCCCGCAGCCCGAACCCCGCTCCTGACAAAAAACGTCCCCGCCAACGGCCGGGGGTCATAAGAAAGTAATATCAGTTTTCGCAGGAACGGCATGGCTTCGGTCATGCCGTTTCCTGTTTCATCAGCTCGTCCACGGGGATAAATTCTACAAGGTCATAGGAGATGCGGATACCCTGCCGCCGTTTGCCGCTGCTCTTGTCTGGCGCCTCAATGTAGATCGCCTTCACAAGTTCCCGCAGGGCGTATGGGGTCAGCTCCTGTAAATCCGCGTACTTGTGTACCCGCTGGATGAACTGCTCCCAGTTTTCAATCTGTCGTTCCTGTACTTCAATGTTCTGCTGTAAGGTTTGGATTTCCGCCTTGAGCTGAGCCTGCTCATCCTCATAAGACTGGCTCATCATAGAAAACCGTTCGTCCGTGATCTTCCCTGCCACATTGTCCTCGTAGATGCGGATGAACAGCCGGTCAAGCTCGCCCATGCGCCGCTGCGCCTGTTCCAAACGCTTCTGGTGTGCTCTGATGGCTTCCTCGCTGGACAGCCGGAGCTTATGCTCCATCACGGCCCGGAAATGCTTCTCATACCGCGTCACATAGGAGATGACCGCTTTCATGTGCATCCAGACCAAATCTTCCAGAACAACCGCCCGGATGTAGTGCGCCGAGCAGCTTCCCGTGTTACTACGGTAGTTGGCGCAGACAAAGTGGTCTTGCCGCTCCTCAAAATAGCTGGTGGTGCAGTACCGCATTTTCGCACCGCAGTCTGCACAGTAGACCATGCCGGAGAACAGGCTGCTCTTGCCGGTTTTCGTCCTGCG
>CAJFFY010000003.1 GCA_904374465.1 uncultured Subdoligranulum sp.
CCCCACAAACCGATAGGCTGTTCTTTTTCGGCTGGTAAGATAAGACAAGGAATATAATAATCTCCTTGCAGTTCATACCACAGACCATTTTTATCATCGCAAATATACTTGTCCATTGAAAAATCCTCCGTTATAATATATTCGCACATACATCACAGTTCTTCGATTGCCACACTCTGTTATATCTTGTTATGAGATTTTCTTGCCCTTGCATTTGCCCTTATGAGCAAGGAGGGAAAGAGTAAACTTGTGTGTAGCCGTATAAAGGGATAAGGCGAACACATTGCGATAAATCCTTTATTTTCAAGGCTTTTGGAGGATTTTATTAAAACACTGTAACCTCTGTTGAAAGGTCATAATTTACTGATATTCAAATTGGTATTTGTTGGATCAAGCAGTCTGTGGTATCATACCCCCCGGACCAAAAAACGGAGGCGCACGATGCCGTAAAAAGCGATGCCTTCCCCTCAATCCAAAATCAGTAAGGAGAATCCATCACTATGAAAAAGACTTTGTATACCGTGCTCACAGACAGTATGGCGCCCGCAGTGCCGCCCATGTCTCTGGTGTTGGTTCGTCAGGTCACGCCGGACGAGCCGCTGGAACTGGAGGCGGGACAGATCATCACCTTCCAGGCGGAGCGCTTCGGGAAACAGATCATCCAGACCCATCGCTTTTCCCATACCGAATGGGACGAGGAATTGGGGCAGACCCTCTACCGTACCCATCCGCAGCATACCACGGTGCCGGACTTTTACAAGACGACCCGACAGGACATTCTGGGGGTCTATGTGTTTTCTGTACCCTATGCGGGAAAGATTCCGCTGTTTCTGAAAAGCCCCTGGGGTTTGTTGTTGGCAGAGGAAGTGACGATTTTTCTACTGAACCAATGGGTCAAAGCACGGTGGGAGGAGCGGGACGCCGAAGAAAAACCCCTGCCCGCCCTGGTGCCGGCAGCAGAATAAAGAAGCCCCTGCGCAACACAAAAAATATTGCAAAAACAGCCCCCTGTCTCCAAAGGACAGGGGGCTGTGGTATTTGTCCGGGGATACCTTGAGGGCTCAGCAGCAGAACCAGCCGCCGCGGCCGCCGCAGCAGCACCAGCTGCAGATGTTACACATCAGCAGATACATCCAGAAGGAAAGGCAGAACCGTCCCGGATTCCCGCTGGGCTGCGCGTAGGGTTGCTGGTAACTGGCATAGGTCTGGCCGGGATTCTGCAATTGATCCAGCAGATTCTGGTAGGCATAGTTGTTGGGTTCCATCGACACGGCCTGGCGGGCTTCATCCCGGGCGTTGATGTTATTGCCCAACCCCTGGTTGGCCAAAGCGCAGTAGTAATGCCATTGGGCAGTGCGCTCCCCTACGGGGATGCCGTTCAGGGTGGTCAAGGCCTCCTGATAGAATCCGTTTCGGATATAGTTGGCGGCGGCGCGCAGTTCGGGACTTTCCTGACCGGTGGTGTAGGTCTGCCGATTTCCCGAAGAACTGTAAAATCCGAACCCGAAGGGGCCGAAACCGAATCCGCCGAAGGGATCTTCCTGGTAGCCGTTGCCGTACCCGCCCTGGCTGTAGCCGTAGGGGTTGCCGGTGCTGCCTTGCCGTTGTTGCTGGTACCCGTTCTGGTAGCCGTATCCACCCTGACCGCCGCTTTGCTTACGGCGCATGATCTCGCTGTAGGCGGCCTGCACCTCTTTGAACTTTTCCTCGGCGGAAGGGTCGTTGGGGTGCAGATCGGGATGGTACTGCTTGCATTTCTGGCGGTATGCCTTTTTAATGGTCTCGTCGTCGGCACTGGGAGAGATGCCCAATACGCTGTATGGATCGTTCATTGGTTGCGCCCCTCTCTGTGCTTTTTGACCAGCGCGTACTTGGTCCACACGCCGGAATAGATGGTGTTATACAATAATTTTCCCTCCGGGGTATCCTTTAAAATGGGCAGCAAGGAAAACTGCTGGGCACACAACCCCATCTGCTGGGTCAGCAGCTCGTGGCAGCGCGCCTCATATTCGGCAGGGGGCAGGGTTTCGGCCAGCTCCTGCAAAGCGTTGAAACGGCCCCGCTTGCGGTCCTTCTCCAGATCGTCGTAAGCGTCCATCAAATAAATAAAGCCGCCCAGCCCGCGCCCCATTTCCCGCAACACGGGGGCCCACATATCGTCGCGGCAGGCAAACACCGCCCCCAGCAGGGTGCCAAAGGCATTGCAAAGGGCGTCCAGATCGTGGGAGCCGGCCTCCTCCAGCAGGTTCAGCGCCGACAACTGTTCCGTGATCACGCTGCACTGGCGGGGCCACTGCGCCCGTATGGCGGGCAAATAGCCTTCCAGCTTGCGGGCCTGGCGAAGGCTGGCACGGCGATGATCGTCCTGCCAGTCATCCATCAGATTATAGTAGGCCAGCGCCACGGTCATGTCTGCCGCATAGGCCTGAAAGTCGTTGTCGGCGCGGGGCCGGACCCGAAAGGGATGGGGGGCGCAACGCCCGGTTCCGAATCGGGTTTCGGGTTCGTATAAGGCACTGAGCAGAATGGCCACAAAGGCCATGTCATAGCTCAGGGTCAGTTGTCCGGGCAAGCCGTAGGTTTGGCCCAGGGCCCGGCAAAGACCGCAGTAGTATGCCTGGTAGCGGTCAAGATCTTCTTTTGCCAAACCCTTGCGATAGATGGTAACATATCCAAACATAACCCGTCAACTCTTTTTGATGAACTGTGTGGAGCATTTGGGACAGGTGATCGAGATTTTGCCGCGGCCCCGGGGCACCCGCAGTTGTTGCCCGCAGTGCGGGCAGCGATAGTAGTGATACTGTTTGCGCTGCTTGAACCGCATTTTTCGGGTGGAAACCCAGCCGGTGACCTTTCCCTCCCACTGGAGGTATTTCAGGTTTTCCTGATACCGTTTTTGTACATTTCGGCTCAGAATCCGGAAATAGCAATATCCCAGCAAAATCAGCCCCAGCCAGTACAGCAGGGGACTGAACAGGGCGCCCAGCACCACCAGTACCAGGGACGTGACAGACAAAAATCCGCTGAATCGGTCAAAACCGTAGCGGCCGGACATAAAACGCTGCAACCAGCCTCTCATGAAGAATAACCACCTTTTTGGGCGATGCCCACATTTTCGTTCCTCATTATGGCAGATAATTGTTGGCAAATCGTGAACAGGAGCAAAAAAGAATTTGAACAAATCCCGCACAATCAGCCTCAGTCCTCCGATTCTGCCTGGCCGTAATGGCGACGTTTGTCAAGATACATGGCGCGATCCGCTTCGTCAAACTGTTCCTGCGCGTGGCAGTTTTCTCCGCGCCAGGAAATTCCCACCGAGCAGCTGATGCCGTTTTCTTCCATGGCATCGTGGACAGCGGCCACCGCCTGCCGGAAGGCTGTCTCGTCGTGGCGATTGTCCAGGACCACAAACTCGTCGCCGCCAATGCGGTATGCCATTCCACCAAAGAAGCGCAGCAACTGGTGGGCGGCCTGGCGCAGCAGTTCATCTCCGGAGCGGTGGCCGTACTGATCGTTTTGCGCTTTCAGACCGTTCCGATCAAAGCAGGCGACGCCCAGCAAACCATCCGCACAGGGGCAGGAGGTCATGACGGCATGAAACTTGTTGCGGTTGTACAGGCCCGTCAGGGTGTCTTCGTAGCTCAATTTTTCCAGCAGGGCCGTCTGGGAAGCCAGTTGCTGTTTCTGGAGCTCCAGCTGTTCCTGTAAATACAGATACGATTGTTGCGCCATTTTTACAGGAAACCCCACCTCGCCGTGCATATCGTCGTAGGGATTGGAAACGTGGATGTGGCAGCAGCGCAGCCGTCCATCCACCAGACGGAACACAGCGGTGATCCGTTGGTGGACCCGCAGACTGACCAGTGTGGCCGCGTCGGTGGCAATCCACAGGCGTCCGCTGCACAGGTACGCGCCGGGGGCAATGGTCTGGACCCGGTATTCCTCTCCCGAAATGTTGCAGGAAGGTACTTTATGGGAAAAATTGCGGAAGATGCCGGCCACGTGTGCCCCACCACAATCGTATTCGTTCTCGCCGGCACCGATCCAGGTGAAGTCGTCGTCAAACTGGGCTACAACCGCTTCCACATCATTTTCGCAATAGTGCTTGTGGACAAGAAAGCGGGTCAGTTCGATAATCTCTTCGTCACGAGGCGGGCGGGTCGGAAATTCGGACATACAAGCACCCCTTTTGCTGAAAAACTTACCGGTCGGTGCGGCGCTGTAACAGGACGACAGCTTCCACGTGGCGGGTCCGCGGGAACAGATCCACCGGCTGCACTTCCACGGCGTGGTAACTGTGGTCACACAGCCAGCGGGTATCCCGGGCGGCGGTGGCGGCGTTGCAGCTCACCATCACAACGGTGCGGGGCGCCATCGCCTCGATGGCCTCCAGCGTGGCGCTGTCACACCCTTTGCGCGGCGGGTCAACCACAATGACATCGGGCCGGGTTCCTTCCGCTGCCAACTGAGCTGCAGCGGCACCGGCATCCTGACAGCGGAAATCCGCCCGCTCCGGGGGAAGACCCAGTCGCGCCGCGGTGGCATTGGCGCCCTCCACGGCCTGGGGGACAATTTCCACCCCCAGCAGGCGGCGACAATCGGGCAGCATGGAAAGTCCGATGGTACCCATCCCGCAGTACAGGTCCAGCAAAAAATCCTCCGGCCGCAGCGCAGCATAGGCGCGGGCCTTGGCGTACAGCACCTCGGCCGCGGGGGTGTTGACCTGATAAAATTCGTGTACGCCCATCCGCAGCGACACCCCCGCCAGGGTGTCTTTCAGGTAGCCGGGGCCGCAGACTGTGCGGGTATGGCTGCCCAGAATCACATTGGTGCGGGCGGTGTTTTCATTGATCAGTATGGTGGCCAGGTTGAATTCCTGTTGCAGAGTCTCGCAAATTTCTTTTTCGCGGGGGAGCGCCTTGCCGTTCAGAACAAAACACAGAAGGCGCTGCCCGCTGTGCCAGCCCTGACGCAGGAAGAGGTGCCGTACCAGTCCAGTGTGGCTTTCTTCCCGGTACGCCGAGGCACCCGCCTGTTCCAGCAGGGTGCAGGCGCGTGCTGCCAGCCGGTTCATCCATTCGGGCTGCAATTTGCAGTCGGCACAGGCTACAATGCGGTGACTGCGACCGGCGTAAAAGCCGGTCTGCAGATGGCCGTCTTCGTCCACGCCCACCGGCAGCTGAACTTTGTTGCGGTAACGGTCGGTGTGGTCAGCCCCCAGCACGGGGCGCACCGGAACGTCCAACTTGCCCAGGCGCGCAAAGGCGTCCTGGACAAACTGCGTTTTGGCAGCACATTCCGCCTCGTAGGTGATGTGCCGCAGTCCGCAGCCGCCGCAGGGGCCCGCCACGGGGCAATCCACCGGAATGCGGTCGGGGCCGGGGGTCAGCAGCTTTTCCAGTCGCCCGAAGGCGTAACTTTTCATGGGTTTGACAATGCGCACCTCGGCTTCGTCGCCGGGGGCGGTGCCGGGCACAAAAACGGCCTGTCCCTGCCAGTGGGCCACACCGTTGCCGTCATTGGAAAGGTTCTCGATGGTCAGGTGGATGATCTGATTTTTGGTAAATGGCATGAAAGCTCCTTATTGATCCATGGGTTTGACAGGAATGGTCTTTCCCTGTTCCTTCTCCAACGTGGCCAGATATTTGCTGGGCGGCACGCCTTTGACTTTTTTGAAGACGCGGGAAAAATAGAACTGGTCAAAAAAGCCCACCGACACGGCAATCTCCGCAATGGAAAGGTTGGAATTCTTCAGAAGGCCGCAGGCCTCGCTGATGCGGTAGCGGGTCAGATAATCGATGGGGCTTTGGGCTACGTTGGCCATGAAGACCCGGTAGAGATGGCTGCGGCTGACACCCACCGCCTTGGCGATGTCGTCCACCGAGATATCGTGGGAATAGTTGAACTGAATATACTTGATGGCCGAAAGCACATACTGGCTGCTGGACGAGCCCACATTGGGCATGGCGTCGCGGGCCTCTTTCATCAGGTGCGCCATAAAGATATACAGGTAACCGGTCATCAGTGCTTCGTGCTGGGGCTCCGGTCCCCGGGAAAGGTAGATGTTGTACAGTGCTTCCCGCACGGCCTGGGGATCCTTGCAATGGTGAACGGGGTGCAGATCGCTGAAGGGGGTTTGCTGTACCAGACGATTGGCACAAGCGCCGTTGAAGCCGACCCAGTAATAGGCCCAGGGATCGGTTTCGTCGGCGGCGTAGGTAATCAGCTGGTTGGGCTTGGCCAGGAAAAGATCACCTTCCTGCAGCGGATGTGATACCCCGTCCACCTGATACACGCCCTTGCCGCCCACCACCAGATGGATCAGGTAGTGGTCGCGGACGCCGGGACCCCAGGTGTGTCCCGGCTCGCAGTATTCGTAGCCGCAATTGAAGATGGACAACTCCACATTGTCGGTGTAACTTTGTTTATAAGATTGCTTGCTTAAATTGGTCATGATACCTCACCTTGTCTGTCGTCCCCGTCCGGGAACGTACGGTTGGATCGTGCCTTTATTATAGCAAAGCATTCATCAAAAGTCCATAAAGCCGCAGTAAAAAAATGTTTACTTCCCTGCAAAATTTGTTATACTGGGTACAAGAGATGGGCAAACGCCGGTTGCTTTAGACGTTTGCCTAAAAAAGTGTAGCTCTTTTTGTGCATACTAACAACAAAAATGGAAGCGAAGAAAGGTGCGTGGCATTATGGCGAATCCTATGGAGTTGAAGCAGCAGATCGCCCAGGGCCTGTATGATGGGGCCTTCACCAAATTGTACGGTGCCGATGAGAAAATTATCGCGGAGCAGCGTGCGCGTTACAGCGAGCTGATCGATCGTTTCGCGGCGGAATTCGGCGCAGACCGCACGGTCCGGCTCTACTCTGCCCCCGGCCGTACCGAGATCGGCGGCAACCATACCGACCATAACAACGGCGTGGTGCTGGCCGGTTCGGTCAACCTGGACATTGTGGCGGTGGTTTCACCCAACGAGGACAATGTTGTGCGGGTCAAGTCCCACGGTTTTGAAAAAATCGACGATGTGGACCTGAGCATCCGCACGCCGCAGCCCCGGGAAGCCGAGCATTCCGCGGCCCTGATCCGCGGCGTGGCGGTGGGGATCCTCAACGACGGCGGCAAGGTGGGCGGCTTTGATGCCTACACCACCAGCAACGTGCTGCGGGGCTCCGGCCTTTCCAGCTCGGCTGCCTTTGAGGTCTGCATCGGCGCCATCTTCCGCGGTGAGTACAATGACAATGATATGCAAAAGTTCGGTCAGGTCCGTATTGCCCAGATTGGCCAGTATGCCGAGAACGTATTCTTCGGCAAACCCTGCGGCCTGATGGACCAGACGGCCTGCGCGGTGGGCGGCGTCATCACCATCGATTTCAAGGATCCCGAACATCCGGTGGTGGGCCAGACCGAAATCGACCTGGCCAAGCATGGCTTTGTCATGTGCATCAGCGATACCAAGGGCAGCCATGCCGACCTGACCGACGACTATGCTGCCATCCGCCGCGAGATGGAAAGCGTGGCGGCGCAGTTCGGCAAAAAGGTGCTACGCGATGTGCCGGAGGACGAGTTCTACGCAGCCATTCCCCGGTTGCGCAAAGCCGTGGGGGATCGTGCCGTGGTGCGGTCCATCCATTTTTATAACGACTGCCGCCGGGCTGCTGAACTCTGCGACGCGGTGCAGAAGGATGAGTTCGACAAATTCCTGCGCCTGATCATCGAGGGTGGTCACTCCAGCTTCGAGTTCAACCAGAACGCCTACAGCATCAAGAATCCCACCGAGCAGGGTGTGCCGCTGGCCCTGGCACTCAGCCAGAAGGTGCTCAACGGCCGCGGTGCCTGGCGTCTGCAGGGCGGCGGCTTTGCCGGTACCATCCAGGCTTTTGTCCCCAACGACCTGGTGGATACCTACCGTGCCACCATTGATGCCTGCTTTGGCGAGGGCAGCTGCCATGTGCTGAACATCCGCAACTACGGTGCGGTGCCTGTCACGCCGGAACTGTAATCTTTGTACATGCATCCCGCTGGGTCCATCCCGGACCCGGCGGGATTTTTTTGCTTTTGGTCGTGAGACTTTTCTTCGCCTTCCTGCGTTTATCCAATTGAAAGGCCTTTCAGAAACACGGAAAGAGGTGAACCCATGCAGCCAAGCGAAGAAAAACTGCTGCAGTGCGTTGTGGAGGACCCGCAAACCGGCTTGCCGGAATTGCTGGCGCGTTATGGCGGGCTCCTGAACGGCGTGGTCCGTCGGATTCTGCCCGACGCCCGGGATGCGGAGGAGTGTCTTTCGGACGTGTTGGTGCAATGCTGGCGTCAGGCGCCGGCCTTACAAAACAGGGATGGCAATCTGCGCGCCTGGCTCATTGTGACGGCGCGCAACAAGGCGCTGGATCGTTACCGGCGCCTTCGGCGGGAGCAGGCGGATCCTTTACCGGAGGATTTTGCCTGGATGGCAGAGGAAATGGTGGAGCCACGGCAGTCGGAGGCAGAAGCTCTCATGGCCGAACTGGTGGAGGCGCTGCAGCCGCCGGACCGGGAAATTTTTATCCGCCGCTATTACGGTCTGCAAACCAGCCGGGAAATTGGGCAGGCTCTCCGGATGGAAGAACACGCCGTGAATGTGCGACTCTCCCGCGGGCGGAAGCGTCTGAAACAACAGTTTTTGCGTGCCTTTGGAAAGGAGGAACGTCCATGAAGAAAATCTACGAGGAGCTGGCGTCCGCCCGTCTGACGGAATATCCCCTGACAGAGGCGCAGAAGCAGGCCGTACTGCATCGGGCATTTGGGCAGATCGAACGGGAAAAACAGTGTGTGCCTGTCAGGCAGAAACCCCGGCGCTTGCTGTGGCGTATGGTCGCGGCTGCGGCGCTTCTTTGCCTCCTTTGCGCCGGCGGGGTGGCGGCTGCCGGATATCTTCTCCGACCGGAACAGGTGGCCCGGCAGATGGACCAAAACGATTTGCCGGCGCTGTTTGCGGGGCCGGATGCGGTAGAGGTCAACGAGACGCAGCAGGCCAATGGCTATACGGTAACGCTGCTGGGGCTCACCAGCGGCGCCAATGTTACGGGGTACTGGTCTTCCCGGTGGGAAGGCTCTGCCCCGGAATCGGACCGCAGTTATGCGGTGGTGGCGGTGCGCCATACCGACGGGACGCCCATGCAGGCATTGTCGGATGACGGGGAGATGACGCTGACCAACAGTCTGGTATCCCCGCTGTTGGCATCCCCCGATTGTCCGGTGATGGAATACAATGTTTTTACGATGAACGGTGCACGGAGTGACCTGGTTTCGGAAGGCGTACGGTATATTTTGGTGGAGACCGATTCGCTGGAACCTTTTGCAGACCGGAACCCGCAGCTGGCAGTCATTCTGGAGGATGAGGCCTCCGTTGCCACCTTGCAAAAGCACTATGCACAGGACCCCGCCACGGGAGCCATCACGCCGGATACGGCAGGGACAGGCAGTTATCTGCTGTTTGACCTTCCCGTTGACCCGGCAAAGGCGGACCCGGGCAAAGCCCGGGAACTGCAGGAACAGTGGTTCGGCGCGCCGACAACCGTTACGGAGGAAACAGCGTCCCCGGCAGAGGCGGTGATACAGGCGTTGGCGGCCATGACCCCGGAGGAAATCCGTGCCCGGGGAACTTTGCAGGAAAGCGAAACGGTGACGGTCACCGAGGAAACTTACGGCACCGGCTGGTATTTCGGGGATGGCAGCTTCCTGGCCTATCCGGAAGGGTGGGATGCCGAAAAGCAGTCTGTCGTCCAGTTCTGTACCGACCAGGGACAGGTTGTTCTGCTGACCCGCCAGACCGAGGATACCCTCACGGCGGAAACCTGGCAGATGCCGGTAGCATAAAAAATATCCCGCAGCCGGTTTGTTCCGGTTGCGGGATGTTTCTTTTACAGGGAATTGCGGTTGCGTTCCCACAGCAGGGCCAACCCTTTGAACAGCAGGTCGGCGTCATAGATCACCTTGCGGCGGCAGCAGGGGGTGATATAGGGGGCCAGACCGCCGGTGGCAACCACCGTCAGGGGAGCACTCAGCTGTGCTTCCACCCGTTCGGCCAGCCCGTCCAGCATGGCGGCGGTGCCGAACATGGCGCCGTTGTTCAGCGCCTCCACCGTGTTGCGGCCGATCAGATCCCTGGGCGGTTCCGGCGCGATGGGGGGCAGTTGGGCGGTCCCGGCACTGATGGCCCGCAGGCTGGTCTGTACGCCGGGCACAATAAAACCGCCCAGAAATGCCCGGTCGGCGGAAATTACATTGTAGGTGGTGGCGGTGCCCAGGTCCACCGTCATGCAGGGCAGGGGATACAAGGCAGCGGCGGCCGCGGCGTCGGCGATGCGGTCCCGGCCCACACGGCCGGGCTCATCCACCCGGAAGGTCAGACCGGTGTCCAGCGTATAGCTGACGATGAGTGCTTCCTTACCGGTCAGGCGTCGGCAGGCATCGGCCAGCGGTGTGGTCAGGCCGGGTACCACGCTACAGACGATCACGCCCTCACAGGCAGTGCAGTCCACCTGCAGACGCCCCAGCAAAAATTTCAGTTCGGCCGCATACTCGTCGGCGGTGCAGCGGGCGCGGGTCACCATTCGGGTGGTGAACAGCACCTGGCGGTGGCCTTCGCCCGAAAGCCCGCCGATGCAGATGTTTGTGTTGCCGATATCTACCGCCAGTACCATTTTTCCAGGCTCCATTCCCCAAAAACTGGTACTATTATAGCAGGTTGCGGTCGTTTTGCAAACGGAAATGTGCCTTTTGGGCTAATTTACAAACGACACGCAACTTGCTATAATATCTGTAACCAAACAGGGGAAGGACTGTGAAGTATGCAGTTACAAGGAAAAACCGTTGTTCTCGGGATTACCGGCGGCATTGCCGCCTATAAAATGCCCAATGTGGCCCATGCGCTGGTCAAAATGGGGGCGGATGTCCATGTGCTCATGACCAAACACGCCACCGAATTCATTGCGCCGCTGGTGTTTGAGACGCTGACCAACCGGCGCTGTATTGTGGACACCTTCGACCGCAATTTCCAGTATGATGTGGCCCACGTATCGCTGGCCAACGCTGCGGACCTGATGCTGATTGCACCGGCAACGGCCAATGTCATTGCCAAGATGGCCCACGGTCTGGCGGATGATATGCTCACCACGGTGACCCTGGCCGCCACTTGTCCCAAGCTGGTGGCACCGGCTATGAACACCCACATGCTGGAAAATCCCATCACCCAGGACAATCTCAAAACGCTGGAACATTACGGATTTACCGTGATTCCCTCCGGCTCCGGGCTGCTGGCCTGCGGGGATGTGGGCTCCGGTCGTCTGCCGGAGGAAGGCGTCCTGGTGGACTATGTGCTGCGGGAACTGGCCTGTGCCAAGGACCTGCAGGGCAAAAAGATTGTGGTTTCGGCGGGGGCTACCCAGGAACCCATGGACCCGGTGCGCTACCTGACCAACCATTCCACCGGCAAGATGGGGTATGCGGTGGCCCGTGCCTGCATGTTGCGCGGTGCCGATGTAACACTGCTGGCTTCCACCGGCTGCACGCTGCCGCCGGTTCCCTTTGTCAAGACTGTGCCGTACACCACTGCCGCCGACCTGTTTGCGGCGGTGCAGCAGCATGCCATGAATGCCGACGCCCTGGTGATGGCGGCTGCCGTGGCGGATTATCGCCCGGCCGTTGTGGCCGAGGATAAGGTCAAAAAGCAGGCGGGCGAGCTGTCCCTGGCGCTGGAACGCACCCAGGACATCCTGGCCTGGGTGGGGGAGCACAAGCCGGAAAAGCTGTTTGTCTGCGGTTTCTCCATGGAAACCCGCGACCTGATCGAAAACTCCACCGCCAAGCTGCACAAAAAGCATATGGACATGATTGTAGCCAATAACCTGAAGGTGCCGGGCGCCGGTTTTGGCGTGGATACCAACGTGGTGACGCTGATTACTGAACGGGGGGTCGAGTCCTTGCCGCTGCAGAGCAAGGAGGATGTGGCCCACCGCATTGCCGATGCCATTGCGGCCCGCTGCTGAGCGGCAAGTTCTAAACCAACCTCCTTTTTGCATACTCCTGGTAGGAGCCATTGCAGAAAGGGGATTTTTTATGTGCGGAATAGCAGGGCAGATCGGGCGCGACCCGCGCGTCATCCAAGGCAACTACGGGGCCTACTGTGCCATGCAGCGCACCATGGCGCGGCGCGGCCCGGACCAACGGGGCATGTACATCAGTGGACGGGCGGCGCTCATCCACGCCCGGCTGGCGGTGGTGGACCCGGAAAACGGTTGCCAGCCCATGCAGTTGGACTGGCAGGGGGAAAGCTACACCCTGGTATATAACGGGGAATTGTACAACACCGCAGAACTGCGCGCATTGCTGGAGCCCAGGGGCCATACCTTCCACAGCCATTCGGACACAGAGGTGCTGCTGCATGCCTACGCCGAGTGGGGGGCCTCCTGCGTGGACCGTTTCAACGGCATCTTTGCCTTCGCTGTGTGGGAAGCCCGGGCGGGCAAACTTTTCCTGGCCCGGGACCGCTGCGGCGTCAAGCCGCTGTTTTATGCCAAAACAGCCGACAGTCTGCTGTTCGGCAGCGAGATCAAGACCTTGTTGGCCCACCCGGCGGTGCCGCCCCGCATTGACGCCAACGGCTTGGCGGAGGTGCTGCTGCTGGGGCCGGGGCGCACACCGGGCAGCGGCGTGTTCCAGAATGTGCGCGAACTGCTTCCGGGACAGTACGCCCTGTATGAAGCCGACACCGGCCGCCTGATGCTTCACCGGTATTGGCAGTTGGTGGATCATGAGCACCCGGACGACTTTGGCACCACAGCCCGCAAGGTGCGGGACCTGTTGATGGATGCCATTGAACGGCAATTGGTCTCGGACGTGACGGTGGCCACCTTCCTGTCCGGCGGGCTGGATTCCAGCCTGATCTCGGCGGTGGCCGATGCCCAGTTCACGGCCGAGGGCAAGACGCTGCACACCTTCTCGGTGGGGTATAAGGACAACAAGCGCTACTTCCACGAAACCAAGTTCCAGCCCGGGCCGGACGCGCCGTTCATCCGCAAGATGAACGAATTCCTTCATGCGGAGCATCACTGGATCACGCTGGACACCCCACAGCTGGTACCGGCGCTGTACGAGGCGGTGGATGCCCGGGATCTGCCCGGCATGGCGGATGTGGACGCTTCGCTGCTGGCATTCTGCCGGTATATCAAGCCCCATGCCACGGTGGCCCTCTCAGGGGAATGCGCCGACGAAATCTTCGGCGGCTATCCCTGGTACCGGGACCCCACCATCCGGGAGCGGTATGGTTTCCCCTGGGCACAATCCACCGCCTACCGCGCCAGCTTCATCAAGCCGGGCGTGCTGGACAGCATTGACCCGGAAGCCTTCGTGGATGAACGCTACCAAAAGACGCTGGCCGAAACCTCAGTGCGGCCGGGACTGTCGCCGCTGGAGCAGCGGATGCGCCAGATGATGAGCCTGAATTTCCATTGGTTCATGCAGACCCTGCTGGACCGCAAGGACCGGATGAGTATGTACAGCGGGCTGGAGGTGCGTGTGCCCTTCTGCGACTATCGCATCGCGGAATACCTCTACTCGGTACCCTGGGAGTTCAAGGACTACCAGGGCAAGGAAAAAGGGCTGCTTCGGGAAGCCATGCAGGGAGTGCTTCCTCCCGAGGTGCTCTGGCGCAAAAAGAGTCCCTATCCCAAGACCTGGAACCCGGCCTATCTGTCGGCGGTTTCGGCGGAACTGACCAAGGTACTGGAGGACCCCGCGGCGCCGTTGCTGCAGATCATCCGTGCCGAAGCCCTGGAACAGTTGCTGGCCTCCGGCGCCGATAATCCGGTACCCTGGTACGGTCAGCTGATGACCACGCCCCAGACCATCGCCTGGTTTCTGCAGCTCAATTACTGGCTCAAGACCTACCAGGTGGAACTGGTATAACCAAAAGCCCGGAGCATTGCTCCGGGCTTTTTCCGGGATAAACTCAGCGGTTTTCCCGGATGACACGGCAGGGATTGCCGCAGGCTACGCTGTTGGCAGGGATGTCTTTGGTGACGATGCTTCCGGCCCCGATGACCACATTGTCGCCGATGGTCACGCCCGGCAGCAGGATGGCGCCGCCTCCGATCCAGACGTTATTGCCGATGGTCACCGGCGCGGTTTGTGTCTTGCAAAAGGCAAAGGACCCGTCCTCCCGGGGTGGGCCGAAACGATCGGCGGCGTTGGTGGGATGGAAGGCTGTATAGATCTGCACATTGGGCGCAATCAGGGCGTTGTCGCCGATGACGATGCGGTTGTCGTCCAGAAAGGTGCAGTTCATGTTCACTTCACAGTTGTTGCCAAAGAAGATGTTGTTGCCGTAGTCCACGTAAAAGGGCGCCGTGATCCAAAGGTTGGTGCCGCGTCCGCCCAACAGTTCGGTCAGGATGCGGTCCTTGGCGGCAAGGTCGTCGGAATCCAGGCGGTTGTAGTCCCGCATCAGATTCTTGGCTTTGTGCCATTGCGTCAGCAGCTCGGCGTCGCCGCAGTCATACAGCATACCGGCCAGCATTTTTTCCCGTTCTGTCATACGATGTCCTCCTGTTTGGTGATTTCCGGCAGTTTCACTATAGCACACCGGCTAAAACTGCACAATGTTTTGGCAGTCTATCCGCCTTCCTACCTCAAAATTTTCACAATTTGGCGCTATACTTATACCTGTCTGTACCGGTGCGCCGGGCAGGCACTCAATCCAAAAGGGGGAAAGTACACTTTGATCGAAGTAAAGCATCTGACAAAGCGTTACGGCAACCACACCGCAGTGGATGACATCAGCTTTACGGTGGAGGATGGCTGCATTTACGGTCTGTTGGGGCCCAACGGTGCCGGCAAATCCACCACCATGAATATCCTGACGGGATACCTCTCCGCCACCGACGGCACCGTGACCATTGACGGACACGATATCGCCGAGGAACCCGCCGAGGCCAAGGCCTGCATCGGGTATCTGCCCGAACAGCCGCCGCTCTACCAGGATATGACGGTGACGGAATACCTGCTCTTTGTGGCGGAACTGAAGGGCGTGCGCAAAAAAGCCGCCCGCCGCGCCGCCGTGGAGGAGGTGTGCGGCCGGGCCGGCTTGCAGGGAATGGAAGCGCGGCTGATCCGCAATTTGTCCAAGGGGTATCGCCAGCGGGTGGGCATTGCCGCCGCCCTGCTGGGCACACCCAAGGTCATCATTCTGGACGAACCCACCGTGGGATTGGACCCGGCCCAGATGATCGAGATCCGCTCCCTGATCCATGATCTGGGCAAGACCCACACGGTGATCCTGTCCAGCCATATTCTCAGCGAAGTGCAGACGGTCTGTGACCGGGTCTTGATTATTGCCGCGGGCAAGCTCATCGCCCAGGGTACGCCGGAGGAACTGGCCGGCCGCCTGGCAGCCAAGGGAACCATCTCGGCCACCGCCCAGGGAAACCGGGAGGCAGTGCTCCAGGCGGCGTCCGCCGTGCCGGGCCTGACCGACCTGCGGGTTACGGCAGAAAAGGGCGGGGAAGTCAGCTTTACCGCCGTCAGCGAATCCGGCGCCGACCTGCGCGGCGCGCTGTCGCTGGCGTTGGCCAAGGCCGGCTGCCCGGTACTGACCCTGAGTGCAGAGAGCATGAGCCTGGAGGATGTTTTCCTGCAGCTCACCGAAAAGCCGGAAGAAAAGGGGGATGCGTGATATGGCAGCCATTTTCAAACGGGAAGTCAAAGCCTATTACACCGGCATGATCGGGTATGTGACGGCGGCGGTCAGCCTTTTCTTCCTGGGACTGTATTTTGCCAACCGGAACCTGATGTATGCCTCCTCGGACTTTGCGTCGGTTCTGTATACCACCACCATGATTCTATTGTTCCTGCTGCCGGCCATCAGCATGCGCAGCTTTGCCGAAGAACGGCGGAACAAAACCGATCAGCTGCTGCTCACCAGCCCGGTCAGCATTCCGGCCATCGTGCGGGGCAAATTCCTGGCCGAGGTGGTGGTGTTTGCGGCGCCGCTGGTGGTGGCCGTGGTCATGCCGCTGATTTTGCTGGCCTTCGGCACGGTATCGTTGGTGTCCGCCTACAGCGCCCTGTTTGCGTACATTTTGTTGGGGGCGGCCTGCCTTTCGGTGGGAACCTGGATTTCGGCGCTGACCGAAAACCAGATCCTTGCTTACCTGGCAACCTTCGGAGCACTGCTGGTTGCCTACCTGATGAACGGCATCCAGACCATGTTTACCAGCGGCAGCGTGCTGGCACTCATCGTCTTTCTGGTGGTGCTGCTCATTGCGGCGGTACTGGTGGGCGTGGCCTGTAAAAGCCTGACCACCGGCTGTGCGGTCTTCTGCGTGGGGGGCATTCTGCTGGCCGTCCTGTTTGTGGCGCGGCCGACCTGGCTGCTCTCGGCCTTTGACAGCGTGCTGGCGGCCATGGCTCTCTTTGAGCCCTTCAACGGTGTGGTGGGCGGCATGTTCAGCATCTCGGCCATTGTCTATTATCTGTCGGTCATGGCGCTGTTCCTGTTCCTGACGGGACAGGCGCTGGAACGCCGTCGCTGGCATTGAGAGGAGGGACCGCAGATGAAAGAAAAGAAACAGACCAATCCGTTTCACGGCAGCAAGCGGGCCTTCCGCAACGGTGCCTATGCCTCGGTGCTGACGGTGGTGGTCCTGGCCGCGGTGATACTGTTCAACCTGGTCATCCGGGCCTTGCCCACCAAATACACCGAACTGGATATCTCCACCAGCGCCCTGTTTACCCTGAGCGACACCAGCAAAAATTTGCTGCGGGAACTGGATACCGATATCACCGCTTACTATCTGGCTACTTCCGGCCAGGAGGACACCAACATCACCCGACTGCTGGACCGGTATGCCGACGAGAGCAGCCACTTCCGTTGGGAGCAGCGGGACCCGGTGCTCTATCCCACCTTCGCCGAGCAGTATGAGGGAGCCTCCACCGGTTGCGTGGTCCTGACCACCGCCGACAAGTACACGGTGGTCAGTTACAGCGATATGTACGAGATGGATCTGGACGCCTATTATTATTCCGGCTCCCAGGAGTACACCTTCCAGGCGGAGAATGCGCTGACTTCGGGCATTGCGCGGACCATCCGCACCACTGAGTACCAGCTGTATGAGCTGACCGGCCATGGAGAAACCGCCCTGGAAAGCGACTTCACCGATACCTTGGACAATGCCGGCGTGACGGTCAGTCAGCTGAACCTGACCACCGCCGGTTCCATCCCCGAGGATGCCGATGTGGTGCTTGTCAATGCGCCGCTGGCCGACCTCACCGCCGGGGAAGTCACCCAGCTGACCGATTATCTGAACCAGGGCGGTAAGCTGTTGATCGCCACCGACTTTACGGTGGATACGCCCAATCTGGATGGTCTGCTTTCCGGCTGCGGTATGACGCGGCAGGCAGGTGTGTTGGTGGAAACCGACGCGGACCACTATCCCTACGGTTATCCGCAGACCTACCTGCTGCCCAACATCGATGCCAATGAAATCACGGCCGGTGTGACCAGCGGCATGATGGTGTATGCACCCATCGCTCAGGGCATTGTGCAGAGCGAAGACAGCGACTACACGCTGACGCCGCTGCTGACCACCGGCGACAGTGCCTATTCGCTGGAAAACTACGCCACAGCCGAAACCGCCGAGAAGTCCGACACCGACCCCGAGGGCAGCTTTGACGTGGCTGTGGCGGCAGAAAATCCCACCACCGGCGGCAAACTGGTGTGGATCAACTGCCCCAATGTGCTGCTGTCCGGCACCAACCAAAGTGTGTCGGGAGGCAACGCCCAGCTGCTGGGCAGCGTGGTCAACTGGTTCAACGATGCGCAGACCACCGCCGTCATTGACGGCAAGAGTATGAGTGCCACCAGTCTTTCGGTGCCCAATGTCGCCATCATCGGGCTGGGTGTGCTGTTCATCTTTGTGCTGCCCATTGTCTGCCTGATTGTGGGTGTGGTGGTCTGCCTGATCCGTCGCCGCCGATAAAAAAAGGAGAATCTACCTGTGAATCGAAAAAAAATGATGCCGCTGGTTTTTCTGGCGGTGTGTGTGGTGGTGCTGGGCGTTCTGCTGGCTGTGCTGCAATCCGCGCAGACCGAAGAAACCCAGGGCCTGGCCCTGTGCGACTTTACAGCTGATGAAATCGACCGGCTGTCCTACAGCGGCAACAATGTGGAAGCCACGCTGCTCAAGGGCAACGAGGGAAGTTGGATGCTGGAATCCGACCCCGCCTTGCCGCTGGATCAGGATGTGGTGTCCAACCTGATCACAAAGTTTGCCGGTCTTACGGCCCAACGGCAGTTGCAGGACAGCGAGCTGAGCGAGATTCCCGCCCGGAGCGATACACCGCTGATGGTTTTTGAAATTGCCAGCGGCGAGACGGCCCGCACCCTGACGGTGGACCAGGCCAACGATGTGGCGGACATTTACTACGTCTACGATGAAAACGGTACCACCTACACGGTGGACCAGACCGACCTGGCCGGCCTTTGCAAGGACCCGCGGGATCTGTACAAAACCCAGACGCTGACCGATAAAACCATCGACGATGTGGCCACCATGCAGGTGGAGGATCTGCAGTTTACCCAGACGGACGGCAACTGGACTCTGACTGATGATCCGACGTATCCTCTGGATCAGGATGCTGTCCAGAAGATGGCCAACACCCTTTGCGGGGTGCAGACCGATTGGACTGTCACCACGCCGGAAGCGGACAGCGTCTATGGCCTGGATACGCCGGATGTGACGGCCACCGTGACCTTCACCGATGGCACCAGCCTGACGGTGCGGTTCGGTGCCCTGACCGATTCGGACGAAACGCTGTGCTACCTGGCATCCAGCGATACCCCCACGGTGGTGTACGAGGTGAATGCGGAGTACAAGACCGCCTTTGCTGTCACCAAGGAGACCTTGTATGACGACACCGCCACAGCCGAAACGGCCGAGGAGGACACCGACTCCATCGTTGCCGAACAGCCGGTGGGCGGCAAGAACGACTACGCCGACGCCCAACAGAACAACGAGTGATCGAAAAAGCCCTTCGCTTCCTCCGGGAAGCGAAGGGCTTTTTGTGCGGCGCCGTAGCTTGCCGCGGCGCGGGTGACATGATATAATACAAGGCAAAAGGGGGCATGGCGGATGGGACCGACCCGGAAACTGAGGGGGTTGGCAGGGGTGCTGGCGCCGCTGTTGCTGTGCGCCTGCGCGGCCGTTGCGCCTTCCGGCAAACAGGCGGGAGCCACACTGGCACCCACGGCTTCTGCGACCATCCGGCCCACCCCGGAGACGGACAGTGTGGACGTTCTGCTGCAGCGGATGACGCTGCGTCAGAAAGTGGGACAGCTTTTTATGGTGCGCCCCGACGCGCTGGTTCCCGACTTGTCCCAGGAGGAAATCGACGACGAAACGGCGGCGGGAGTCTGCCGGGTGACCGATGCCATGCGCCAGAGTCTGGAAAAATATCCGGTGGGGGGCATCTGCCAGTTTGGCAAAAACATCACCGACCCGCAGCAGATTGCCGCCTTCAACGGGGACCTGCAGGCAGCCAGTGCCCTGCCGCTGCTGATCGCCGTGGACGAGGAAGGCGGCCGGGTGGCGCGTCTGGCCAACAACGGGGCATTCGACCTGCCCCGGTATGAAAGTGCGCTGTCCGTGGGGGAGACCGGGAACCCGGAAGCGGCCCGGCAGATGGGACGAACCATCGGTGCCTATCTGCGGGACTACGGCTTCACAATGGATTTTGCCCCGGTGGCCGATGTCTGGACCAACCCCGAAAACACCGTCATTGGGGACCGGGCCTTTTCCCGGGAGGCGCAGACCGCGGCGGCGATGGCCGGTGCCATGGCCCAGGGGCTGCGGGAGGAGGGCATCCTGCCCACCTACAAACATTTCCCGGGGCATGGGGATACCGCGCAGGACAGTCACGACGGACTGGCCAGTACAGACCGCACCGAGGATGAGATGCGGGAATGCGAATGGTTGCCCTTCCTCCGGGAAGCGCAGACGGCACAGGACGATACCCGCGCCATCATGGTGGGGCATATTGCCGCCCCGGCTCTAGGGGATGCCGGCGTGCCGGCATCCCTCTCCCACAGGATGGTGACCGATATCCTGCGGGGGCAGCTGCTGGTGGGGGAGGATGTACTGGTGGTGACCGATTCCCTGGCCATGGGGGCCATTACCCAGCAGTATACCCCGGCCCAGGCCAGCGTGCAGGCGCTGCAGGCCGGGTGTGATATCCTGCTCATGCCCGCCGGCCTGGCCGAAGCCTTTGAGGGCGTGGTGGCCGCGGTGGAGGATGGCACCATCACCGAGACCCGGCTGGACGAAAGTGTCCGGCGCATTTTGCGCTATAAACAACAATACGCGGGACTGCAGGTCGCCGCAGAACAGTAGGAAATGCTATGGAAAAGATTGTATGGGCGGTGGACGGGTCCTTTTTTGGCCAGCGAGTGTCGGGCATCCAGCGCTATTCCATCGAATTGCTGTCAGCTCTGGATGCCATCGTGCCGCCCGGCCTGGTGGAGGTGGTGGCACCTCCCGGCGTGCGCATTCCGGTGTATCAAAATATCCGCGGTGTCACCTTTGGCACCCGTACCGGCGGCAAATGGCAGCAGCTGGATTATCCGGCCTATCTCAAGCAGCGCGGGGCCAAAGGCCTTGCCACCTGTAATGTGATTCCACTGTTCGGGTTCCGGGGCATTGCGGTGGTCCATGATGTCTGCTACCGTGCACGGCCGGATTTCTATACCGATCTGCGCGGTCGGCTCAGCGCCGCCTGGCATCGGCTGCAATACCGCCGCATTGCCCGGGTGGCCGAACACATCGTCACAGTGTCGGAATTTTCCAAAAGCGAAATCACACGGTACTATGGCGTGGCGCCGGAGCGCATTTCGGTGGTATACAACGCCTGGCAGCAGATGCAGCGGATCGCCCCCGACGAGCGGATTTTTGATAAAGTATCCCGGCTGCGCCGCGGGCAATACTATTTCAGCATGGCCAACCTGCTCAAAAACAAAAACTTCCCCTGGGTGCTGCGGGCGGCCAAGAATAAGCCGGATGCCGTCTTCGCCATTGCGGGCGGCGGAAGCCTGGCGGCGGAGGCCAAGCGCCTGGGTTTGGCCGATCTGCCCAACGTGGTGTATCTGGGGTATGTCTCGGACGGGGAAGCCAAGGCGCTGATGCACCACTGCAAGGCGTTTCTGTTTCCCACCCTGTATGAAGGATTCGGTATCCCGCCGCTGGAGGCGGTGGCCTGCGGGGCGCCGCGGATCTTCGTCAGCGATACCCCCTGTATGCGGGAAGTGTACGGGGACTGTGCCGGATACATTGACCTGAAGACCAACCGCGGCTATGTGGATGATGCCACCCCGCCCAAGCGGGACGCCGCCGAACTGCTGGCGCGGTACAGCTGGCGTAAGAGTGCACAGGCGCTGCTGGATGTGCTGCAAAAGCAAACAAAGGAATAAAAAGACCCCGCCGGTTCAGTATGCCGGCGGGGTTTTTGCATGTTTACAGGTTGAATTTCCGGTCCAGGCTGCGGTATTGCAGGGCTTCGGAAAGATGGGCTGCCTCCAGCGTTTCACATCCGTCCAGGTCGGCCACCGTGCGGGCTACCCGCAGAATCCGGTCGTAGGCGCGGGCGCTGTATCCCAGCCGCTCAAAGGCACCGCGCAGGATTTTTTCGGCGGCGGGTGTCATGGCGCAGTAACGGCGCAGGGCACTGCCGGGCAGCTGGGCATTGCAGCGGACACCCGACAGTTTGCGGTATCGCTCCTGCTGCAAAGCGCGGGCGGTCACCACACGGGCACGCACCGCAGCGCTGGACTCGCCGCCGGTCTGGGCAGACAGTTCCTCGTATTCCACCGGCAGAGCCTCCACATGCAGGTCAATGCGGTCCAGCAGGGGACCGGAAATCCGCCGCCGGTACTGGGCAATGGCGCTGGGGGTACAGGTGCATTCCCGGGTGGGATGGCCCAGATATCCGCATTTACAGGGGTTCATGGCGGCCACCAGCATGAATTTGCAGGGATAGATGGCAGAACCGTGCACACGGCTCACCGTCACGGTGCCGTCCTCCAGCGGCTGGCGCAGCACCTCCAGCGTGTCGCGGGAAAATTCCGGCAACTCGTCCAGGAACAGTACGCCGTTGTGGGCCAGGCTCACTTCGCCGGGGCGGGGAACCGTGCCGCCGCCCACCACGGCGGTGGCGCTGACGCTGTGGTGCGGGCTACGAAAGGGCCGTGTCTTGATCAGGCCGTCACCGCCCCGCAACAGGCCGGCCACCGAGTAGATGGCGCTGGTTTCCAGCGCTTCTTCGTAGCTCAAAGGCGGCAGAATGCCGGGCAGCCGTTTGGCCAGCATGCTCTTGCCGGTACCGGGCGGCCCCACCAGCAGCAGGTTGTGCCCGCCGGCAGCTGCTACTTCCAACGCCCGGCGCGCTTCGCTCTGCCCGCGCACGTCAGCCATGTCGGGACCTGTCCACACGCCGTTTTCGTCGTACCCATCGGCCTTGGCTGGGGCCAGGGGCGTTGCGCCGCACAGATGCAGCACCACATCCTGGGCGCTGCGGGCAGGGTAGACGGTCAGCCCTTCGGCCACGGCGGCCTCCGCGGCATTTTCTGCGGGCAGGAACAATTCACGGACGCCCTGCCGTACGGCGGCCAGAGCCATGGGCAGTACGCCAGTCACCGGGCGCAGGGTGCCGTCCAGTCCCAATTCCCCCAGAAAGGCCCGCTCCAGGCCGGGCGCGGGCAACTTTCCCTGGGCGGCCAGAATTCCGATGAAGACCGGCAAGTCATAGACAGGACCGGTCTTGCGCACGTCGGCGGGGGCCAGGTTGATGGTAATGCGGCTGGCAGGCCACTGGTAATGGAGGTTTTTCACGGCACTGCGGACCCGCTCGCTGCTTTCCTTTACGGCGGAATCCGGCAGGCCCACCAGATTGAACTGGGGCAGCCCGCCGGAAAGATCGGCTTCCACCTGCACCAGATACCCCGCAAGACCCGTCACACCCAGACTGGTCACCTTTGCAAACATGTTGTGTCCTCCCCACAATCGACAATCTACGTCCAGTATAGCGCGCCACCCGGTATTGCACAAGGCACTCTGCATAAAAATAAGCCAATATAACCAAAATTTGATTGACATCGGGGCGGCAAGTTGGTATATTTAGTATATGCTTACAGCATTGTTATGGAAAGTGTAGGTGTATTACTTATGTATCAGGATATGTATGAGCGTTGGCTGGCAGCCGACCTGGATGACCCCGACCTCAAACCGGAACTGGAGAGTGTCAAGGGGGACGATGCGGCCATTCAGGACCGCTTTGCCGTGGCCCTGAAGTTCGGTACCGCCGGTCTGCGCGGTGTGATCGGCGCCGGCACCAACCGCATGAATATTTATGTGGTACGGCAGGCAACCCAGGGCCTGGCCAACTGGGTCAAGACCCAGGGCGGCACCCAGACGGTGGCCATCAGCTATGACAGCCGTATCAAGAGCGATCTGTTTGCCCGCACGGCGGCCCAGGTGCTGGCGGCCAACGGCATCAAGGTGCGCATCTACAAGGCGCTGATGCCGGTGCCTGCGCTTTCTTTTGCCACCCGGTACTATCACTGCAACGCCGGCATCATGGTCACGGCCAGCCACAACCCCGCCAAGTACAACGGTTACAAGGCCTATGGCCCGGACGGCTGCCAGATGACCGATGAGGCGGCGGATATCGTCTATGCCGAGATCCAAAAGACCGATATCCTCACCGGCGCCAAGCTGATCTCCTTTGAGGACGGCATGGCCCAGGGACTGATCGAATACGTGGGCGATGATTGCATTAATGCCCTGTACGAAGCCATCGAGGCCCGCTCCATCCGTCCCGGCATCTGCAAGACCGCAGGCCTGAAGCTGGTTTACAGCCCGCTGAACGGTTCCGGCCTGGTGCCCGTCACCCATGTGCTGAAGGACATCGGCATCACCGATATCACCATTGTGCCCGAGCAGAAGGACCCGGACGGCAACTTCCCCACCTGCCCGTATCCCAACCCCGAAATTTTTGAGGCACTGCGCCTGGGTCTGGAACTGGCCGAAAAGTCCGGTGCCGACCTGATGCTGGCCACCGACCCCGATGCCGACCGTGTGGGCATTGCCGTCAAGTGCAAGGACGGCAGCTATGAGCTGCTCTCCGGCAACGAAGTGGGTGTGCTGCTGCTGGATTATATCTGCGCTGGCCGTATCGAGCAGGGGACCATGCCCAAGAACGCCGTCATGTGCAAGTCCATCGTTTCCACCCCGCTGGCCGACAAGGTGGCCGAGCATTACGGTGTGGAATGCCGCAACGTGCTGACCGGCTTCAAGTGGATCGGCGACCAGATCGCCAAGCTGGAAGCCGCCGGGGAAGTGGATCGCTTCATTTTCGGCTTCGAAGAGAGCTACGGCTATCTGGCTGGTCCCTATGTGCGTGACAAGGACGCCATCATCGGCTCCATGCTGATCTGCGAGATGGCTGCGTACTATCGTGCCAAGGGCAGCTCCATCAAGGAAGAGCTGGAGCGCATCTACAGCGAGTACGGCCGTTATCTGAACAAGGTGGACAGCTTCGAGTTCCCGGGCCTGTCCGGCATGGATAAGATGGCCGAGATCATGGCCAACCTGCGCACCAACCCGCCGAAGGACTTCGACGGTGACAAGGTGGTCAAGGTTGTGGACTACAAGAATTCCGAGGAGACGGGTCTGCCCGCCGCCAACGTCCTGATCTATACGCTGGAAAGCGGCGCTACCGTTGTGGTCCGTCCTTCCGGTACCGAGCCCAAGATCAAGACCTACTTCACCACCAAGGGCAAGGACCTGGCCGAAGCTCAGGCCCAGAAAGACAAGCTGGCGGCCGCCTGCAAGCCTCTGCTGGCCTGATTTTTCCATACAATTCATACAAGCAAAGACCCCCGCGGGGATTCAGGACTTGCCTGAAACCCCGCGGGGGTTTGTGTTGCAAAAACGTTACAGTGTCAGTTGTTCCACGCTGTCGTCGGCGCGCAGGATGGCACCGGCGGCGGGCAGCGTGCGCACACGGTAGCGATGCGCCTCGGTCAACTCCAACCCGGCCGAAAGGGTCACCCGCGCGATGCAGGCGTTTTTCTTGAGGGATACCACATTGACACCGGCGCTGTCCCGGGTGGCTTTTTCGGGAATCAGGGCGCTGCCGGCCAGCAACAGGCGGTTGTTGGTGGTAAAGATGGCCAGTTCCGCTTCCTCGGGCAGGTAGCGCATGCAGGCCAGTTCCGCCTTGTCGCTGTAAGCTTTCAGCAATTTGCGGCGGTTCTGCTTGGTTTCGTAGCTGCTCAGCGGGACTTTGGCACACTTGCCGTTCTGGAAGAAGAAGAGCATCCAGCCCTTGTAATCCGGTGTGACCACCATGTAGAGGGGGACTTCGCCTTCCTCCATGCCCAGCGTCGAAGCCACATAGTCACCCAGAACACTGGCTTTGCTGTCGCCGAAATCATAGGCATGGGACTTGTAGACCTGGTGATGGTTGGTGAAGAAGAGCAGCTCCACACTGTTGGTGCTCTCACAGGTGAACAGCACCTCGTCGCCGTCCTTCAGTTTTTGCTCACCGCTCATCCGCAGGCTCTGGGGGGTGATTTTCTTGAAGTAGCCGTCCCGGGTGAAGAACAGATGCACCGGGTAGTCGGGAATCTGCTGCTCCGGCTCCTCGGCTTCCCCGGCCGGAATCTCATACAGGATTTCGCAGCGGCGGGGCTTGCCGTACTTTTTGGCCACGTCGGACAACTCGTTCATGATGATTTTGTTGATGCGGGCCGGTCGTTTCAGCACATCCTGCAAGTCCTCGATGGCGGACTCCAGATCCTCAATCTCCTCGGTACGCTTGAGGATGTACTCCCGGTTCAGGTGGCGCAGCTTGATCTCGGCCACATATTCGGCCTGGACCTCGTCGATGCCGAACCCGATCATCAGGTTGGGAACCACCTCGGACTCCTCGGCGGTGTTGCGCACGATCTCGATGGCCTTGTCAATGTCCAGCAGGATGGCCTTCAGGCCCTGCAACAGGTGCAGGCGCTTCTGTTTGCCTTGCAGATCATAATAGGTGCGGCGGCGGACGCATTCGGCGCGGAAAGCAATCCATTCCAGCAGGATGTCCCGCACGCCCAGCACCTTGGGCTGGCCGGCAATCAGCAGGTTGAAATTGCAGGCAAAGCTGTCCTCCAGCGGGGTGGCCTTGAACAGCCGGGCCATCAGCTTGTCGGGGTCCTGCCCGCGCTTCAGGTCGATGGTCAGTTTCAGACCGTTCAGGTCGGTTTCGTCGCGCATATCGCTGATTTCGCGGATCTTGCCCAGCTTGACCAGCTCGGTGATCTTGTCCATAATGGCCTCCACCGTGGTGGGGGGGGGAATATGGGTCACATCAATGCAGTTGTTGGCCTTGTCGTAGCTCCACTGGGCGCGGACCCGGATGCTGCCGCGGCCGTTTTCCAGCACGTTCTGCATTTCGGCGGCGTCGTACAGGATGGTGCCGCCGCCCACAAAATCGGGAGCGGGGATGATCTCCCGCAGATCGGCCTGGTCGTCCTTCATCAGGGCAATGGTGGCGTTGCAGAGCTCCTCCAGATTGAAGGAGCAGATGTTGGAGGCCATACCGACGGCGATGCCCAGGGTGTTGTTGGCCAGAATGGTGGGGAAGGTGACCGGCAGAAGAGTGGGTTCGGTGGTGGTACCGTCGTAGTTGGGCACAAAATCCACCGTGTCCTTGTCAATATCCCGGAACAGTTCCTCGCACACCGGCTCCAGCTTTGCCTCGGTGTAACGGGCTGCCGCATAGGCCATATCCCGGCTGTAGGCTTTACCGAAGTTACCCTTGGAATCCACAAAGGGAACCAGCAGGCTTTCGTTGGAACGGCCCATGCGCACCATCGTGTCGTAGATGGCGGCGTCACCGTGAGGGTTCAGGTGCATGGTGCTGCCCACAATGTTGGCGCTCTTGGTGCGGGCACCTTTCAGCAGGCCCATCCCGTACATGGTGTAAAGCAGCTTGCGGTGGGCGGGCTTGAAGCCGTCGATCTCGGGCAGCGCGCGGGAAACAATGACGCTCATCGCGTAGGGCATATAGTTGGTTTCCAGCGTCTCGGTGATGGGGGTCTCGATGATCTCACCGGCGGAGAGAATCTCCACATTGTCGCCCAGCTGCGGGCGTGCCGGAGCGGTTTTCTTTTCGCGTTTTTTTGCCATAATCTTCCTCGTCTCAGCTTACGTCCAAATCGTCCAGATATTCGGCACCGTGCTCGGCAATGTGCTCTTTGCGGCCCTGCAGGTTGTCGCCCAGCAGCAGGTCAAACACCTGGGCGGTGCGCTCGGCGTCGGTGGGCAGAACCTTGATCAGGCGGCGGCTCTCGGGGCTCATGGTGGTCAGCCACATCATTTCGGGGTCGTTTTCACCCAGACCTTTGGAGCGCTGGATGGTGTATTTCTCGCCCTCGATGCGGCGCAGAATGTCGGCCTTTTCCGGTTCAGTGTAAGCAAAGTAGGTCTTGTTCTTGGTGTTGATCTCGTACAGCGGAGATTCCGCAATATAGACATACCCCTTGTTGATCAGCGTGGGAGTCAGGCGGTAGAGCATCGTCAGCACCAGCGTGCGGATCTGATACCCGTCCACGTCGGCATCGGTACAGATGACCACTTTGTTGAACCGCAGATTGTCCAGATTGAAGCTGGCCAGGTCCTTGTTGTGGCTGCCGCCCAGCTCCACACCACACCCCATGACCCGGATCAGGTCGGTGATGATGTCCGACTTGAAGATGCGGGCGTAATCGGCTTTCAGGCAGTTGAGGATCTTGCCGCGGATGGGCATGATGGCCTGGAATTCGGAATCCCGGCTCTGCTTGACGGCGCCCATGGCCGAGTCACCCTCCACGATGTAGAGTTCCCGGCGGGAGGCGTCCTTGGTGCGGCAGTCCACGAACTTCTGCACCCGGTTGGCCAGGTCCATCTGCTGGGTCATCGTCTTCTTGATGGTGATGCGGGCTTTTTCGGCGTGCTCGCGACTTTGCTTGTTGATGAGCACCTGTTTGCAGGCCTTCTCGGCTTCGTCGGGATGCTCAATGAAATACACTTCCAGCTGATGCTTCAGGAACTCGGTCATGGCCTGGGCCACAAACTTGTTGGTGATGGCCTTCTTGGTCTGGTTCTCGTAGCTGGTCCGGGTGGAAAAGCTGGAAGACACCAACACCAGGCAGTCCTGTACGTCGGAGAAGGTGATGGCACTCTCGTTCTTTTTATAAAGCCCCTTGCTTTTGAGCCAGGCGTTGATCTGGCTGACGAAGGCGGACCGCACCGCGCGGTCGGGGCTGCCGCCGTGTTCCAGCCAACTGGAGTTGTGGTAGTATTCCAGCGCCTGCACGGTGTTGGAGAAGGCAAACGCCACATTCATCTTGACCTGATAATCAGGCTGGTCGACCCGGTCGCGGCCGGTGGCGGCACCCGAACAGAAATACACCTGGGTCAGGGCTTTGTCACCCACCAGTTCGTTGGTGTAATCGGTGATGCCGTGTTCGTACAGGTATTCGTATTTCTGGGTTTCGCTGCCGGATTTGTCGGTGAAAACAAGCGTCACCCCATCGTTGACCACCGCCTGGCGACGCAGCATATCCTTGAAAGTGTCGGCAGGCACGGCAATATCGGTGAAGACCTCGGTATCGGGCTTCCAGCGGATGACAGAACCGGTGCGGCGGCCTTTGTATTCTTCTTTTTGCAGACCGCCCACATTCTCGCCCTTTTGGAAGTCGAGGTGGTAGTGGAAGCCGTCCCGGTAGATGTCGGCGGTCATCCATTCGCTGGCATACTGGGTGGCGCACAGACCCAGACCGTTCAGGCCCAGACTGAAATCGTAGTTGCCGCCGCCCTCTGCATACTTGCCGCCGGCATACAGCTCACAGAACACCAGATCCCAGTTCCAGCGCTGCTCGGTCTGGTTGTAGTCCACCGGAATGCCGCGGCCGAAGTCTTCCACCTCCACCACATGGTCGGGGAACAGCGTCACATTGATGCGGTTGCCGCACCCGTCGCGGGCTTCGTCGATGGAGTTGGAGATGATTTCAAAAATGGAATGGGCACAACCTTCCACACCGTCCGAACCAAAGATGACGGCCGGGCGCTTGCGCACACGGTCGGCACCTTTCAGTTGGCGGATGCTGTCATTGCCGTATCCTTGTTGTTTTTTTGCCATGCGTTTGGATCCCCCTGCGGTTAGATAACACGTAACTGTATTTTGCGCATATAAAATTATTAAACCATAAATTGGAAGTCTTTGTCAATTGACCTTTCCCATCATAACACAACTTATGGTTGTTTTGCAAGGGGCTCTCGTTGTATCGGGGGGATCAGCCTGTGCGCTCCACACGGTTGCGGTCGCCCAGCACGGCGGTCCAGTAGGAGCCGCCGTTGTAATCAAAGATCACCCAGTCGTACCCATTGTATTTCTGGGTGCTGCGCTGGGTTATCGTGTAGCGGCCCAGGGGCAGGTAACCCACCACATCGTTGAAGTTGGGCGTGTAGAAATACTCGGTGCGGGCGTTGAAGACCACCAGCGTTTCGCCGCTTACATTCTGCATCAGGGGACCGGAGGGACCGTAGTTATTGAAGCCGCCGGCCTGGATGGCGGGCAGAAAATCCTTGTAACTGCGGTTCAGGTCGCAGGCGCCCGAAATTCCCCGGACCGAACCGCTGCCGGAATACTGCCACATGGTATAAGGGCCGCTGTAGCCCAAAGAGGAGCGGTAATCGGCCACCCACAGCGGATATTCGCTGAGTTCTGCCGCGTTGAGATAGTTGTTGATGTAGTTGGTGTAGCTGTACCAGCCGGCATACCATTTGCGCTGGTACAGAATATCCATGGCGTAGCGCACCAGGTTGGTCAGCTGGGAGCGCCCCAGGCTGGTCAGGCTGGAATTCTCCACATCCACAAAGACCGGGTATTCCAACTGCAGGCCCTGCATGGCGTTCATAAAAAGCGAAAGTTCATTGGCCACGGCGCTTTGGGTGCGGGCGTAGGTGTAGTAGTAGGCGCCCACCCGCAGGCCGGCGGCATGGGCGCCGTTGACGTTCTGCAAAAAGTACGGATCCACATACAGCCCGCCGCTGTTGCTGGAACCGACACGTACAATCACAAAGTCCTTGCCGGCGGCGGCAACCTGGGACCAGTTGATGGTGCCCTGGTAGCGCGATACGTCAATGCCGTTCTGAAACACAGCCATAAAAAAGCCCCCTCCCTTTGCAGCATAGTATGCAGCGGGGGAGGGGGAAGGTGCAGCTAAGGGGCAATCTGATACACGCGGCAGCTGTCGTTCTGGTACCAAAGGGGATAGCGTTCCGCGTACCAGGCTTCGTCTGCGGCAAATTCCGTCAGGACCGAGCGGTCAAACACCACGTAGTCGATGCCCCAGGCCGACAGCGTGCCGGTATCGGGCGCTTCATACAGAAGGCGCATGGCGGCATACTCGTTGGCGTAGTCCATGCCGTGGTAATAGACGTAACTGCCGGAGCCGCAGAGAATGCGCCGACCCGCCAGGGCAAAGACCGGTTCGGTGTGCCGGTCGCTGGTCAGGAAGAGGTCATCCGCGGGGGCATGGTCCGAAACATAGGCGGCCAGTGCAATTTCGTCGGCACTCCAGTGCTGGTAATCACTGACCAGTTCGCGGCCTACGGTCAGGACACTGCCGAACATGGCCAGAAAACAGACCACTCCAAATCCCAGCGCCCGCCAGGGCAGACGGCGGATCTTCCCGGCAACGTCTGCCAGCAGCTGCGCCACCAGCAGACAGCCCAGCATATGCCAGACAAACAGCAGCTTGTTGTTGTCGTAGGTGTTGGGCTGAAAAACCACGCACTCTGCCAGCGCCCAGATCAGCAGTCCGCCGCCGTACAGCCAGCGCTGCCGGTGGGAAGCGTGCAGCCAGGCGGGAATCAGCAGCAGATAGACCACACCGATGTTCTTGATGTAAAACCAGAAGTAGTTGTCCCGCAGCGTGCCGTCCGTTTGTCCGTTGACCCAGTTGAAGTGCAGCCGCAGCATGTTCTGACCGTCCACGCTCTGGGCCAGCACGGTGGGCAGCATCTGGCCCAGCCAGGCAATCCCGCACAGCAGGGCCAACCCACCCCAGGGCAGCAGGACCCGGCGGGTCAGCGGGCGGTGCAGCAGTGTGTAAACACCGCCGACCAGGCAGATCAAAACCAGCGCCAGGGCACTGTGGGTGTGCAGCAGGGGCAGCGGCAGGACCAGCAGCGCCAGGGGCAGCCATAACGAGGCCTGCTTTTCGTAGCAGAAACGCCAGAGCAGATACAATGCGGGCAACAGGATGCTCCAGCCGAACAGGGTGGCCCGCTGGGGAATCATCAGATCCACCACCGGGTTGACCCAGACGATGTTTTGGAGGGTATAGTTGGTGGGGGTGGTATAAAAGCCGGTGAAGATGCCGGCAAAATCCCGGGCACTGCCCAGAAAATAGACAAAGCCGAATCCACTGCCCATAAAGAACAGGTAGAAGGCCAGGCTGGCTTTGGCGGCGCTGCCCAGCACCCGGCGGGCCAGCTGCCAGAACATTCCGAACGCCGACAAAAACGCCGGAACCATGGGCAACAGGCAGGCGGTGCGCAGGTCCGCCCCAAGAATACGGAAAACGCTGGAGACGGTTTCGCATAAAAACGGGTACCCGAACCGGTGCGCGCCGCCCAGCAGCGGATAGGTGGGCGGAAATTCCCCGCTTTGGGCAATGTATTCGATGAAACCCAGGTGCATGGGCAGGTCGCCGTAACAGCTCTGCCCGGTATGAAAAGTACCATCCACCGCATGCAGAATGTGGGTGTGCAGCAAATAGCCGGTGACAGCCATCAGGGGTAGTACGCAAACCAGCAGGACAATATCGTCGGGATTCTTCTGCCAGCCGGTGAGCCGTACACCGCTTTTCACAAGCGCCAGCAGAATCAGTAGGGCGGTAATGCCGGCCAACCCAACGGCAGAAACACCGAATCCGAGCCCCAGGGCAAAGACGGCGGGGAAGGCTGCCAGCATGGCAATGCCATATCCGCACCCCAAAGGCAGGGCCAGACCGGGTGAGGCATCCGGGAAGATGCGCCGTGCCAGCATCAGCCCCGTCACCAGGAACAACAGAGCATACAAAAGTGCCGGTACCATTTATACGCCCTCCAGGTCAAAGGGTGGGGTGTATTCCTCCCGGGCGCTGCTTTTTTCCTGCATATACCCGTCGGTCAGGCCCAGACGCACCGCCTCGTCGACAACCTTTCGGTATTCGTAGGTGGTGATGCGGCGCCCCAGGCCGTATTCGGCCGCTTTGTAAAAGGGGGTGAACTGGCTCATCAGGCTGGACAGGAAAGGAACACCGGTCTCCCGGCGGATGCGGGCCAGGGTCTGCAGCACGGTGCGGCTGTCCTGGACACAGCCGGGCAAGGCCAGATGCCGTACAATGACGCCGCGCTGCAAAAAGCCCTCGGCGTCGTAAACGGGGGCGCCGGTCTGCCGGAGCATCTGGCGCAAGGCGGCTTCGGCCACGGCCGGATAGTTCCGGGCGGCGGAATAACGTTCGGCCAGTTCCGGGGACGCATATTTAAAATCGGTAAGCCAGATGTCCACATAGCCGTCCAGGGCTTTCACGGCGGCAAGGGTCTCGTATCCGCCGGTGTTGTAGACCACCGGCAGTGTCAGCCCCGCGGCCCTGGCGCTCTCCAGGGCCTGCCGCACCTGGGGAAGGTATTGGGTGGCCGTTACCAGATTCAGATTCCGGGCTCCGTCCTGCTGCAGCCGCAAAAAGATTCCCGCCAGCCGTTCGGGGGTGATGGCCTTCCCCACGCCCTGCTGACTGATGGGGGAGTTCTGGCAGTAACAGCAGCGCAGCGTGCAGCCGCTGAAAAAGACCGTGCCGCTGCCGCGTGCGTCTTCGGGGGCACCGCTCAGGCAGGGCTCCTCCCAGTGGTGCAGCGCGGCCCGTGCCACCAGAAGCCGGTCGTCGGCACCGCAAAATCCCGACTGTCCGGCGGCGCGGTCGGCCCCGCATGCCCGCGGACAGAGGGTGCAGTGATGGGGCAGCAACATCCGAACACCTACTTTCACAATTTTTTCTGTTTCATTTTACCACAAACCCGGGAAATGTGGTATACTATAAGGACGAATCTCAAAACCAAAGGAGTGTACAATTATGTCTACCCCTCATAACCGTGCCGAAAAAGGTGATTTCGCCAAAACCGTTCTGATGCCCGGCGATCCGCTGCGGGCCAAGTTCATTGCCGAAACCTTCCTGGAAAATCCGCGCCTTGTCACCGACGTGCGCGGCATGCTGGGCTATACCGGTACCTACCAGGGCCGCCCCATCAGCGTGATGGGCAGCGGCATGGGCATGCCTTCCATCGGCATCTATTCCTACGAGCTGTACACCCAGTATGGCGTGGAGAATATTATCCGCATCGGCTCCGCGGGTTCTTACACCGAAAAGGCCAAGCTCTTTGACGTGGTGCTGGCCGCCGGTGCCTATTCCGAGAGCAACTATGCGGTAACCCAAAGCGGGGACACCGACGACATCCAGAAACCCAGTGCCGAACTCAACGCGGCCCTGAAGGCCAGCGCGGCTGCCCAGGGGCTGGCTGTGATCGAGGGCAACATCCATTCTGCGGATGTCTTTTACCGGGAGCCCAGCGACGAAAAGCCCGCTTACTGGGAACGTTTGCGGGATGAAAAGGGCTGCCTGGCAGTGGAAATGGAGAGCTTTGCCCTCTTCCACAACGCCAAGGTGCTGGGTAAGCGGGCTGCCTGCCTGCTGACCATCTCGGACAGTTTTGTCTCGCCGGAAATCACCACCGCGGAACAGCGCCAGACCAGCTTCACCTCCATGATGAAGATTGCGCTGGGGGCCGAGGCATACCTGGAGAAATGAGGATGGAAAAGGAAGAAATCCAGGCTTTGATCCGACAGGCCTTTCAGGCCCGCACTTTTGCCTACACGCCCTACTCCCATTTCCGGGTGGGCGCGGCACTACTGGCCCGCAACGGCAAGGTCTATACGGGCTGCAACATCGAAAATGCCGGTTATACCCCCACCAATTGTGCCGAGCGCACCGCGCTGTTCAAAGCGGTCAGCGAAGGCGAGCGCCATTTTACCGCCATTGCCATTGTGGGCAGTATGGAAGGCGAAGTGAACCGCCTGGTTACGGGCCCCTGCGGCGTCTGCCGGCAGGCCCTGTATGAATTCACGGGTCCCGATCTGACCGTTATTATGGCGCGCACCGAAGAGGATTACATTGTGACCACGCTGGGGGCTTTGCTGCCCTACGGCTTTGGCCCGGCCAATCTGGAAGCGGACGATTCCCAATCCCCTACGTAAGGAGTTCCCTTGTTCATGAAAAAAACAGTAGCCCTATTCTTGTCGATGGTGTTTCTGACGGTACTGGCAGGCTGTGCACCGCAGACAGAAAACCAGGCGTCGGAAGACTTCACGGCGCCACTGGATGATGCTTCCTTTGTGTACCAGGCACCGCAGGACGCCACACCGCTGCCCGGCGGGGCGACCATTGCCCTGGCAGCCAGCAGCGGCGACCTGGAATCCGGTGCCGAAGCCATGCTCTGGAAGGGTGTGCAGACCTTTGCCTCCACCTTCGGGTATACCGCACAGTCTTTTACCTACGGGGACGGCGGCAATGCCTCTGCGGAGGATGCCCTGCGGGAAGCGGCACAGAGCGGCGCAACTCTGGTGGTCTGCCGCGGGGAGGAGATGGCCAAGGCACTGTTCAACATCCAGTCCAACTATCCCGGCGTACATTACCTGCTTTTTGATGAGGAACCCCACAACGAGGATTACACGGTCTATACCACCGATGCCAGTGTCCACTGCGTCCTGTTCCAGGAAGAGCAGCTGGGCTACCTGGCCGGATACGCATCGGTGACGGAAGGCTACACCACCCTGGGGTTTGTGGGCGGTGATGAAGTGCCCGACGTGGTCCGCTACTGCACGGGCTTCCTGCAGGGCGCCGAGGCGGCCGCGGAACAGCAGGGTGAGGAAGTCAGCCTGCGGGTGTGGTACACCGGGGAACTGGAAGACGATTCCCTGGTGACCAGCCGGATGACCGAATGGTACAACAATGGCACCGGCCTTGTGCTGGCCAACGGAAACGACTGCATCCAGAGAACACTGGATGCCGCCAACCAGACCGGTGGCCGGGTATTTGCCACGGAGCAGGACTGGAACGGGGCAGGGGAGCGTGTGCTGGGCAGCGCCATCAAATGTTACAATGCAGCAGTCCAGCGGCAACTCTATGCGTTCTTTTCCGGCAATGCCACCTGGAGTCAGCAGGCTGCCGGACAGACCGAAAAAGTCGGCTTTACCGACGGCAGCGTGGCCCTGGCGGGATCCAACTGGCGCTTTTCTCACTTCAGCCAGCGGCAATATGAACGTGTCTACGACGAACTGCGGAACAGCGATCTGAAAGTGGAGGCTTACGCCGATATGGATACGCTGCCCGACACCCCCTCCGTCACGCTGGAAATCCAGAACTGAGTTTGCACACTTTGTTAATGAATTGTAATGGTTTTGTGTCCGTTTTTTCATTGCAAAAAGCCGGCAAATCCGTTATACTGAAGTCAACGCGGTGGGGAACCGCCCCACCCAAAAGTTCATTGAGTAAGGAGATCAAAACCATGAAAAAGTTCCTTGCACTGGTAATGGCTGCCAGCATGGCCTTCTCTCTGGTTGCCTGCGGCGGCGCTTCTGCCTCCTCCGCAGCCAGCACGGCGGAAGGCGCCAGCACCGAGGCTACGGCTGAGGCTGCCGGCAGCGGCAAGACCGATGTGGCGTTTGTTACCGACGTCGGCAACATCGACGACCAGTCCTTCAACCAGTATACCTGGCAGGGCGTGCAGGATTTCTGCTCCGCCAACGGCCTGAGCGCCAACTACTACCGTCCCACCGAGGACTCCGACGCAGCCCGTCTGGAGCAGATGGACAACGCCGTCAATGACGGCGCCAAGGCCATCGTCGTGGCCGGCTACCTGTTCGGTACCTCCATTGCCGAGGCCCAGGCCAAGTATCCCGATGTGCAGTTCCTGGCTCTGGACGTTGCTACCACCGACCTGAGCGCTGACGGCAGCGTGCAGCCCGCCAGCAACACCGCCCTGATCACCTACAAGGAAGAGCAGGCCGGTTACCTGGCCGGTTACGCCGCTGTGTATGACGGCTACAAGGAGCTGGGCTTCCTGGGCGGTATGGCTGTTCCCGCTGTTATCCGTTACGGCTACGGCTTTGTGCAGGGCGCTGACGCCGCTGCCAAAGAGCTGGGCGTGACCGACGTCAACATCAAGTACTGGTACTCCGGCGGCTTCGCTGCCACCGATGAGGTCAAGAACAAGATGGACGGCTGGTACTCTGAGGGTACCGAGGTTGTCTTCGCTTGCGGCGGCCCCGTCTGCCAGAGCTGTGACGCTGCGGCCCAGGCCAACGGCGGCAAGATGATCGGCGTGGACGTTGACCAGTCCGGTCAGTTCGATACCGTCATCACTTCCGCCATGAAGGCTCTTGCCAACTCTGTCAACGTGGCGCTGACCGATGCCATGAACAACGGCTGGAAGTTCACCGAGGCCTACGCCGCCAAGCAGACCGTTCTGGGCGCTGCCGAGAACTGTGTCGGCCTGCCGATGGAGACCAGCAAGTTCACCAACTTCACCCAGGAGCAGTACGACAAGCTGTACCAGGAAATCGTCGACGGCACCCTCGTCGTGGACGACAGCTTTGACACCGCTGTGACCCCGGCCGTGACCAACGTGAACGTGGATTACCAGGGCTAATACGATCCATTGTCATTCATAAAAGCCGCCCCGCACAGGCTTGCGGGGCGGCTTTTTCTGGTGATATAAAGCAACAGAAAAAAACAAAGCGATTCTTGCACTTTTTGTTCAAATTCTCTTGTGCATCGGGTGTTTTTTCTATATAATACGAAGTAAGAGATTGTCCATTTGGAAAGGGGCGTGCAACGATTGGCAGATCAATATGTCATTGAAATGCTGCACATCACCAAGGAATTTCCCGGTATCAAGGCGAACGACGATGTTACCTTGCAACTTCGCAAAGGAGAAATCCATGCTCTCCTGGGTGAAAACGGTGCCGGCAAATCTACGTTGATGAGCGTGCTGTTCGGTCTGTACCAGCCGGAAAAAGGCGTAATCAAAAAGAACGGCCAGGAAGTAAAGATCAACAATCCCAACGATGCCAATGCACTGGGCATTGGCATGGTGCATCAGCATTTCAAACTGGTAGAATGTTTCACTGTGCTGGATAACATCATTCTGGGTGTGGAAGACACACGCCATGGCTTTTTGCGCAGGGATGCGGCGCGTAAAAAGGTTATGGACCTGAGCGAAAAGTATGGCCTGCGTGTGGATCCCGATGCGCTGGTCAGCGATATTTCGGTGGGTATGCAGCAGCGCGTGGAAATTCTGAAAATGCTGTACCGTGACAACGATATCCTCATCTTTGATGAGCCCACGGCGGTTCTGACCCCGCAGGAAATCGAAGAACTGATGGAGATCATGCGCGGCTTCAAGGAGGAGGGCAAGAGCATCCTCTTTATCACCCACAAACTCAACGAGATCATGGCGGTGGCGGACCGCTGCACGGTGCTGCAGAAAGGCCGTGGCATCGGTACGGTGGAAATTGCCAAGACCACCAAGGAAGAACTTTCCCGCATGATGGTCGGCCGCGACGTGGAGTTCGCGGTGGAGAAAAAGCCCTGCGAGCTGGGGCGTACCATTCTGGAAGTCGATAACCTGGTGGTGCCCAGCAAGGTGCATAAGAACAATGCTGTAAAGAATGTTACCTTTACAGTGCGCGCCGGCGAGATTGTCTGCGTGGCGGGCATCGAGGGCAACGGCCAGAGTGAACTGATTTACGGTTTGACGGGACTGGAAAAGGTCACCGGCGGCAGCATCCGGCTCAACGGCAAGGACATCACCAACGCCACCATCCGGGAGCGCTCCAAGGACGGCATGAGCCACATCCCCGAAGACCGGCACAAACACGGTCTGGTGCTGGACTACACCCTGGCGGACAATATGGTCCTGCAGCGGTACTGGCAGCCCCAGTTCCAGAACCATGGCTTCATCAAAAAGGGAGAGGTCCTCTCCTATGCGGAGCGTCTGATCGAACAGTATGATGTGCGCAGCGGTCAGGGACCACAGACCATTGCCCGCAGCATGTCGGGCGGCAACCAGCAAAAGGCGATCATTGCCCGCGAGGTGGACAAGGATCCCGATCTGTTGGTGGCGGTGCAGCCCACCCGCGGTCTGGACGTGGGTGCCATCGAATATATCCACAAGCAGATTGTGGCCGAGCGGGACAAGGGCAAGGCCGTTCTGCTGGTCAGTTTGGAACTGGACGAAGTGATGAATCTCTCGGACCGCATTCTTGTCATGTATGAGGGCGAGATTGTGGGCGAGTTTGACCCGCACAAGACCACGGTGGAGGAGCTGGGTCTGTATATGGCCGGCGCGAAAAAGCAAGGGGAGGCGAAAGCATGAAAAAACACAACCGTGAGACATCCCTTTTGCAGAACCCTGCGGTAGTCGGCGTGCTGGCCAGTCTTTTGTCCATTGTCATCGGCCTGGCGCTGGGCTTTGTGCTGCTGGTTCTGCTCAATCCCGCTGCTTCGCTGGAAGGCATGAAGGCGATGATGACCACCGGCTTCGGCAGCATGGACAAGTTCGGCAAGGTGTTGTACCAGGCGGCCCCGCTGATGATGTGCGGCCTGTCGGTGGGCTTTGCCTTCAAAACGGGCCTGTTCAACATCGGCGCGTCGGGACAGTACACCATGGGTGCCTTCTTTGCGCTGCTTTTTGCCATTCAGTTCCAGATGCCCTGGTTTGTCTGTCTGCTGGCATCCGCGGTGGGCGGCGCCATCTGGGGCATCTTCCCGGGACTTTTCAAGGCCTACTTTAATGTGAACGAGGTCATTACGGCCATCATGTTCAACTGGATCGGTATGTATCTGGTCAACCTGATTCTGTCCAACTCGCCCACGATGCTGGCCTCCGGATGGGGTGCATCCAACTCGGACAGAACGGCGGCCCTCTCGGCGGCCAACACCGGCGCCATCATTCCCAAGGGCCATCTGGCGGTGCTGTTCGGCAATTCCAGCTGGATCAATATCAGCATCTGGATCACCATTGTCTTTGCCATCATCGTCTGGGTGGTTCTGCAGAAGACCACCTTCGGCTATGAACTCAAGGCCTGTGGCCTGAGCCGCGATGCGGCCCAGTATGCGGGCATCAACGCCAAGCGCAACATTGTGCTGTCCATGGTGATCTCGGGCGCACTGTCCGGCATCGGCGGCGGCATCTACTATCTGGCGGGTACCGGCCAGTATGTGTTGGAAAAATCCATTCTGCCCATGGGCTTCAACGGCATTCCCGTGGCGCTGCTGGCCAGCTCCAATCCCATCGGCACCATCTTCTCGGCGCTGTTCATCAGCTATATCCAGGTGGGCGGTGCGGCCATGCAGCCGGCCTATTCGTCCGAGACCATCGACATTGTCATCGCTGTGATTATCTACCTGGCGGCCTTTGCGCTGCTCATGCGCGGGGTTATTGCCAAGGCAGTCTCCGGGCGTAAACAGAAAGGGGGCGCTGCCAAATGATGATTGCTGCCAATATTATCAGTCTGACCATCCTGTTTGCCGTGCCACTGTTGCTGGTGGCACTGGGCGGCATGTTCAGCGAGCATTCCGGCGTCATCAACATCGCGCTGGAAGGCATGATGATCATCGGTGCCCTGTTCGCCTGCTTTACGTTGCAGGCGCTGGATCAAAGCGGGTTTGGCGAGGCCAACCCTCAGCTGTCCATGCTCATTGCCATTCTGGTGGCCGGTGCAACCGGAATGATCTTCTCGCTGTTCCTGGGGTTTGCCGCCATCAACCTCAAGGCGGATCAGACCATCGGTGGCACCGCGCTCAACCAGTTCGCCCCGGCGTTTGCCGTGGTTATGACCTGGGCTATCCAGGGTCAGGGCCTGACCACCATTCAGATCCCCAGCTGGGTGCGTATCACCCGCGAGACCTTCGGCCTGGCACCGGTTGACGGTCCCAGCTTCTGGAACAACCTGATCTTCAAATATTTCTATCTCACCACACCCATTGCAGTGGTACTCTTCATCGCGGCTTATGTGCTCATGTACAAAACCCGGTTTGGTCTGCGGCTGCGCGCCTGCGGCGAGCATCCCCAGGCGGCGGACTCGGTGGGCATCAACGTGTACAAGATGCGCTATGCCGGTGTGCTGATTTCCGGTTTCCTGGGCGGTATCGGCGGTCTGGCATACACGGTGGCCGCCGGTTCCGGCTTCAACTCGGATGTGGGCGGCTATGGCTTCCTGGCGTTGGCGGTTATGATTTTCGGCAACTGGAAACCGTTCCCGATCCTGGCTTCCTCCTTCTTCTTTGCGCTGTTCAAGGTCATTGCGGCGTACAGTTCGTCGCTGTCCTTCCTGCCGAAGTTTGAGGGCGTGAAGGAAATCTCCAACTTCTACCAGATGTTGCCCTATATCGTCACGATGATCGTGCTGATCTTCACCTCCAAGAATTCCCAGGCCCCCAAGGCCGAAGGCATTCCCTACGACAAGGGCAGCCGTTAATCCTGCATTATTCCACGCAAGCCGCCCGGTTTCTTGTAGCAAGTGCCGGGCGGTTTGCTGTCGTTTTTGCACTTCAGAAAGGAGCATCTTTCCATGCGAATGTACGATATCATTGCCAAAAAGCGGGACGGCGGCACGCTGAACCGCGAAGAACTGGCCTTTGCCGTCAACGGGTATGTAGCCGGGGAGGTGCCGGATTACCAGATGTCAGCCCTGCTGATGGCCATCTACCTGCGCGGTATGACCGATGAAGAGACCGCAGTGCTGACCGATGTGATGGCCCATTCCGGGGATATGGTGGACCTGTCCGCCATTGCGGGTGTGAAGGCGGACAAGCATTCCACCGGCGGTGTGGGCGATAAAACCACTCTGGTCATTGCGCCTATTGTGGCGGCCTGCGGCGTCAAGATTGCCAAGATGAGCGGCCGCGGTCTGGGCCATACCGGCGGCACCATCGACAAGATGGAAGCGGTCCCCGGCACCCGTACCAGCCTGACCCAGGAGGAGTTTTTCAAACAGGTCAACGAGATCGGCATTTCGGTCATTGGCCAGAGCGGCCAGATTGCTGTGGCAGACAAAAAAATGTATGCACTGCGCGACGTGACGGCCACGGTGGGGTGCATTCCGCTGATCGCCTCCTCCATTATGAGCAAAAAGCTCGCCGCCGGGTCGGACGCCATCCTGCTGGATGTGACCATGGGGGATGGCGCTTTCATGAAGGACTTGGACAGCGCCATCGAGCTGGCCCGCCAGATGGTGGCCATCGGTACGGCGCACGGCCGCAAAGTGGCGGCGCTCATCACCGATATGGATAAGCCTTTGGGCCAGAATATCGGCAACTCATTGGAAGTGGCCGAGAGCATGGCGGTGCTGCAAGGCAAAGGCCCGGCCGATCTGACGGAAGTGTGCCTGCAGCTGGCCACCAACATGCTGATTCTGGCCGGCAAAGGGGATGCGGCGGCCTGCCGCGCTATGGCGGAGCAGGTCATTGCCGACGGTAGTGCCTTTGAAAAATGCTGTCAGATGTTTGCCGCCCAGGGCGGGGACATTTCGGTTCTGCGGGATCCCGCACGCTTCCGCAAGGCCAAGTACAGCTTTGAGCTGACGGCGCAGGCGGAAGGGTACATCTATAAAAACGATGTGGAGAAAATCGGCAATGCCAGTGTTCTGCTGGGGGCCGGACGCATCAAAAAAGAGGATGCCATTGACTTTGCCGCCGGCATTACCATGCACAAAAAGCTGGGCGACTATGTCAAGGCGGGCGAGAGCATCTGCACCTTCTATGCGGACGAGGAAAGCCTGTTCCCCGCGGCGGAAGAAATGTACCGCGGCGGACTGGTCATCCGGGCCGAAAAACCGGCGCTGCCGCCGCTGATTTATGCCCGCGTCACCACGGATGGCGTGGAACGTTTCTGAAAAAAGGCTCACATAAACAGAAAACCCGTCGCTGCGGAATTTCCGCGGCGGCGGGTTCTTTTTAGCCTTTTTTACAATGCTGCAGCCAAAAGACCTTCCATTTTCCGTAGCCGTTGGGCTTGTCGGAAGCAAACTCTTCGGTCATGACGTACCGCTTGCGCAGCCCGTCAAACTGTAAAGCCGTGCCCGCTTCCTGCACATCGGTCAGGACGCGGGGCAGGGCACTGCGCTGGCTTTCGAATTCCGGCTCCTTGTCCCACAAAATCTTGCCCTGTGCATCGAAGCCGTGGGCCCAGACGCTGAATACCAGACAGGCCGCTTCGCCGTAACAGTAGCGCTCAAAGCGGATGCGTCCGTCCAGATAGAACAGAAGGCAATCCCGAAAATGGGTTTCCATCTCTTTCTCATAGCGGCGGCCGCAAAGGGCGCCGGCAAAATCAGTACTTTTGGCAGTCATGGCGAAATCCTCCCGGTAGGTCTTAGTGGTATTATACCGCCTGGAACCGGGTTTGGCAACGGTATCAGCTGCGCACGTCCCGCCGGTTCAACAGCCAGGCGGCCAGCAAAAACAATAGGCAGAGCCAGAATGCGCAGGAAAGCAGGAAGGGCAGCAGATTGCCGGCCAGCATATCCTCGCTGCGGTTGGAATTCATGCCGTATTGCATCAGGGAATAGGGCCAGTACAGGCCGGCTCCCTTGCTGGAAGATACAATGCCCACAATGCCGCCAAACAAAGCGATGAAGACGGGTACGGCGAAACTGCGGATCAGCATGGAAAACACCAGCTGCAAAGCCACCACACTCAGCCCGCCCAGGACGCCACGCATAAGGAAGAAGAAGGTTTCGGCCGGCGGCCAGCCCGGCAGGGTCGCAAACACTTTGCCGCAAAAACAGTAGAGAAAAAAGATGAAACACTGAGTCAGCAGGACCAGTTTGACCACCACCACAAATTTGGCGAAAAACAACGCAAAAGGACGCACCGGCGCAGACAGAATCAGATTCCAGTTGTGGCCCATATGTTCCAGCCGCCACAGATAAGAGGCGTAGATGGCCACCATGGCCGGGAAGAAGAACAGGGAGTAAAACAGGGTGTGCTGGGTCCAAAGGGCGTACCAGCTGACACCCAGCAGGTCCAGATTGCCCAGGTAGTTGATGGTCTCGTAGGCGGCCGAGATGGTCGGCAGCAGAAAAAACAGGATCCAGATGGGGGAGGCGTGCAGTTTGCGATTTTCCGCCCGAATACAGCGCAGCAACATGGCTTATACCTCCTTTTGACGAATGGCGTGCCAGGTAAAGGCGAAAAGGAAGACCGCCAGCACGCCGGACCAAACCAACAACGGCAGGTTGAAGGCCCGGATGCCATACACCACCACCCGGGTATCCGGATCCCAGCTGGCCAGAATATAGCTGCCCAAGGGGATGAAATAGCCCCAGGGCACAAAGTAGCTGACAATGGGGGGCAGAAACGCAGAAAAAAGTCCCACCAGAGCCCCCGCAATGCCGGTACAGAGGGCCGGCAGCGGATTGGCCAGCAGAATGGTCAGCAGCATCTCCGAGAAAAACAGCATCAGCGCCACAATACCGGTACAGGCGGCCAGATACAGCAACTGTACGGCGGGCGGAAAATCCCGATACCCATTGTACCGCCCCAGGAGCAGGACAACCAGCAATTCCAGGACCACAATCAGCAAGACTTCCCCGGTACCCAGCATTGCCTTGGCCACAAACAGATGACGGCGACTTTGCAGGGTGTACAGCAGTTTCAGGGTGTTGCCCTTGACTTCCACATCCCACAGCCGGCTGGCCAGCATGGCCATGCCCACCGGCATCAGCACGGCATTCATGATGGGCAGGGTGTAGAACAGTGCATGGAAGCCGTGCTCCAGACTTTTGGCACCGTCGGGGGCGGAATAGCCGCTCCAGAGCAGCACGGCCGTGGGAAGCAGCAGGCAGACCAGCAGGTCGTGCCGGTGCCGGGCTTTCTGCCATTCAGCGTGCAGACTGCGCAGCATTCAAATCCACCTCCTTGCGGTCTGTCAGGCTCAGGAAAATCTCTTCCAGGGACTTGGTGTGACGGTTCAGTTCCACCACGCCGGCACCGCCATCCGCCAGGGCTTGCACCAGACCGGCCAACGGTTCATCCCGCAGCGGGGGAAGGGTCAGTACGTCCTCCTTCTGCCGGACAGAGATGCCGTTGGCCTGCAGGATGGCCAATCCCTTTTGAGGATGCAGCAGACGGATGCTCAGGTCTCCACGGCTGTGTCGTTGCAGTTCGTGCAGAGGCCCCTCAAACAGCATCCGCCCGTGATGAATAATGCCCACCTGTTCCACCATCTGCTCCATCTCGCCCAGAAGATGGCTGGAGATCAGTACGGTGGCGCCGGTAGCGGCGGGCATATCGGCAATAAGAGCCCGCATCTCCTGGATGCCGGCCGGGTCCAGGCCGTTGGTGGGCTCATCCAGAATCAGCAGCTTGGGGCTGCCCAGCAGTGCCATGGCAATGCCCAGACGCTGTTTCATACCCAGGGAAAACTGTCCCACCTTGCGGTCTCGATCCTGGGTCAGGTGTACAATCTCCAGTACCCGGGCAATGTCCCGGTGGGATATTCCTTTCAGGTCGGCGACAATCTGAAGATTCTCCCGTGCGGTCAGATGCAGATAACCGGAAGGGGATTCGATCAGGCTGCCGGTCTGACGCAGCAGGGTCAGACGGTTGTGGGGCGTCAGTTCCTTCCCCAGCAGAAAGACCTGCCCGGCGGAAGGATGGATCAGTCCCAATAGCATTTTCATGGTGGTGCTTTTTCCGGCGCCGTTGGGGCCGATAAAGCCATAGACGCAGCCCTTGGGGACCTGCAATGCCACATGGTCCACGGCCAGCTGTTTGCCGTAGGTCTTGCACAGCCCCTTGGTTTCAATCACGGTTTGCATAGGGTTCGCTCCTTTTGTGTGTTCGGTTTTCGTACACCCGTATCCTACACCCTTCAGCTTAAAGGAACTGAAAGATGAGCTTAAATTTACCTTAAGATTGGTCAACCCCCGTAGTCGCTCTTGCCAGAATCAGGTATAATGAAAGCGAGGTGAAATCATGCAGACCATTTACGATGCCAGACTGTTGCTGGTGGATGATACCCCGGAATTGCTGGACCTTTTGTGCGAACATCTGCGCGCGGCGGGATACCGGTCCATTGCCACGGCGGACAGTTGTGCGGCGGCCCGGCGCGTGTTTGCACAGACAAGCCCGGAACTGATGATTCTGGACATCAACCTGCCGGATGGGGACGGCTTTGCATTGTTCCGGCAATTGCGCGCCCAAGGGGATGTGCCGGCCCTGTTTTTGTCGGCTCGGGACGCGGATGCCGACCGACTGTTCGGTCTGGGACTGGGAGCGGACGACTACCTCACCAAACCTTTTTTGATGCAGGAGCTTCTTCTGCGGGTACAACATATTCTGCAGCGCGCTTACCGGGACGGAATTGCAGCGGGGGGCAGCCGGACACCTGCAGCTGGGACTGCGCACGGTGGAACTGGCCGACGCACTGGTCCGTATGCCGGACGGGACCACCGTACCGCTGACCGCCACCGAGCGGGCACTGCTGCAAAAACTGGCCGAGAACCGCGGTCATATCCTGACCTATGACGCGCTGTATGAAGCGGTCTGGGGCCAGGACTATTACGGTTGCGAAAACAGCCTGAACGTGCACATTCGTCATCTGCGGGAAAAAATCGAGGACAACGCCAGCAAACCGCAGTGGCTGGTGACGGTGCGCGGCATCGGGTATAGGCTGATGGGGGAGGCGTCCCGATGAAAACCTTTGTAAGGCTGATTCGCCGGTACGTGCTGGCGGCAGTGGGAATTTCCCTTCTGTTGGTGGCGCTGGCCCTGGCAGCGTTTGTTTGGATCGGGGTGCGTTTCGGGCTGCAGTGGCAGGAGCAATTCTCTTTTTCCTACAGCGAAATCGCCGATCATCTGCAACGGACGGGGGAAGGGGACTTTTCCTTCGATGAAAAGGATGCTGACGCCTGGTTGAAGGGGTACGCCTGGGCCATGGTGCTGGATGACGATGGCCAGGTGGTCTGGCAATACCAGCTGCCGGAAGCGCTGAACCATCCCTATACCGCTTCGGAAATTGCCGTTTTCTCCCGTTGGTATCTGCAGGATTACCCGGTGTTCTGTCAGGTGCGGGACTATGGGCTGCTGGTGCTCGGTATGCCGCAGAACAGCATCTGGAAATACAATTTCTGGACCTATCCCCAGCTGATCGAATGGATTTTTTATCGTGGCGGCACCCTGATACTGGGAATTCTGCTGATGATCCTGGTGCTGTGTATGGTGTTCAGCTGGCGGGGCACCCGCTCCCTGCGTACGGTATCCGACGGTATGGATGCGTTGGCGGAAGGACGGACCGTAAAGCTTTCTACCCGCGGATTTGCCGGGGAACTGGCGGAAAAGCTGAACCGGACCAGCGAGCAGATCCGGTATCGGAATGAAATCATTGCCCGGCGGGACACGGCGCGTACCAACTGGATTGCTGGGGTCAGCCATGACATCCGAACTCCTCTTTCCCTGATTCTCGGATGGTCGGAGCAGCTTCACCGGGATGCTTCGCTGCCGGAACCCGTGCGCAAAAAGGCCGCGGGCATCCAGACCCAGAGTGAGAGAATCCGCTCCCTGATTGAGGATCTGAATCTGACCAGCAAATTGCAGTACGGCGCGCAGCCGTTGCGCCGCACACCGGTGCATGGCGGGCCGTTGCTGCGCAAGCTGGTGGCGGATTTCTGCAACGGACCGCTGGCGGCGGGGTGCGAGGTGACGCTGGCGATGGACCCGGAGGCGGAGGGAGCTTCATTGCTGGTGGATGAAGCCTTGCTGGGGCGTGCGCTGGACAACCTTTTGGGCAACAGCGTGCGGCACAATGCCGGACCGGTGCACTGCGGGGTGACGGCTACGAGGAAGTCGCGGATGCTGTGCATTACTGTCACCGATGATGGGGTTGGCTTTCCCCCTGGGGTGCTGACGGCGCTGCAAAAGGGGGAACAGGGCGACAATACCCCACATATTCTGGGACTGCATGTGGTGGAGCAGATCGTGCAGGCCCATGGCGGCAGCGTAACCTTTTGCCAGAATGAACCCGCGGGCAGTAAGGTGATTCTGAAGTTGCCCACACAATAAAAAACCGGACTGCGGAAGCAGTCCGATTTTTGGTTTGTAGAAAAGAAAGGTTTCGGAAGTTTAGCAACCGTTGTTTTCCAGCATGCGGGCGAGCAACGGCATCAGGACCTGTGTGTTCTGCTGGAATTGCGGATAAAACTCGTCCCCCAGATCATAGTCCAGATACAGGGCGCGCTCGATACGGCGCACGGCGGCGGCAAAATGGGGGTGGTCCGGGCCACCTATTGCTTGCAGCTGCCGGGAAATCCCGGTGCACACCACGGCCCAGCGGGCGTCGATGCCAGCCCGCTCGGGGATGGCACTGTCTTCCAGATAATCCCGCAGCGTTCTCCCTTCGGGGCAGGCGCCGCACAGGGGCAGCTGGGCGCGGTATTCCGTCTGCGCCGTTACCGGATCGATGCTTTGCCCCAGGGGATACAAAGCGCAGGCCAGGGGCCGTGCTTCGTGAATGGCACAGGCGTTCCCCTCAAAAAAACGACAGTTGCCGGTTTTGGGATCGGGGGTCAGACGAAGCGCCGGCAGGCAACTCTGCGGGGCCACATAGCTTTTGCAGAAAGCATGGGCGACGATGCGCGGCGAGAGGCGCAGCCTGCGGGCAATGCGGTAGAGATCGTAACCGGAGAGAACCAGGTCCCGCCGCTGACGGCAGCAATCCCCGCAGCCGACGCAGACAAAGGGAAAAGGCTCCTCCATGGCCAGGACAGGTCCCAGTGCCCAGTTCTCGCTGCTCCGTCCCGGTTCCACCATCACAGGCGGACCTCGCAGGGGTTCGGACGTCCGGCGGCAAAATCGGCCACCGCTTCAAAGGCGCTTTGTACCATGCTGGCCACGTTGACGTCGGTGTAGAAGGCGGTGTGCGGGCTGATGATCACGTTGGGATAGCTGCGCAGCAGGTTCAGTTCCCGGTTGGGCAGGGCTTCTCCACAGCGGTTATAGTAGCAGATGCCGTTCTCGTCCTCCACCACGTCCAGACCGGCACCGCCCAGTTTGCCGCTTTCCAGTCCCTGCAGCAGCGCATCGGGATCAATCAGTGTGCCGCGGGCGGTATTGATCAGCAGCACGCCATCCTTCATCTTGGCGATGGCGTCCGCGTCGATCAGATGGTGGTTTTCTGCGGTGGCATTCAGATGCAGCGTAATCACATCACTACGGGCGTACAATTCTTCCAGGGAAACGTAGTCGGCATAGGCGCGCACCGCGTCGGACGGGTACAGATCATACGCCAGAATCTTGCACCCGAACCCGGACAGATGACGGATCACGGTGCTGCCGATCTTGCCGGTGCCGATCACGCCCACCGTGCAGCCGGACAGGTCATGGCCCATCTTGCCGGGCAGCGAATAGTCCTGGGCCGCTGCGCGCAGCATGATCTGATTCATCTTGCGGGTGGCCATCAGCATCAGCATGATGGTGTAGTTGGCGACTCCCTCCGGCGGGTAGTGGCTGTGGCTGACCCGCATGCCCAGCCGCTTGGCGGTGTCCAGGGGAATGTGGTCATATCCGATGCTGCGGCAGGGCAGGTATTTGACCCCCATTTTGGCAAAAGCCTCCAGGTATTCGGGGCGGATCTCACAGGGGTTGGTGCTCACGGCGTCACAGCCCTCGGCCAGTTGCAGATTGTCGGGGTTGGGGACTTCGGCAGTCCATTGGTAGTCGATGCCGTACCTTTCCCGGTTGGGTTCACAGTACTGCAGCTCATCAAAAGGGCGCAGTGCATAAAACAGGATCTTCATGCAAAGTCATCTCCTTGTTTATTGCAAAGAATACTGGAAAGTTTCCGCCAGCCATCGGACAGCCAGGCCAACCCAGGCGGCGGCGTGGGGGTTGGCGGTGTTTACCTCGCGGGTGCAGATACTGGAACCATGCTGCCCGTGGGGGAACAGGTGTAATTCATAGGATACCTGGTGTTCGGTCAGAGCCTGGGCCAGAAGCAGCGAATTCTGCACCGGTACGGTGCCATCGTCCACCGTGTGCCACAGGAAAAAGGGGGGCAGATCCGACTGAACATGCTTTTCCAGACTGAAGGCCGCCCGCAGTGCAGGATCCTGACCGGCCAGCTGATCGAAGGAACCGGCATGAGCGAAGACACCGGCGGAGATCACCGGGTATCCCAGCAGAACCGCGTCGGGGCGCGCTTCCTTCCCGTGAATGCCCAGGGCACAGCGAACCGGCTCGGCATCCCACAGGATGGCGGTGGACGCTGCCAGGTGTCCACCGGCGGAAAAACCACACACCGCAATCTTGCAAGGATCCACTCTCAATTTGCCGGCGTTGCGGCGAAGATGCAAGATCGCTCCGGCGGCGTCCAGCAGCGGCTGCCAGCGCAGGGGAGCGGGGGCCACGGTGTAGGACAGTACAAAGACCTGGTAACCGGCCTGCAAAAACGGCATGGCCACGGGATCGCCTTCCCGCACGCTGCAATGGTTATACCCGCCGCCCGGACAGATCAGGACAGCGGGTCGGGTGTTGAAGCGGGGCATCGACTGGGTACAGTCACGCAGATACCCGGTCAGTGTGGCGCCGCTGGGCAAGATGTGGGTATACACTTCCATAAAAGGGCGCTCCTTTTCGATGGGGTTCAGTCCTGCGGCAGCGGATGGGTTTCCATGTATTCGGCCATGATGTCGGCAGCCAGCCGGACCAGCTCAGGGCAGGGACGTTTTTTGTAGTAGTCGGCGGTGCGGGGGCTGGCCACGGGGGAACCCTCCGCTTTGGCAAGACCCAGCAACTCCCGGCAGACGATGCTGCCGCCGCCGTTGCGCTGCTTGTATTGTTCGGCCAGGGCCTGGATTTCGGTATAGGTCTGGGTCTTTTTGGCAGGGTCGGTGTTGCCGTACAGAGCGCCCAGCACCAGCGTGATGCCGGAAAAAGCGCCGCAGACTTCCCGCATGCGGCCAAAGCCGCCGCCAAAGCCGGACGCCATCTTCAGGGCCTGCTCCTCTGTCAGGCCCATCTCGGCAGCAAAAGCCAGCGCCACGCACTGGCTGCAATTGTAGCCTTTAAAAAATGCCTCGTAGGCTTTGTCACCGTAGACAGACATGGTTGTATCACATTCCTTTTCCATAACGTAGTTACAGGATACCCCAATTCGTCGCATTTGAAAAGGGGCGAAACCTTATTTTTGCAAGGTTTTTAAATTTTTTGTTAAATGGAAGGAAAAGCCTTGCACTTATTACAAAAGAGTGCTAAACTAACGTTAGCAGTTAAAAACAAAGAGTGCTAATTCACCCGAAAAGCGAGGTCATTTTGTATGGCAATGCATCAATTCAAGGCCGAAAGCAAGAAACTGCTCGACCTGATGATCAATTCGATTTATACCAACCGTGAAATCTTCCTGCGGGAATTGATTTCCAATGCATCGGACGCCTGCGATAAGCGGTATTTCAAGAGCCTGACCGACACGTCCATCGGCATCACCAAGGACGATCTGAAGATTCATATCCAGCCTGACAAGGAGAACCGTACTCTTACCATCAGCGATAACGGTATCGGTATGACCAAGGAGGAACTGGAAAAGAACCTGGGTACCATCGCCAAATCCGGTTCCCTGGACTTCAAGACCGAGAACCAGAGCGACAATATCGATATCATCGGCCAGTTCGGCGTGGGCTTCTATTCCGCCTTCATGGTGGCCAGCAAAGTTACCGTGATCTCCCGTGCCCAGGGGGAAGACACCGCCTGGAAGTGGGAGTCCAAGGGTGTGGAAGGCTATACCCTGACCGAGGCCGACAAGGATGAGGTGGGTACCGAGATCATCCTGGTGCTCAAGGAGGATACCGACAACGAAAAGTACAGCGAGTATCTGGACGAATACACGCTGGCCAACCTTGTCAAGAAGTACAGCGATTATATCCGCTTCCCCATCACGATGTACCGCGAAAAATCCCGCCAGAAACCCAAGCCGGAGGATGCCGGGGACGACTATAAGCCGGAGTACGAGACCTATACCGAGCTGGAAACCCTGAACAGCATGGTGCCCATCTGGAAGCGTCCCAAGAGTGAGGTCAAGGACGAGGATTACAACGAGTTCTACAAGAACAAGTTCATGGATTATTCCGACCCGCTGCGCGTCATTACCAGCCGCACCGAAGGCACCGCCACCTACACGGCGCTGCTCTTCATTCCCAGCCGCACTCCCTATGATTACTACACCAAGGAATACGAAAAGGGCCTGGCCCTCTATGCGTCCGGTGTCATGATCATGGAGAAGTGCGCCGACCTTCTGCCCGACTACTTCAGCTTTGTCAAGGGCGTGGTGGACAGCGAGGACCTGAGCCTGAACATCAGCCGTGAGACGTTGCAGAAGGACAGCCAGCTCAAGCTGATGCACAACAGCCTGGAAAAGAAGATCAAGAATGAGCTGCACGCCATGCTGGTCAATGACCGTGACAAATACGAAACCTTCTGGAAGGCGTTTGGCCGCCAGATCAAGTTCGGTATTTATGGCGACTACGGCATGCACAAGGACCTGCTGGCCGACCTGCTGCTCTTCTACTCCGCCAAGGAGCAGAAACTGGTAACCCTCGACGAGTATATCGAAAAGATGCCCGAAGGCCAGAAGTGCATCTACTATGCGGCCGGTGACGACACCGACCGGCTGGGCAAGCTGCCCAACGCACAGCTGGTGCTCAGCAAGGGCTACGATCTGCTGCTCTGCACCGAGGATGTGGACGAATTCTGCCTGCAGATGATGCGGGATTACAAAGAGAAAGAGTTCAAGAACATCAACTCCGGGGATCTGGGCCTGGAAACCGAGGAGGAAAAGAAAGCCGCCGAGGAGACCGCCACCGAAAACAAGGATTTGTTTGAGGAGATCAAAAAGGCCCTGAACGGTAAGATCAAGGATGTCAAGGTCAATCCCACCCTGCAGGAACATCCCGTCACTCTCTCCAGCGAAGGCGGTATTTCGATGGAGATGGAGAAGGTGCTGCGCAAGATGCCCAACGGGGAAGGTGTGGAGAGCACCAAGGTGCTGGAACTCAACCCGTCCCATGCGGTGTTTGCCGCACTGAAGGCCGCCCATGAGGCAGGCGATACCGAGAAGGTCGGCAAGTACGCCGAACTGCTCTATGACCAGGCCCTGCTGATTGCCGGTTTGCCCATCGAAGACCCCGTGGCCTATGCCCAGTTGGTCTGCAGCCTGATGCAATAAAGTTTTCGTATCCTTTTCCGGCGCCGGACGAAATCGTCCGGCGCTTTTTTGCGCTCCCACAGCAAAAAGTGCGAATTTTGCGAAAAAGTGTTTGAAATGGCGCAAGAATTGTGCTATTCTTGTGGTGACCACAAAAATGAATCGAAAAAGGAGCTTGTTAATGGTTTCCGAATACACCTACTGCCCGCAGACAGATTTTTTTATTGAGCGGGTAGACCGGGACACCGGGTTTGATATGCCCAGCTTCCACATTCACCATAAATTCGAAATTTACTACGAAATTGCCGGCAGCCGGCGCTATTTTATCGAGGACTCCGCCTATATCGTAAACGCGGGCAGCGTGGTGCTGATCGGTGAAAATCAGATCCACAAAACCGCTTCGCTGGGAGACGCCCCCTCCAGCCGGATTGTTTTGAATTTCAGTCGGGAATACCTGGAAAAGATTGCCCAGGCTTTTCCGGAGGTGGATTTTTTTTCTTTCCTCACAGAGGAGCACAACCACCTGCTGTCCACCATAACGGTCAAACAGCAAAACCACATCCAGACCATGATGCAGCAGATGCTGGTGCTGGAAGAGGACGATTCAAAGGAAGCCGAAGCCATGCGCACCATGCTGCTGGCCACGCTGTTGCTGGAACTGAAAAAACTTTGCCGACAGCAACAGGAGCAGGGGGGCGAAAAGGGCCGCGTCAGCAACCACATTGTGGACCAGATCCAGGCCTACATCGCCCAGCATTATGCCGAGAAACTGACCCTCACCGGGATTGCCGGGCAATTTTATATCAGCCCCTATTACCTCAGCCGCCTTTTTAAAAAGTCCACCAACCTCAGCCTGATCGAATATATCAACGGTGTGCGCATCAAGGCAGCACAGAACCTCATTGAAAAAACAGGGGAGAGCATCTCCACCGTCGCCGAAAAGACCGGTTTTATGACCACGGCTCATTTCCGGCGCGTCTTCAAGGACGCCACCGGTCTTTCACCGCAGCAATACCGGCAATATTACAAGCGCGTCAACAAATAAAAACTGCCCGGCCTGGGAGCCGGGCAGTTTTTTTGTTTATGCTTCCTGTTTACCGTGCCGCTTCAGGAAGGCCCGGTATTCCCGGAACCAACATTGCGGGCACAGACTCTGGTATTCCACGTTGTCCACCGTATCGATGGCCACCTGGGCCCCCTCAAAGACAAACTCACCGTTTACTTTGCGTCCGTTGCAGATGGCTTTGCGGCCGCACGCACAGATGGTCTTGAGTTCCTCAATGGTATGGGCCAGTTCCAGCAGCCGGGTGGAACCGGGGAAGCCGCGCATCATAAAGTCGGCGCGCAGCCCGTAGCAGATGACCGGAATGCCCAGGTCCACCGTGACCAGGAACAGCTCCTCTGCCTGGCGGGGAGTAAAAAACTGACTTTCGTCACAAAGCACACAGGCCGGGGCGCCGTGGGCGGCGGTGTCGGCTTTGACCAGGTCGATGATGGTCATTTCCGGGGTGACAAGCTGATCCACTTTACAGCTGATGCCCAGGCGGGAAACGATGGAATCTTGCCCTTTGGTATCGATGGACGGTTTGAGGATCAGTACCCGCATACCGCGTTCTTTGTAGTTGTAAGCCACCTGCATCAGGGCGGTGGTTTTGCCGCTGTTCATAGCGCCGTAGCGGAAATACAGTTTTGCCATGGGGCGTAAGCTCCTTTATTGGTCTTTGTTGCGAAGCCGATAGCCGAGGCTCATCAGGCTGTCACCGAGATGTACGTTCTCCACCGTGAGACCCGGGTATTCCACCGACAGGTCATAGTGGCTGAAATTCCAGACACCCTGAATGCCGTAGGATACCAGATCCCCGGCCACATCCATGGCGCTCTGGCGGGGCACACACAGCACCGCGACGGTGGGACGATGTTCCTCGCAGAAGGCTTTCAGCTCGTGCAGCGGCAGGATGGGGACGCCGCACATTTCTTTTCCGAACAGGTCGGGATTGATGTCAAACACCCCAATCAGCCGGTAGCCGTTGGTGTCCCGGCTGATGAAACTGGACACCGCCGAGCCCAGATGGCCCGCGCCAATCAGAATGGTTCCCAGCCGCTCCCCGTCGCCAAACAGCAGTTTGCCGATTTCGGTGCGCAGCACATCCACCTTGTAGCCGATGCCCTGCTGGCCAAATCCGCCAAAACAATTGAAATCCTGGCGCACCTGGCTGGCCGTGGTGCCCATCATGTGAGCCAGTTCGCTGGAAGAAATTTTCTCTTTTCCGTCAGCCGAAAGGTTTGTCAGGTAACGATAGTATTTGGGCAAGCGCTTGATTACCGGAAGGGAAACCTTGTTTTGAACCGCCATGATCGTGTTACCTCGCAACATACCGCCGGCATCCTGCCGGGCGGCGAATTTTCAAAAGGATAATTTTATAACTTATTATAAATACTCTCGGTGTAATTGTCAATTTTTTATCTAAGTTTTTTGCAAAACAACTCAACAATGGTCCTTTGTGCCCAAAAGCAGACAAAATTGATGCGCTTGGCTGGAACCAATGGGAAAGAACTTCACAAAGCGAAACAATCTTGACTGGCCAGCGCATAACCCAAACCCGCGTCGGACATACTGGAAAGAAAATGCAAGCAGGGAAGGGAGTTGCCGAAAAGATGGAACCGGTATCGAAAAAAAGCAAAGAGAAAGCCAAACTGAACCCCACCGAGAGTGCTGCCCTCAAACGTCTGGAGCACGATCTGATCACCGAGGACGGGATCGTGCCGGCCACAAAGGGACGGCATGCCATCCACTGTCTGACGGTGATCGGTACCATCGAAGGGCATACGCTGGCACCGGACAGCCAGAAGACCACCAAGTATGAACACGTGATTCCGCAGCTGGTGGATATTGAGGAGGACCCGGAGATTGAAGGGCTCTTGGTGATTCTCAATACCGTGGGCGGCGACGTGGAAGCCGGACTGGCCCTGGCGGAACTGATCGCGGGGGTCAGCAAGCCCAGCGCCACACTGGTGTTGGGGGGCGGACATTCCATCGGCATTCCGCTGGCGGTTTCGGCCCGACGCAGTTTTATTGTGCCCACGGCCACCATGACCGTGCATCCGGTGCGCCATTCCGGCATGGTGCTGGGCGTGCCGCAGACCCTGCGCTATTTTGAGCAGATGCAGGAGCGGATTGTGGGCTTTGTGGCCGGTCACTCGGGCATCACGGCCCGACGTTTTACCACGCTGATGCACAACACCGGGGAACTGGTGATGGATATGGGCACCGTGCTGGATGGCCGGCAGGCGGTGGAAGAGGGGCTCATCGACGAACTGGGCGGATTATCCGACGCATTGGGCTATCTGTACCGGGAGATTGAAGGAAAAAAGTGACGGCAGTCCGACCTGTAAAATCCGGAAGGGCGCTTCCATTTTCCATTTACAACCCCCTGCATTCGTGCTAAAATAAGTACCGAATATTCGTTTGGCCCAAGGGCCTACTTATTTTATATACAGTGCAATAGAGGGGTATTATTCAGCATGGCACAATCTCGTTCCAGTAAAAACAGCAGCAAACGCAAATCTTCTTCCGGCCGAAGCAGTTCGTCCCGCAGCCGCAGCACGGGGACGCGTTCGTCCTCATCCCGTGGCAAAAAGGCTGCCTCCCGGCGCGCCCAGCGCCGGGCCGAAAATCCCAACCTGGTCCGCAGTGTTTTGCTGGCGGGGCTGGGCATTCTTTGTGTGGCCATGGTGCTGGTGCCCGGCCAGAATATCTGGAAGGTGATGCGCGGGGGCCTGTTCGGCATTTTCGGCATCATGACCTATCTGGTGGGGCCTTTTTTGCTGTACCTGGCCTACCTGCTGGCATCGGGCTACCGGGTGGCCTTGTTTGCGGGCAAAGTGACCCTGATGGGCATTCTGTGCGCCAGTGTCCCGGTGGTATTTTCCAAGGTTTCAGTCAGCGAGGCCAATGCCTGGGAAATCATCAAGATGCTTTTCATGCGTGGTCAGACCGGCTTTTGGGAAGGCGGCGTGCTGGGGGCGCCCATCGGTGCCACCCTGTTGGCTTTGTTCGGGCGGCCTGCCTCCAATTTTGTGATGCTGCTGGTCTTTGCCCTGGGGCTGATGGTCTTCTTTGCCATCACCCCGGTGGATGTGGTGGAGTTCCTCAACGGCCAGTACCGCAAAGTGCAGGAGGTCCGTGCCGAGCGTGAGGCGGCGGAATCTGCCTACGATACGCAGCTTTTCGGCAGCGAACCGGAGGAAGAACCCATTGAAAACCTGACCGGCACACTGCCGGATGCCCAGCGCCGGCACCACCCGGCCTACGATGTCATTGCGGATACCGGGCGGATCCCATTGGGCGGAAACCAGGCAGCGGGAACCTCCGCGCCGGCTTCTGCCCCGGTCATGCCCAATCTGGCAGGTATGGGTGCGGCGCCGCGGGCGTCCTTCGATGTGGACCTGGGGCCCAGCGCCGAAAGCAAGGCGCTGCAGCAGGCGGTGGAGCACGATCCGCTGGAGCCGGTCAGCATTGGGCCGGGCGGCACATTCGGCATGGACCCGCTGTCCCATCTTTCCGATTCCCAGCGATTCCGCGCCCAGAAACAGGCACCTGCTCCGGCGCCTGCCCCGCAGGAGGATTTTGAGCTGAAATTGCAGCCGGAGCAACCGGCGGCGCAGCCTGCGGCAGGGGATGAACTGGATTCCCTGATCAACCGCGCCGTCAACGGACATGCCCCGTACTATGCCCCCCACGAAGCGGGCGGGGCGGCCTATACCGAACCGGAGGAACAAGGCTTCTCCGTGCCCTTGCAGCCGGAACCGCAGGCAGAATCCTTTGACACGCCGCTGGTGCCCGTTCCGCAGGAAACGACGCCCCGTGTGCCGGGGGATACCATGGCTTTCTCTCCGGAGGACCTGCAGACGGCGGCTGCCCAGGGCGGTGCAATTCCCACTCTCAACGGAAGTTTTGACACGGTGGGCCAGGCAGCCAGTGCGGCCTGGCAGGCGGGACGCCCCCTGTCGGAGCTGCTGGATACCCAGCCCGCTTCCCAGACGCCCAGTCGTCCCACCGGGACGGAGCGTTCCTTCACGGTGCCCCAGCAAGGCGAAGCTGCGGAGCTGCGGGTGAGTACCACGGTGGGTAATTCTGCGTCGGCACCTATCAGTTCGCCGCCGTCGGCAGCCAAAGCGGACCCCCATGCCATGCAGCTGGCGGCGGCCGCCAAGGAACCGCCCAAGCCCTACTGTTATCCGTCGCTGAACCTCTTCAACGCCACCCGGCCGGAGGACGAAGCCGGTGCCGCGCGGGAGATGAAGAAAAACGCCGACACGCTGGTGAACACGCTGGAAAGCTTCGGCGTCAAGACAAAGATTCTGGATATCTGCCGGGGGCCTTCGGTCACCCGATATGAACTGCAGCCCCAGGCGGGCATCAAGGTCAGCCGCATTACCAGCCTGGCCGATGACATTGCCCTGAACCTGGCCACGGCGGGAGTCCGGATCGAGGCGCCCATTCCCGGCAAACCGGCTGTCGGTATCGAGGTACCCAACAAGATTCGTTCCACCGTCAACATCCGCACGGTGTTTGAATCCCAGAATTACATCAATATGCGCAGCCCGCTGACCATGGCGCTTGGCAAGGATATTGCCGGCACCGCCCAGGTGGCGGACCTTTGCAAGATGCCCCACCTGCTCATTGCCGGTTCCACCGGCAGCGGTAAATCGGTCTGCGTCAACTCCATTATCATCAGCTTTTTGTTCCGCTCCGGGCCGGAGGATGTCAAACTGATCCTCATCGACCCCAAGGTGGTGGAACTGGCGGAATACAACGGCATTCCGCATCTGCTGATGCCGGTGGTCACCGAACCCCGCAAGGCGGCCGGTGCACTGGGCGCCAGCGTGGCCGAGATGGAGCGCCGCTACAAACTGTTTGCGGAGAACAACGTCCGCGAAATCAAAGCCTACAACAAGCTCGCAGCCCAGACGGGGATGGAGCACCTGCCTTATATCGCCATTATCATCGATGAGTTGGCCGACCTGATGATGGTGGCCGGCAAAGAGGTGGAGGATTATATCTGCCGCATTGCCCAGAAGGCCCGCGCGGCCGGCATCCACCTGATCGTTGCCACCCAGCGTCCCAGCGTGGATGTCATCACCGGTCTGATCAAGGCCAACATTCCCAGCCGCATTGCCTTCGCGGTTTCCAGCCAGATCGACTCCCGGACCATCCTGGATACATCCGGCGCCGAAAAGCTGCTGGGCAACGGTGATATGCTGTTCCTGCCGGTGGGCGCTGCCAAGCCGGTGCGTGTGCAGGGCACCTTTGTCACCGACGAAGAAATCGGTGCGGTGCTCAGTTTCATCAAGTCCACCTCCTCCTCTCAGTATGACGAGGAGATGATTGCCGAGATGGAGCGCCGTGCGGTGGCAGAAAAGGGCAGCAAAAAGGGTGACGATGACGGAGACGGAAGCGGCGCCCTGGATCCCATGTTCGAACAGGCCGTGGAGTGCGTGATCGAGGCGGGCCAGGCATCCACCAGTTTGCTGCAGCGTCGCTGCAAGCTGGGCTATGCCCGTGCGGCCCGTATTATGGACCAGATGGAACAGGAAAAGGTCATTGGTCCCTACGAGGGTGCCAAGCCGCGTGCCGTGCTGGTCACCCGAGCCCAGTGGGAGGAGCGGAAACTGAATGGCCAGTACGACGAAGCGTAAACGCCGGCGCCGCCGCAAAGCCAAAAACAGCTGGCAATGGCTGATCAGTGCGGTGGCCGCTCTGCTGCTGGCAGCCTGTGGTTTTGTCATACAGAATTATGGCGGCCGGTACGGTATTCCCACCTGGTCGGATCTGTACGGCGTCTTTGGCATTGCAGCCGACGGGCCCGATGCGGCGCTGCTGGCCGACTCTGAGACGACGGTTACCGTGCTGGATGTGGGCCAGGGCGACGCGGTCCTGGTGGGGCAGGATGGAAACTACTGCCTGATTGACACCGGAACGGCGGAGTCCCAGGACACGTTGATCCGCGCCTTGCGGCAGGCCGGCATTCAGAACTTGCAGTACCTGGTGCTGACCCACCCTCATGCCGACCATACCGGCGGTGCCCTTGCCGTGCTGGAAAATTTCCCGGTGAGCGAAGTGCTGCTGCCGGTATGGCGACCGACGGAAAACGGCGCGACGGACTGGCCGGACGACCTGTGGGTGCAGGCCGCGGCGGGCGGAACCACGGTGTCTGAAACGCAGGCCGGGGATCGCTATACACTGGGCGACGGTGTACTGGAAGTTCTGCTGGGCGGCAATGCCGATACCGAGGACGATGACCCCAACAATGCCTCGCTGTGTCTGCTGTTTGAGGCGGGGAATTTCCGATACCTGGCCACCGGCGATGCCGAGAAACAAACGGAAAAAACGCTGGTGGACCGCTATGGCAGCGGTTTGCAGGCGAATCTGTACAAAGCGGGCCACCATGGCTCGTCCACCTCCAGCAGTGCGGAGCTTCTTGCGGTCGTGCGGCCGCAGGCGGCAGTGATCAGCTGTGGGGTGGACAACGACTACGGACATCCCCACGCCGAGACGTTGCAGCGTCTGGCAGACGTGGGTGCGGCCATCTACCGCACCGACACCATGGGAACCATTACATTTACCTACGAAAACGGTGTGCTCAGCGCAACCGCCGCCGGCCAGACGCTGGATGCGGCTGCCTGAGCCACACCCCGTAAGGACAGAGGGAGAATAAAAAGGTATGAAGATTGTGGAACAGTTCAAGGCAAAGCGCTGTGTGTTTTCCATCGAGTGTTTTCCGCCCAAACAGACCACCCAGATGGAAAAAATGCGGACCACACTGCAGGAAATGAGCCGGCTCAAACCGGATTTCATCAGCGTTACCTTCGGTGCGGGCGGCTCCGCGGGCGGCGTGTCCACGGTGGAAGTGGCTGACCTGATCCAGAACGAGTTGGGCATTCCGGCTCTGGCCCATCTGATCTGTATGGGCAATGACCGTGCCAGCGCCGCTGCCATCCTGGATCAGCTGGAGCAGGTGGGCGTCCGTGACGTGCTGGCCCTGCGGGGGGACCGTACCCCCTCCCGCCCGGAAAGCCCGGATTTTGTACATGCCTGCGATCTGACGGCTTTCGTCAAGGAATACAAGCCGGACTTTTCGGTGCACGGTGCCTGCTATCCGGAAGGTCATCCCGAGGCGGAGAACCTGCGCAAGGACGTGGAAAATCTCTGCACCAAGCAGGCGGCAGGGGCGGAGCACCTGGTCACCCAGCTTTTCTTTGACAATATGCATTTCTACCGGTTCCTCAACCTGGCACGGCGGGCCGGCATCACGCTGCCGGTTTCGGCGGGTGTCATGCCCATCGTCAAGCGCAGCCAAATCGAGCGCACGGTGGCACTTTCCTCCGCCAGCCTTCCTTCTGATTTTACCCGGATGATTTCCCGCTGGCAGGACGATCCTGCAGCCCTCTATGATGCGGGTATCGACTATGCGGTGCGTCAGCTGCGGGACCTGATCGAAGGCGGCGCCGACGGTGTTCATCTCTACGCCATGAACGATGCCAAGGTGGCCGAAAAGGTCTACGACGGCATCCGGGATCTGCTGTAATGGTGCGGCCGATTCCACCGAAGATCGACCGGGCCACCTCCCTGCGCTATATGGGAGCGGCAGGCTGGCAGCCGGATGCGGCCTCGGCGGCCTTGTTGGATCGTGCAGAGGAAAAGCTCCGGCAAACGGCCACGCCGCGCGCGGTATGGCGGCGGCTGCCCCGTGTGGTGCTGCCGCTGGAAAACCGTGGCGGCGACCTGGCCCGGCATCTGCAAGGGTGCGACGAGGTGCTGGTGCTGGTGGCCACCCTTGGCAGTGAGGTGGATACCCTGCTGCGCAGATTGGAACTGACGGACATTGCCCTGGCTGCTTCGGCCGATGCCATGGCGTCGGTGTTGCTGGAGCAGGTCTGCGATGAACTGGAACAGGAACTGCGCACGGGACTGGCCGAAGAACATCGGTATCTCACCGGGCGTTTTGCGCCCGGGTACGGCGACTGTCCACTGGAACTGAATGATGAAATCAGCCTGGCGGCCGACAGCGTGCGTGGGGCCGGTGTGGCGGTCACGGCGCAGCATCTCCTGGTGCCGCGCAAAAGTACCACGGCCCTGCTGGGCATAGCGGATCATCCGGTCACCGGGACACTGGCGGGGTGTTCCACCTGTCATCTGCGGGAAACCTGCGTCTTCCGCAAACGGGGAACCACCTGCTTTTCCCAAAAATGAAATGCGAACGGGAGGAACTGCCTGTGCAAATCGAATCGATCTTTGAGCGCCGCCGTTTTGTATTTCTGGACGGCGGCATGGGAACTCAGCTACAGCAGCGCGGCCTGCAGCCCGGCCAGAAACCGGAACTGGCAGCCTTGGAAATGCCGGAAATTCTGACGGCCATCCATGCCGACTATGCGGCCGCCGGGGCAGATCTGCTGCTGGCCAATACCTTTGGGGCCAACGCACGCAAACTGGCCGGTACAGGCTATAGTGTGGCCCAGGTGGTGGAGGCGTCCCTGGCCTGTGCCCGCCGTGGGGCGGCGTCCACCGGTGCGCTGGTGGGGCTGGATATCGGCCCCCTGGGCGAATTGCTGGCTCCGGCCGGCACGCTGCCCTTTACCGATGCCTACGCGGCTTTTGCGGAAATTGTGGAGGCCGGTGTGGCGGCGGGGGCGGACTTTGTATTTCTGGAGACAATGACCGACCTCTATGAACTGAAAGCCGCCATCCTGGCGGCCAAGGAACACAGCCATCTGCCGGTGTTTGTCTCGATGAGTTTCGAAAGTCGCGGCCGCACCTTCACCGGCTGCACGGTAGAAAGCTACGGCGTCACCGCGGCGGGGCTGGGCGCCGATGCCATCGGTATCAACTGCTCTTTGGGCCCGGCTGAAATTCTGCCCTTTGCCCAGCGGCTTTGCCGCACCGTACCGGCGGGCATTCCGGTGTTTGTCAAACCCAATGCCGGGTTGCCCAACCCCGACGGTTCCTACAATCTGGATGCGGCGGAATTTGCCCGGGAAATGCAGGCCTATGCCACCATCGGTGTTTCGATGGTGGGCGGATGCTGCGGTACAACGCCGGAATACATTGCCCGGCTGCGTGCGGTGTTTGGCGCCCTGGCACCGGCACAGAAGGTGCCGGTGCGCCGCAGCTGCCTGTGTACGCCAGTTCGCTTTGTGGAAGTGGACGGCATCACCGTGGTGGGGGAACGGATCAACCCCACCGGCAAAAAGCGGTTGCAGCAAGCTTTGCGGGAAGGGGACAGCGCTTATCCCTGCACCCAGGCGGTGGCTCAGGCGGAGGCCGGGGCTCAGGTGCTGGATGTCAACGCGGGACTTCCGGGTATTGACGAGGCTGCCACGCTGGAACGGCTGGTGACCGATCTGCAGGCGGTGACCGACCTGCCGCTGGAACTGGACTCCTCCAACCCGGAGGCACTGTCCCGGGCCTTGCGTGTCTACAACGGCAAGCCCATTGTCAACTCGGTGAACGGCGAACAAAAAACACTGGATACCATTTTGCCGCTGTGCAAAAAGTACGGTGCGGCGGTGGTGGGCCTGACAATGGACGAGCAGGGCATTCCCACCAGTGCCGAGGGGCGGTTTGCCATCGCCCAAAAGATTGTGGCGGCGGCCACCGCGGCGGGCATTCCCAAGGAAGACATCTACATTGACTGCCTGACCCTGACCGCCAGTGCCCAGCAAGAAGGGGCAGTGCAAACGCTAGAAGCACTGCGCCGCTGCAAACAGGAACTGGGGGTGCGCACAATTCTGGGCGTGTCCAACATCAGTTTCGGGTTGCCCTGCCGCGGCTACCTGAACACCACCTTCCTGACGATGGCCATGGCAGCCGGTCTGGATCTGGCCATCATGAATCCCAACACGCCGGAAATGATGGCGGCGGTGCGCGCCTATCGGGTGCTGACGGCACAGGATCCGCAGAGCCGCGATTATGTGGCCGCCTATGCGGATGTGCAGATTCAGACCCAGCAGGTCAGCAAGACCGCGGTGGTGGAAAGCCCGTCAGCCGCAGCCGGGGATGCCCTGTTTGAAGCGGTGCGCCGTGGCCTGAAGGCGGAAGCCCATGAAGCGGCCCGTCAGGCGCTGTCCACCCGGGAGCCGCTGGATGTGGTGAACGCTTCGCTGATCCCGGCTCTGGATGTGGTGGGGGACGGTTTCGAGAAAGGAACCATCTTTTTGCCGCAACTTCTGCAGGCAGCCACCGCAGCCCAGGCTGCCTTTGAGGTGGTCAAGGAGAAAATCGCCGCCCAGGGCCAGCCGCAGACCGCCGGCAAGGGAAAAATTGTGGTGGCCACCGTCAAAGGAGACGTGCACGATATCGGCAAAAACATCGTGCGGGTCATTCTGGAAAATTACGGATACGACGTGCTGGATCTGGGACGGGATGTGCCGCCCGAACGGGTGGTGGAGGCTGTGCGTACCACAGGGGCACGGCTGGTGGGGCTCTCGGCCCTGATGACGACCACCGTTCCCAATATGAAGGCAACCATTGATGCCTTGCACCAGGCAAAATTGCCCTGCCAGGTATGGGTGGGGGGCGCTGTGCTGACCCCCGGTTTTGCCAAGGAAATCGGAGCAGACTTTTACTGCAAGGATGCCAAGGCCAGCGCCGACCTGGCCAAGCAAATCCTGGGCTGAACCATTCTTCCCCCGGAAAGTGAACGCCGCCCCTTGCGGGGCGGCGTTTTTTATGGTATCCTGTTACAACAAAGCATCCCAAGGTGCCCGGGACCCCGCGAGGTTGGCCGGGAGAATAGGGAAACAGGTGCAACGCCTGTGCGGGACCGCCGCCGTAATGGTCGAGCCCGGATCCAATCGCATGTCACTGCGCGTCCGCGTGGGAAGACGGGGGTCCGGGCCGTGACGCCAGAGCCGGAAGACCTGCCCTGGGATTCATACTGCCCGGTGTGGTGGAACAAACCGCTGCCGCATCGGGGGCAGGACCCGTGCTGCGGACGGACCAAACGTGGGCGCGGAAAACAAAAGTGCATCGTGTTTTGGTGGGCGCTTTGTTTCGGTATGGGTCTGTCCGGTTGTTTTGGCGGGACAGGCCTTTTCTTTTTGGCGATGCGGCGGGGACGGTTTGTGCATTTCCACACAGGAGGGTTTTCTATGTTCCATCATCCGTTGCGCAAGGGTATGGCTTTGGCGTTGCTTGGTGTCACGCTGCTCTGCGGCTGCGGGGCTTCGCAGCCGCAGGAGACGGCTTCCCGGCCGGAAACCATTGCCACGGCCGAAAGTGCCGGCCATTACCCGGTTACCATTACCAATTACGATGCATCCGGGCAGGAAGTCCAATACACCTATTCCCAGGCCCCCCAACGGGTGGTGGCTGTGTACCAGGGTTCCATTGAAACGATGATTGCCCTGGGCCTGGAGGACCATGTTGTGGCCAGCTATGGCCTGGATAACGAGGTCAAACCCGAATGGCAGGAAGGGTTTTCTGCCATGCACTACCGGGAGGATGTGTTTGCTCCGGACAAAGAGACAGTCACGCTTTTGCAGCCCGATATGATTCTTTCCTGGGGTTCGCTGTTCAGCGACAAGATGCTGGGGGATGTGTCCGGCTGGAATGCCAAAGGCGTTGCCACCTATATGAACTCCAACACACGTCCGGGCGGACATCCGCGTACGCTGGAAAACGAGTACACCGATATCCTCAACCTGGGCCGGATTTTTGACGTGGAGAAAAAAGCCCAGTCCCTGGTGGACGAGATGCAGCAGACCATTGCCGGCACGCTGGCGGCGGTGGAAGGCCAGGAACCGGTGCGGGTAGCGGTGGTGGAACCGCTGGGGGATGCCATCAGCAATTACGGCGCCACCACATTGGCCGGGGATATGGTCACCCAGCTGGGCGGACAGCTGGCCAGTCCGGACGGCAACGAACTGAGCAAAGAGGATTTGCTGGCCTGTGATCCCGATGTGATCTTTGTGGTCTATATGGCCTACTCGGGGGACGACCCCGAAAGCGTGGTGGCCAGCCAGCTTGCCGTCCTGCAGGAGGACCCGGCGCTGGCCAGCCTGTCGGCTGTACAGCAGGGGCGGGTCTATCCCGTCATGCTGGGGGATATCTACGCGGCCGGTCCCCGGACGATGGACGGCATTCGCACGCTGGCGGCCGGCATGTACCCGGACCTGGCCCTGTGAACGGCGCGGGGGGCTGGCTGCACAGCCAAAGGATCGGGTACGGGGTCTGTGCAGCCTTGCTGGTCCTGCTGCCGCTCTCCCTGGTGGTGGCGGTGACCTTTGGCACCATGCCTCTGCCGGTGGGGGATGTGTACGGCGTATTGTCCTCCAAAATGCTGCACGCCGTGTTCGGCACGGCCGTGCCGGAACGCTGGGCCGCCGGTTCGGCGCTGCATGATGTGGTCTGGCTGATCCGGCTACCCCGGCTGGTACTGGGGGCAGCCGTGGGGGCTGCCCTGGCCCTTTGCGGCGTGGTGATGCAGGCCATAGTCAAGAACCCGCTGGCCGATCCGTACATCCTGGGCATCTCATCGGGCGCCTCGCTGGGGGCTACCCTGGCGGCGTTGTTCGGTGTGGGGGCTGCATGGGGGGCACGCTCGGTGGGAGCCATGGCCTTTGTGGGGGCCCTGGTAGTCTCCTTTGCGGTGGTGTTTTTGGCCAACCTGGGGGGCCGTGCCACGGCGGTCAAATTGCTGCTGGCGGGTTCTGCGCTCTCGGCGGTCTGCGGTGCATTCTCCAACTTTGCCATCTATCTGCGCAACGACGACCATGCACCGGCCCAGGTCATCCGGTGGACCATGGGCGGTCTGGGTGCTGCCAACTGGCAGGGCAATGGGGTCATGGTGCTGGCTGTGACGGCGGGAAGTCTCTTTTTCCTCACCCAGAGCCGCACCCTCAATCTCATGCTGCTGGGGGACGAATGCGCCATTACGCTGGGCACCGACCTGCACCTGCGTCGGATGCTGTACCTGGCGGTCACCTCGCTGCTCATCGGGTTGGCTGTGTACCAGGCGGGAACCATCGGCTTTGTGGGGCTCGTGGTGCCCCACGGGGTACGCCTGCTGCTGGGAACCGACCATCGGACGCTGGTACCGGTCTCGGCGCTGGCGGGTGCCATTTTCCTGGTCTGGGCCGATGTGGCCTGCCGTGTCGTACTGCCCGGCAACGAACTGCCCATCGGAATTCTCACCTCGCTGCTGGGTGCACCGGTTTTTCTGTATCTGATGGTGCGTCACCGCTACGGATTTGGAGGAGGCACGGCATGACCATGATCGAAGCCCGGGACGTGTGTGTATCCCTGGGAGGAAAAGCCATCCTCGACCACATCCGACTGACGGCGGGCAGGCAGCAGGTGGTGGGGCTGATCGGCCCCAACGGCAGCGGCAAAAGCACGTTGCTCAAATGCATCTACCGTGTCCTGCAACCCGACAGAGGGGCGGTGTTTCTGGAAGGCCGCACATTGCGGGAATATTCGCTGCGCCAGAGCGCCCGGAAGCTGGCTGTGGTCGCTCAGCATAACACCTACAGTTTTGATTTTACCGTGCGGGAAGTGGTCCTGATGGGCCGCGCTCCCCACAAACGGACGCTGGAACGGGAAAATGCCGAGGATTACCGCATCGTCCATCGGGCGCTGGAGACGGTGGGCATGGCGGATAAGGAAACCCGCATCTTTTCCACCCTTTCGGGCGGGGAGCAGCAGCGGGTGGTGCTGGCGCGGGCACTGGCCCAGCAGACCCCCTGTCTGATTCTGGACGAACCTACCAACCACCTGGATATCCGCTACCAGTTGCAGATGATGGACCTGCTGCGCACCCTGGATCGCACCGTATTGCTGGCTGTCCATGACCTGAACCTGGCGGCGGCCTACTGCGATGTGCTGTACGCCCTGCAGGACGGTAAGCTGGTGGGTAGCGGTACGCCACGGGAGCTGCTGACACCGGCGTTCATCCGACAAGTGTATCAGGTGCCGGCGCAGGTCTGCACCGACGAGGACGGAATTCCCTATGTGCTGTTCCGTTCCCTACGGAAGGAGAAAAAACCATGAAACAAGCGCTGATTTGTGCCAGCTTTGGCACCACGGTGGCCAACGGCCGCAAGGACCTGGAGGCAGTGGAACAGGCGCTGCAGGCTGTGGCGTCTGACCGGCTTTTTTGCCGTGCCTGGACCAGCCGGATCATTCGCAAACGGATGGCGGCACGGGGGGAGTCGGTGGATGGGCTTCCCGAAGCGTTGGAAAAGCTGGCGGCAGCCGGATACGACCGGGTGGCGGTGCAGCCCACACACTTGCTTTACGGGTATGAATACGATAAAATAAAATCCGAAATTGCCCCGTATCAAAGCCGGTTTGCCCATCTGGCGCTGGGCAAACCGCTGCTGGCCGATACCCACGACCTGCAGACGGTGGCACGCCTTCTGGGAGAGGCCTATCCGGCGCAGCCCGGGGAGGTTCTGGTCCTGATGGGACATGGAACCGAGCATTTTGCGGGGGTGGTCTACCCAGCGCTGCAAAGTGTTTTTGCTTTACAGGGGCGCGGCGATGTTTTTGTGGCGGCGGTGGAAGGATGGCCGGCGCTGGCCGAGGTCCTGCCGCAGATTCTGGCGTCCGGCTGCCGCAAAGCACATCTGGTGCCGTTGTTGCTGGTGGCGGGGGATCATGCCTGCCACGATATGGCCGGGGAACAGGCGGAAAGCTGGAAGAGCCAGCTGGAAGCGGCCGGTCTTTCGGTGCGCTGCACCCTGGAAGGACTGGGGCGCCTGGAAGGTATCCAGAAGATGTACTGTGCCAGACTCAAAGCGTTACTGGAGTGAACCATGTCGTTTGATCATACCATCCGCAGCGGACAGCGGTTGCTGCGCTGCGGTTATACCACCGGGACCTGTGCGGCGCTGGCTGCCCAGGGGGCGACGCGTTTGCTGCTTTTGGGGCAAGTCCCGCGCACCCTTTCCCTCATGACACCCAAAGGCTGGGAGGTGACGGTCCGCCCGCTGACCTGCCGGTGCCAGGGGGAAGCAGCGCTGTGCAGCGTGCGCAAGGACGGTGGGGATGACATTGATGTGACCGATGGATTGCCCATCACTGCCACCGTCCGCAAAGCTGCCGGACCGGGCATTGCCATCGACGGCGGTGAAGGCGTCGGCCGGGTCACCCGACCGGGACTGGACCAGCCGGTGGGGGCAGCTGCCATCAACCGGGTGCCCCGCCGGATGATCACCCAGGCGGTGAAGGCTGTCTGCCGGGACGCCGGGTACACCGGCGGGCTGTCGGTGGTGATCGGTGTGGAGGGCGGTCAGGAAGCGGCCCGCCGCACTTTCAATCCGCAGATGGGAGTGGAGGGCGGCCTTTCGATTCTGGGAACCTCCGGCATTGTGGAACCCATGAGCGAACAGGCCATTGTGGACACCATTGCGCTGGAAATCCGCCAGCATGCCACCCATACCCAAAATCTCATTCTCACGCCGGGAAACTACGGCACGGATTTTCTGCACGCCCAGGGCTGGGATGCCTGCGGTGTGCCGGTGGTTAAATGTTCCAATTTTCTGGGGGAAGCCCTGGACTGTGCCGCCGTGGAAGGAATGACCCGCCTGTTGCTGGTGGGGCATGTCGGCAAACTGGTCAAGGTGGCGGGTGGCATCATGAACACCCATTCCCGCTATGCCGACTGCCGGACCGAGCTGTTTTGTGCCCATGCCGCACAGTGCGGCGCGCAGACCGAGGTCTGCCGGGCGCTGATGGAAGCCGCCACTGCAGACGCCTGCCTGGAAATTCTGTCGGCGGCGGGGCTACGCGACGCCGTGATGGCCTCTTTGCTGGACGCCATGCAGAACCATCTGCAGCGCCGTCTGGGGGACGGCTGCCAGGGCGGTGTGATCGTTTTTTCCAACCAATTCGGCCTGCTGGGCGCCACACAGCCCGCCAAGGAGATATTGCAACTATGGCAGAACTGAAGAAACAAGGCACGCTGTACGGTGTCAGCGTGGGCCCGGGGGATCCCGAACTCATGACGCTGCAGGCAGTGCGGCGGCTGGAGGCCTGCCCGGTGATCGCTGCGCCCCAGACCAAAAGCGGACAGATGCTGGCGCTGGAGATTGCCCGGGGAGCGGTGAATCTGGACGGGAAAATCATCGTGCCGCTGCATTTTCCCATGACGCGGGAGCAAAAGGCTCTGCAGACGGCCCATGAGGCTGCGGCCGAATCCCTGCGGTCTTATCTGGATGCCGGGCAGGATGTGGCCATGCTCAACCTGGGGGACGTGTCGGTTTATGCCACCTTCGGATACCTGCAGGAATTGTTGCAGGCCCGGGGATATACCACCGTTATGCTGGCCGGTGTGCCCAGCTTCTGTGCCTCGGCGGCACGGCTCAACCGGTCCCTGACCGCCGGCATGGAGGAACCGCTGACCATTGCGCCGGGCGGTGCGGCGGATGCGGTGCTGGATGCGCCCGGCAGCAAGGTGCTGATGAAAACCGGGCGTCAACTGCCCCGGACCCTGGCAGCGCTGGAGGCCCACGGAAAGCTGGCCAGCAGCGCCATGGTCTGCAACTGCGGGCTACCCAACGAGGAAGTCTGGCCGGACCTTTCGACGTATGACCGGGACCGTCCGGCCGGCTATTTTGCAACGATTCTGGTAAAGGAGTAACCCATGGTTCATTTTGTGGGAGCCGGTCCGGGAGCCCCGGATCTGATTACGCTGCGCGGCGCCGAATTGCTGCGCGCCGCAGACTGTATTATTTATGCGGGCAGTCTGGTAAACCCTGCCCTGCTGGCGCTGGCCCGGGACGGGTGTGCTGTTTATAACAGTGCCGAGATGACCCTGGAGCAGGTGCTGGCGGTGATGCAGGAGCAGGAGCGGCTGTCCCACGAAACAGTACGGCTCCACACGGGGGATGCCAGCCTGTATGGTGCCATCCGCGAGCAGATGGACCAACTGGACCGGCTGGGCATTGCCTATGACGATGTGCCGGGAGTTTCCAGCTTTTGCGGTGCAGCCGCGGCAGCCTGCGCCGAATATACCCTGCCGGGCATCAGCCAGACCGTGATCATCACGCGGATGGCGGGCCGCACCCCGGTGCCGGAGCGGGAAGCGCTGTCCAAGCTGGCCGCCCATGGCGCCAGCATGGTGATTTTCCTGTCGGCCGGCATGCTGCCGGCTGTGCAGGAGGCGCTGCTGCAGGGGGCCTATACCAAGGCAACCCCGGCGGCGCTGGTATACAAAGCCACCTGGCCGGAAGAAAAGGTGGTGCGCTGTACCCTGGGCACCCTGGCCCAAGCCGGGGCAGACCATCAGATCACCAAAACGGCGTTGATTCTGGTGGGGGATTTCCTGGCCCCCGCCGGATATGATCGCAGCAAACTCTATGACCCGGGCTTTACCACCGAATTCCGAAAGGGGAGCGAAGGATGAGCGTTGCCTGCCTGGCCTTTACCGAAAAGGGCTATGCCCTGGCGCGGCGGTTGGCCTGTGCCCTGGGCGGCACCGCGGACCGCAGTGGGCAGCCTTTGAGCCTGCAGCAGTGGACGCAGACGCATTTCGCGTCGGAGCGTGCGCTGGTCTATGTGGGGGCGGCGGGCATTGCCGTACGGGCCATCGCACCGTATCTGCACAGCAAAACCACCGATCCGGCGGTGGTGGTGGTGGATGAGGGCGGACAGTTCGTCATCCCGCTGCTTTCGGGCCACCTGGGGGGCGCCAACGATCTGGCACGCCATGTGGCCCGGCTTCTGAACGCCCAGGCGGTGATTACCACGGCCACCGATGTGAACGAAGTGTTTGCGGTAGACGAATGGGCGCGCTGCCAGCGCTGCGCAGTGCTGCACCCCGAAAACATCCGTAAGGTATCGGGTGCATTGCTGGCGGGGCGCCCGGTGCGTATCCACACCGAGGTGCCGGTATCCGGAACGGTACCGGCGGGTATCGAATTGGCGGAAAGTGCCCCCTGGGATGTCTATGTGGGGTTGGAACCACAGCCGGCATCGGTTCTGTGGCTGGTGCCGCAGAACGTCATACTGGGGGTGGGCTGCCGGAAGGGCATCACGGACAGGGCGTTGGAAAAGGCCTTGGCATCCCTGGATCTGCCCCCCCAGTGCATCGGCGCGGTGGCCAGCATCGACCTGAAGGCCCGGGAAGCGGGCTTACTGAGTTTTTGCCGGCAACACGGCTGGCCGCTGAAGATTTACAGCGCGGCACAACTGGCACAGGCGAAGGGCAACTTTACCGCTTCCGCCTTTGTGGAGAAGACCACCGGTGTGGACAATGTCTGCGAGCGTGCGGCGGTGCTGGCCAGTGGCGGAACGTTGCTGCGGCGCAAGCAGGCGGAAAACGGTGTGACGATGGCGGCGGCACTGAAACCCTATCAACTGGATTGGAGATTTCGCAATGTGTGGTAATTTGTATGTGGTCGGTCTGGGTCCGGGGGATGCAACCATGCTCACCGGGCAGGCAAAGGCTGCACTGGAGGCGGCGGATGTCCTGTGCGGGTATACGGTGTATGTGGAACTGGTACATCCTTTGTATCCCGATAAGGAAATTTACACCACCCCCATGCGTGGTGAGGTGGATCGCTGCCGCTGGGCCCTGGAAACGGCGGCGGGCGGCAAGCATGTGGCACTGGTCTGCAGCGGCGATGCGGGGGTTTACGGCATGGCCTCCCCGGTGCTGGAGCTGGCCAAAGACTATCCGGAGGTCCCCATTGAGGTAGTGCCCGGTGTGACGGCGGCGCTTTCGGGGGCGGCTGTGCTGGGGGCACCGCTGGGACACGATTTCTGCGTGATCTCGCTGTCCGATCTGCTGACGCCCTGGGACGTGATCGAAAAACGGTTGCAGTGCGCGGCCATGGGAGATTTCTCTCTCTGCCTGTATAACCCGGCGTCCCATCGCCGCAAGGATCATCTGCAGCGGGCGGTGGACATTCTGTTGGCGGCCGGCAAGGCGGGTGAAACACCCTGCGCCACCGTGCGCAACATTGCGCGTGCCGGCCAGGAGGCCAAGCTGTACACTCTGGAAACCTTGCGGGATGCGCCGGTGGATATGTTTACCACGGTCTTTGTGGGCAGCAGTACCACCCGGCAGCAGGGCTCCTGGCTCATCACACCCCGGGGGTATCGCCAGGTATGAGAGTGGTCGTTTTTTCCGGCACCACCGAAGGGCGCACCCTTTCCTATACCCTGGCGGACCGGGGGATTCCGGTGGAGGTTTGTGTGGCCACCGAATACGGAAAGATTGACCAGGGGGAGTATCCGGGGGTAACGATTCGTGCAGGGCGTCTGACCGAGGCGGAAATGGCCGCGCTGCTGGACCGTTCCACCCTCTGCGTGGATGCCACCCATCCCTATGCCACCCAGGTCACGGCCAACATCCGGCGGGCGGCCCAAAGGGCCGGTGCGGTGTACAAACGGCTGCTGCGTCCGGCCAGCCCCTTGCCGGAGGGCTGTTGGACGGCCAGGGATGCCGCCGAGGCGGTCCGCCTTCTGAAAGATACTCGGGGCAATATCCTGCTCACCACCGGGGCCAAGGAACTGACGGCCTTTGCACCGTTGGGAACACAGCGTCTGTTTGCCCGGGTGCTGCCGCTGGATTCCAGCCTGACAGCCTGCCGGGAGGCCGGCATTGCACCGGCCCGGATTATCGCCATGCAGGGCCCCTTTGGTACAGAACTGAACGTGGCACTGCTGCATCAGTTCGCAATCCGGTATCTGGTCACCAAGGACGGCGGCAGTCCCGGCGGATTTGCCGAAAAATGTGCCGCCGCCCGGGCCTGCGGCGTGCAGCTTGTGGTGCTGCGTCGGCCCCCGGAAGACGGTGAACCCTACGAACAAATTCTGGAGTTTTGCAAGGAGTGGATGGCACCATGCAGGTGAGTTTACTGGCACTGGGGGGCGGCACGGGGGATACCCTGACGGCACAAAGCCGGACGGCCTTATTGCAGGCGGATTGCATCGTGGGCGCGGCGCGCTTGCTGGAGCAGCTGCCTGCGGGCTGCACGACACACCGTGCCGCTGCCACCAAACCCCGGCAGATTCTTGAGGCGTTGCAGGGAGGCGCCAGCCACGGCGCGGTGGTTTACAGCGGAGACACGGGGTTCTACTCGGGGTGCCGCAGTCTGATTCCGCTGCTGGAAGAAAACCGAATTCCCTACACCGTCTGTGCGGGGGTATCCAGCGTACAACTGTTGGCCGCGGCGCTGCACCGCCCCTGGCAGGACTGGGTGCTGGTTTCGGCGCACGGCGTTCACTGTGATGCGGTGGCGGCAGTCAGCCAGGGCAAACCGGCCTTTTTCCTCACCGGCGGCAGCCTGGGGGTGCCCCAGCTCTGCAGCCAGCTGTGTGCTGCCGGTCTGGGCGACTTGCCGGTCACCGTGGGGGAAAACCTCAGCTATCCGGACGAGAAGCTCACCGCGGGCACTGCGGCGGATATGGCGGGAAAAAGCTTCGGGCCGCTGTGTGTGCTGCTGGCCGAAGCGGCGCCGCAGCCGCCCCGGCGAACCCCCGGCTGGCCGGATGACTGGTTCGTGCGGGGCAAGGTGCCCATGACCAAACGCTTTGTGCGTGCGGCTGTTCTGGCCGCGTTGGGACCACACCCCGGGGAGGTCCTTTGGGATGTGGGCGCCGGAACCGGCAGTGTCAGTGTGGAACTGGCTGCTGCCGCGCCCGGTGCAGCGGTCTACGCCGTGGAGTGCGAAGCGCCGGCCCAGGAATTGCTGCAGCAGAACCGGGCCAAATTCCACACCTGGAATCTGCACTGCATTTCGGGGCGCGCGCCGGAGGCGTTGGCCGACCTGCCGGCCCCGGATGCCGTCTTTGTGGGCGGCAGCAAGGGCGCACTGGAGGCCATCCTGACGGCCGCGCTGGACAAGAATCCCCAGGCGAGGCTGTGCGTCAGCTGCATTGCCCTGGAAACCCTGGAACGGACGCTTGCCTTCTGCCGTGACCGCGGCCTGACCCCCCAGGTGGCGCAGCTGGCCGTCAGCGGTGCACAACCGATGGGGCGACTGCACCTGATGATGGCCCAAAATCCGGTTTTTTTGGTGACGGTACACTGCGATGATTGAATGTATGATCGCTGCGCCCCGGTCGGGTGGCGGCAAAACGGTGATGACGTGTGCCTTGCTGGCGGCGCTGCGGCAGCGGGGGATGAACCCCTGCGCCTTCAAATGCGGCCCGGATTATATTGACCCCATGTTTCACCGGGCGGTACTGGGGCTGGAAAGCCATAATCTGGATCTGTTTCTCGCTTCCGCCGATACGGTCCGCACCCTGTATGCCCGCTATGGAGCGGGGCATGGTGCCGCGGTCTGCGAAGGAGTCATGGGTTTCTATGATGGTCTGGGTGGCACCACGGACCGGGCCAGTGCCTGGCATCTGGCGGACACCCTGGATCTGCCGGTCCTGCTGGTGCTGCGCCCGAAGGGAGCCAGCCTGACCCTGGCGGCCACGGTGCGGGGACTGCAGGCCTTTCGGCCCCAAAGCCATCTGGCCGGCATCTTGCTCAATGATTGCAAGCCTATGCTGTATCAGACCCTGGCCCCCATGCTGGAACGGGAAACCGGTCTGCCGGTGTTGGGGTATCTGCCGCCCATGGAGGAGGCTTCCTTTGCCAGCCGTCATCTGGGACTGTACACGGCCGGGGAAATCACTGACCTGCAAGCGCGCGTCAAAGCGTTGGGGATTCAGGCCCAAAAGACGCTGGACCTGGACAGAATCCGGGCGCTGTGCAGCCGGCCGGAACGCCCGCCGCTGCCGGACACGGTCCCAGTGCCGCACCGCACCCGGATTGCGGTGGCCCGGGACGAGGCTTTCTGCTTCTGCTATGCCGAAACATTGGACGCGCTGCGGGACGCCGGTGCCGAGCCGGTTTTCTTCAGCCCGCTGCGGGACCACGCACTACCGGGAAACTGTGCGGGTCTCTACCTGCCGGGCGGATATCCGGAACTGCACGCCCGGGCGCTGGGCGAAAATGCAGTGCTGCGTGAAGCAATCGGCCGTCTGGTGCGGGCGGGCCTGCCCACGGTGGCCGAGTGCGGAGGTTATCTGTATCTGGGACAAGCCCTGGAGGATACCGCGGGCACGTTCTGGCCCATGGCGGGGGTACTGCCCGGACAGGGAATCCGAACCGGACACCTGGTGCGGTTCGGGTATGCGGAACTGACGGCCCATGCGGACAGCCTTCTGCTCCGAACAGAGGAAAGTCTGCCCATCCATGCCTTCCACTACTGGGATTCCACCCAAAACGGAACCGCCTGCACGGCGCACAAACCGCAGAGCGGGCGCAGCTGGGACTGCGGTTTTGCCACCCCCACGCTGTTTGCCTCCTTTGCCCATCTCTACTGGGCCGGGACGCCCCGGCTGGCCCGTCGCTTTGTGGCGGCAGCCCAACACTATGAAAGGGAGCAAGGCGCATGTCTTCATCCGCAGAATTGAATTCTTTGCTGGCCGGGATTCGCCCCGGTGACGAAAATGCCCGGGTACAAGCCCAAAAGCAGTGGGCTGCCTGTGCCAAACCGCTGGGGAGTCTTGGATTGCTGGAAGATGCGTTGACCGATATGGCGGCGCTGACCGGCAGCGCCCGGCTGGCGCTTACACCGCGCACCGTGCTGGTGCTGTGCGCCGACAATGGCGTGGTGGCCCAGGGGGTATCCCAGACGGGCAGCGAGGTCACCGGGATTGTGGCCCGAGCACTGGCTGCCGGTCAGAGCAACGTCTGCCGGATGGCGGCACTGGCTTCCTGCCGGGTGCTGCCGGTGGATATGGGCATCCGGGATTTTGCTCCCACGCCGGGGGTGTACGCCAGCCGGATTGGCAACGGCACCGCCGATATGACCGCGGGCCCCGCCATGACGCGCTCCCAGGCGGAACAGGCCATTCTGGCGGGAATGGAGCTGGTGCGCCGGGAAAAAGAGGCAGGTACCCACCTGTTGGCAACGGGGGAGATGGGCATTGGCAACACCACCACCGCCACCGCGGTGACCTGTGCGCTGCTGAGCCGTACCCCGTTGGAATTGACCGGCCGGGGAGCAGGGCTTTCCGACGCGGGCCTTGTCCGCAAGCGCGCGGCGATCGAGACCGCCCTGCAGGTCAACCAACCCGATCCCGCTGACCCGGTGGATGTGCTGGCCAAGGTGGGCGGGTTTGATATAGCCGGCCTGTGCGGCGTTTTTTTGGGCGGCGCGCTGTATCACATCCCCGTGCTGGTGGATGGTGCCATCAGTGCGGTGGCGGCCCTTTGCGCCGTGCGGATCTGCCCGGCTGCCGCGGCAGCGGTTTTTGCCACCCACCAGAGTGCCGAACCGGCGGGCGCCCTGCTGCTGCAGGCATTAGGGAAAAAGCCGCTGATTACGGCAGGCATGCGCCTTGGTGAAGGCACTGGTGCGGTGGCGGCCATGCCGCTGCTGGATATGGCGCTGGCCATCTACCAGGGCAGCACCTTTGACGATTACGGCATGGAGCCCTACCAGCCCCAGGGAGGTCAGAAGTGATTGTTCTGGTCATCGGTGGTTCCGGCAGTGGCAAAAGCGAATATGCCGAGCGGCTGACATTGCGGCTGGCAGGGGATACGCCGCGCGTTTATCTGGCCACCATGCAGGTATGGGATGCGGAATGCCGCGCCCGGATAGCCAAGCATCGCCGTCAGCGCACTGGACGGGGGTTTGTTACGGTGGAGTGTTCCCGGAACCTGGTGGGGCTGGACCCGTCGGCGCTTGACAGCAGTGGTACCATTTTGCTGGAAGATCTGGGCAATCTGGCGGCCAATGAACTGTATGCACCGGGGGCTACACCGGATAGGGCATACAAAAGCATTCTGGCAGGGCTGGAGCACATGGTTGCCGTCAGCCGACATCTGGTCATTGTATCCAATGAAGTGGGGACCGGCGGGGAAGTGTACGCCGGCGAAACACAAATCTATCTGCAGTTGTTGGGTCACCTGCATCAGGCACTGGCCTGCAGGGCCGACGCAGTCTGCGAAGTGGTGGCCGGACTGCCGCAGTATTACAAGGGGAGGGAAGCGGAATGATTACAGCTGAAACGGTGGCGGTGGCGTTTGCCATGTTCAGTGCCATCCCCGTGCCGCAGCCCACCTGGAACGAAAAAAACATGCGGTACGTGCTTTGCGCCTTCCCGCTGGTGGGCGTGGTCTGTGCGGCAGCGTACGGACTGTGGGCGGCGGTGTGTGGCTACTGGCCGGTACCGGAATGGCTGCAGGCGGCGGGATATTGCCTGCTGCCGGTTTTCCTCACCGGAGGAATTCATCTGGACGGGTACGCCGACACCTGCGACGCACTGGCCAGTTATGCCGACGCGGCCAAAAAGCAGGAAATTCTCAAGGATCCCCACTGCGGGGCTTTCGCCCTGATCAGGGTCTGCAGCTACTTTGTGGCCTATTTTGCCCTGTGCGCCTCCCTGACCATGGACCGCCGCACCCTGGCCTGTCTCGGGGTGGGGTTTGTGCTGGAGCGTGCCCTGTCCGGCTGGGCGGTGGCTGCCTTGCCCATTGCCAAACACACCGGCCTGGTCCATACCTTTGCCACGGCGGCGGATCGCACCACGGTCCGCCGCATCCTCGCAGTGCTGGCCCTGCTGCTGTGTGCGGCGCTGGTGATGGTGGGCGGTGTGGCCGGTGGGGCCATGGTGGCGGCGGCGTTGGTGACCTTGTGGCGGTACCGTCATGTGGCACAGACTCAGTTCGGCGGGATTTCGGGCGATCTGGCCGGCTGGTTCCTGCAGAAGACGGAAATCTGGATGTTGGCGGCACTGGTGGTGTGCCGCATCGTGGAGGCAGGGGTATGACACTGATTCTGGGACCGCTTTACAGCGGCAAACGGGCCTTTGCCTGCCGGCTGTTGCACTGCACCGAGGCGGAACTGTCCAAGTTTGCCGTATGGGATGTGCAGGACCAGGCCGCCCGGGCGGAGGATCTGGAAGCGCTGGCTGCGCAGCTGGCGTCTTACCCGGTGGTCATCGCCACCGAGGTGGGCGGCGGGGTGGTTCCCGTGGAGGCGGCCCAGCGCACCGCCCGGGAAGCTGCCGGACGGCTCAACTGCCTGCTGAGCGCCCGGGCCGACACGGTGGTGCGGGTCTTTTACGGTTTGCCCATGGTTTTGAAAGGAAGTCTGTCAGAATGATCATTTATCTGTTGCGTCACGGCACCACGCAGTACAACGTGGAAAAGCGGTACCAGGGTCAGCGAGACATCCCGCTTTCGGAGGAAGGCCGCGCCCGCGTCCGCCGGGCGGATTTTACCACCGATGTGGTCTATGTCTCGCCGCTGACCCGTGCCCGGCAGACGGCTCAGATTCTTTTCCCGGAGGCCCGGCAGATTGTGGTGGAGGACCTCAAGGAGATGAACTTCGGCAGCTTTGAGGGCCGCAACTATATCGAGATGGAACATGACCCGGACTACCTTGCCTGGGTGGAAGCCAACTGTGAAACCAGCTGCCCCGACGGGGAGCGCAAGGACCAGTTCTGTGCGCGTACCTGTGCTGCCTTTGCCAAACTGGTGGACCAGGCACTGCGGGAAAAACGGGACAAGCTGGTGATTGTGGCCCATGGGGGCACCCAGATGGCGGTCATGGAGCGGTATTGTGTGCCGCACCATGAATATTACCATTGGTGCGCGCCCAATGCGGGCGGATACAAACTGGATGCGTCCCTGTGGCCTGAAAAACAGGAACTGACCCTGCTGGAAACGGTGCAATATACCCGGGAGCCGAGCCAATGCTGATCTGTGTTGCCATTGTGCTGGGCTTTTTGCTGGATCTTTGGCTGGCCGATCCGGCCTGGATGCCCCATCCGGTGGTGTTCATGGGACGATGCATCACTCGGCTGGAAAACCTGCTGCGGGCCGGATTGCCCGCCACACCCCGGGGCGAACGGATGGCCGGACGCATTCTGGCATTCATGCTGCCGGCGGGAACGCTGCTCCTCACGGGCGGTGTCTGCTGGTTGGCGGACCGGCTCCATCCCTTGGCCGGACTGGCGGTGCAGACCCTCTGGTGCTGGCAGGCTCTGGCCGTCAAAGGACTGGCGGTGGAGAGCCGCAACGTGTACCGCTATCTGGCTGCCGGGGATCTGCCGGGCGCCCGCAAGGCGGTATCCCGCATTGTGGGGCGGGACACCCAGGCACTCACCCACGAGGGCGTTACCAAGGCTGCCGTGGAAACGGTGGCAGAAAACTTTTCCGACGGTGTGGCGGCCCCCCTTTTTTATATGCTCCTGGGCGGTGCACCGCTGGCCCTTTGCTATAAGGCCATCAACACGATGGACAGCATGGTGGGGTATAAAAATGAAAGATATCTGCACTTCGGTCGGGCGGCGGCCAGATTGGACGATGTGGCCAACTATCTGCCTTCCCGGCTGGCGGCCCTGTTCTGGATTGGTGCAGCGGTCCTGACTGGGGCAAACGGCAGGCAGGCCTGGCGTATCTGGCGGCGGGATCGACGCAACCATGCCAGTCCCAACAGTGCCCAGACGGAATCCGCCTGCGCCGGGGCGTTGGGGGTGCAGCTGGCGGGGCCGGCGTACTATTTCGGCGAATACTATGACAAACCCACCATCGGGGACGCAACCCGTCCGGTGGAACCCCGGGACATTCTGCGCGCCAACCGGATGTTGTACGTGGCCGCCGTCCTGGCGGGGGCGGTGGGACTGGTTTGCCGCGCGGGAGTTCTTTATCTTTTGAGGTGACGGAATGCAGTTGGTACATGGCGGCGATTGGGCCGGATATGAAGCGGAATACGGGCGCTCTGCACTGGATTTTTCCGCCAATGTGAGCCCGCTTGGGGTGCCCCAAGGGGTACAAAGGGCCATTGCGGCTGCGGCGGTGCGGTCGGATCGCTATCCGGACCCTCTGTGCCGGGAACTTTGCGCAGCGCTGGCACAAAGGGAAAATCTGTCCCCGGATTGGATTCTCTGCGGCAACGGCGCAGCGGATCTCATCTGGCGTCTGGCCGCCGCACGGCGGCCGCGCCGGGCGTTGCTTCCGGCCCCGGCCTTTGCCGAGTATGCGGCGGCGCTGCAAAGTGTGGGCTGCCGGGTGGATCGCCACCTGCTTTCCGAAAGGGAAAACTTCACCCTGGATCCGGCCTTCCTCCAGGCCATCACCCCGGAAACCGAGATGGTCTTTTTGTGTGAGCCCAACAATCCCACCGGCCGTACCACGCCTATGCCGCTTTTGCTCCGTGTTCTGGACCGTTGCTGTGCGGTGGGCGCGGTTCTGGTGGTGGACGAATGTTTTGGGGACTTTCTGGACGATCCTGCGGCTCATACCCTGGTTCCGCAGCTGGCCCGGCATCCCCGGCTGGTGATTCTCAAGGCGTTTACCAAACTGTATGCCATGGCCGGGGTCCGTCTGGGCTATGCACTTTGTTCGGACCCGGCGCTGGTGGAACAGCTGCGTGGGGCAGGGTCCCCCTGGTCGGTCAGCAGCCTGGCGCAGGCCGCGGGTCTGGCGGCTTTGCAAGAAAACGCCTATGTGCAGCGGGTGCGCGCGCTGGTTCAGACACAACGTCCCCTGTTGGAAGAGGGACTTCGTGCGCTGGGCCTGCGGGTGATACCCGGGCAGGCCAACTATCTTTTATTCCGGTGCACCAGGCCGTTGGTGGTCCCATTGAAAGAGCGCGGCATTCTTTTGCGTAGTTGCGGGAACTATCCGGGACTGGACGACAGCTGGTACCGGACCGCGGTGCGCACCGAACCGGAAAACCGCCGTCTTCTGGCGGCACTCAGGGAGATTCTGTCATGAACCAAACCAAACCAGCCCGCTGCATCATGGTGCAGGGGACGATGTCGGGGGCCGGCAAGAGCCTGCTGTGTACGGCACTCTGCCGGATTTTCGCCCAGGATGGCCTGCGGGTGGCTCCGTTCAAAAGCCAGAACATGGCGCTCAACAGTTATGTCACCCGTGAGGGGCTGGAGATGGGACGTGCCCAGGTGGTCCAGGCCCAGGCGGCAGGCATCGAGCCGGATGTGCGGATGAACCCGATCCTGCTCAAACCCTGCAGCGATACCGGCAGTCAGGTCATCGTCCGGGGAGAGGTGCGCGGCCAGATGCCGGCCGCGGAATATTTCCGTTTCAAAAAGCAATTGGTTCCCGAGATTCTGGATGCCTACCGCAGCCTGGCGGCCGAATATGACGTGATTGTCATCGAAGGCGCCGGCAGCCCCGCCGAAATCAACCTCAAGGCGGATGACATCGTCAATATGGGGCTGGCCAAGTTGGTCAATGCCCCGGTCCTGCTGGCCGGAGATATTGACCGGGGCGGAGTTTTTGCCCAATTGTACGGGACCGTGGCATTGCTGGAAGAGGAGGAACGGGCACGCATCGGGGGACTCGTCATCAACAAATTCCGGGGCGATCCCGAGATCCTGCGTCCGGGCCTCTCTATGCTGGAGGAACGCACCCATCTGCCGGTGCTGGGGGTAGTGCCGTACCTGGCGGTGGAAATTGACGACGAAGATTCCCTGGCGCCCTGTCTGGGCACAGCCTCGGTTCACAAAGCGGTGGACGTGGCCGTGATCCGTCTGCCCCGTATTTCCAATTTTACCGATTTCACCCCGTTAGAGAGCCATCCGGCGCTGGGCGTGCGCTATGTGACGGAGCCGGCGGCGCTGGGCCATACCGACCTGATCATTCTGCCCGGGACCAAAAACACCATGGAAGACCTGCTCTGGTTGCGCCAGAACGGACTGGAAGCATCCATCCTCAAGGCGGCCGCCGCCGGAACGCCGGTACTGGGGGTCTGCGGCGGCTACCAGATGCTGGGCCGGACTTTGAGTGATCCCGCCGGAACCGAAGGCGGTCTGCCGGGACGCACGCTGCGCGGCCTGGAACTTTTGCCGGTGAATACCACCTTTACGGCGGAAAAAACGCGAACCCGTGTACAGGCGACGGTTCCGGACGGACCGCTGGCCGGGGCGGCGCTGGAAGGATATGAGATCCATATGGGCACCACTGCGGTGGAAGGAACTCCTTTCTGCCGCCTGGCAGGGGGAACCCCCGAAGGCTGCCGCAGCAACCTGGTTTTTGGCACCTATCTGCACGGGCTTTTTGATACGGGAGAACTGACGGTGAAACTGGCCGACTGGCTTTGCAGCCGCAAGTGCATTGCCCCGCAGCGGGCCGTTCCCATCAGCCATGCGGCTTACCAGCAGCGTCAGTTTGATGTCCTGGCGGATGGGGTGCGGCACGCCCTGGATCTGCCGGCCATTTACCGCCTGATGGAGGAATACCGATGAGTGTACAGCATACGCTGCCTGCGGATATCGAGCGTACCAGCATGCAGATCATAGAGGAAGAACTGAACCGGCGGGACATCGCCATTCCCGGCGACAGAGCGGCGGTGGTGCGGCGGGTCATTCATACCACGGCAGATTTCGATTATGCCGAGACGCTGCACTTCACCAAGAACGCCGTAGCACAGGGTATTGAAGCCCTGAAAACGGGCGCCCCGCTGGTGACCGATACCAATATGGCGCTGGCCGGTATCAGTAAGCCCTCCCTGGCGGCGCTGGGGTTGACGGCCCATTGCTATATGGCGGACCCGGAGGTGGCACAGGCTGCCCGGCAGGGGGGCACCACCCGGGCGGTGGCCGCCATGCAGCATGCGGCCCGGACTTGCCCCAAGGCAGTCTTTGCCATCGGCAACGCGCCCACCGCCTTGCTGGCGCTCTGTGACCTGATGGAAGGGCAAGCACTGCGCCCCTCGCTGATCATTGCGGTCCCGGTGGGCTTCGTCAACGTGGTGGAGAGCAAGCAGCGGCTGTTTGCCCTGTGTGAGGAAAAAGGCGTGCCCTGCATTGCGGCGATGGGGCGCAAAGGGGGCAGCACCGTGGCGGCCGCTATCTGCAATGCATTACTGTATTCCGCCACCGACCGTCTGGATCCGACGGCACGGGGCTGGCAAGGGTGAAACCATGAAAAGTGTTCAAAAACGAAGAGCCGCTGCGCCGGTTGTGTTGACGATTCTGGCAATCTGTGTGGCGGTTGCCGCTCTGGCGGCACTCTGCCTGGGGAGCCAGCCCTATACGCTTGCCCAACTCTGGCAGGCGCTGGGAAGCCGTGGGGAACAGGACCCGGTCTGGCGGGTGCTTGCCTATGTGCGGCTGCCGCGTATGCTGGGCGGGCTGTTTTCCGGGGCGGCCCTGGCGGTGGCGGGGGTACTGCTCCAGGCGGTACTCAACAATGCCATGGCCAGCCCCAATGTCATCGGCGTCAATGCGGGGGCAGGCTTTTTTGCCCTGTTGGCCATGGTGGTGGTCCCGGCTGTGCCCGGCGCCATGCAGTTTGCCTCTTTTCTGGGGGCACTGGGATGTTCCATGCTGGTATATCTGCTGGCCTGGCGTGCGGGGCTTTCCCGTACCACGCTGGTCCTGGCGGGGCTGGCGGTCAGCGGCATGCTGACGGCCGGCATCAATACCCTGAAACTGCTCTGGCCCGAAATCGTGGCCAGTTCTCCGGGCTTTCTCACCGGCGGCCTGTCCGGCGTCACCGTGAATATGCTGGCGGCGGCTTTTCCGTATTTTGTGGTGGGCATGCTGCTGGCGCTCTTCCTGGCGGTGGATCTGAACGTCCTCTGCCTGGGGGAAGAAAGTGCCACCGGGCTGGGGCTGAATGTCACCCGGACCCGGTTCCTGGGCATTCTGGCGGCGGCTTTGCTGGCCGGGGCGGCGGTGAGCTTTGCGGGGCTTTTGAGCTTTGTGGGCTTGCTGGCGCCGCATATTGTCCGCCGACTGGTGGGCACCGATCACCGGGTGCTGGTTCCCGCCTCGGCGCTGCTGGGCGCGGCGTTTGTGACGGTCTGCGATATCGCGGCCCGGCTGCTCTTTGCGCCCTTTGAATTGCCGGTGGGCATCCTGCTGTCCCTGATCGGCGGTCCGTTCTTCCTGAGCCTGCTGTTGCATCGGAAAAGGGGGCGTCTGTATGTTTGAACTCCAACACGTGGCCGTGGGGTATGACGCCCAACCCGTTTTGCGGGATGTCAGTTTTACGGCGCAGGACGGTCAGATCACCGCACTGGTGGGGACCAACGGCTGCGGCAAAACCACCCTGCTCAAGGCCATCGCACGGCAACTGCCGCTGCAGCAAGGGCAGATTCTGCTGCAGGGGCGCTCCATCCAATCTTTCGACCGCAAAGAATTTGCCCGGGCAACTGCCTTTATGCCCCAGGTGCGCAACATTCCGGAAATCACCGTGCGGGGCCTGGTCAGTCATGGCCGGTTCCCGTATCTGGGGCTTTCCCGCCAGATGACGACGAAGGACCGCGTCGCGGTGGAAAAGGCCATGCAGGCCACCGGCGTCGCCCGCTGGGCCGACCGGGATCTGCGGGAACTTTCGGGCGGCGAGCGCCAGCGTGTCTATCTGGCCATGGCCCTGGCACAGGGCGGGGATACCATTTTGCTGGATGAGCCGGCCACCTATCTGGATGTGGCGGCACAGTTTGAATTGCTGGAATTGCTGCAGGGGCTTGCCGGGCAGGGCAAGGCGGTTTTGCTGGTCTTGCACGATCTGGCCCAGGCGCTGCAGTACAGCGACCGGGTGGCGGTTCTGGCACAGGGAAAGCTGGCGGCGTTTGACACCCCGGCCAACCTGTTCTCGTCCCGGATTCTGGACGGCATTTTTGGCGTGACACTCTGCCGTGCGCCGGAGGGAACCTATTATCTGCGCCGGTAAAATCCATGGCGGGGACCCCCTTGCAATTATCTTTACAATATTGTATAATAGCTTTCGCGGACAGGGCTGAATTGCGCTGTTTTGCGTACAGATGCGGGCCCCGTGCGTGGGCGGCCTGTGAACCATGTCAGGCGGGGAACCGAGCAGCATTAAGCGGCGCTCGTCCAGTGCTGCGGCAAGCCTGCATCTGTACGCAAAGCAGCGCAGCCGCGTGCTCTGCCCGCTTTTTCTCGTTTTTGGGGGAGGTGTGCCTATGTATCGTGCGCTGTATCGCAAGTGGCGTCCGCAGCGGTTTGCCGATGTGGTGGGTCAGACCGCCATTGTCACGGCGCTGCAGAACCAGATTGCCGCCGGTCGTATCGGGCACGCCTACCTGTTTACCGGAACCCGCGGTACCGGCAAGACCACCTGTGCCAAGATTTTTGCTAAGGCGGTCAACTGTCTGGACCATTCCAGCCCCGATCCCTGCGGAGAATGCGAGATCTGTAAAGGCATCGACAGCGGTGCCATCATGGACATCATCGAGATGGACGCCGCGTCCAATAACGGCGTGGACGATATCCGCGACCTGCGGGACGAAGTGGCGTATCTGCCCTCGGTATGCCGGTATAAGGTATACATCATTGACGAGGTGCACATGCTCTCCACACAGGCCTTCAACGCCTTGCTCAAGACGATGGAGGAACCGCCCGAGCATGTGATTTTCATTCTGGCCACCACCGAGGTGCAGAAAGTACCGGTGACCATCCTGAGTCGCTGTCAGCGGTACGACTTTGCCCGCATCACCGCCCAGGATATCGCGGGGCGGCTGACCTATGTGGCACAACAGGAAAAAATTGAGCTGGAACCCGGTGCGGCCCAGCTGATCGGACGCCTGGCGGACGGTGCCATGCGCGATGCCCTTTCCATTCTGGATACCTGTGCCGGTGTGGACAACCATGTGGACGAAGCCCTGGTGCGCCGGATGGCCGGTGTGACCGACCGAGGTTATCTGTTTGAGATCAGCGACGCCATCGCCCGGCAGGATTCTGTTGCCGCGTTGGAGAAAATTGCCGAGCTGCGCCAGCAGAGCGTGGATATGCGCCGCCTTTGCATGGAACTGGCTGGCCATTACCGCAACCTGATGCTCTGCGCGCTGCCGGGCGGCACCGAACTGCTGACCGGCACTTCCCCCGAGGAGGAAGCGGCCTACGCCCAGCGCAAGGACTTCCCGCAGGGGGATGCCATTCGCGCCATCAACGCCTTCGGACAGGCGCTGGAAAAAATGAGCCGTGGCACGGACCAACGCATCGAGCTGGAACTGGCGGTATTTTCTCTGACGCAACCCCAGGCGGCGGTTTCCGCACCGGCGGCGCCGGTACAGCCGACAGCTCCGGCCGCGCCGCAGCCCTTTGCCGCCGCGGCACCGGTGGCTTTCGTTTCGGCACCGCCGGTACAACAGACGGCGCACACCAGTGCGCCGCCGCCCACGGTAGACCAGATGGCACAGTCTGTGCCGGAAGAGCTGCCCCCGCCCGAGGAGGAACCGGAGTTCCTGCAGCCGGAACTGAAACCGGCACCGGCGGTTGCGGTGCCTCCCCAGGCAGCTGCGCCGCAGCCGGCCGCCCGCAAACCAAAGCCGCAGCCGGAAGCCGGTCCGCTGGAACCGTTCCCCCAATGGGCGCTGGTTCTGGCAGACCTGGAGGAAACCGACGGAATGATGATCTCCTTCCTGCGGGGCACACGGGCCTATTACGACGGCAGGCGTGTGCTGTTTGAATGCAGCGATGCCTTCCGGGATTATATCCGCAACAACCGTGAAGTCAGCAAGAAACTGAAAGAAACGATTTATCGGGTGACCAAAATCCGCTGTAACATCGGCCCCTACGAGGCACCGAAAACGCAGGAGAGCGGTACCCCGCAAATGTCCCTGGACCAGACCCTGCAGAATCTGCAGGCACTGGGCGTGGACGTGAAAATCGAAGAAAAATAGTATTTGGAGGATTTACCCATGAAAGCAAGATTGCCCAAAGGCTACGGCCGTCCCGATCCCAACGCCATGATGCGCCAGGTCCAGAAAATGCAGGACGAGATCCGCGCCAAGCAGGAGGAACTGGAAGCCAAGGAATACACCGGAACCGCCAGCGGTGAGATGGTTACGGTCACCATGACCGGCAAGCATGAGATTACCGCCGTGAAGATCAAGCCAGAGGCTGTGGATCCCGACGATATCGAAATGCTGGAAGACCTGATCGCGGCTGCCGTGAACAGCGCCGTGGCGGCGGTCGACAAGGATTCCGAGGAAGAAATGGGCAAGCTGACCGGCGGAATGAACATTCCGGGTCTGGGCTAAGGGGATATACCATCATGCCGCAAAACGTTGAACCGCTGGAAAATCTGGTGGACCAGTTTGCGCGCTTTCCCGGCATTGGACGTAAGGGTGCCACCCGGATGGCCTATGAAGTGATGTCCATGTCCAACGAACAGGCCATGGAGCTGGCCAAGGCCATAGAGCACGCCAAAAAGGATCTGCACCGCTGCAGAATCTGCCAGGATTACACGGCGGGGGAGGTCTGCAAAATCTGTTCTTCGCCCAAGCGGGACCGGAGCGTCATCTGCGTGGTGGAGAGTCCGCGGGATATCAAGTCCATCGAGCGCACCCACGAATACAATGGGTTGTATCATGTGCTGCATGGTCTGATCTCGCCCATGGACGGCATCGGGGCCGACCAGCTCTGCGTGAAAGAGCTGCTGGCACGCCTCAACGATTCCGTCAAGGAAGTGATCATGGCCACCAGTCCCACGGTAGAGGGGGAGGCCACCGCCATGTATCTGGCCAAACTCATCAAGCCCCTGGGGGTGCGCACCACACGGCTGGCCTATGGCCTGCCGGTGGGCTCCAGCCTGGAATATGCCGATGAAACGACGCTCTACCGCGCCATGCAGGGTCGCGGCGAACTGTGACAGGGTTTGCTTGACTTTTTCACATATCTGCGCTATAATCTAAACTCACCACACGCAAAGGAGGTGTGCTTTGTGGCGGAGGACAAATCCGGTAAAAAAATCATTGCCCAAAACCGTGAGGCACGCCACGAGTACTTTGTGATCGAGGCGCTGGAAACCGGCATTGAGCTGGTGGGGACCGAGGTCAAAAGTCTGCGTGCCGGTGGTGTCAACCTCAAGGATTCCTGGGCAGACATTGATGACGGGGAACTGATCGTCAAGGGAATGCACATCAGCCCCTACGAGCAGGGTAACATCTTCAATAAGGATCCCCGGCGTCCGCGTCGTCTGCTGGCCCATAAAACCGAGATCCGGCGTCTGGGGCAGCAGATCAAGCTGCAGGGATACACCCTGGTGCCGCTTTCGCTCTATTTCAAGCATGGGCGCGTCAAGCTGGAACTGGGACTCTGTAAGGGTAAAAAACTGTACGACAAGCGTGCGTCTGCTGCGGCGCGCGATGCCAAGCGCGACATCGATCGCGCCCTGAAAACGCAGCGTTAAAAAGCTGTTTGCTTTTGCTTTCCCGGTGGGCATTGCCCGCCGAATCGTGGGGCTGTAATGGTTTCGACGGGGAGAGAGAGGCGTGAGCAGCGGGCCGTGGCGGTGCACCACGATAAAAGCGCCAATTAAAATTAACTGACAACAATTATCCTGTTGCCGTCGCTGCCTAATTAGGCGCGACCGTTCTGCCCGCGTTAGTACCGCGCGGGGTCAGAGCGTCGATTAGGTACTGAACGTGCACGGGCTTAAGCTTTGCGGCCCGTCATGCATTTATGAAGCTACCAAGGCGTAGCGCGTGTGTGTTCGCCCGCGCCAAGGGAAATCTAATAAATACACTGCGCCCGGAGATACTCTAACCGATTTCTTTTCGGACACGGGTTCGACTCCCGTCAGCTCCACCATATGTAACCCGGTCGAACCCCATGGGTTCAACCGGCATCGCCAATAGGGCACCGCAGAATCATAAGATTCTGCGGTGTTTTTTCTTTCCCGTAAGGTCTTTGCATTGTCAGCCGAAAAACTTCGTGCTATGATAGGACTAACTAGGCAGGCTGGATTCGTGCACCTTTGCCAAACGGGAAAAATTTGTTGGCAGCCCAGAAAAGCGGGGGGATACACTGTGTCAAAACGAAAATGGACACATAGGGAAATAGAAGAATGGTGGGACAAAAACCAGCGATTTTTCTATTGCAATCCGGAGGATGCCAATCTTTTTGTTCGCAAGCGATGCTATGGAATCAATTGGCCATTCAACTGGGGAAATCCCTGGAGCTGGGGGATTGTGGGCGCCTTTGTGGTTGCCATGGTGCTTATTGGAATTTTATGCTGACTGGCCGCGAAGAAAATCTTCACTGCCGCGGCCTGAGCGGGCAGGAGGTAGGATCGGAATATGAATCGGATTTTGCTGGTGTATCTTATCGGAATCAATCTGGTGGGGTTCTTCCTTATGGCAGCAGACAAGCGTCGTGCACGGCGGCACCGGTGGCGTATCCCGGAGCATACTCTCTTTGCCGCTGCCATCTTCGGGGGAAGCCTGGGGGCCATTCTGGGAATGTATCTGTGCCACCACAAAACCAAGCACTGGTATTTTGTGGTGGGGATGCCGTTGATTCTGCTGGTGCAGATCCTTTTGGGATGCTGGATCGGAGGTGTGCTCCATGGGTAAGTGGTTTTTCCAAAAGAAGAAGTCGCTGCGGACACCGCCTTCCGGCATGGGGCGGGACGATATCGCCACCCAGAGCAGCATCTGTACCGGAGAGACCCTGGTCGGTTTTCTGGACAAGTCCACTGGGCGGTTGCTGCAGGCGGTGGTGGTACGTAACGACACCGATTTTGCTGATTTTTACCGCAGCTATGGCTATGAACCGCCACGGCAGAATTGATAAAAAACAGACAAAGGTGTCTTGATATTTTATTAACTTTGTGAGAAATCTTGCGTTTTGCTCTGGGTTCGCATATTTATTGCGCAATTCTACGACAAAACCCGCACAGTCTTTGCAAATGCAAAAATGGAATGCTATAATATTTTTGTAAGTGTAAAGCAGAGTGTTCTGCGCGAATGATATGGAGGTCGTTTTCTGTATGTCCATTTTTGAAAATTTCGAAGAAAAGCTGCGGGCCGAATCCAAGTCCATCGTTTTCACCGAGGGCACCGACGCGCGTATTCTGTCTGCTGCCAGCCGTCTGCTGGCCGGTAAGACGCTGCGTGTGATTCTTCTGGGGGAACCCGAGGCGGTCAAGAAAGCGGCTGCGGATGGCGGCTTTGATATTTCCGGTGCTGAAATCCTCAATCCCGCCGACTATGAGGGCTTTGACGAAATGGTCGCCCAGATGGTGGAACTGCGCAAGGGCAAGATGACTGAGGAGCAGTGCCGTGCGGCGCTTTCCAAGTCCAACTATTTCGGCACCATGCTGGTCAAGCAGGGCAAGGCGGACTGCCTGCTGGGCGGCGCCACCTATTCCACCGCCGACACCGTGCGTCCGGCGCTGCAGCTGATCAAGTGCAAGCCCGGCATCAAGTCGGTCAGCTCCTGCTTCATTCTCATGCGCGGCGAGGAGAGCATTGCCATGGGCGATTGCGCCATCAACATCGACCCCAGCGAGGACGAGATCGTGGAATCCACCGTGGAGACCGCCCACACCGCTGAGATTTTTGGCATCGATCCCCGTGTGGCCCTGCTGTCCTACTCCACCAAGGGTTCCGGCAAGGGCGAGACCGTGGACAAGATGCGCAACGCAACGCTCCGTGTGCAGGAAGCGCACCCCGAACTGAAGGTGGACGGCGAACTGCAGTTTGACGCCGCCGTTGCTCCCGAGGTCGGCCAGCTCAAGGCTCCCGGTTCCAAGGTGGCCGGTTACGCCAATACCTTTATTTTCCCCAACATCAACGCCGGCAACATCGGCTACAAGATTGCCCAGCGCCTGGGTGGCTATGAGGCCTACGGCCCCATTCTCCAGGGCCTGAATGCGCCCATCAATGACCTGTCCCGTGGCTGCAATGCCGAGGAAGTCTACAAGATGGCGCTGATCACTGCGGCTTTGATCTGAGTTTTTCGTTACATGAAAAAGCCCCCGCCCTCGACGCATAACCGAGGGCGGGGGGCTTTTTGTTGTACAAGCAAAAAACAGGAGACAACCATGGGGTTGCCTCCTGTTTTGGTTATGGCATCAGTAGCGCAGGGAATCGGCATCCAGCGCGTCCAGCACGGGCAGCATGGCTGCCGCTTCCACACGGGCGGCCACGGGATCCATCATCCGGTAGTTTCCGCACTCCACGGCGGAAGCCCCGGGAATCTCGCCCTCATAGGTGGCCATCCAGGCAAAAGCACTGCGCACGAGGTCCAGTGCTTCGGCGTCGGACAAACCGGTGGTCAGCAAATAGAAGCCGGTCAGGCAGCCCATGGGCCCAACATAGACAACCCCTTTGCTGTACTGGCTGTTGCGCGCATAGGTGGCAAACAGATGCTCCAGCGTATGGGCCGCCGCGGGGGAAAGATACTGTCCCTGGTTGGGGCGCTTCATTCGGATATCCCAGGTGCGGATTTCACCCTGCGGGCCATCCTGCCGGGACAGATACATCCCGGGCTGCAGCTTGGTGTGATCCACGCAAAAACTGGCAATTCGTTCCATGACTTTGTCCTCAGTCCGGCATGGCCTGAACCACACCGCGGGCGCAATCCATCGAGATAACCATGCCATCCTTGAGGGTACGGGTGGCATTGGTGGCACCGACGATCACAGCCTTGTCCAGGGTCAGACCGACAATGGCGGAGTGGCTGTTGGTGCCGGCTTCCTCGGTGATGATGCCGGCGGCATCGCGCATGAAGGGCAGGACATCATTGGTGGTGAAAGGAACCACCAGGATCTGGCCGGGCTTGAACTTCTTGGTGGCTTCGGCGGCGTTGCGGCAGACACAGACTTCGCCCTTGGCGTTGTGCTGGCCAATGCCGACACCGGCCAGCAGGGTGTCGCCAACCATGTGGATCTTGATCATGTTGGTGGTGCCGGAAACGCCAACGGGCACACCAGCCGTCACAACAACCAGATCGCCGGAATGGATCATGTCGGCCTTCTCGGCGGCAGCCACCGACATGGAAATCAGTTCATCGGTGGAATTGGCATAATCCATCAGCAGGGGAGTGACGCCGCGGTAGATGTTCATCTGGCGACGGATGCTCTCGTCCAGCACGCAGGCAATGATCTGGGTATCGGGGCGGAAACGGCTCAGCAGACGGGCGGTTTCACCGGTCTTGGAGGCGGAGATGATGGCGGAAGCGCCGATGTCCGCAGCCGTGGTGCAGGCCGCATGGCCCACCGCAGCGCTGATGGTCAGGTGAGAGTCGTGGTTGCCCGCATGGTGCACCAGGCTGTCAAAGCTGGAATCGGCTTCGGTGGTCTCGGCGATGGTGGCCATGGCCTTGAGGGCCTCCACCGGATACTTGCCGGCAGCGGTCTCGCCGGACAGCATGACAGCGCCGGTACCGTCATAGATGGCGTTGGCCACGTCGGTGATCTCGGCACGGGTGGGGCGCGGGTTCACCATCATGGAATCCAGCATCTGGGTGGCGGTGATGCAGATCTTGCCGGCGCTCATGGCCCGGTCGATCAGGTGCTTCTGGATGGCGGGAATCTCGGCAAAATCAATCTCCACGCCCATGTCGCCGCGGGCGACCATGATGCCGTCGGCAACGGTCAGGATTTCATCGATGTTGTCAATGCCTTCCTGGTTCTCGATCTTGGCAATGATGCGCATGTTGCAGTCATGCTCGTCCAGCAGGTGCCGGATTTCCATGATGTCCTGGGCATTGCGGGTAAAGCTGGCGGAGATCAGGTCAAAGCCCTGCTCGATACCGAACAGGATGTCGTTGCGGTCACGCTGGCTCATATAGGGCATGGACAGGTGCACGCCCGGGACATTGACGCCCTTTTTGGTCTTGATGACGCCGTCATTGCGCACGGTGCAGTGAATGTCGGTGTCGGTCACATCGTCGATGGTCAGCTCGATCAGACCGTCATCCAGCATGATGCGGCCGCCGGGCTGCACGTCACGGGGCAGATCCTTGTAGGTGACGGAGCAAAGCTCATTGGTGCCTTCCACTTCACGGGTGGTCAGGGTGAATTTCTGGCCGGTGGTCAGGTTCTCGGACCCATTGGCAAAGACGCCCAGACGAATTTCCGGACCCTTGGTGTCCAGCATGGCGGCCACCGGCAGATCCATCTCGGAAGTCAGCGCACGCAGCGCGTCCAGGCGCCCTTTGTGCTCCTCATAATCGCCGTGGGAAAAGTTGAAACGGGCAACATCCATACCGTTTTCCAGCAACTGACGCAGAATACCGGGTTTGTCGGTAGAAGGACCCATCGTACAAACGATCTTTGTCTTACGCATACACATATGCCTCCATAGATTCTCGAACTTAAACACTATTCGGGGTTATTATACTACAAGGACAGGCGGGCAGACAAGTCCTTTTCTGCTTGTTTTGCTCATATTTTGCGCATCTTTTGCGGGAACCTTGCGGAAAAACCGTCGGATGTGTAGCACAAATTTTGCATTTTACATTTCCTACAGTTTCGGTTATAATGGGATCAACACTGGTATAGTATAACCTTTTATAAGACAGGAGATTCTGAAAGTATGGCAAAACGAGTATTTCTCATTGTACTGGACAGCTTTGGCATTGGCGCGGAACCGGATGCCGCCCAGTTCGGAGATGCCGGAACCAACACCCTGGCAGCCATCGCGGCCCATCCCAATTTCAAGGGGGAGCACCTGGCGGAATTGGGGCTTTTCAATCTGGATGGCGTAACCTGCGGGACGCCCTGCGCCAACCCGGTGGGCAGCTTTGCCCGCCTGCGGGAGGCCAGTGCCGGCAAGGATACCACCATCGGCCATTGGGAGATTGCGGGCCTGCTCAGCGCCGAGCCGCTGCCCACCTTCCCGGACGGCTTCCCGCAGGAATTGCTGGATGCCTTCACGGCCAAAACCGGTTACAAGGTGCTGTGCAACAAACCCTATTCCGGAACCGAAGTCATCCGGGATTATGGGGAAGAGCATATGAAGACCGGCGCGCTGATTGTCTATACCTCGGCGGACAGCGTTTTCCAGATCGCGGCCAACGAGGCGCTGGTCCCCGTAGAAAAACTGTATGAAATCTGCGCCCAGGCCCGGGAACTGCTGACGGGAAAATACGGCGTCGGCCGCGTGATTGCCCGTCCCTTTGTGGGCGACTGCGCCGCCAACTTCACCCGCACTTCCCGCCGGCATGACTACAGCCTGGTCCCGCCGAAGGATACCATGCTGGACGCCTTGCAGGCTGCAGGAAAGGCGACCATCGGCGTGGGGAAAATCCACGACATCTTTGCCGGCAAGGGTGTGGGGGAGACCATCCGCACCAGCGGCAATACCGAAGGGCTGCAGGTGACCCTGGAGCTGGCTGACCGGGACTTCGAAGGTCTGGCCTTTGTGAACCTGGTGGACTTTGACATGCTGTACGGCCACCGCCGGGATGTGGCGGGGTATGCCGCAGCGGCGGCGGAGTTCAACGACTGGCTGCCTGCGTTCCGCGCCAAGATGCGTCCCGGGGATATTCTGATGGTGACGGCGGATCACGGCTGCGACCCCAGCTACACCAAAACCACCGATCATACCCGCGAGTATGTGCCGTTCCTTATCTGCGGTGATGAGATCCGCGAAGGAGTCAACCTGCACACGCGGTACAGCTTTGCCACCATTGCAGACACCGTCTGCCGCAGCCTGAATGTGCCCTATTGCGCTTCCGGGTGCGGGGTCTATGATGAAATTTGCAAGTAAGATGTGGCAGATGCTGTTCTATTGTCTGACAGCGGCACTGGTTGTGTATTCGATCGGCCTGGCCGTCACCACCAACTTCAATATGGGAAACCTGATGGTGTGGCTGCTGGCTGCGGTGCTGACCGTCTATGCCATCTGGCAAAGACCCCTGCACCGGTGGTTTCATGCCACCACACCGGGGCGCATCGTCTGGTGGATTCTGGTGGTCGGAAGCATCGTGTACGCGCTGTTGGTGGGCTTTGTGGCGGTGAGCGGGTATGCCAACCCGCCCACCGGGCAAGAAAAGGCCATCATCGTGCTGGGAGCCGGATTGCGGCGTGACAAACCCAGCACGTTGCTGCGCTTCCGGCTGGACAAGGCCTACGAATATGCGGTGGCCCATCCCGATGTGCTGGTGGTGACCAGCGGCGGGCAGGGGCGCGACGAGTGGGTGCCGGAAGGGCAGGCCATGCGGGACTACCTGATCGAAAAGGGGTTGGATCCCGAAAGGGTAATTGCCGAAAATGCCTCCACTTCCACGGAAGAAAATTTTGCCTTTTCCCTGGAATTGATGCGGCAGTACGGCGTGGACGAGAACACGCCCATTGCCTATGTGTCCAACGCCTTTCACTGCTACCGGGCAGGGCGCTACGCCCAGCGGGCCGGGTTTACCACCGTCACCTCGCTGCCAGCTGCCACGCCATGGCGCAGTGTGTTGCCGTGTTACCTGCGCGAATCACTGGCGCTGGCCTATTACTGGGTATTCAAAACCTCTTCCAGCGGTCCCATGCATGCGCTGGTGGGCTTTTTGGATTTGAACAAACGATTTTTTTATAAGTAGGAGGGAACTGCCATGCAGATCCGCTATTATAAGGAATACAGTCGTTATCTTGACCGGTTTATGGAGTTCAAGGCCTATGGTCATGCCGGCCGTCCCATCATCATCTTCCCGTGCCAGAGCGGTCGCTTCTATGACTGGGAAGACCGGAATATGTGCAACATTGCTGCCCCCTGGATCGACAGCGGCAAGCTGCAGATTTTCACGGCGGACAGCATTGACCCCGAAAGCTGGGACAACCACGGGCCGGAACGTCCCCGCATTGAGATGCAGGAACGCTGGTACAATTATGTGTGTGAAGAACTGACACCGCGTATTTTGGAAATCAACCGGGAACAGGGGGAGGACCACACCGGGCGCGTGCTGGTGGGCGGTGCCAGTATGGGGGCCGGCCATGCCGTGAATTTCTATCTGCGCCGTCCGGATCTGTATAACGGGACCATTGCCCTCAGCGGGCTGTACTCCTCCCGGATGTTCTTCGGCGAGTATATGGACGACCTGGTGTATCGCAATTCTCCCTGCGACTATATGCGCAATTTCCCGGAAAATCATCCCTACAAGGAAATGTACGCCAAGGCGGATAAGTTCATTATGTGCTGCGGACAAGGCGCCTGGGAGGAAGACCTGCTGGCCTCCACCAAGGAGCTGCAGGGGATCCTGGAAAGCAAGGGCATTCATCCCATCGTGGACATCTGGGGGCCGGATGTGTCCCACGACTGGCCCTGGTGGGAGAAACAGTGGACTTACTTCCTGCAGATGACTCTGGGCAACCCGTGATCGGTTGCCGAAACAAAGGAAATACATTGTGATGGATTTTTGGCATGATGCTGCCCTGCAGAAGCGCTGGCTGCAGCGTTTTATAGGGATCATGGTGGTCCTGCTGGTTCCGGTGGCCGTGCTGGCTGTCTTTGCGCGCCCATCCGCCGACGACTACGTCTATGCCGCCCGTACCCATGCGGTGATACAGCAGTATGGTCTGGACCTGCCGCGGTTACTGGCGGCGGCATGGGACACCACCGTCTATTTTTTCCATAACTGGCAGGGGTTGTATGTATCGGGCTTTGTACTCTCGTTGCAACCGGCCATTTTTGGCAACCGCTGGTACGGTGTCACCCTCCTGTGTGTACTGCTGCCGCTGTTTCTATGCCTGTATGGTGCCGCGGGTATCGTGGTGCGCCGTCTGGAACCGGCGCAGAAACGGCTGCCCCTGGCACTGGCGGTTCTGCTGCTGTTTGCCTTTGTGGAAGGCATGCCTGCCCCGGTGGAAGGCTTGTACTGGTTCAACGGCGCCATGAATTATCTGCCGTATTTTGCCCTGGCGGTACTCAATGCCGCTCTGGCCTTTGCACTGGCACTGCCGCGTTCGTTGACCCGCGGGCGCAGCATGGCCTGTATGGCCGGCGGTGTGCTGATCGGGCTGATCATCGGCGGCGGTCACCAGGTTGTGGGGGAACTCAATCTGCTGGTACTGCTGGCGGTGACGGTTCTGTGCGGTATGCGGCGGAACTTTCGGAGCGCCCCGGCCCTTGTTTCGGCTGCTGTGGGGCTGATCATCAATGTGACGGCGCCGGGAACCCGGGTGCGTACCGATGGCTTTGCCCAGGCAGGTTTTGTGGAAGCGGTGGTCAAGAGCTTTGTGTTGGCCGCCATGCAGTGGATCCGGTGGCTGGATGTGCCATTGCTTTGTCTGCTGGTGCTGCTGGCACTGCCGCTGCGCCGTCTGGCACAAAGCCGGGTACTGCCGGACCGTGTGTTCCGCCATGTCTGGGCGGGTCCCGTGGGCACCTTTGTGCTGATGTGGGCCATGATTTTCCTACCGTCCTATACGATGGGCGGGATCGGTGCCGGCCGGCTGTTGAATGTGGTCTGGATGACCTTCGTTTTGGGGTTGGCCGTGTCGGAGTTCTGGCTGTTTGGTTGGCTGGAGCGGATTCGGGGATTTTCCCTGACGCCGGCGGAGCACTTCCTCTGGCATCATGGCAAAGCCCTGACCTTTGCAGCCACGGGAATGCTGCTTTGCATGGCCTGCATCGGCAGTCATACCGTCAAGGAAGGGCAGGACAACTACTTCGCCACCAGCCTGGAAGCTGTGTACGAGATGGCCAGCGGGCAGGCTTCGGCTTTTGCCAAGGCCCTGGATGCCCGGGAGGCGGCCCTCAGCGATCCCGGGCAACCCGATGCGGTCATCACACCATTGGGGGAAGAGGAACGCCCCTGGCTGCTGTACTACACCGACGTTTCGGTGGGGCCGGATCTCTGGGGATTCACACCCTATTATGACAAAGAGTCCGTTGTGGTGGCGGAAAAGGATTCATAAAGAAAAAGCGCATACCCGAAACCGGGTATGCGCTTTTCTTTTGATGGACAGGGGAGTGTAGGACGGACTGGTGACGCTGCAACAAGTCTCAGGTCCGCTCCTGCACATAGCGGATGAAGGCATCCCGCTCGGCGCTGGTGCGCAGATTGACCGTGTACATCCGGTCCCCCATGTCCAGCCGCAGGGCAGGGGGTAATTCGTCGCACATCTTCATACGACTGCCGTAACGCGCCATGATTTGCTCGTGGGAATGCTTGTAAGTGTGGCAATCCCGGCGGGATGCGTAAACGCAATAATACTTGGGACCGTTCAGATCCAGGTTGCGGACCTCGTCGTAGCAGACCATATCCGCCCAGATCTGGTAGCAATCCACCGAATTGGCAAAATTGATCATGTCAGGGGTATAACCACCGGCGGGACGCATATTGACTTCCAGCGCCACATAGTCGCCTTTTTTGCCAAGGCCGGGTTTGTCGTCATTGAGCTGGAAAAACTCACAATGGAAGAACCGGCTCTTGGCGCCGAAGGCCTTGATGGTGCGGAAGCCCACATCCTTCAGGGCTGCGGGAACCGACTTCTGGGTCCAGTAAGCCAGATCCCCCTTCTGGCTGACAATATCCAACAGGGGGGTGGGGAAGACGTTGGAGGTGTAGAACAGCGGCACGCAGTGGGAGTCGGCCACGCCATCAAAACTGACGATGGTGCCGCTGATGTATTCCTCCATAATATAAGGAACGCTGGGCAGCTTGGCGAAGAAGGCCTGCAGATCCTCGTCGTTTTTCAATTTGTAGGTGGCTTCGGCACCGCAGCCGTTATCCGGTTTGACAATTACCGGATATCCCACCGTTTTGATGAAATCGCGGGCTGCATCTATCGTACAGACCATGTGATGACGTGCCACAGGCACGCCGGCGGCACGATAGCTTTCCTTCATCTTGCTCTTGAATTTGATTCGCTGGATGAAGTCGTTCTGGGCACCAGTGGTGATATTGAAGTCTGTGCGAAGCTGGGCGTCCATCTCCAGCCAGTACTCATTGTTGGACTCCAGCCAATCGATCTTACCGTAATGAAAGGTGAAATACCCGACGGCACGGACCATCTCGTCGTAATTTCCCAGGTTGTCCACCCGGTAGTATTCGGTCAGGCAATCCTTCAGTTCGTTGGGAATCTCGTCAAAGGGCGCGTCGCCGATGCCCAGCACATTGACACCGTTCCGACGCAAGCGGTCGCAAAAATTCCAGTACGTCTTGGGAAAATGCGGGCTGACGAAGACAAAATTCATGGGTGATTCTTACTTCCTCTCTCACAAAGCAGGCTCACACAAACTGGTTGCGGGCGGGATCGTAGGTATATCCCACCTCTGCGAGGGCCGCACGCAGAGACGCCTCGTTGGCGCCCTCCTCCTCGCAGAAAAGTGCCAGGCTGGCGTAGCGATCGCGCAGCTTGGTGTTGACATAGCTCAATAAAATGATGGGATCGCTGGGCAGCATGGTGTACTCCTTAGGCAAAAAAATCCACAAAAGAGAAAAAGCCGGTCACGGACGTGACCGGCAATTTTTCTTTCCAATCAGACCGCGCGGGTAACTTTACCAGAGCGCAGGCAGCGGGTGCAGGCGTAGATATACTTCGGGGAACCGTCCAC
>CAJFFY010000004.1 GCA_904374465.1 uncultured Subdoligranulum sp.
GGTGGCCTGGCTGCTCCACGACGCGGGGCTTTATGTCTCCGTAGTCAATGCAATGCTGGTGCATGACTATGGGAACAACAGTTTAAGACGGGCCAAGACCGACAAGAAGGATGCTGTGAAGCTGGCCAACTACGGCCTTGACCATTGGCTCACACTGCCGAGATATGTCCCGGAAGAGGATACCCGGCTCGTGCTGAAAACCTGTTACCGGCAGTACCGGCAGTATTCCAAAGTACAGACCATGCTGAAGAACAACTTGATCTCCCTGCTGGACACTACTTTCCCAGATGCAAATCGCCTGTTTACCAGTCCACCCCGCGCAGATGGCAGCGAGAAGTGGGTGGACTTTGTAGCTGCTTTTTGGCATTGCGAGTGCGTCTGCGGTCTGTCAGAGAAGGCTTTTACCTCCAAGTACCAGAGGTGGTGCAGGAAGCACGGCTACTACTTCAGCGAGGATAAGGCGCTGGACATATACGCCTCCGCCTGTGGACACTTCGGTGTCATGCCGAAAACGGATACCGCAAAACTTTTGGTGGAACAGGCTATTGCCCAACTCCGGGCAACTTCCGCCGCGTTAGCAGCACTCAAGCAGGAGATACAGTCCCTGGCTGCTTCTCTGCCGGAGTATCCTTTGGTAATGAGGTTGTTTGGTGTTGGCTCTACCCTCGGCCCACAACTTATGGCCGAAATTGGCGATGTGCGCCGTTTTCATTCCAAGAAAGCACTGGTGGCCTTTGCGGGCATTGACGCCCCACCGTACCAATCCGGCCAAATTAACGTCCGTAGCCGCAGCATTTCCAAGCGAGGATCTGCCTCGCTGCGCAGGACGCTCTTTCTGGTGATGCGTGTCATCCTGCAATGCGCTCCAATGGATGAGCCGGTCTACCAGTTCATGAACAAGAAACGCGCGGAAGGCAAGCCATACCGTGTCTACATGATGGCCTCCGCCAACAAGTTCCTGCGCATCTACTACGCTTCTGTGAAAGCCTACTTGGATTCTCTGGAACACGGCTGATTTTTCTGCGCTATACCATCTGGCTGGCTGCCGTTTCGATTTTGAGATGCTCAGCGGCTTAGATTAGTGCGCCCTTTTCCTTTACTCGTTCCCTTGAAAGTTTTACTTGACTTTTATTGCAGGTCTTCCCCTTTTGTTTCCACCATACCCCTTCGGCGGAGGTTTGTCAATGACGTGCCCCCTGCCAAACAAAAAGCGCGCCGCCGGAAGGCAGCGCGCAAAGATCAGGCTTCGGGTTCCCGGGGCGGGTTGGGCAGCGTCTTGATCCCGAACAAAAAGTACAGCAGATGCCCCACCCAGACGCACCCCAGTACGATCTGACCGATGAGCACGGCGTGCATCATCCAGAACCCCACCGCCATCAGCACGGTGACCGTCCCCATAATGCGGAGCTTGGCGCCCCGGGTCAGGCCCCGGCCGGCGGCCAGGTCGGCCAGGTTGTCCCGGTAGAGGCGGGTGCCCTTGAACCAGCGGTCCAGCCGGTCGCTGCTTTTGCCGAACCCCCAGGCCGCCAGCAGCAGAAAGGGAAAGGCCGGCAGCAGCGGCAGCACCGCCCCCAGGGCCCCCAGAGCCAGCCCCGTCATGCCCAGGGCCAGGTAGCACAGTTTGCGGATGGTCATGGTTTCCTCCTTGTCTGGAACCGTACCCGGCAGGTTTCCCACAGGTGGCGCACCGCCAGCACGGGGTGCACCCACAGCATGCGCGGACCGGAAAACCGCATCACCTGCCGGATGCGCTCCCGCATTTCGGGGTGATAACAATGAACCTTGCACTGGGAACAGAAGGTCTTGGTCCGGATGAACGGACAGTGGTCGCTGCGCTGGCAGGCGTAGGCTTCCAGCGCGGCGCAGTCGGGGCAAAGCGCCCCCCGGGTGTGGTGTTTGCGGCGGCAGTACAGGGCGATCATGCAATGGACCACCTGTTTTTCCTGCGCCCGTTTGCGTTCGGTGTCCATCAGCTCACCCGCCCGTTTTCCACCGAATAGACGGTGTCGGCCACTGCCATGGTGGAAGCCCGGTGGGAAACCAGCACCACCGTGCGGCGGCCGTGTTCCTCGGCCAGGGCCCGCAGGATCACCGCCTCGTTCAGGCTGTCCAGGTTACTGGTGGGCTCATCCAGCAGCAGGAAGGGCGCATCGTGCAAAAAGGCCCGCGCCAGCCCCAGCCGCTGCCGTTCCCCGCCCGAGAGGGTATCGCCCAATTCCCCCACCGGGGTGTCGTACCCCTGGGGCAGCGCGGCGATAAAATCGTGGATGGACGCCTTGCGGCAGGCGGCTTCCAGCTCCGCCTGGGTGGCGTCGGGTTTGGCCAGCAGCAGATTGTTGCGGATGGTGTCCCGGAACAGATGGGTCTCCTGGGTGACCAGGGCCTGCATCCGGCGCAGGTCGCCGGTGTTGATCTGCTCCACGCTGCGCCCCGAGATCTGCACCCGCCCCAGGTCCGCCTGCCAGAACCGCAGGAACAGCTTGAGCAGGGTGGATTTGCCGCTGCCCGAGCGCCCCACGATGCCGATGGTCTGCCCCGCCGGCACCGGCACCGTCACATCCCGCAGGATGGTGGCGGGACCGTAGCCGAAGGTGACCCGCTCGGCCCCGGCGCCGGAAAATTCGGTGGGACTCTCGCCTTGGACTTCCTCCACCACGGGGGCTTCCTCCAGCAGGTCCAGCACCCGGTTGCCCGCGGCAAAGGTGCTCTGCAAAGTGGCGCCCAGATTGGCCAGCGCCACCACCGGGCCGAAGGAACTCATCAGCGCCAGGGTGGGCAGCAGAACGCCGTCAAAGGCCACCCGGCCATCCAGATACAGCCACACGGCCAGGAACAGCACCCCCAGGTCAAAGAACCACAGAAGGGCCTGGGTGGTGGCGGTGTTGCGCCCCGCCGTCCGCTTGAGACATCCCTCGTCCCGGGTCAGGGCCTCGGTGCGTTCCTGCATGTCCCGCAGCCGGGCGGCACCGGCGCCATACTGTAGGATTTCCGGCAGGCCCCGCAGGCTGTCCAGCACAAAGGCGGCCAGTTCCCCTGCAGCCCCACGGACCCGCAATCCGTCCCGACCGCTGGCGTGGGAGGTGAGCACCGGCACCGCTACTCCCACTACGGCGTAGGCGGCCAGGGCCCATACCCCCAGCAGCGGGTGGAAGGAGCCGATGAACGCCGCCATTCCCCCACTGAACAGCAGGGCGATGAGCGCCGGCGAAATGGTGTGGGCGTAAAAGACTTCCAGCAATTCAATATCGGAGGTGATCACCGTGATCAGATCCCCCTTGTCCCGCCCGTCCAGCTTGGCGGGGGCCAGCCGGCGCAGGGCGCGGAAGACCCGGTCCCGCAGCAGGGCCAGCAGCTTGAAGGCGATGAAATGGTTGCAGGCCTGCTCGCCGTAGCGCAGTACGGCCCGCAGCACCGCCAGCACCGCCGCCAGGGCAAACAGGGCGGGCAGCGGCAGCGGGACGGCAAAGCCCAGCACCCGCAGGATGCCGTAGCCGCCCAGTACCGTAAGGAAGGTGGCGCACAGGTGCCCGGCCAGCCCCATGGTCACGGCCAGGACCATATACCCGGCCAGGGGCCGGACCAGGCCCACCAGCCGGACCATGACGGCAAAACCGCTTCGTTTCATTGGGAGTCCTCCTTTTGGGTGTAGTGTTCCAGCTGCTGCTGGGCATCCCACAGCCGGGCATAGCGGCCCTGGGCTGCCAGCAGCTCCCGGTGGGTGCCCTGCTCGGCCACCCGGCCGTTCTCCAGCAGGCAGATCCGGTCGGCCTCCACCACGTTGGCCAGCCGGTGGGAGATAAGGATGACCGTCTTGGTCCGGGCCAGCGCCCGGATGCGGTCCATGATGTCGTTTTCACTCTCCACGTCGATGTTGGAGGTGGCCTCGTCAAAGAGGTACACCGGGCTGTCGTGGAGCAGCGCCCGGGCCAGCGCCAGCCGCTGGCACTGCCCGCCCGACAGGTTGGAAGCCTTCTCGGCCAGGGGGGTGTCCAACCCCTGCTCGCTGCGCAGGAAGTCCGCCAGGCGCACCTCCTCCAGCACAGCCCACAGGGCCTCGTCCCCGGCGTCGGGGCGGGCCATCCGCAGGTTGTCCCGCACGGTGCCCTTGAAGAGATAGGCGTTGTGGGAAAGGTAGGTGACGGTGCGGGCCAGGCTCTCCTGGGAGAGTTCCGCCAGCGGCACGCCGTCCAGCGTCACCCGCCCGGCATCCGGCGTGCGGCGGCCGGTGAGCAGCGACGCCACGGTGGATTTGCCGCAGCCCGACGCCCCCACCAGCGCGGTGAAGCTGCCGCGGGGGAAGGTCAGGTCCACCCCCTGCAGCACCGGGCGATCCGCCGCATATCCGAAGTCCACCCCTTCCAGGGCCAGGGTGCCCGATCGGGGTGCCGGGCGGTCCGCCCGGGGCGGCTCGGGGGTATCCAGCAGACGGAAGATCTTTTCGCTGGCGGCCATGCCGTTCATGGCCACATGGAAAAAGCTGCCCAGCAGCCGCATGGGCAAAAAGAAATCCGCCGCCAGCAACAGGATGAGCAGACAACCCTCCAGCCCGATGCGACCCGACGCCAGGCGGCTGACGGCCAGGATCATGCCGGCGGCCGCGCCGCCGTAAGCGATCAGATCCATGATGGTGATGGAGTTGAGCTGCATGGTCAGCACCCGCATGGTGATCTTGCGGAAGGCCTCGGCCTGCTCATTCATCCGCCGGTTCCGGGCTTCGTCCGCCTGGTAGATTTTCAGGGTGGTGAGGCCCTGCAGGTTTTCCAGGAAGGTATCCCCCAGGGCGGTATATTGCCCCCAGTAGCGGCCCAGCAGCTTTTTGGCCCAGGTCTGCACCGCGGCAATGGCCGCCGGAATCAGCGGTACGCAGACCAGCAGCACCGTCGCCGAGGGCAGGTCCACCGGTGCCAGCACCGCAAACAGCGTCAGCGGAGCCAGCAGGGCGTAAAAGAACTGGGGCAGATACTGGCCGAAATAAATCTCCAGCTGGTCCACCCCTTCCACCGCCACCTGCACCACCTCGCTGGTGCGTACCGATTCCCGGTAGGCGGTGCCCAGGCGCAGCAGCTTTTCGTACAGCAGGGTGCGCAGCCGGGTTTTGACCGTCCGGCTGGAAAGGTAGCTCATCCGGGCGGCCCCCACGGCACAGCCAAAGCGCAGGGCCACCGCCCCCAGCCCCAGCGCGGCGGTGCGCGCCAGGTCCACTGGGACGGCGTTGCCCGCCCACAGGGATGCCAGCAGGCGACATACCGCCCCCACCAGCAGGATGTTGGCCCCCAGGGCCAGCCACTGCAGTCCCACGTTGGCGGCAATGTAGCGGCGGCTTTCCGGCACGGTGGCCAGCAGACGTTTGTCAAGCATCATGGCGGACACCTCCCCGGAAGCCACGCCGATAGGCAAAGATATGAATGGCCAGGAAAAAGACGCAGGTGATGGAGATGGCCTTGTGCAGCGCCAGTACCCAGGGGATAGCGGCAAACACCAGGCTGAGCACCCCGCTCACAAAGGCCAGCACCACGGCGCCCAGCAGCGCCCAGCGCCGGGGACCCATTTTTTTGCGGCTGGCCACGGTATGGCCCAGGCAGAGCAGCAAAAACACCGTGGAAGCCAGTTTGTGGACCACCACCCCGGTGAAGGGTACCAACAGGGTGAGCACAAGGCTGACCGCCAGCAGCAAGGAAAAAACACGTTTCATACAGGACCGCCTTTCGGTGGTTAGTCATTGCTAACATCAGAGCCAGAAAGAAGCCGCCACGAATTAGTGGCAGCTAACTTTCGACAGTATAGCAGGTCGCCCCGGCCCTGTCAACCCCCGAAAAAAGGACCGCCCCGACAATTTTTTGACAAAATCCATTGACGAGCAACGCGCCGGGGGCTATAATAACACCAAACAAAACAACCGGGGGAGCTTGTGTGGACAGGCTGAGAGGAAGGAATCACCTTCGACCCTTACACCTGATGCGGATAATGCCGCCGTAGGAAGTCGTGGGAACTTGTACTTTTTTGCGGGAGGCGCCGTTTCGGGCGTCTCCCGCTTTTTTTGTGCAATTCCGGGGAAAGGAAGTGAAGATACTTCCGCGGGCCGTGCCGCGGCGGGCAGAGGGGGAGCGCCCTGTGTCTTGTCTGTACAGCGATGGGAAGCCGTGTTCCGGCGTGAGAGGAGGCCAGCAAGCCTCGACCGCTTTTTCCGTGTGCAGGGTGTATTCCCTGTGCCTTTTTTGCGGGAAGTGTCGCTGTAGGACCGGTTTCCCGCTCTGCTTGCAAAGGAGTTCTTTTTATGAAACACCAGAACGTTCACAAGCTCGCCCTGGCGGGCGTCTTCTGCGCCATCGCCGTGGTGGGCAGCCTGTTTTCCTTCCCCATGTTCGGCAGCAAATGTGCCCCCATCCAGCATATGGTCAACATCCTGTGCGCCGTGCTGCTGGGGCCGTGGTACGGCCTGGGCGTGGCCTTTGTGGCCAGCCTGATCCGCAACCTGACGGGGCTGGGCAGCCTGATGGCCTTTCCCGGCAGCATGTTCGGTGCGCTGCTGTGCGGTCTGGCCTACGCCGGCACCCGCAGCCTGCCCCTGACCCTGGTGGCCGAAGTCTTCGGCACCTCGGTGCTGGGCGGTCTGTGCGCCTACCCGGTGGCCATCCTGCTCATGGGCCAGAGCGCCGGCGAGATCGCCTTTTACGCCTACATCGTGCCGTTTTTGATCTCCACCGCCGCCGGGTCGGTGCTGTCGGGGGTCATCCTGTACGCCCTGCGGGGCACCGGCACCCTGGGCCGGATGCAGAAAACACTTTCCCACTAAAAGGAAGAATGCCATGTTTGCTCCCCTTTTGCAAAAGCTGCGGGACCGGCATCCGCTGGTCCACGCCATCACCAACTATGTGACCGCCAACGACTGCGCCAACCTGCTGCTGGCCTGCGGGGCCTCCCCCGTCATGGCCGACGACCCCGCCGAAGCCCCCGAGATCACCGCCCACGCCGACGCGCTGGTGCTCAACCTGGGCACGCTGCGCCGGTCGGCCATTCCCGGGATGCTGGCCTGCGGCCGCACCGCCAACCAAAAAGGCATCCCGGTGGTGCTGGACCCCGTGGGGGCCGGGGCGTCCGCCCTGCGCACCCAAACCGCCCTGGATCTTATGCGGCAGGTGCGGTTTGCCGTCATCCGGGGCAATCTGTCCGAGGTGGAAACCCTGGCCCGGGGCCACGGCGGCGCCCCCGGTGTGGACAGCACCGACCGGGTGACGCCGGACAACCTGGACGCCTGCTGTGCCCTGGTGCGGGACCTGGCCCGGCGCACCGGCGCCGTGGTGGCCATGAGCGGCGCGGTGGACCTGGTGAGCGACGGGCAGACCGTCTTTTGCATCCGCAACGGCCACCCCATGATGAGGCTGGTCACCGGCACGGGATGCCAGCTTTCCTGCCTGGCAGGGGCCTTTGCGGCGGCCAACCCCGACCGCCCGCTGGAGGCCGCGGCCGCCGCCGTCTGTGCCATGGGCCTGTGCGGCGAGGTTGCCCACGACCGGCTGGGCCCCTTGGACGGCAACGGGACCCTGCGCACCTATCTGCTGGACGCCGTCTGCCGGCTGACCCCCGACCAACTGGAGAAAGGAGCCCGTTATGAACTTCGATAGAAACCGGCTGCGGCTCTACGCCGTGACCGACCGCACCTGGCTGCACGGCCAGACGCTGCGCCAGCAGGTGGAAGCCGCCCTGCAGGGGGGCGTAACCTGTGTGCAGCTGCGGGAAAAACAGCTGGACCGGGAGCAGTTCATCCAGCTGGGGCGCAGCATCGGCTGCCTGTGCCAGCGGTACGGCGTGCCGCTGCTCATCAACGATGACCTGGAGGTGGCCCTGGCTTGCGGCGCCGACGGCGTCCATGTGGGGCAGGATGACCTGCCGGTGGAGGAAGTGCGCCGCCGGGTGGGGGACAAACTCATCGTGGGCGTGTCGGCCCACAACCCCGAGGAAGCCCGCCGGGCCTATGAGGGCGGCGCCGACTACCTGGGGGTCGGGGCGGTGTTTGGCAGCACCACCAAAACCAACGTGACCGCCCTCTCCCACGAGACGCTGCGGGCCATCTGCGACGCCGTGCCCATCCCCGTGGTGGCCATCGGCGGCATCAGCCGGGACAATCTGCCCCGGCTGGCCGGCACCGGCGTGGCCGGGGTGGCGGTGGTTTCCGGCATTTTTGCCGCCGACGACATCACCGCCGCCAGCCGGGAACTGCGCGCTTTGTCGGACACCATGACCCAAACCCTGTAACCGAGAAAACCCGGGCAAGTTTTCCACAAGACGGTGGAAAACTTGCCCGGCGGCAGACCGGGGGCACCACTCTCTGCCGCCTTACAAAAGTAATGCGAGGTACAAACCATGAAAACAGCATTATCCATCGCCGGAAGCGATTCCAGCGCAGGCGCCGGTATTCAGGCCGACCTCAAGACAATGACGATGAACGGCGTCTACGGCATGACCGCCATCACCGCCCTGACGGCCCAAAACACCACCGGCGTTACGGCAATTTCCGAAGTAAGCCCCGAATTCCTGGCCGCGCAGCTGGATGCGGTATTCACCGACATCCGGCCCGACGCGGTCAAGATCGGGATGGTCTCCTCCCCTGCCTTGATCGAAGTCATCGGGGAACGGCTGCGGTTTTATGGGGCCGGGCACATCGTGGTGGACCCCGTGATGGTGGCCACCAGCGGTGCACGGCTCATCCGGCCCGAGGCGGTGGAAACCCTGACCCGGACCCTGCTGCCCCTGGCCCAGGTGGTCACCCCCAACATTCCCGAAGCGGAACTGCTGGCCGGGTGCACCATCGACAGCCCCGCAGCCATGGAGGCCGCCGCCCGCACCATTCTGGACCGGTACGGCTGCGCCGTGCTGCTCAAGGGCGGGCACAGCATCAACGATGCCAACGACCTGCTGGTGGACGCAGCCGGCGCCCGGTGGTTTGCCGGCAAACGGATTGCCACCACCAACACCCACGGTACCGGCTGCACGCTGTCCAGCGCCATCGCGGCCAACCTGGCCAAGGGCTTTGCCCTGCCCGATGCCGTACAGCGGGCCAAGGAGTATCTTTCCGGGGCGCTGGCCGCCGGGCTGGACCTGGGCAAGGGCAGCGGCCCCATGGACCACGCCTGGACCCTGACGGGACGTTACGCCGAAGAGGCGCACTGAATACCACATAAAAGGAGCAAACACAAGATGAGCGAACGGAACTATGCCACCCAGATGGAGGCGGCGCGCAAGGGCATTGTGACGCCCGAACTGAAGATCGTGGCCGAAAAGGAACGGATGACCGTGGAGGAACTGCTGCCCCTGGTGGCCAGCGGCAAGGTGGTCATCCCGGCCAACAAGAACCACACCTGCCTGAACCCCGAGGGCGTGGGCTCGATGCTGCGCACCAAGATCAACGTAAACCTGGGCGTGTCCCGGGACTGCAAGGACTACGACGTGGAGATGCAGAAGGTGCTTTCCGCCGTCAAGATGGGCGGCGAGGCCATCATGGACCTGTCCAGCCACGGCAACACCCAGCCCTTCCGCCAGAAACTGACCCACGAGTGCCCGGCCATGATCGGCACCGTGCCGGTGTATGACAGCGTCATCCACTACCAGCGGGACCTGGATACCCTGACGGCCCGGGATTTCATTGACGTGGTGCGGCTGCACGCCCAGGACGGCGTGGACTTTGTGACGCTGCACTGCGGCATCACCCGCAAAACCATCGACCAGATCCGCAAGCACAAGCGCAAGATGAACATCGTCTCCCGCGGCGGGTCGCTGGTCTTCGCCTGGATGTGCATGACCGGCGAGGAAAACCCCTTCTATGAATACTACGACGAGATTCTCGACATCTGCCGGGAGTACGACGTGACCATCTCGCTGGGCGACGCCTGCCGTCCCGGCTGCCTGGCCGATGCCACCGACGTCTGCCAGATCGAGGAGCTAGTCCGTCTGGGCGAGCTGACCAAGCGCGCCTGGGAGAAGGACGTTCAGGTCATGGTGGAAGGCCCCGGCCACGTGCCTATGGACCAGATTGCCGCCAACATGAAGGTACAGCAGACCATCTGCATGGGCGCCCCCTTCTACGTGCTGGGTCCCCTGGTCACCGACATTGCCCCCGGCTACGACCACATCACCGCCGCCATCGGCGGGGCCATCGCCGCCATGAACGGCGCGGCCTTCCTGTGCTATGTGACTCCCGCCGAGCACCTGGCTCTGCCCAACCTGGAGGACGTCAAACAGGGCATCATCGCCAGCAAGATCGCCGCCCACGCCGCCGACATCGCCAAGGGGGTGCGCGGCGCCCGGGAGATCGACGACAAGATGGGCGACGCCCGCCGGGCCCTGGACTGGGAAGCCCAGTGGGCCTGCGCCCTGGACCCCGAGACCGCCAAGGCCATCCGGGCGGACCGCTCCCCCGAGCATGACGATACCTGCTCGATGTGCGGCAAGTTCTGCGCCGTGCGCAGCATGAACAAAGCTTTGAACGGCGAACACATCGACATCCTGTAAGTTCCCAACCAACCAAAAATTCCTGTGCTGTTTGGCAGCACAGGGATTTTTTTGTCTTGTCAGCGCACCGTACTCTCGGTCAGCGTCTGTTCGGCTTTCAGCCGCTGCCATTCGTCACGGCAGCGGAACAGCAGGATGCCGAAGCAGATGCCCGACACCGCACCGCTCACACCGCTCAGCGCGGTGAAGGGAGCCCGGGCCAGCAGGCCCAGCAGGATATTAAGGACCATCACGATGCCGCCCAGGATGGAACACACCGCCACATAGGCCGAAATGTTGCCCTGGAGCGTGCCGGTCCAGATGGTCTTGCGGATGCTGTCCAAGGTTCTGATGAACTGCACGCCGTACAGCATGACCAGCACCACCACGACCACCAGGATGAACAGCATCATCCCTACCAGAGGCGTGAACACCTCACTGTTATCGCCAAAGCCCACCGTTGTCAGGGCGATGCCCATCAGGCCCAGCATCAGCACCATCATGATACCGACCAACACCAGAACGATGATCTGGATCACCCGGATGATGGTCAGACCGGCGGTTTTGAGCGGGGCGCCGGAGCGGTCCCGGGCCGAGGCGTACATCATCCAGAGACTTACCACCACGAGGATGGCGGGGATCTGGGCGATGACGGACCAGACAAGGGAACTCCAGACCGCTGTGTTCATCGCGCCGCCCACATCACCGGTCCAGCCGGTCGCCCCGGTCAGGCCGGTCACCCAGGCGGTATCTTCGCTCATCAGGCCGGTGCCCGTGAGCAAAAGAGAGAGCAGATTGCTCACAAGGGTGACGGTGTAGCCGATGGCTACGGTCAGATACAGCGGGGAGCAGAACAGCTGCCGCAAGGTCCGGATGGCCGGGGATTCCCCGCCGGACGCGGGCGGCGAGGCACCGGGGGCACTCTGGTAACGGGGGCCGTCGGTCTGTCCCTCCAGCGGTTTGCCGCAGTGGGGACAGAAGGTAGCTTCCTCCGGGACGGGATTTCCACAACCGGGACAGGTTTTCATCATTCATTCCTCCTTTTTACTCTTGTGGCGGCGCCGGAGCCGCCCCTGGCACCGCGCGGCAGGAAACGCACGGGCCGTGTCTGTACCCCTCAGTATAGCAACCGGCCCCCTGCGCTGCAACCGCCGGCGGTCCGTGGGGACTACTTTTGGCCGAATGCACAAAGCAGCCGTTCTTTTTTTGTACGCACTGACGACGGTTTCCCGTTGCAAAACCACGAACGCCCCCGTATAATTAAGTAGGAACTTAACTATTGGAGGAGGCGGTTCGGTTGGAAAAACCGTTGATGTTGATGATCCGCGACACCCACAAACTGTGGCGGGACCATATGCGGGATATTGCGGCGGCGGTGGGGGTGCCGGATTCCTACCGGATGGTATTGACCTACCTGTTGCGCCATCCGGGCTGCAGCCAGAAGGAGCTGGCTGCCTACCGCAACATCACCACCTCGTCGGTGAGCCAGATTGTCAAGGAGATGCAGCTGACCGGTTATCTGCGCAAGGAGGTCGACCCCGACGACCAGCGGTATGTGCGGCTTTACCTGACCGAGAAAGGCCAGACCTGCGCCGAGGAGATCCGCACACGGATCCGCCGCTCCGACGAGGCGCTGGGCAGCCTGCTGCCCCCCGGGCACGAGCAGGCTTTGCTGGAACTGCTGGGTGAACTGTACGCCGTGCTGGAAAAGGGGGTGCCGCCATGCTGAAGTATCTGAAGCCCTACTGGTATTGCTGCGTGCTGGCGCCGCTGTTCATGCTGGGGGAAATCGCCATGGATATGCTGCAGCCCGCCATGATGGCCGTGATTGTGGACGACGGCGTGCTGGGCGGCAACCTGCCGGTCATCCTGTCCATGGGGCTCAAGATGGTGCTGCTGATTGTCTTTGGCGGAACCACCGGCATTTTGTGCGGGGTGTTCGCCAACACCGCCGCCCAGCGGGTGGGCAACGACATCCGCAAGGACCTGTTCGGCCGGATCATGGACCTTTCCTTCCGGCAGACCGACCGGTTCACCACCGGGTCGCTGGTGACCCGCATCACCAACGACGTGACCCAGGTGGAACAGATGGTCATGATGTCCATGCGCTCCATTGTGCGGTGCAGCGTCATGTTTGTGGGCGGTATTGTCATGCTCTACCTGCAGTCGCCCCGGTTTGCCCTGGTGGTGGCCTGCGGGCTGCCCTTTCTGGCGGCCTTTGTCATCCTGTTTCTGCGCAAGGTTTCCCCGCTGTTCACGGTGATCCAGCAAAAGCTGGATGCCCTGAATTGCCTGTTGCAGGAAAACATCGCCGGGGCCCGGGTGGTCAAAGCCTATGTGAAGGAGGCGGACTCCCTGCGCCAGTTCGGTGCGGCCAACGACGAGCTGTGCGACATCAACCTGCGGGCCCAGTCCATGCTGGCTTTCCTGAATCCTTGTGTCAACATCGTGCTCAACCTCTGCGTGGTGGCGGTGCTCTACCTGGGCGGGGTGTCGGTGCGCACCGACGGCGCTATCACCCCGGGGCAGATCATGGCCTCCCTCACCTACCTGTCGCTGATCCTCATGCGGGTAATTTTCATGGCCAACATCTTCCAGACCTTCACCCGGGCGTCGGCCTCCTGGCGGCGCATCCGCGAGGTGCTGGACACCGCACCCGAGCAGCGGGACGGCACCGCCCGCCCCGCCGACAGCTGCCGCGGCCGGGTGGAGTTCCGCCATGTGGACTTTGCCTACCCCGACGCACCGGACCATCCGGTGCTGCAGGACCTTTCCTTCACGGTGGAGCCCGGGGAGACGGTGGCCATCATCGGGGCCACCGGCAGCGGCAAGACCAGCCTGGTGCAGCTGATTCCCCGCTTTTACGACGTCAGTGCCGGCACCGTGCGGGTGGACGGCGTGGATGTGCGGGACTTTGCCCGGCAGGACCTGCGGCAGCGCATCGGCATCGTACAGCAGAAAGCCGAGCTGTTTTCCCGTTCCATCGCCGAAAACATCCGCTGGGGCTGGGCGGAGGCCGACGACGAAGCGGTGGCCGGGGCCGCCCGCATCGCCCAGGCGGAGGATTTTATCCTGCGCACACCGTCCGGCTACGACACCCCCGTCACCGAGGGCGGGCACTCCCTTTCGGGCGGGCAGAAACAGCGCCTTTCCATTGCGCGGGCGGTGCTGAAACGGCCGGAGATCCTGATCTTTGACGATTCGGGCAGCGCGCTGGATCTAAGGACCGAGGCCACCCTGTACGATGCGCTGGATGCCGCCTTTGCGGGCACCACCCGGCTGATCGTGGCCCAGCGCATCGCCTCGGTGCAGCGGGCGGACCGCATCCTGGTGCTGGACAACGGCCGCCTGTGCGCCGAGGGCACCCACCGGGAACTGCTGGCCACCTCGCCGGTGTATCAGGCGATCTGCCGCTCCCAGCTGAAAAAGGAGGTGACGGCCTCATGACGGATGCCAATCCCCCCAAAGTGCAGTTGCGCCGCAAGTCCACCATGGGCCAGGCGGTGGAAAAACCCCAGGACACCCGGGGCACTTTGCGGCGGCTGCTGGATTACTTTGCCCGGGCCAAGCGGCTGCTTGTGGCACTGCTGGCCGCCGTGCTGGCCGTGACGGTGACCTCGCTGCTGACGCCGGCGCTGCAGGGCGCGGTCATCGATGCCATCCAGGCCCGCGCCTGGGACCGCTTCGGCCTTTTGCTGGGTTGCCTGCTGGCCGCCTTTGCGGGCAACATCGCCGTGACACTGGCCCAGGGGCTGCTCTCGGCCCGGCTGAGCCAGAACATCGTCCGGCGGATGCGGTACGACCTCTTCCGCAAGATCGACAACCTGCCCATCGCCTACCTGGACCGGCACTCCAACGGCGATGTGATGAGCCGGATGACCAACGACATCGAGAACATCTCCAACACGGTATCCCAGAGCCTGGGGTCGTTGGTGTCGGGGCTGCTGACCGTGGCGGGCACCATCGCCATCATGTTCTGGTACTGCTGGCAGCTGACGCTCATCACCCTGGTGACGGTGGTGCTGACCGTGCTGGTGACCAAGGGGATGTCCCACCGGATGCGCACCGCCTACCGCCAGCGGGCTGATGCCCTGGGCCGGCTGGACGGCCACGCCCAGGAGATGATTTCGGGCTACCGCACCATTCTGGCCTACAACCGCCAGGACGCCGTGCGCGCCGAATTTGCCGAAATCTCCGACACCCTCACCCGGGAGGGCATCCGGGCCGAGGTGCTGGGCGGGTCGATGGGTCCCCTGATGAACGCCATCTCCAGCCTGGGGTTTGTCATTGTAGCGGCCTTCGGCGGCTATTTTGCCCTGCGGGGGCTCATCACCATCGGGGTGATTTCCGCCTTCATCCTCTACGCCAAGCAGTTTTCCCGCCCGCTCAACGAGATTGCCCAGCTGTTCGGCTCGGTGGAAACCGCCCTGGCCGGTGCCGAGCGGGTCTTTGCCCTGATGGACCAGCCCGACGAGGACAACGCCGGCACCGAAACGCCGGACCATGTGACGGGCAACGTCAGTTTCCGCCATGTGAATTTTTCCTACCTGCCGGGCAAACAGGTGCTGTATGACTTCAACCTGGAAGTGCACGCCGGGCAGAAGATTGCGCTGGTGGGGGCCACCGGCAGCGGCAAGACGACGGTGGTCAACCTGCTGATGCGGTTCTACCCCGTGGATTCCGGCGAAATCCTCATCGACGGACAGGACATCCGGACACTGCGCCGGGACTGGCTGCGCCACAACACCGCCATTGTATTGCAGGACACGGTGCTCTTTTCCGACACCATCGAGCACAACATCAAGTATGCCGACCCCGGCGCCGACGACGCCCGGATGATCCGCGCAGCCGAGATGAGCAACTGTGCCCCCTTCATCGACCGGCTGCCCCAAACGTACCACACCTTTCTGAAGCAGGCCGGGGCGGGGCTTTCCCAGGGGCAACGCCAGCTTTTGAACATTGCCCGCGCCCTGCTGGCCGACCCCAGGATCCTGATTCTGGACGAGGCCACCTCCTCGGTGGATACCCGCACCGAACAGAACATCCATGACGCACTGGTCCGGCTGATGAAAAACCGCACCAGCCTGATCATCGCCCACCGGCTTTCCACCATCCAGGACGCCGACGTCATCGTGGTGATGGACAAAGGCCGGGTGGTGGAAACCGGCAACCACGAGGAACTGCTGCAAAAGCGCGGGGCCTACTACGCCCTGTACATGGCCCAGTTTGCGGGACAAAAGACCTGAACTGTCCCTTGACGGACGGCATATAATACGGTATAATGTAAAAACTCTTTGCACTGCATTACATCCCCCGTCGGGGGTGCGCGATCTCCAGTACAAACTGAGCAGGCGATGCCCTACCGGGCATGGGGCCGGGCCGCCCAGGCGGCAGCAGATGAACTTTCGGGCATCTGTGGGGCAGTTGTATGTTCCACAGGTGCCTTTTTCTATACCTTTGGAACCACCGTTCGCATAAGGTCCACACAAGAGCAATCACACCGCCGGGGTTTTCCCGGTCACAACAGGAGGTTTTCTTGTATGGCTACCCAAAGCAAAGCAGCGCCGCTGAACGAAGCGGCCGTCATCCGCAACCTGTCCCTGGTCAGTGTGCTGGGCAACGCCGTGCTGTCCGGCTTCAAACTGTTTGCCGGCATCACCGGCCATTCCAGCGCCATGATTTCCGACGCGGTGCACTCCTTCTCGGACGTGCTGACCACCCTCATCGGCATTGCCGGCGCCATGCTGGGGTTCCCGGTGCTGGACTCGGTGGCCAGCGTGGTCATCTGCCTGTTCATCCTGAAGGTGTCCTATGACATCATCAAGGACGCCGTCACCAAACTGCTGGACACCTCCTGCGGCACGGAGTACGAGGAAAAGCTGCGCCGCTTCATCGCCGGGCAGAACGGCGTGGAAGGGGTGGACCTGCTGCACACCCGGATGTTCGGCAACAAGGTCTATATCGATCTGTAGATTGAAGTGGACGGCGACAAAACCCTGCGGGAGGCCCACGCCGTGGCTGAGCAGGTCCACACCGATGTGGAGGGTGCCTTCCCCGAAGTCAAGCACGTGATGATCCATGTGAACCCCGCCAAAGCATAAAAACAGCCCCGGAGCGGTAAGCTCCGGGGCTGTTTTCTGTTTACAGGGCCATCTTGTAGATGTTGTACATATCTTCCTCGTACAGCACGCGGGCCGAGCCCTTGCTGCCGCCGCAGGCCGACGCGCAGCTCCTGGCCATGGCGTGGAGCTGGTCGTCGGTGGGATTCAGTCCCAGTTCCCGCAGGTTGGTGGGCATGCCAATGGAACGGTAGAAGTCTTCCATGGCGGCAATGCCCTTCTCGATGGTCTCGGCGTCGGTGGCGCCGGGAGTCACCCCCATGACGTTCACCGCGTACCGCACGAACCGTGCCGGAATGTTGGCGCAGACATACCGTGCCCAGCTGGGCCAGACTGCCGCCAGCCCGGCGCCGTGGGTGACGTCGAACATGCCGCCCAGCTCGTGTTCCAGCACGTGGGTGGCAAAGTCTCCGCCGCCGTTGCCGCAGCCGGTCAGGTCGTTGTGGGCCAGCGATCCCGCCCACATGACCTCCGCCCGGGCGTCGTAATCGTCGGGATGGGTGTGCAGCCGGACGGCTTTCTCCTTGACGGTGCGCAGCAGCGCCTCGGCAAGGGCGTCGGTCAGCTCCATGTTGCCCTGGGAAGTAAAGTACCGCTCCATGGTGTGCATCATGATGTCGGTGCAGCCGCTCATCGTCTGGTAGTCCGGCAAAGTCAGCGTCAGTTCGGGGTTCATGGCCGCGAACTTGGGCCGGGCCAGGTTATCGTTGTAGGAGCGCTTCTCCCCGGTTTTTTCGTTGGTGATGACCGAGCTGTCGCTGGACTCGCTGCCCGCGGCGGCGATGGTCAGCACCGAGGACACCGGCAGGCAGCCCTTGGCGGTGCGCTTGCCCTCGTACAGTTCCCAGACATCCTTGTCGGGCTCAGCCAGACCATAGCCGATGGCCTTGGCCGTGTCGATGACCGAGCCGCCGCCCACCGCCAGCAGGAAGTCGATGCCCTCCCGCTTGCCGATCTCGATGCCCTCGTACACCTTGCCCAGGTGGGGGTTGGGCACCACGCCGCCCAGCAGGTGGCAGGCCAGTCCCGCCGCCTTCATGGGGTTCAGGATGCTGTCCAGCAGGCCGTTTTTCACCACGCGCTCACTGCCGTAGACCACCAGCACTTTGGTGGCACCGTACTTGCGCAGATAGTCCGCTGCCTGGGTCTGGACGCCCCGGCCGAAGACGATCTCGGTGGGGGAATAAAAGGTAAAATTGTTCGCCATTTTCTGCATCGTTCCTTTCTGTCGGATAGGATCGGGGCACGGCCCCATGGATTGGTTTCAGTATAGCACGATGCAGCCGAAATGCCAACAGGATTTCTGCCCTCAGCCCCGGTAGGGCGGGCACTGGTAGCGGGGTTTGCCCCGGCTGGCACGGCCGTACTCGATGGCGTGGGCCGGGCAGCCGCAGATGCAGGCCATGCAGTGGGTGCAGGCATCCCCCCACAGGGGTCTGCCCCCCTGCAGCCGGATGTTGCCCCGGGGGCACAGCGCCGCGCATTTGCCGCAGGAGCGGCAGGCGTCCGACACCGTGAATGCCCGAGCCTTGACCTGAAAGCGGTAAAACGCCCGGTTCACCGGGCCGGATTTGAGGGTGTCCAGCATCCCGGTGGTGCGGGGGGCAAAGTCCCGCCCCGCCGCAATGGTGCCGGCGGCCCGTTCCAGCACCGGCCGGGCGGCCGCCACAATCTGCCGGGCTTCGTCGGGCTGCGGAGCCTGGAACATGGCAATGTAGTTTTCCGGCATGACCACCGGCAGGGTGCCCCGGTAGACCAGATTTTTCTCGGCGCAGAAGGCCCGCTGTTCCGGTTCCGGCCGGCCGATGTCGCTGCCGCAGGTCATGACGAAATAGGCATCCCTGCTGCCCGCAAACCGGCCGGTGCGCAGCCAGTCCAGGAAGATCCGGGGCGTTCGCCAGGCGTAGGTGGGCATGACGAACACCCAGGGCGTGGCCGACGTGAAGTCCCCGGCCACCCCGTCCCGGATGAACCGGAAGCTGTCCAGACAGCGGTCCTGCAGGCGGTCGGCCAGCAGTTCGGCGGCATACCGGCCGTTGCCGGTACCGGAAAAATACAGGATCATAAACAAAAACGCCTCCCAGGGGTAGGATGGACCGCCGGGGCCAGCCCCAGACAGTCCGCCTTGTATTGTAGTCCCCGGCAGCCGCCCCGTCAAGGGCTCCACGCAAAAGGCCCCGGACCGCGAGGGTCCGGGGCTTGGGGCATTTACAGCAGCCCTTCCAGATGCTGCATTACCAGGCTGGCGGCGGTGATGCCGGCCCAGCAGCAGGCACCCATGAAGATGGGTTTGCTGCCGTTTTTGATGAGCTTGACCAGGTCGGTGTTGAGGCCGATGGCCGCCATGGCCAGGATGATGAAGAACTTGGACAGTTCCTTGAAGGGCTGGAAGACGGCGGGGTCCACGCCGGCCACGGTGGCCACGGTGGTCAGGATGGAGGCCAGCACAAAGAACAGGATGAAGAAGGGGAAGATCTTTTTCAGTTCAAAGGAACCGTTGGAGACCTGCCCGCCCCGCTTGACCTGCCAGGTGCGCCAGAAGGCCAGCGCCAGCGTGATGGGAATGATGGCCAGCGTGCGGGTGAGCTTGACGATGGTGGCGTAGGCCAGCACCGAGCCGCCGGTACCGTGCAGGGTGTCCCAGGTGGAGGCCGCCGCCGTCACCGAGGAGGTGTCGTTGATGGCGGTACCGGCAAACAGACCGAAGCCCTCGTTGCTCATGCCCAGCACGCCGCCCAGGGTGGGGAAAAACAGCGCCGCCAGGATGTTAAACAGGAAAATCACCGAGATGGACTGGGCAATCTCGTCGTCATCGGCACCGATGACCGGGGCGGTGGCGGCGATGGCCGACCCACCGCAGATGGAGGAACCCACCCCCACCAGCACCGACACGTTGGCGGGCATGGCCAGCCGCTTGCGCAGCAAGAAGGCGATGAGCAGCGACATGGTGATGGTGGTGCAGATGATGGGCAGCGACAGCAGCCCCACCTGGGCGATCTGGGACAGGTTGAGGCCGAAGCCCAGCAGGATGACGGCATATTGCAACACCTTTTTGGAGGTGAAGGCGATGCCGGCGCGGAAGGGGGTCTTGTCGTGGAGGATCAGCGCCACCAGCATACCGGCCAGGATGGCGAAGACCGGCCCGCCGATGACCGGGAAGGCGTGGCCCAGCAGCCAGCTGGGCACGGCAAGCACCAGGCAGAGCAGCAGACCGGGCAGGGTTTTCTTCAAGGATTCCATAGCGACACACTCACTTTTTTTGACAGATTTTGGCAACGCCCTTGATTATACGCCGGTTTTGCCATAAAATAAAATGAAGAATTGTAATATATCCATAATTTTACGGAATAGGTGATCGTCTATGCTGGACCCGCGCTGGAATACCTTTCTGACGGTATGCGAAACGATGAACTACACCCGGGCCGCCCAACGGCTCTGCCTGACCCAACCCGCCGTGACCCACCACATTCAATATCTGGAAGAACACTACGGCTGCAAGCTGTTCCGGTACGAGGGCAAGGTGCTTTCGCTGACGCCGGCGGGGCTGCGGCTGCGGGACCTGACCCGGTCGATGGCCTACAACAGCGCCCGCATCGAAACTGCCATGGCCGCCCCGGCGCCGGTCTGCCTGCGGGTGGGGGCCTCCAAGACCATTGGGGAGTACCTGGTGGCGCCCCGCATCGAGCGGTTCCTGCGCGCCCACCCCGAGGCGGATTTTTCCCTGATGGTGGAAAATACCCAGCTGTTGCTGCGCGCCCTGGAGGCCGGCCAGTTGGACTTTGCCCTGGTGGAAGGCTTTTTTGAGCGCAGCCATTACGATGCCCGCCTGATGCAGCGGGAGGCCTTTTTCGGGGTCTGCCCGCCGGGGCACCGGCTGGCGGGGCGGGCCGTCACGCTGGAGGAGCTGGCCGGGGAACGGCTGCTGCTGCGGGAGCCCGGCTCGGGTACCCGCGCCATCCTGGAGGACGCCCTGCGCCGCCAGAACCGCACGCTGCACAGCTTTGGCAGCGTGACCACCATCAGCGATTTTTCCACCATCAAGTCGCTGGTGGCCGACGGGCTGGGGATTTCCTTCTTGTACGCCCCGGTGGTGCAGCGGGAGCTGGCCGCCGGTACCCTGGCCAAGTTCACCCTGGCCGACACCCCCATGGAAGGGGCCTTCTACTTCGTCTGCCTGAAGGACAATCTGTTTGCCGACCGGTGGTCCGACTGGCTGGCTTGATTTTTCGCTTTGTTTATTTTTTATAAAATATACAATTTGTATTTTTCTCTTGCATGGCCTCTCCCTGGGGCTATACTATCGGAAACAGGAGGTTTTTGCCATGAAAGTCTATGGAACACCCATCTGCATTGATTGCCGCAACTACCGGGCCCTGCAGGCCCGCCGTGGCTTTGCGGCGGAGTATGTCGACATCACCGAAAGCACCGCCAACCTGCGGGAATTTCTGGCCCTGCGGGACCACGACCCGGTCTTTGCCCCCGTGCGGGAACACGGCGGCATCGGGGTACCGCTGTTTGTCCGGGAGGACGGCCGTAAGACCTTTGACCTGGACGAGGCGCTGGGTTGGATCGGCCAGGAGCCTGTGCGCCCCGAGGAGATCGCCGAGCAGCGCCCTGCCTGTGGCGTGAACGGTTGCCGATGATTTTTGTACAGATCGACCAGGTTTATTCACTCTGTATTGGCTAATCCAACAAAAAGATGCCGTCCCTCTTGACAGGGGGCGGCATTTCTGGTATAGTCCGAAGCAATTCAACGAGTTAAAGAGCTAAACCGTTGAATCGAAAAACCGATGACGCAGAAGAGTAGACCGGGAGCCGTTTTCCCCAGAGAGCCGCGGAGGGTGAGAGCGCGGCGGAAACGTCCGGGCCGAATGGACTGCCGAGGGCGGGCCCAACGGGAGATTTTCCCCAGTAGGTCCCGACGGATTTCCCCCGTTAGCGGGAACGATGTGTGTTGGCACGTCGGACGAGCGGGCGAGACAGCATCTCGTCAATTTGGGTGGCACCGCAGAAGTCCAAAGACTTTTGTCCCAAAGGGTATTTTCACACTGCCCTGTGGGACAAAGGTCTTTTTTGTTCCCCTCGGCGCACAGAAAGGAGCCGCAACATGGCCGCAGAGAACATCCCGTACAAGATCTACCTGTCCGAAGAGGAACTGCCCCGCACCTGGTACAACGTCCGGGCCGACATGAAAAACAAGCCCGCCCCCCTGCTGAACCCCGCCACCGGCCAACCCATGGGCTACGACGACCTGCGGCCGGTTTTCTGTGATGAGCTGATCCGCCAGGAACTGGACAACGACACCCGGGAGATTCCCATCCCCACCGAGATCCGGGACTTTTATAAGATGTACCGCCCCGCCCCGCTGGTGCGGGCCTACTGCCTGGAGAAAAAGCTCCAGACCCCTGCCAAAATCTACTACAAATTCGAGGGCAACAACACCTCGGGCAGCCACAAGCTGAACAGCGCCATCGCCCAGGCCTACTACGCCAAGCAGCAGGGCCTGAAGGGCGTCACCACCGAGACCGGCGCCGGCCAGTGGGGCACCGCCCTGTCCATGGCCTGCGCCTACCTGGGTCTGGACTGCAAGGTGTATATGGTCAAATGTTCCTACGAGCAAAAACCCTTCCGCCGGGAGGTCATGCGCGTATACGGCGCATCGGTGACGCCTTCCCCCTCCACCACCACCCAGGTGGGCCGCCGCATCCTGGCCGAGCACCCCGGCACCACCGGGTCGCTGGGCTGCGCCATCAGCGAGGCGGTGGAGGTGGCCACCACCACCCCCGGCTACCGCTATGTGCTGGGCAGCGTGCTCAACCAGGTGCTGCTGCACCAGAGCATCATCGGGGTGGAGGCCAAGACCGCCCTGGACAAATACGGCGTCAAGCCCGACATCATCATCGGTTGTGCCGGCGGCGGCAGCAACCTGGGCGGGCTGATCTCCCCCTTCATGGGCCAGAAGCTGCGGGGCGAAGCGGACTACCGGTTCATCGCCGTGGAGCCTGCCTCCTGCCCCAGCTTCACCCGGGGCAAGTTTGCCTATGATTTCTGCGACACCGGCATGGTCTGCCCGCTGGCCAAGATGTACACCCTGGGCAGCAACTTCATTCCGTCGGCCAACCACGCGGGCGGGCTGCGCTACCACGGCATGAGCCCCGTGCTGGCCCAGCTGTACCACGACGGTCTGATGGAAGCGGTGGCCGTGGAACAGACCAAGGTCTTTGAGGCCGCCGAACAGTTTGCCCGGGTGGAAGGCATCCTGCCCGCGCCGGAGAGCAGCCACGCCATCCGGGTGGCCATCGACGAGGCGCTGCGCTGCAAGGAAACCGGCGAAGCCAAGACCATTCTGTTCGGGCTGACCGGCACCGGCTACTTTGACATGGTGGCCTACGAAAAATTCCACGACGGCCAGATGACCGATACCATTCCCACCGACGCCGAACTGGAAGCCAGCTTTGCCAAGCTGCCCCGGGTGCCCGGCCAGGAATAATCCATTTTTGCCATTCTCTTTTTTCTTTCCTATCCCAATGCAAAACCAGGGGGTTCCCGCGGGAACTCCCTGGTTTTGCGCATTTGTGGGTTTTCAGTCTTCCTGGGCCAGCGTGGTCTCCGCCGCCAGGGCCAGCAGCCGGCGGAACTCCGCCCGCTCGGCCTGGGTCATTCGCTGGGTCATCCGGGCAAAGCAGCCGTCGATCTGCTGCTGGATGGCCGGGTAGACCTCCCAGGAGGCCTGGGTGGGGCGGATGTCGTAGGTGCGCTTGTCCCGGGCGCTCTGGCTGCGCTGTAAAAATCCCAGCTCCACCAGCTTGGACACCGTCTTGGCAATGACACTTTTGTCCAGCGAAAGCCGCTTGGTGATATCGTCCTGGGTCAGGGTGCCGAAGTCACAGACAAGGTACAGCGCAAGAAATTTTCCCTGCGGGATTCCATCTACGGCCCGGCGCTGCCCTTCATGCTGAACATGATGTTCCTGATGATCCCCTACGGGGCGGTCATCGCCTACTCCTCCATCCTGGCCCAGGAGAAAAACCTCTCCCCCTGGCTGCCCTACTTTTACATCACCCTGGTGGTGGGCATGCTGCTCTCCAAGCTGTCCACCCAGCGGATGATCGACGCCGGCCGGCATCGGGTACTGGTGTTTGCCAGCCTGGTCATCCTGATCCTGACCATGGCCAGCTACCTGTTCCTGAACAGCGGCGTCCATCTGCTGTTGGCCGGGTTCTTTTTCGGCCTGGGATACGGCATCCTGCAGCCGCTGTTCCAGTCCTTTGTCACCGGCACCACGCCGGCGCCCCAGCGGGGCGTGGCCAACGCCACCTACATGCTGTCCTACGATGTGGGCATCGGCATCGGGTCGCTGCTCATGGGCTGCCTGCAGGAGGTCACCGGTCTGCCGGTGGGCTTTGCCATGACCGCCGTCTTCTATGTGGTGGGCGGCGTGCTCTACGGCGCCTGGGTGGACCGCTATTACCGCAAACTGCACCTGGCCTGAGGCCGGTCGCCGTTTTTTCTTCCCATCCGGGGTGTCCCTTGCCGGGCACCCCGGTCTTTTTTTGTACACGCAAAAAGCCCCGGGAAACTTTGAACCGGGGCTTTGGCTGTTTGCATTTACAGGGCTTGCAGGATGCGCAGGGCACAGCGCTGCAGGTATCCCAGCGGCAGGGAGCCGTCCTGCACGGCGGCCACAATGTCGTCGATATTTTCCTGGGTGCCGGGCATCTGCAGGTCGTTGCCGGCGCGGATGCACGCCGGCGAGGAGGCGCAGGGATAATAGGCATCGGGACGGCTGACCTGGGCGGTGATGCGGGCCGAACTGGTGGACCAGTCGGTCATCACATAGCCGGAGAACCCGTTTTCCTCCCGGGCAAAGGCGGTGATGGCATCGTAGCTGTTGGCGGTATGCACCCCGTTGACCAGGTTGTAGGAGGTCATGAGGCACTGGGGATTGCCGGCGGTGATGGCCTCGGCAAAATTGCGCAGATAGATTTCCCGCAGGGCCTGCTCCCCGATGTGTTCGTTCACCGACATACGGTTGTCTTCCTGGTTGTTGGCGAAGAAATGTTTGATGCAGGCCCCCGCCCCGGAATGGCGCTGGACGCCCCGCACGTCGGCGGCGGCGCAAAGACCGCTGAGCAGCGGATCCTCCGAGAAATACTCGAAGTTGCGCCCGCAGAGGGGATCCCGCTGGATGTTCATACCGGGGGCCAGCCAGACCCGGATGCCGAAGCGGGTCATCTCCTCCCCCACCAGATCGCCCATGGCTTCGATGAGATCCAGATCCCAGGAGCAGGCCAGCAGGCTGGCCACCGGGATGGCGGTACAATACTGGTAGTAGTCGGTATCGCCGGGCTGCCGGGGCGGGAAGTCCACAGCATACTCGCTGAACGCCTTGGAGGGGGCCAGGATCCGTCCCTGTGCCGTAACCCGGAAATGGGGTGCCAGCCGCAGCCCCGCCGGGCCGTCGGCGTTGACCATATTGGTCACACCCCGGTACGCCAGCCGCACCGAGGTATCCCCCGCCGCGCCGGGCACCGTGAGGGCGGCCGCGCCGATGATGCTGTCGGCGCCCTCCTGCCCTTCCCGGGCGGTTCCCACACAGAGGTCGGCCATCTCTTCCACCGTCAGCTGGGCCACCAGCTGTTCCAGGGTCCACTTTCCGGCGCGGACCTCCTCCATGGTGATGCAGTGGTCGGTGGGGGGCGCCGGCAGCGGATCCGGCTCCCCGGCGTAGGTCACCCGCCGGGTGGCGATGTCGGCCGCGTGCAGAACGACCACCGGGGCCCCTTCCACCGCCAGCTCGGGGTGCGGTCGGGTTTCCCGGCGGGTGCGCAACGGCAGTTCACAGTCCAGGGGACAGATTTTTTTGACAATTTTGGTCAGGGCATCCCCGTCCAGGTCGATGTACAGCGCCGGCACCGTGTCCCGGCTGTGGTGTCCCACCCGGATGGTGTAACGGCCTGCCTCCAGCAGATAGGCCGCCCGGTCGGGATCATAGCTTTCCAGCCGGGTCAGCGGGAACGTCAGGGTCAGCTGCCGGTGCTCGCCGGGGGCCAGCACCGGGGTTTTGGCAAAGGCCACCAGCTGTTGCCAGGGCTTTTCCAGGGTATGGTAGGGGGCCGACGCATAGACCTGGACCACCTCCCGCCCGGGCCGGGCGCCGGTGTTGGTGACGGTGACGGTCAGACGCACCTGTTCGGCATCCGCCGTCGCTGCGTCCACCCGCTGGGCAAAGGTGGTGTACCCCAGACCATACCCGAAGGGATAGAAGGGTTCCACCCCGAAGGTATCGAAGTAGCGGTAGCCCACATAGATGCCCTCGGTGTAATATTCTTCGTTCCATTGGCCATTGTTGTGGCTGAAGGTGGCCGCCGCGGGGTAGTCTTCATAGCGGCGGGCCCAGGTGGCGGCCAGACGGCCGGAAGGCTCGGTCTTGCCCAGCAGCACATCCGCCACCGCGTGGCCGCCCACGGCCCCGCTCTGCCCGATCAGGACCAGGGCCCCCACCCCGGGTGTGGCGGCAATGGCCGGCACGTCCACCACGCCGCCCACATTGAGCAGCACAATGACCCGCTCATAGCTTTTGCCCAGGGTTTCCAGCAGGGCTTTTTCCCCGGGCAGCAGCTGGTAGTCGCCGGGCTTGTGGTAGCGGTCCGCCCCTTCGCCGGAGTTGCGGGCCAGCACAAAGAGGGCGGTATCCCCCGCGGGGTCGGCCGCCGCCGAGAAGGGGGCGATTTCCTGGGGCACAAAGGGATCCGCCCAGCTGACGAACATGGGTTCCTGGCCGATGCGGGCGGCCTCGGCCTCAGTACGGGCCCAGTAGTCCCGGTAGTCGCGCTCGGTCAGCGCCTGCTGGGCGTCCAGCCAGTCCTTGGTGGTAACGGTGAAGCCGGCGGCTTCCAGCCCTTCCTCGATGGTGACCACCCGGCGGGCATTCACATCCCCCGAACCGGTCCCGCCCTTGACGGTGGCCCGGGCTCCGTTGCCGAAGAGCGCCACCTTGCAGGGGGCAGCCAGCGGCAGAACCCCGTGGTTTTCCAGCACCACCATACACTCTCCCGCCAACCGGCGCACCCGTTCCTGGTGCTCCTGTTCCGCGGCGGTGACGGCGTCCGAACGGCTTGCATGAATTGCGGTCATACGGTATCCTCCCGCTCCTTACAGATAAGAGAAAGCATCCCCGGTGGGCACATAGTGCACCGGCAGCTGGTGATCCACCAGGTCGCCGATCCAGTCGGCGGCATACTTCATACCCAGTTCTTCCCAGTTGAAATGGCCGATGTTGTAGCAGGCCATGGGTTTGCCCTGGGCGATGGCGTCCCGGATATAGGCCAGAACCGTCCATTCGATGATCTCGCCGGGGAGGATGGCCTGCACGCCCTCCTGCTCCATCATCCGGATGACTTCCATGGCGTAATCATGGTAGAAGCCGTCCTCACCGACGCCTTCCGGCATGAAGCAGTTGGGGAAAAGATGCCCCACAATGGCCACGCGGTGGATCTTGTCGCCGGGATTGCCCATATAGCGCAGCCCGTTGAGGGAGAGTTTTTCCTTGAGATACTGCCCCAGTTCCGCAACGGTGGTCTCGGGCAGGTCGATGGGGAAAAGCCCCACCTTGTCGCTGGGCTTGTAGTAGTCGTCCCAGCCCAGGTAGTGGATGACGCCGGTAAAGATGGAGTCGGGCTTGTGGGCATGCATATGGTCATGGTCCCGCCAGACGGTGATGCCGGTTTCCCGGAGCAGCTGTTCCTTTTCCTCAAAAACCCGGTTGGGGTAGCTGCCCCGCCAGGTGGGGAAGTCCGGCGTCTGGTAGGAGATGGGCTCGTGGGTCACCAGCAGGTTGCAGCCCAGTGCCGCCGTCTTGCGGATGACTTCCACGGTGGGCACCAGCGCCGACACGATGCCGGTGCAGGGGGTGTCGGGGTTGCCGGCCTTGTACTCGTCGCAGCCGTGGTAATTTTCCAGGGTGGGGTGGTATGCCAGAATCTTGTCGATCACTTCGCGGTTTGTCATGGGAAATCTTCCTTTCTGTCAGCCCTGCGCTTCCAGGGCGGTGATACGGTCCGCCAGAGCGCGGGCCATCTTGCGGTGGGTGCTCACATGGGGATGTCCGCAGGCGCCCACCGGGTCTGCAATATCCATCTTGGGGTAGCGGAAGCACTCCACCCGGTGGTCTCCGGTATCGCGGCGATACTCCGCCACGATGCGCTGCAGGTCGGTGTAGAGGTAATAATCCATGCTGCCCAGGGCGCAAAGGATGTGGGCACCGGGATGCACGGCGCGCAGGTGCTCCAGGAATGCCCGGTAGGCCCGGGCGTGATGGGCGGGACCTTCGGCGCCTTCCAGGGCCAGACCGTTGGCGTCGTTGGTGCCCAGGTTGAGCACCACATAGTCCGCCGGATGGGCGGCGAAGTCCCACCGGGTCAGTTCGGTGCGGCCCAGCTTGTCCTCCAGCATGCGGTCGGTATAGTCATACAGCCCGTCCATGGCGTAGGGGTGGGGCCAGCCGCGGTAGGTGGTGACGCAGATGCCCGAGCTGCTGACCAGGGTGGGTTCCATTCCCAGCATACGGGCGGCCACTGCCCCGTGGGACTGCCAGCCGTCCTCGTCGGGCGAGAAGAAGGGCCGGTCCTTTTCCTCGGTGGTATTGCCGAAGCCGCAGGTGATGGAATCGCCGATAAAGACGATCTGCTTGGGCGCGGGGCGGTCCGGCGGGGGCAGGATTTCCCCGTCCGTCCAGAAGCCGCGCACCCCCAAATAGCCCTTGCCGTTCTCGGTGCGTTTGACCAGCCGGAGGCGGTGGGTTTCCTCACCGTCCGTGTGGAAGAGCAGCCGGGTGCACGATTCCCCTTCCACCGCAAAGGTGGCGGCGGGAATTTCCTCCTCATCCAGGATGACCGCACACCAGGGCCAGGTGGGGCGCTCGGTGATCTGCCCGGTCAGGGGGCTGCGGTCCATCTCGGCGCCGGGCAGCGCGCACAGGTCCGCCAGCAGGGTGCTGCCGCGGAACCACAGTTCCACCCCGCTGAGCGTCCAGTCACAATACAGAATGTCGGTCTGGGGGTCCGGCAGGGTCCGGCCCAGCGGGTGCAGGCGTTCCCCCAGCGAGGCGATGGTCTGGTATTTCATAGATATCCTTCCTCCCGGGCCCGGCAGGGTTCCGGACCCTTGTGATGCGATAAAAAAAGGGGCGCTGCACGTTGCAGCGCCCCCTGGAAATCAGCCCTTGACAGCGCCGATGACGACACCTTCCACCAGATATTTCTGCACGAAGGGATAGATGATCAAAATGGGCAGAATTCCGATAAAGGCGATGGCCATACGCACCGAGGTGCCGGGCAGGCTGACCGCAGCCGCACCCATAAGGTTGGCGTTGGCTTTCAGTGCTTCGATGTTGTTCATGATCTTCATCAGAAGCAGCTGGATGCTGTAGAGTTTCTGGTCGTCCACATAGTACAAACCGTTGGTCCAGTCGTTCCAGTAGCACAGGCCGGTGAACAGGCAGATGGTGGCCACCACGGGACGGGCCATGGGGAAGACCAGCTTGTAGAAGATCTGCAGTTCGCTGGCACCGTCCAGCTGGGCGGCCTCGATGAGCGAAGCCGGGATGTTGTTCAGGTAGAAGTTCTTGACCAGGATTACGTTGAACGCCGTGACCAGGTAATTGGGCACGATCAGCGCCCAGATGGTGTTCTTGATGTGGAAGTAGTTGGTCCACATGATGTAGGACGGCACGATGCCGCCGTTGAAAAGCATCGTGAAGAACACGAAGAAGGACAGGACGTTGCGGTACTTGAAGGTGGAGCGGGCCATGGGATAGGCCAGGGTGGTGGTGATGATCAGGCTGGCCAGCGTACCCACCACGGTGACCAGCACCGAGATACCGTAGGACCGCAGGATCACCGTTCCCTGCTTGATGATGTAGTAGTAGGCGTCCAGACTCCATTTTTTGGGCAGGAAGCTGTAGCCGTTCTGCAGCAGGGCGTTCTCATCGGTGAAGGACGCAATGACAATCAGCACGATGGGCAACAGTGTCAGCACCACCAGCACCGTCAGGATCAGCGTGGCCACCCGGTTGAATGTTTTACTTTCCGTCATGGTGTTGCCTCCTTAGAACAGTGCATTGTCGGAGTCCAGCTTGCGGACGACCCAGTTGGCCACCAGCACCAGCAGGAAGCCCACGATGGACTGGTAGAAACCGGCCGCGGCGGACATGCCGATGTTGTTGGATTCCATCAGGCCACGGTACACGTAGGTATCGATGGTCTGGGTGACGTTGAACAGCGCACCGGAGTTCTGGGGCACCTGATAGAACAGGCCGAAGTCGGAGTAGAACATGCGGCCGACGCTCATGAGGGTCAGGGTGATGATGGTGGGTTTCAGGTTGGGCAGCGTGATACGGAAAATCTGCTGCATCTTGCTGGCACCATCCAGCACCGCCGCCTCATACATGGAGCGGTCGATGCCGCTGATGCTGGCCATGTAGACGATGGACTGGTAACCGGCATTCTTCCACAGGTTGACCAGCACGATGATGAAGGGCCAGGGGGCTTCCTCCATGTACCAGGTCACCGGCTCAATGCCCAGGGGTTCCAGGATGGACTTGTTGATAAAGCCGGTTTCGGCGCTGAGGAAGGCAAAGGCGATGAAGCCGATGACAACCCAGGACAACAGGTTGGGCATGAGGAAGGCCGCCTGAAAGAGTTTGACGCGGATGCGCTTGCCCAGCTCGCAGAGCATGATGGCAATGGCGATGGCAAACACCGTGCCCACAATGATGAACACCACGTTGTACAGCAAGGTGTTGCGGGTCATGATCCAGGCATCCTTGGTGGCGAACAGGAACTTGAAGTTTTCCAGGCCGCACCAGTCACTGCCAAAGAGGCCCTTCATGAAGTTGTACTTTTTGAAGGCCACAAACAGGCCCGCCATGGGAATGTAGTTGTTGATGAGCAGGTAGATGATACCCGGGGCGGCGATGAGCAGCAACGGCAGATTCTGCCGCAGACTCGCCTTTTTCTTTGCCTTGGATTTCACTGACGATCCCTCCGTTTATAGGGCCGAAGGCTCTGCATCACTGCTGTGCAAGCCAGGCGTCCAGCTGTTCCTGTTTGGCGGTCAGGATATCCTGATAGCCGGCCGCGTTGAGGGCTTCGACCATCTTGGGGATCTCGGTTTCGGGGTCAACAGAGCCGCAGAAGATACCGGGCAGGTACTGGGTCAGCACATTGCGCACGGCGGTGTACTGGGTGGTGTAGTTGCTGGAGTCAAAGGAGAAGCCCATGGCCGGGGAGACATCGGCGGTCTCGTTCTGCTCCTTTTCCCATTCCAGGGACTCGTAGCTGGAGCCCACGGGCAGGTACTGGATGAACTGGTTGCCCACCACGCCGCAGCTGATCTGGGCAGTGTAGGGAACGGTGGTGGCATCCTGGCCTTCGGGGTAGGCGGCGTTGCCGTTCTCGTCCAGGACGTAGTCACGGCCCTCGATGCCCCAGATGATCAGGTTGGCAATTTCGGGATCGGTGTAGGTCAGGTTGAGGAACTTCATAGCGGCTTCGGGCACGTCGGTGTTGGCCGCCAGCATCCAGGAGATGGAGTTGATGCCGCCGGTGGACAGGTAGGCCTTATCCAGCGTCTTGGCACCCAGAGGATAGCCGCCGCACTGGGAAACGAAGCTGGCCGCGGTGTCCGCCTCGGGGTAGGAGTAGGCGGCGATCCAGCCGAAGTAGTTGCCGGAGGCCATCAGCTCGGTGGAGGTGGAGGTGGTGGTGGCGGCGTCCTTCATGACGTAGCCGTTGTTGTACCAGTCACGCACCAGGGTGGCCTTGTTCTTGAAGAAGTCGGTGGAGTAGAAGTCCTGCACGGTCATGTCGTCGCCGATCAGGACGCCGATGGGCTGGTTGTAGTCATCGGAGAGGTAGTCCACGCCGTAGGGCAGGTTGAAGACGCCCACGTTGCCGGTTTCGACGATGGCCAGGGGGGTCATGTCGGGCTTGGCAGCTTTGATCTGGGCGAAGATATCGGTCAGGTCCTCAATGCTGGAGACCGAGGACATATCCAGGTTCAGCTCATCGGCCACATCCTGACGGTAGATCAGCATGGGCGTCAGGGCCATGGGTTTGTAGTCGGGAATGCCGTACAGGGCGCCGTTATACTCGCAGGCGGCCAGCCATTCGTCGCCCACCAGCTCCTTGGTTTCGGGGGCGCAGCTGTCGATCAGGTCGGTGATATCCAGCGCCATGCCGGTGGAAAGGTAGTTGTTGAAGTCGCCCACAGACTCCATGATGTCGATCTTTTCGCCGCCCTGCAGGGAGAGGCTGACCGACTGGGAATAGTCCGCAATGGCAATGGGCTTGAGGGTGATCTCGGCGCCGATCTTTTCGCGGGTGATCACGTTGATGGCTTCCTCCACCTCGTCCAGAGCTTCGTTGGTGGGGATGTTGTTGAAGGTGGCAAAGGCATATACCACCTGGTCGTACTCGCTGCCCGAGCTGCTGTCCGAGCCGCCGCAGGCCGTGAGCATGCTGGCTGCCACGCCGGCTGCCAGCAGGGATGCGATGATTTTTTTCATGTGGAAACACTCCCTGTTCCGTTTATTTTGATGACTCCATTATAGCTGTACCAGGGCAAATGTTCTTTCATAAATAAGAGGTGGATTTTTGAAAACGGGATTTGTGTACAAATTGTGTACAATTCTTCACAAAAATTGTGTGCAGTTTCCTTATTTTTTGCCGGCCTGTTTGCGGTACTCCACGGGGGTCATGCCGGTGCTTTTTTTGAAAAGGGTGGAAAAATACGAAAGATTGCCGAACCCCACATCCACGGCCACTTCCCCCACCTGCTTGTCGCTGTGCGCCAGCATCTGTTTGGCCTGCTGGATGCGGTAGTCGTTGATATAGTCCTTCAGCGCGATGCCGGTCTTCTTTTTGTACATTTTGGCCAGATATTCCGGCACCAGATAGAATTCGGTGCCGATTTCGCTGCGGGTCAGGTTCTCGGCATAGTGCTGGTGAATGTATTCGTTGATCTGCTGGATAAGCCCCTTGGATTTTTCCAGCTCGGCCTCATAGGCAAAAACCTTGTCCAGCAGATAGTTTTCGTAGCGGATCATATCGGCGGCAGACTGGTCGGCCTTGGCCGACATCTGCAGGGAAAGGGCGTCGTTGAGCAGCAGCGAGATCTGGATGCCCTGCTCGGCAAGATGGGCGTAGATGACCTGGTTGACCTCCCGGATCATTGTCTTGAGCATATTGGCATCCAGGGCTTTTGCCTTGACCCGGATCTCCAGTTCCTTTTTCAGGTAGCTCAGGAACCCTTTCTTGTCCTTCACGGCCAGAAAATCCTCCAGCTGTTCCATCTGCAGGACCGACTCTTCCTCCGCCGGGTGGGCCTCCACCTGGTCCTCGCTGAAAACCTCGCCGTAGAAGGAGACACACTGTTCCAGCAGCTTGCTGCCCTTTTCCAGCGTTTTGGGGAAATCCCCCACATGGCAGGGGGCCATGATGCAGTACGTCAGGGTGGCCGAAAGGATCTTGGCGCAGTGCTTCTGGGTCAGGCGGCACCGCTCCCGCAGTTTTTCTTCGTCCATTTCGGGGCAGATCGTCACCAGGCGCGTGTAGTTGGGGAACTCATAGACAAGGATGTTGCTGTTTTCCGGCTGGCCGAAGAAAACCTCCGACTGGATGTTGGTGAGGATAAAGTTCACCAGACTTTTGCCGTAGCTGTCATAGTCGGCTTCCAGATTGGTCACCCGGGCAATCACCAGCCGATAATCGCAGGTTTCATCAATGCGCAGCGCCGGATTGCGGGCTTCCTTGATCAGATCCTCCCACCGGGACTTGGGGTTGGTGCTGAGCATCTGGCTCCAGAGCGCCAGCCGGGCTTCCCGGATGTTGGAGGTCATCCACTGGCCCAGGATGCGGGCGCTCTCCTGCTCTTTTTCCCGCTGCAGTTCCTGGATGAACTTCTGCAGCACCAGTTCCATCATTTCCACGTTGAAGGGCTTCATCAGGTATTCGCCGGCGTGCAGTTTGAGGGCGGCGGTAGCGTACCGGAAGCTTTCGTGGCAGGTCAGCAGCAGAAACTTGCCCTTGAGGTTATTTTCCCGGTACCAACGCAGCAGGTCCAGGCCGGATTCCTGGGGCATTTCAATGTCGCTGATCACAATGTCCACCGGCTCCCGGGCAAGGATTTCCTTGGCGGTGGCGGCATCCTGGGCGGTGTCCACCCGGTCAATGCCCAGCTTGTCCCAGTGGATGCTGTAGCGCAGATCGTCCAGAATGACGGTATCATCGTCTACCAATAAGATGCGCATGGTCTTCTCCTTCTCTTCCTTGGACTTTACAAGTCGGCTTCCTGCACGCCGGTATGTCGATTTTCATGCACGGGTTTGGCGGGAATATAGGCGCGGCTCATGGCGCCGTGGGGTTCCACATTGGTAAGCACAAGCAGATTGTTTCGGTCATACATCAGTTCCAGCAAACGGCGTATGCTGGCCAGCCCCACCCGGGTGCCGTCCGCCCGGGGACCGCCCTGCCCCTTGTTGATGGAGTCCAGCACCTCCTGGGGATAGCCTTTGCCGTCATCCTCCACCTGGATGCAGAGCATGTCCTCCTTTTGCCAGCGCACCTTTTCCACCTTGATGAGGACCATGGTCTGATGCCCGGCTGCCACGGCATATTTGTACTCGTTTTCCACCAGGGTGTGCAGGAGCATCTGGGGAACGGGCCAGTCGTCCAGCCCCTCATCCACATCCACAAAGTAGAGCACTTCGTCGGGGTATTTCAGTTCCTGCATTTCGAAGTAATTTTCCACATGGCGGACTTCCTCCTGCAGGGGAACGGTGTGCAGACCCGAAGCAAACATATACCGGATGTTTTTGGACAGGGCGTTGATGTAGGTTTCGATGGCCTCGCTCTTGCCGGCCCGGTTCAGGCCCACGATGGTACTCATGGCGTTGAGGAAAAAGTGAGGCTTGATCTGCAGACGGATATACTTTTGCTCGGTATCCATCAACGCCAGCTGTTTCTCGTAGGAGTCGATCTTCAGGTGGACAATCTCGTCCACCAACCGGTTGAAGGAATCCACCAGGGTACAGAACTCCACGCTGTCGCTCTCGGTGGAGATGCGCAGTTCCAGCTGTCCCTCCTGGATGCGGCGCATATCCTGGGTCATGGCTTCCATGGGGACCAGCAGTTCCTGACGGGTACGCCGTCCGTAGTACAGGTCAAAGGCCAGCAATCCCAGGATCACCGCAAACAGCAGGATCACGTATCCGCTCAGGCGGGAAAAATCCAGATACCGCTGGTAGCCAAACAGGAAATAATCCGCTTTGCCCAGCGTGTGTCCCACCCGCATACCGGTCTGGGGCAAACCGTCTATCCGGGTACCGGGCAAGTTGTCCGCCTGGTCACCCACGGCGTCCAGGATGTTGCCCGCCTCGTCGGTAAGCAGGAAGCAGGTGTCGGAGATTTCCTCGGACGGAAAGGCGGAAAGCAGCGTATCGGTGGACACCACCACCAGCACCGCACGGCTTTCCTGTACCAGGGCCCGGTAGAGGTAGATCCGTTCCTTGCCCCGGAAGACCTGCCAGCGGGCGGAACGGTTGCCCGCCCTGGCACAGTCCATGGCCAGCTCCTTGACTTCCAGTTCGGCATCCAGCGGGAAGCCGGCTTCCTTGACACCGATGACCTGCTCCTGGTTCACCTCGGCCACCACCACCATTTCGGCCCCCGTATTGGTGCGCAGCAGGCTGACCATCTCGTTGTAGAGCAGCACCCCCGCATACTGGCGGGTGGCTTCGTCGCTGCTGCGCAGCTGGTTCAGGTTGGCGTTGTCGTACACCAGTTCCGCCAGCATGTCCTCGGCCCGGTCCAGCCGGTTTTCGATCTGGCTGGCATAGATGGCTGTGTAGTTGCCCAGCTCGGTGCGCTGCCGTTCCTGGGTGTTGCGCCAGGTAAAAACCAGGAACAGCACCATGAGCACCAGCGCCAGAAAGAGCTGGATCCGCATCATGGCGGTCATGGCCTGCAAAAACGATTTATTCTGTTTTGTTTTTCTCGTCAGTTTCATTGCCATTCTCCCGTCGGGAGAGGGGAGCGCGCTCCCTCTCACCGAAGAAACCTTTCCTTCTATACTATATAATGTTTTGGTCTGCGTGAGGAACCCTCGGCCAGGGCAGAACTCTCTTTTTTGGAAAAGGAAGTCTTGAAATCCAAAACCACCACCCACCGGCTTTGCTATACTGGTACAAGAAAGAGGTGTTTTCCATGGTTCGAAAGCTGATCACGCGGGCCGATGATTTCGGTTCCGCCCAGGCGGCCAACGCAGCCATTCTGGAGGCGGTGCGCTGCGGCTACCTGGTGCGCAACGTTTCCTGCATGGCGCCGGGCGCCCGGCTGGCCGAGGGCGCCGAAGCGCTGGCAGCCCTGGCCGACCGGGTGGACATCGGGCTGCATCTGACCGTGAATTCCGAGTGGGACCCGGTCAAGTGGACGCCCTGTGCCCCCCGGCAGGAGATTGCCGCCCTGCTGGACGGGGAGGGCTCCTTTTACCCATCCGGGGAGGAGATGGCCGCCGCCGCGCCGCCGGTGGAGCAGGTCCTGCGGGAGGCCTGCGCCCAGCTGGATCGCCTGACCGCCCTGGGCCTGCCGGTGAGCTATCTGGATGGACATATGTTCCCCACCCGGTTCATCCCGGGGCTGGACGCCGCCCTGCGGCAGTGGTGCCGCGAAAAGGGGCTGCGCTATGCTTCGGACTACGACGACCTGTACCGGGGCGGACCGGATTTTGCCCCCACTTACCCGGCGTTTGCCCAAAACACCGATGCCTGGCTGCAAAAATTGCCGGACTGTGTAACATTATATATCATCCACCCCGCCCAGTACAGCCCGGAAAGCTGTGCTTTCTGCAACCGGCAGTTCCCGACGGGAGTGGTTGCCCACGAACGGGAATTGGAATACCGGTCGGCCACCGACCCGGCCTGGGCCACCCGCGCCGAAGCCCTGGGCCTGCAGCTGCTCCGCTTCCGGGACATGGACTGAGGAGGGATCGCCATGGAGTATCGCATCACGCCGCTGGACGAACAGAGCTGGCGCATCGAGGAATACGACGAGCACAACAGCGCCTACTTTTATCTGCTGACCGGCACCGACCGGGCCCTGCTGCTGGACACCGGCTTTGGCACGGTGGACGTGCGGGGAATCGTAAACAGCCTGACCGATCTGCCCCTGACGGTGGTGAACAGCCACGGGCATTTTGACCACATCGGGGCCAACTATCAGTTCGAGACGGTCTGGCTGCACCCCGCCGACGAAGCCCTGTACCGGTTGCACCGCAGCCGGCTGCCCCACCCCATGACCGAGCAGCTGCGCTTCCTGGGCGAGGGGGATACCTTTGCCCTGGGGGGCCGCACCCTGGAGGTCATCGAGGCGCCGGGGCACTCCCTGGGTTCCCTTTGCCTGCTGGACGTGGAGCGCCGGCGGCTCTTCACCGCCGACACCTGCTGCAAGGCCGACGTGCTGCTCTGCCTGGAATACTGCGGCACGGTATCCCAGTATGCCGCCACCATCCGCAAACTGCAGGGGCTGCGGGACCGGTTTGACATCACCTGGCCCAGCCACCATGCCGTACCGGTGGACAACAGCATCCTGGACCAGTTTGCCCACGCCGCCGATTTGCTGCTGCGGGGCGAGGATCTGGGTCAGCCCTACCCCACCCCCTTCGGCACCTTTACCCGGCTGGCCTACGGGGACATCGGCATCGTTTACAAGGACGGAGTTCTGGATCGCAAATAAGGAGGAATCGCAATGGCAACCTGTACCGTACAATTTTTTTCCAACGCGCTGCGGCGTTTTACCACCTTTACCGCGCTGCTTCCCAACGATTTGCCCCCCGAGATGGTGGGCGATAACCCCCACTTCCGGCGGCCCATGAAGTTGTTGTTCCTGCTGCACGGCTATTCCGGCTGTGAGACCGACTGGCTGTACAACACCCCCATTTCCGAACTGGCCGGGCGGTACAACATGGCTGTTGTGCTGCCCAACGGCGGCAACGACTTCTATCTGGACGGCCCCGAAACCGGGCGGCAGTACGCCGCCTTTGTGGGGGAAGAACTGCCTGCCTATGTGGAGAAGCTGTTCGGCTTGCAGATTGCGCCTGCGGACACCTGCATCGGCGGTTTTTCCATGGGCGGTTTCGGTGCCCTGCACACTGCCCTGGCCTATCCGGAACGGTTCGGCCGGGTGGCGGCCTTCTCGGCCGCACTGATTCAGCGCCAGGTGGCTGCCATGACGCCCGAAACCCAGGACCCCATCGCCAATTATGCCTACTACCGCCATGTATTCGGGGAGCCGGCCGCGCTGCCGGAAAGCCCCAACAACCCCGAATATCTGGTCAAGACCCGGGTGGCCGCCGGCAACCCCCTGCCCCGCATCTTCTTCTGCGTGGGCACCGAGGATTTTCTGTACCAGAACAACCAGCAATTCAAGGCATTTCTCACCGAGCAGGGGGTGCCCTTCCGCTACGAGGAAGGCACGGGCATCCACGATTTTGCCTTTGTGCGCTCCCAGCTGGAGAAAGCGCTGGATTTCCTGACGGAGGCATAAGCCATGGAGTATCAAAAGAACGTAACGCTGCTGCAGCAGGCAGTGGCACAGCATACCTTTATCCGCAACATTGCCTTCCATCGGCTGCCCGACGGCACCCCGGACACCAAGGGCAACCTGGAACTGTGGAACCGGGGAATGGCTCCCTTCGAAAAGACGCCGCTCTGGCCCGACGGCACCCCCGGCTGGGACGACCGGGACCCCTTGCAGGGGGAGCCCTACCTGGTGTACATTCCCGCGCCGGCCGGGCATGAGAACGCCCCCACCATCCTGGTGGCCCACGGCGGCGGTTTCAGCTGGCGCACCGGATGCGAAGGCCCCAACGTGGCCTGGTACTTCCACCAGGCGGGCTATCACACCGCCATCCTGAGCTACCGGCTGCTGCCCTACGACCGGCACGATGCCATTGCCGACATGCAGCGGGCCCTGCGGCTGCTGCGCAGCGGGCAGTTCGGTCCCGGCAAGCGGATCATCGCCATGGGCTTTTCCGCCGGCGGCATGCTGGGCGGCAACTGCGCGGTCTATGCCGACGACGGCAACCCCGACGCGGCCGACCCGGTGGAACGGCTGTCCTGCCGGATGGATGCCTGCGTGGTGGGATACGGCGCCATGAGCAGCGTCTCCTTCCCGGGCCCCTTTATGGCCGACCCCAATGCGCCGGACCTTTTCGGCATCAACCCGGCGGACCGCTACTACCTGGCCACCGAGAAGCATATCACCCCCGAAACCCCGCCCTTCTTCATCTGGCAGACGCTAAGCGACGACGGCCGCCACGGCCTGTGCCTGGCCAAAGCGCTGCAGGATGCCGGTGTCCCCTATGAACTGCATATTTTTGAAGGCGGCGTGCACGGGTTGGCCATGGCCGACGGGGAAAACGACCTGGCGGCCGACATCCCCCACATCCACCACTGGGGCCGGCTTTGCTGCGAGTGGCTGGCCCTGCACGGCCTGGGGGCGGAAGGAGACCGGTGAAGATGGCACAGGAAGTTTTGACCGTCCTGGTGGACATTACCGGGGTCACCCGGGTGGAGGGTGCCCGGGGCAGCTGCCAGATGGTGGCTTTCACCGGCACGGTGGACTGTCCCAATTTCCGGGGCCGCATCCTGCCCGGCGGAGTGGACACCCAGAAGATGACGGCGGGGCACCTGAGCCTTTCGGCCCGGTATATCCTGGAGGGGACCGATGGTACCGGCCACGCCGGACATATCTTTATTGAAAACAACGGCGAGACCGATGACCCCGCCGCCCCCATGACCACCCACCCGCACCTCTGCACCGACTGCCCGTCGCTGCAGTGGCTGGAAACGGCAGACCTCTACGGGACCCTGGAACCCCGGGGCACCGATGGAGTATGCATTCATATTTTTGCCCGCTGACACTCCCCGGCGGGCGGCCGGCCCTTGCGGGGGCCGGTTTTCTTTTGCAAAAAAAGCATTGCGCTTTGGGGCCGGCGGTGTATAATGGAAATAACACCTTTGTGTAACTCTTCCCAAGAAAAGAGCGGTACAACGTGCAAGAATTTAAGTCAATCGACAAACACTTCCTCACTTGCGAACGAACCTGGGTCTATTTTTCCTTGATTTTTTCCGCCGGGTTCTGGGGCGCCTACACCTACCTGCTGCGGGGGCATATCTTCTGCAATGCCCAGACCGGCAACGTAGTGCTCATGGGGCTTGCCCTGGGCAGTTGCCGGTGGGGGGAAGCCCTGTACTATCTGGTCCCGATTTCAGCCTACATCCTGGGTGCCTTCGTCTCGGAGCTGGCCCCCAATCCCATCAAACATCACTGGGGCGTGCGCTGGGACACCCTGCTGCTGGGGCTGGAAATGGCCGCCGTCTTCCTGCTGGGCTTTGTGCCGGACAGCGCCCCGGTGCAGATTTTCCAGGTGGCCATCAATTTTTTGGCCTCCATGCAGTACAATACCTTCCGCCAGGCGGAAGGGGTACCGGTGGCCACCACCTTTGTGACCAACCACATCCGGCAGGTGGGCATCGGTCTGGCCAAGGAATGGCACCACCGCCACAGCGATGACAAAAGCCACCGCCTGCGGCTGGCACGGCATTTTGGCATGCTGGCTTTTTTCCTGACCGGCGTCATCACCGGCGCGGTGTTCGGCCACCTGCTGGGCGGCCGGTCCATCTGGGTCACGCTGATTCCCCTGGGCATTCCCTTTTTTGCCCTGCTGCACGCCGACCGCACCACCGAGCGGGATCTGGTGGAGCAGAAACCCGCCGGACACTGAACGCACAAAAAAACGCACCGGACCAAAGGGTCCGGTGCGTTTTTGTATGTTGTTATTCCAGTCCCCTGACGGCGGGAATCAGGCAGAGCAGCAGGACAATGCCCACCAGCCCCACGGCGATGCCCGGCACCAGCAGGGACCAGACCATCGTCATGCACATACCCAGCCCCAGCGCCATGGCGCCGAACCCCCCCAGCAGCGTGATGCCCACGGCTCGGGCGCTGAACACGATGGCCGGTTTGCCGCTCATTTTGCGGCGTACCAGCCCCATGGCCAGCAGCACCGCCAGCCCCACGGCGGCCAGCACCGCGCCCTGGTAAAACACGCCCCACTGGGGCAGCAGCGCCATGCAGAGCCCCAGCGAGAACAGGATGCCGCCGACGGTGCTGAGAATCAGCGTGATAAAATCTTTCTTTTTCATGGGTCAGTCTTCCTTTCCGTTGTGTGTTTCGTCGCTGGGTTCCAGGAACCGGGACACGAAGGCGTCTTCGATCTTTTGGTAGCGGCCCACCACGGCCCGTTCCATCCCGCGGTAGATTCCCTGCAGTTTCCGGCCCAGTTTGCCGGGTTTCAGTCGATAGGTTTGCATCTGCTGTCGCTCCTTTCCTGTGGTGACGGTGCCAGTATAGTCCCCCTTTGTTTGTGCTTTGCGGGGATTGTGTTGCGGAAATATGAAATTCAAAAAAAGAACCGGTGCCGAACAGCGCGGCACCGGTTCATCGGTTCACAGCAAGGCGCGGCCCTTTTCGCACAGACGCCAGATTTCGTCATACTGGGCTTCCAGGGCCGGCTGCAGGGCCGCCTGCCGTCGACGCAGCCAGCGGCCATAGAACAGGGCGGGGGCCGCCCACCCCCCGAAACCCGGCACCGCCAGCACGGTCATGAGCAAATACAGCGGCGGTGTGTGGGTGACGGCAAACACCGCCCCCGCCAGGAAGGCGGTACCCGCCAGCCCCACAGCCAGGGCCCGGCCGGTGGCGGTCCGGCGGGGGGCCTGCTGCAGCCGGTGCACCTCTCCCACGCAGGCCTCGAAATGGCGCTGCAGCCGGGTGAGCTCCACCTTGTTGGCACGACGGCGGTCCCGTTTGAGATACAGGGTGACCACGTTGCCCCGGCCTGGTGCCGGGCGGTTTTCGTCGGGATACCAGCCGAAGCTGGCATACCCGTCCAACAGCAGCGAAACTTCCCCGTCCGGGGCGGCGACGGTCTTGTACTCATACCCGTTGCAATTCATGGTTGTGTTTCCTCCCGCAGGATATCCCGGGGCAGCCGCACGGTGAAGGTGCTGCCCTGCCCGGGGGTGCTTTGTACCGTGACGGTACCGTCCGAAAGTTCCAGGATGCGCCGCACCAGGGCCAGACCCAGGCCGTTGCCCTCGGTAGCGTGGGAGGTATCGCCCTGGTAGAATTTGTCAAAGATGCGTTCCTGGGTGGCCCGGTCCATGCCGCAGCCGGTGTCGGACACGGTGACGGTGAGGCTGTCCCGGTCGGAGCGCTCCACCAGCCTCATCCGGCCGCCCGCAGGGGTGAATTTGACGGCGTTGGACAGCAGGTTGGTCCACACCAGTTCCAGCAGGCCCGTATCCGCCGTCAGGGTACAGCGGTCCTCCAGGTCGGCGGCAAAATCAATCTGCTTTTTCTCCCACTGGTCCTCAAACTGCAGGGCACATTCGCAGAGTTGGGCACAGACATCGTAGGATTGGGGCAGCGGCTGGATCACCTGCTTTTCCAGTTTGTTGAGTTTGAGCATGTTGGTGATCAGACTGGACAGCCGCCGGGTGGATTGCAGGATGGCGGCCAGGCAATCCTGCCGCTGGGCCGGAGACAGACGGGGCTGCTGCAGCAGCTCGGCATTGTTCTGGATGACGGCCAACGGGGTCTTGATTTCGTGGGAGACATTGGAGAAGAAGTCGGTTTTCAGCGTCTCGATGCTGCCCAGTTCCTCCACCATCTTGTTGAAATCCAGGCAGAGCACATCCAGATGGGTGGTTTTGTCCAGGGGATGGCGCGGCGCCAGATACACCGAAAAATCCCCCGCCGCCACCTGGCGGGCCGCTGCCGCCACCTCCTCCAGGGGCTTTTGGTAGTAATGGCGGATGACCAGCCCGGTGGCCACGGTACAGCCCAGGGCGGCCGCCGCCCAGGACGCCAGTACCGCCACGACATTGCCCAGCGGCAGGCTGCGGTAGTCGATGACCTGGCCGATCATGACCATCTGCACGGTGGTGAACACCGCAAACACCCCGAAGAACAGCGCAAAGGTGGAGACCGGGAACAGTTCCCGCTTGACCCGTGCGTCGTCAAATTTTCCCGTTGCCCTCATACCAGCACCGCCTTGTATCCCAAGCCCCGCACCGTGCGGATGGCAAAGCCGTCGCAACCGGCACACTTGTCCCGCAGTTTGGTGATGTACACATCCACCGCCCGCAGGCTGGCGTCGGAATCCACGCCCCAGAATTCGTCCATCAGCTGGGCCCGGGTAAAGGTCTTGTTGGGGTAGGACAACAGCTTGTACAGGATGTTGAACTCCCGGGTGGTGACGGGTACCTCGGCCCCGTCCACCGTGGCGGTCATGGCGTCGGCGTCCAGCGTCAGATTGCCCACCGTCAGCCGGCGTTCCATCTGAATATGGGCGCGGCGCAGCAGCGCCTGCACCCGCAGCAGCAGTTCCTCCAGCTGGATGGGCTTGACCATGTAGTCGTCAATGCCCAGGCGGAATCCCTTCTGTTTGGCGGGCAGGTCGTCCCGGGCGGACATGAAGAGCAGCGGAATGGTCTGGTTGACACGGCGCACACTTTCGGCAAAGGCAAAGCCGTCGATCTCCGGCATCATAATGTCCGAGATGATCAGCGCAAAGGGGCGGCTGTACAGAGCGTCGTAGGCTTCCCGGGCCGTCAGGCAGCCGGTGGCCGCAAAGCCGCTGTCGTTGAGGTAGACGCAGACTGCCCGGTTGAGGGTGGCATCGTCCTCCACCACCAGAATATGTACCATTTTGGTTCCCCGCTTTCTATGGTTGTTCTACCCGTATTATACGCCTGCGGCGGGATTTTACCAAACCAATGTTGCGGCGCCGTTGGGGAATTGTTTGAGAATTGTGAATTCCAAAAAGCGGCGCCCCGCCCTTTTGTACAAAGAGCGGGGCGCCGACCGGAAAATGGGTCATGCCCGGGGCACGGTATTGAGCTGTGCATTGATTGCCAGCAGTTTTTCTTTGGTGAGTTTGTTTTCGCCCAGGGCCCCCACCAGACCGGAAAGGCGCAGCACGGTAAAGCCGCCGATCATCCGGGCAAATTCCTCCGACCGGGTGCCCTGGTCGCCCATCCCCACCGAGTCCAGGAGCTGCAGAATGATCTGCTTGCCGGCCGGTACGGCCACAATATCCCGGATCAGATCGTTGAGGGAAAAGTAACCCTCCTTCTCGGTGATGTCAAACCAGTTCAGGATGGCCCCCTGCTCCCGCAGGCGGTACCGCTCGTCGGGGGTCTCCACATGGCAGATGTCGGCGGTGTCCCGGCAGGTTCCCGCCACCGCTTCCAGGTGGGTCTTGCCCCGGTTGGGCACCGTAAAGCGGAAGAAGTGGTCCGGGGCTTTCTGCACCCCCAGCGAACTGCCGTTGGCGAAGAGTTCCACCTCCGGCTGGTTGGAGTAAACGGTGATCTGCACGGTATCCCCGGTGTGGTTCACAAACCGCTTGCCGCACAGATGGACAAAGGGTTCGTCGGACAGCCAGGCCTTGTAGGCATAGAAGGCGTCTTTTTTGTATTTGCGGTCAAACGTCACCAGGCCCTTGTGGTTCTGGCCGTTTTCGCCGCCTTCGTTGCGGGCGTCGGCACCAAAATCAAACATATTCCACACATGGGTGGCCCAGATATAGGGGCGGGTGAACAGCTGCTTGATCAGTTCCTCGTGGTAATGGGCCTGGTATTCCTCGGTGTAATCGCCCTGCTGCGGGGTGTCGGAATGCCAGTTCAGCGCCTCGCAGCCGTATTCGCTGCAGCCGATGGGCAGCGTGGGGTGCTGGGCGTGGAACTTGTCGAACCAGGGGCCGTTCATGGCGGTATCGCCGCCATACCAGCCAAAGTAATGGTTGTACGAAATCGCGTCGGGAATTTCCAGGTAGGGGCTGTCGGTGGGACACATGCTGATAGCCGCCATGACGGTGGGGCGGGTGGGGTCCATGGTATGGCACAGATCGTTGAGCCGGTGATGGTTTGCCAGCAGGTCCGGGTCCTTGTCCCCTTTCATGGTGATTTCGTTGCTCAGCCCCCAGACCACAATGGAGGCGTGGTGGTGGTTCTGGACAATGAGCTCCCGCATCTGGTCCAGCGTGTTCTGCCTTCCGCCGGGCCGCTGACCCAGCTTTCCACCTGTACCCGGCCGTCGGCTTCCGGGGTGATGTGCAGCCCGCAGCCGCCGTAGTAGGACAGATCAAAGTGGGTGGCGGGCAGGCAGATCACATTCACGTCCCGGTACAGACCGCCGTAGAAGGTGAAGTCTGCCACCTGGGGATAGACATGGTCATTGGGGGCGTTGTCCACCGTGATGACCAGCAGGTTTTCCTCCTGCAGATGGCGGGTCAGATCCACCCGCCAGGTGGAATAGCCGCCGTCATGGGCGGCCAGCTTTTCCCCGTTGAGCCATACTTCCGCCGAGGAATTGGCGCCGTTGATTTCCAGGAAATAGACGTCCGCCCGGGGCAGATCGGCACGGCGCAGCGGCCGGACATACACGCCGGTGCCGCGCCAATAATCGTTGTCGCCGTCCTGGCCGTCAATGTTGTTCCATGTGTGGGGCAGGTTGACGATGTCCCAGTCGGCCGGCCAGGCGTCGGGGCGGGCAGCCCCCTTGCGGAAAGCCCATTTGCGGTTTATGTTGACGATGTTTCTCATAACAGACGCTCCTTTGCAGCGATCCATGAACAGGAAAAAATGCTGAAACTTCCGGACCGGGAATCCGCCTGGTCCGGGCACTGTCTCTATCTTACCAGAATCCGCCCCGCATGAAGTAGAATAATTTTGTGTAATTTCTTAATGATTTTTGTTTTTCCTCTTGTCATTGTGCAGAAAAAAGCAGATACTGGCTGTATAGATTGCTCATCGTGACAAAGGGGGGATATTCGCATGGACTGCCAGGATGAATTTTATTTTTTTCTGCAAGTGATCTACCGGGCAGGCATCGGCAGCAAGGAGTTTTCCCTGCCTGCCGCGGGAGATCTGGAAATTGACGGAGGGCTGCGCCGTCAGCTGGGGGTGGAACCGTCGGTTTTTGCCGGGTGCCGGGTCTTTCTTCCCCTTCTGGAACCGGGCATCCTCTGCCATGTGACCGACTGTTTTTACCTGCACTATCTGTTTTTCCGGCTGCCCGGGGCGCCGCGGGGCATGGTGGTGGGGCCCTATCTTTCCCTGCTGCCCTCGGCGCAGCAGATTTTGGAAATGGCCGAACGCTACGAGCTGCCGCCCGTGCGCACCCACCTGCTGGAGGAGTTCTACCCCACCCTGCCCCAGATCACCGACAACAGCGTTTTTTACAGCATGGTGTACTGCCTGTGTGAGGCGCTGTACGGCCGCAAGGCGGAGGTGCGCTCCATCAGCCTGGAGGACGAGCTTTCCCCCACGGCCCTCTCCGTCACAGCCCGGGAAGCCGATCTTTCCACCGCCATGCAGCGGCTGGAAAACCGCTACCAGCTGGAGGACCAGCTGCTGCGGGCCGTGGCCGAAGGGGACCGTGCCCGGCTGCGCCGGGTCCTGCATGGGGTCGACCTGGATGTGGCCACCGAGCCCCGGCTGTCCGACCCGGTGCGCAACATCAAGAATTATTGCATCGTCCTGAACACCCTGCTGCGCAAGGCCGCCCAGCAGGGCGGCGTACACCCCATTTACCTGGATGATCTTTCCCGCACCTTTGCCGCCCGCATCGAAAAACTGCCCACCACCGCGTCGGCCCGGAAGCTGGTCCACGAAATGGCCGACCAGTACTGCCTGCTGGTGCAGCAGCACGGTGCCGAAAACTATTCCCGACCGGTGCAGACGGCCATGCTGTATGTGCGGCAGCACCTGGCCGAACCCCTGAATCTGCACACCCTGGCCGCGCTGCTGGGCTGCAACGCCAGCTACTTTTCGGCCCGGTTCAAAAGGGAAACCGGCCAGACCCTGACCGAATTCATCCTCCAGGAGCGGATGCGCCTGGCCGTCCATCTGCTGCTGACCACCCGGCTGCAGGTGCAGACGGTGGCCCAGTACTGCGGGTTTCTGGACGCCAATTATTTTTGCCGCATCTTCCGCCAGACCGTGGGCTGCAGCCCCGGCGCGTACCGCAAAACCGGCCGGGCACAAACCGGCGCTTTTGTCCCTTGTCCCCCGGGGCAGAATATGCTAGGGTAACCCCAGGCGGTACGGGTATAAAAACCCCCGTCCCGTCGCATACCAATGCCGGGAGGGACTGTGCATGAAACAACATCTTCATTCCATGGACCGCAATCTGATGAGCCTGCTGGTTTGCATCGGCGAGCTTGTGATCGGGGTGCTGCTGCTCCTGAACCCCCGGGGCTTTACCTTTGCCGTCTTTGTGGCCCTGGGGGTGCTGCTGGCCGCGCTGGGCATTGCCCGGCTGGTGGGCTACTGGCGGACCGAAGCCGCGGTGGCTGCCCGGAGCGGCGGGCTGGTGACCGGTCTGGTCTTTTTGCTGGCGGGGGGCTTTTGCATCTTCCGGTGGCAGTGGTTCGTCATGACGTTTCCCATTCTGACGGTGGTGTACGGCGTGGTGACCCTGCTCAACGGGCTGAACAAGCTGCAGTGCGCCGTGGACCTGTGGCGGCTGGGCCAGCGGTACTGGTACCTGGCGCTGACCGGCGCCGCGCTGACGCTGTTGTTCGGCGCGGTGATCCTGGCCGATCCCTTTGCCACCGTGGCCCTTTTGTGGAAATTTGTGGCCATTGCCTTCCTGGTGGAGGCAGTGCTGGACCTGGCAACCCTGCTGTTCAGCCGGCGGTAACCGGCCGTCCGCACACCGCCTGCCGCACACAAAAACGGACGCTGCCCTTCGGGGCAGCGTCCGCTTTTGTGTTTGGGCGGCCGGGCTCAGCCCTGCCGCGGGGATTGGTTCAGCGTACCGCCGGGGGTACGTCCGCTGGCGGCGCCGTGGCGCACATTCATCACCAGCATCTGCAGGCGGTTTTCGATGTTGGCAAAGCTCACATCGGGGTCGTAGTCCAGGGGCAGGATCTGGGCATCGGGGTACTGCTCCTTGATCTTTTTGGTGATACCGCGTCCCACCACATGGTTGGGCAGGCAGCCGAAGGGCTGCAGAATGACAAAGGCACGGCAGCCCTGCTGGGCATGGTGCAGGATCTCGCCGGGGATCAGGATGCCCTCGCCCGCATCGAAGGTGTGGGGGATGATGGGATCGCTGAGCCGGGCCAGGTCCTGGATGCGGGCCGCCTTCTCATACAGGGGATGGGCCGAGGCGATGCGGTCGGTCAGGTCATGGGCAGCGTCGAACAGGCGGTCCGCCGTGCTGAACCAGATTTTTTCCGCCGGGCTGCGGCCCACATGCTGTTCCTTGACCTGGCAGTCCTGGTAGAAGTAGGTTTTCTGGATGACATCGGTCATCCGGGCCTCGATGATCTCAAAGCCGTTGCGTTCCAGGTAGGCCTCGATGTCCCGGTTGGCGCCGGGGTGGAAGTTGAGCAGGTATTCGCCCACAATGAGCACCCGCGGCCGCAGGTGGGACCGGTCGTAGGGGACCTCCTTCATCAGCTGGATGCCGTGGCGGAAGCCCTCGGCCGCGCCCTTGACGCCGCCGTGTTCCATGCCGTCCACCAGGGCGTCCATGGCCTTGTCAAAGGCGCGGTCGGCGGCGCCCCGCTCCAGTTCATAGGGGCGGATCTTGCGCAGCAGTTCCTCCAGGGCGTCGATCATGGGCAGTCCGAAGGCGATGCGCACCGAGGACAGCAGGTTCAGCCGGAACCCGGGGTGCAGGTCATGGGCGTCCTTGTCGTCATTGGTCAGGATGGGCACCTTGGCAAACCCGGCATCGTCCAGAGCCTTGCGCAGCAGGGCGCTGTAATGGGTCAGCCGGCAATCGCCGATGTACTTGGCCATGGCCACCGCGGTGTGATCCAGGTCATACTGCCCGCTTTCCAGGGCAGCCAGCACCTCGCCCACCACGATCTGGGCGGGGAAGCAGATATCGTTGTGCACATAGCGCTTACCCATCCGGATGGCATCCTCCCGGCCCACGGCCAGGGGCACCGCCCGGATGCCCTGGGTGCAGAACACCGCCGACAGCAGCCGGCAGAAAGCATGGGAGGTGTTGGGCACCAGCACGGTCTTTTGCCGGTCGGCCTTGGCAAACTTGACCGGATAGGGATCCTGCAGCGGCTGGGGCTCGGGCGGCTTGACCTGCTGGGCCCGGCGCATGGACACCGTCTCCAGGAAGGAGCGCACCCGGATGCGCAGCGGTCCCTGTACGTCGCTTTCGTCCACCTTGAGGATCAGGGGGATCTTGCCGGAGATTTCCTTCATCAGCCGCTGGATCTCGTCGGACAGGTAGGCGTCGTGGCCGCAGCCGAAGCTGACCAGCTGGACGTATTCCAGGTGGGGATTGCGGGCGGCCAGAATGGCGCCGGACAGCATGCGGGCATGGAAATTGTTGACGATGTCCAGCCGGCTCATATGCAGGTCCACCTGCTCGGTGCCGGGCACGGAATCCGCCGTGAGCACCGGGATGCCCATGCCGGCAAACAGCTCGGGCAGTTCGTGGTTGACCAGCGAATCGTTCTGGTAGGGGCGGGAGGCCAGGATCACCGCAAAGCGGTTTTCCCGGGTAACCTGGTCCAGCACCTCCTGGCCGCGGGCTTCCAGCGTGGTGTGGAAGGCGCGCTCGGCCTCCTCGGCGGCGCGCAGGGCCCGCTTGCACTCGCCGGCGGGGATTTCAAAGGTTTCGGCGAAATACTGTACCAGCTGCTTTTCCCGGTCGGCGGCGGTATACCAGTGGAAGACCGGCGCGTCGTAGGGCACGCCCCACTGTTTGGCCGGGTTGTCCGAGTTGCCCACCACCAGGGGGTAGCCCTTGACCACCGCGCACATGGAGCGGCTGGTGACCTGGGTGTTCTCGGTGGGGACGGTGGTGACCACCGGCATGAAGATGCGGTCCACCTTCTTCTCCACCAGGTTGCGGATGTGGCCGTGCACCAGCTTGGCCGGGAAACAGACGGTGTCCGACGTGACGGCGGAGATGCCGTTTTCGTACAGTTTGCGGGTGCTGCGGTCGGACAGCTGGACCCGGAAGCCCAGCCCCCGCAGCAGGGTGCTCCAGAAGGGCAGCGTATCCCAGAAGGCCAGCACCCGGGGGATGCCGATGGTGATGCCCCGGTCCTGGACGGGGTGCGGCGTGGGATAGTCCCGCAGCAGCAGTTTTTCCCGCTCCTGGAACAGGTTGGGCACCGCCCCCGCCTTTTTGCGCTGTTCGGCCAGCTGGGCGCGCACTTTTTCATCCTTGGGGTCGCCCAGGATCTCGCCCCGCTCGCAGCGGTTGTTGGTGATCCAGGAATTGCCGTTGGAGAACCGCAGGATGGTCCGCTTGCAGTGGTTGGTGCAGAAGGGACAGGGGGCATTTTCCTCCTGATGATAGGTGAAATCTTCCAGGGCGTCCAGGCCCAGGAAGGTCTGATTTTCGGGATGTTCGTGGTAGCGCTCCCGGGTGAGCAGCGCGATGCCGATGGCCCCCATCAGGCCGGGGTAGGGCGCCCGGATGACCTGACGGCCGGTGTATTCTTCCAGGGCGCGCAGCACGGCGTTGTTCTCAAAGGTGCCGCCCTGCACGACGATGCGGTCCCCCAGCGAGTCCAGGTTGGACAGCCGGATGACCTTGGTGAAGACGTTTTCGATGATGGAACGGCAGAGCCCGGCCATGATGTCCTGGGCGCTCTTGCCGTTGCGCTGCTCGGTGATGATGCTGCTGTTCATGAACACCGTGCAGCGGCTGCCCAGCACGGCGGGCTGGCGGGAGGCGAAGGCCGCATCGGCAATCTGTTTGGTGGGAATGCCCAGCGAGGCGGCGAAGTTTTCCAGGAAGGACCCGCAGCCCGAGGAGCAGGCCTCGTTGACCACAATGTTGGTGATGATGCCGTTGTCCAGCCACATGGCCTTCATGTCCTGGCCGCCGATGTCCAGCAGGAAGGTGGCATCCTGCACATACTTTTTGGCCGCGCGGGCGTGGGCCACCGTTTCCACCGTGTGGTACTCGGCGCCGTAGGCCTTGGCAAACAGCATCTCGCCGTAGCCGGTGGTGCCGGCGGCCAGGATGTGCAACTTGGCCCCGGCCGCCCGGTAGCGGTCCCGCAGGGCCAGCAGTGCCCGCTTGGCCACGTTGAGGGGTTCGCCGGCGTTGGAGGCGTAGAAGGAATCCAGCAAATTTTCCTGATCGTCCATCAGGACAAACTTGGTGGTGGTGCTGCCCGAGTCAATGCCCAGAAAAGCATAGACCTCCTCCCCGGGCTGGGGCTCGTGAGGAGTCAGGGTGGGTTTCTGGTGCCGCTGTTCAAAGGCAGCCTGCTCCTCGGCGGAGGCAAAGAAGGGGCGGGCAGCCTCGCTTTTGACGGCGTGGGGCGGGCAGGCCTGCAGCCGGTCCCGCAGGTCGGCGGGCAGGGTGGGCACACAGTCCCCCCGGAACATCGTTTCGGCGCAGACGGCGGCGCCGCAGGCCACCATCAGTTCAGGGTGGGCCGGGATGAGGATCTCGTCCTCGGCCAGACCCAGACGCTGGGCAAAAACCCGCACCAGCACCGGGTTGAAGGTCAGGGGTCCGCCCTCGAACACCACGGGGCGGGTGATCTCCAGCCCCTGGGCCAGACCGCCGATGGTCTGCTTGGCGATGGCGTGGAAGGCCGACAGGGCCAGGTCCGCCTTGGCCACCCCTTGGTTGAGCAGGGGCTGAATGTCGGTTTTGGCGTAGACGCCGCACCGGCCGGAGATATCATAGACACAGCTGCCCTGTTCCGCCAGGGCGTTGAACTGCTCCACCGGGACCTTGAGCAGCGAGGCAATCTCGTCGATGAAGGCGCCGGTGCCGCCGGCGCAGCTGCCGTTCATCCGCATGTCGGCCACGGTGCGGGCACCGGTGGCCGCGTCGGTCTGGAAAAAGATCATCTTGGCGTCCTGGCCGCCCAGCTCGATGGCGCTGCCCACCTTCTGGTAGCGGCGGCGCAAAGCGGCGGCGTTGGCCGCCACCTCCTGGGCGAAGGGCAGGTCCAGCGCTTCGGCGATGGGCTTGGCACCTGAACCGGTCAGGCAGATCCGGAAGGTCTGGGCGGGGAAATGTTCTGCCAGCGCATCCAGCACACGCAGGACGCTGTGCACCTGGTCGGCGTGGTGACGCTTGTATTCCGAGTAGAGGACTTCGCCGCTGTCCGGCGCCAGCACGGCCACCTTGGTGGTGGTGGAACCGATGTCGATGCCGGCGGCAAGGCCCTGGGGGTAGTTGGTTTGCTGTGTATCCAATGCCATGTTTGTACGTTCTTTCTGCTAGATTTGCGGCCGCACCACAGCGGCCTGGGAGAAGGGGCTCGGACACCCGGTTCGACCCGGTATGCCAAATTTCGACTGTACCCCATTACATATTAAACCATGTTTTATATTGAAAAAGAAGTGAAAAAATGGTATCATTGATGCCAAAAGTGCAACAATGCAAGGAGGCCGCCTTTGAATACGCAACAATTGGAGAGTTTCCTGCAGGTGGCGGAAAACCTGAATTTTGCCCGGGCCGCCGAGGTACTCAACGTGACCCAGTCGGCGGTATCCCGCCAGATCCAGACCCTGGAGGAGGAGCTGGGCGCCAAGCTGTTTTTCCGCACCACCCGCACCGTCACGCTGACCCCCGAGGGGGTCATCTTTCTGGAGCATGCCAAGCAGGTGCTGGGCCAGCTGCGCCTGGCCGCCGCCCGGGTGCAGCACCACAGCAGCACCGGCGCCCGCATCCTGCGCATCGGTTGCGAGAGCGAAACCGACCTGGACTTTCTGTGCACAGTGCTGGCCGCCTGCCGGGGGGAGATTCAGGCCTTCCACCCCTATCTGCGCATTGTGCCCCACCGGGCGCTGCTGAACCTGTTTTTCCAGGGGGAACTGGAAGTGCTGTTCGGCTTTTCGGAGGGGTTGCCCCTGCGCAACGAGGTGGATTTTGTGCCGCTGCGCCAGGTGCCCCTGTGCTGTGTGGTGCCGGCGGGGAATCCCCTGGCAACCCGCCAGACGGTGGACGAGGAAACGCTGTTCCGCCAGCAGCTGGTGCTTTGCAGTGCCTATGCCCTGCCCGCCCGGGTGGTGGAGCTGCAAAACCGCATTGCCCAACGGCTCTACCCCGAGCAGGTCCACCTGAGCGAGAGCCCCCAGGTGGTGCGCACCCTGGTGCGGGCGGGCTACGGATGCGCCATCCTGCCCCGGCCTTCCGGCGGGACCGAGGGGCTGGCCTACCTGCCGCTGGAGGGGGTACCGCCCCTGACCTACGGGCTGTGCTACGCCAGGACGTCGGACAACGGGCTGCTGCGCCGCTTTGTGGAGATTGCCCGTACCGTGGCTGCTCCCTGACCCAAAAAGAACCGGACCCCCGCGGGGGGTCCGGTTCTTTGGTTTATTCGGCGGCGGGGGGTTCTTCCCGGGGCAGTTTTTCCACCAGTGCCCGCACCACCTTGCGGGTGCGGAATTCCTCCACCCGGATGCGCAGACCGCAGGTTTCCACCGACAGGCGGGCGCCGTCCCGGGGGATGGCGGGCAGGCAGCTGAGCACCATACCGTTCACCGTGTCATAGTCGGCGTCGGGGGGCAGTTCCACCCCCAGCAGCTCGGCCAGGTCCTCGGCCCGCACGCTGCCGGCCACCTGCCACACCCCGGGTTGTACTTCCAGCATGGGCTGGGGCTCCTCCTCGTCAAATTCGTCATAGATGCTGCCCACAATCTCCTCCAGCAGGTCCTCCATGGTCACCACGCCCGCCGTGCCGCCGTACTCATCCACCACCACGGCCATATGCTGTTTGCGGGCCTGCATATCCCGGAACAGCCGGTCGGCGTGGACGTTTTCCGGCACACTGTAGGCCGGGCGCAGCAGGCTTTCCAGCGGCTGGGGATCCCGGCGCTGGGCGTTGAGCAGGAACTCCCGGGCATTGAGGATGCCGCAGATCTCGTTGGGGCTGCCCCGGTAGACGGGGTAGCGGCTGCAGCCGATTTCCCGGATGGTGTGCAGGATATCGGCGGGGTCGGCGTCCAGGGCCAGGGCCACCACGTCGGGTTCCGGGGTCATCACGTCGCTGGCGGTCAGGTCACCGAAGTCAAAGACGTTTTCGATCCACTGCTGTTCCTCCTGGGCGATGGTGCCCTGCTCCCCGCTGTTTTCCACCATCAGGCGGATTTCCTCCTCGCTGGCGGCGGTGTCTTCGGCCTCGGTCTTGAGGCCGAAGAGTTTCAGCGTGCCGTTGGTGGTCAGGCCCAGCAGCGCCATCATGGGGGCAAAGATCCGGCTGATGCCGCCCATGACCCCCAGCGCCGCCCGGGCCCAGGGCTCGGGGCGCTGCATGGCGATCCGCTTGGGCACCATCTCGCCGAAGGCAATGGAAAAGAAGGAGATGACCAGCGTGACCACCACCATGGACACCACCCCCAGCACGCCGGCGGACACCGGCAGGCCCAGCCCCACCAGGAAGGCCGTCAGGTAGCCGGAGAAGTTCTCGGTGCCGAAGGCGGCGCCGAGAAAGCCCGACAGGGTGATGGCCACCTGGATGGCAGACAGAAAGCGGTTGGGGTTTTCCACCAACGCCAGCAGCCGGGCGGCGGTCTTGTCGCCCCCTTCGGCCTGCTTGGACAGTTTGACACTGTTCAGCGACAGGAAGGCGATCTCCGATCCGGCAAAAAAGGCGTTGAGCAGGATGAAAACGATCTGTAACAGAATTTGGGCGGGAAGATTTTCCACAAAGGTACTCCTTTTTGTTGAAAGACAGGGTAAAACGGGCAAAAACGCAAAAAAGCACAGCCCTGCGCCGGACATCGGCGGGGCTATGCTTTCTCTATGGTCTATTGGGTCGGGCCGGGTCGGCGTCGCCGTCGGCAATCATAGGCGGATTCATTTCCTTTCTGGCAGGTCCACCTTTTGAGGAGGTATTATAGCGGAAATTGCCCCGTTTGTCAAGGGGACACCCGTTTTTTCCCGGCCGGGGACCGCTCTCAGGCGTTGTCGCCGAAGAAGAGCTTCATGTCCTCCTCGACCGTGCCGATGCCCGCGATGCCGAAGTTTTCCACCAGCACCTTGGCCACGTTGGGGCTCAGGAAGGCCGGCAGCGTGGGGCCCAGGTGGATGTTCCTGACCCCCAGGTAGAGCAGGGCCAGCAGCACGATGACCGCTTTCTGCTCATACCAGGCAATGTTGTAGATGATGGGCAGGTCGTTGATGTCCTCCAGCCCGAAGACTTCTTTCAGCTTGAGGGCAATGACCGCCAGCGAGTAGGAGTCGTTGCACTGGCCGGCGTCCAGCACCCGGGGAATACCGCCGATGTCGCCCAGGTCCAGCTTGTTGTACTTGTACTTGGCGCAGCCCGCCGTCAGGATGACGGTATCCCCGGGCAGGGCCTTGGCGAACTCGGTGTAGTATTCCCGGCTCTTGGCGCGGCCGTCGCAGCCCGCCATGACGACGAACTTCCGGATGGCGCCGCTTTGGACCGCCTCCACGATCTTGTCGGCCAGGGCCAGCACCTGAGCGTGGGCAAAGCCGCCCACAATCTCGCCGGTTTCCAGTTCGGCGGGGGGCGCACAGCGCTTGGCATGCTCGATGAGGGTGGAGAAGTCCTTCGTCTCGCCGATGCCGCCGGGGATGTGTACACAGCCCGGGTAACCCGCCGCCCCGGTGGTGTACAGCCGGTCCTTGTAGCTGTCCTTGGGGGGCACGATGCAGTTGGTGGTCATGAGGATGGGACCGTGGAAGGACTCGAACTCTTCCTTCTGCTTCCACCAGGCATTGCCGTAGTTGCCCACAAAGTGGGGGTATTTCTTGAAAGCCGGGTAGTAGTGGGCGGGCAGCATCTCGGAGTGGGTGTAGACGTCCACCCCGGTGCCGGCGGTCTGCTCCAACAGCATCTCCAGGTCCCGCAGGTCATGGCCGGACACCAGAATGCCGGGGTTGGTCCCCACGCCGATGTTGACCCGGGTGATTTCGGGGTTGCCGTAGGCCGTGGTGTTGGCCTTGTCCAACAGGGCCATGCCCGCCACACCGTACTTGCCGGTTTCCAGGGTCAGGGCCACCAGGTCGTCGGCGGTCAGGCTGTCATCCAGCGTGGCGGCCAGGGCGCGCTGCAAAAAGGCGTCCACCTCGGCGTCGTCCTGCAGCAGGGCGTTGGCGTGCTTGGAATAGGCGGAAAGTCCCTTGAGGCCGTAGGTGATCAGTTCCCGCAGAGAGCGGATGTCCTCGTTCCCGGTGGAGAGTACCCCCACCGTGCGGGCCTTGGCCATCCAGTCCCCTTCCCCGTCCCAGCGGGCGGCTTCGGGCAGGGCGGCGGTGTCGGTCACGCCGGCCAGCAGTTCCCGCTTGGCGTCCAGCGTGGCGGTGATGCGGGCCTCGATGTCCGCCCGGTCAAAGTTGGCGTTGGTGATGGTGGTAAAAAGGTTCAGCGTGATCAGGTGGTTGACGTCGGCCGAAACGCTCTGCCCGGCGGCGCGCAGGGCGGTGGTCACGGCGGACAGCCCCTTGGTCACCCAGACCAGCAGGTCCTGCATGGCGGCCACATCGGGTTGTTTGCCACAGACACCCACCCGGGTGCAGCCTTTGCAGCCGGCGGTCTCCTGGCACTGGTAACAAAACATTGCTTCGTTCATGGGGGTTCTCCTTGTTGTTGATCAGAATACGACGACGAGCAGCATCTTGAAGGCTTCTTCGCCATAGACGGCATGGGGATGTCCCGCCGGCATGACGATGCTTTCGCCCTCGTGCAGCAGATAGTCTGCCCCATCGATGGTGATTTTGCCCACACCGTCCAGACAGGTGACCATGGCGTCCCCGCCCGAGGCATGAGTGCTGATCTCCTCGCCCTTGTCAAAGGAGAACAGCGTGATGCTCACCGCCGGGTTCTGGGCCAGCGTCTTGCTGACCACCTGCCCCGGCTGGTAGGCGATCTGCTCCTTGAGAGAGAGCACGGTGGCCAGCTCGATATTCTTCATTTTTGCGTTCATAAAAATGCCTCCCGTCATGGTAGTATGCGCAGTTCCGGGGCGCCGGAAGCACCCCGTGCTGTTGTTAGGATACAACAAAGGGCGGCGCCTTGTATGTTGTAATTACAACATACAGTTTTTGGCAGCGGCCGCCGGGCATCCAGGCAAAAAAATCCTGCCCGGTTCCGACTTGCGCTGTCCCGGCCCGCCGTACTATAATAAAACCAGATTGCACACGGGAGGGGTATGCATGAAACTGCGCCGGATGTTGCCGGTACTCAGCGGCTTTCTGGTGGCGGGGCTGCTGGCCGCCGCCCTGGTACCGCTGCTCTGGCTGCCGGGGGACCACTCGGCCGATCACATCGAGGAGCAGCGGCTCATCGGCGCCACCTACATGACGATGAACAACCCCTTTTACCAGGAACTGGACGCGCGGCTGCAGGCCGCCGTGGAAGCCCGGGGTGACAGGCTGCTGACCCGGGACGCCGTGATGGACCAGGACCGCCAGAACGAGGAGATTGCCGATTTGCTGGACCTGGGGGTATCGGCCCTGCTGATCAACCCCGTGGACTGGGAGGGGGTCAGCGCCGGGGTGCAGATGGCCGCCGACGCCGGGGTGCCGGTGATCGTCATCGACGCGCCGGTAAAGGACGAAAGTCTGGTGGCCTCCACCATTCTGTCGGACAACTACCAGGCGGGGGTCCAGTGCGCCCAGCACCTGCTCAGCGTGCGGGACTCCGCCAACATCCTGCTGCTGGAACATGTGACGGCCCGCTCCGGTGCCGACCGCATCCAGGGCTTTGTGGATACCCTGCAGGGGCACGAGGGCTTTGCCATTGTGGGGGCCGGTTCCTCCGACGGGCAGATCGAGAACGCCATGCCGGTGATGGAACAGCTGCTGGACGAACATCCCGAGGCCAACGTGGTGATGGCGCTGAACGACCCCAGCGCCCTGGGTGCTCTGGCCGCCATTGAGGGGGCCGGGCTGCAGGGGCAATTCCTGGTGTACGGGGTGGACGGTTCCCCCGAGGGCAAGGTCCTGGTGGCCGACGGCCTGATGACCGCCACCAGCGCCCAGATGCTGAGCCAGATGGCCGAAACCGCCGTGGACCAGGCCTACCTGGCCATGGAGGGCGGCACCCCGGAGAAAGAGATTGTGCTGCCGGTGACCCTGCTGACACAGGGTAACGTGGCAGCCTACGGAACAGGCGGGTGGCAGTGATGAAACAGGACCGTACCCTGCGCACCCTGCGCGCCCTGATGCTGGGCATCAACCTGGCGCTGGTGCTCTACTATTCCCTGCTGCGCGGCCTGACCACGCTGCGCCTGGCCCGGGGCTTTGCGGCCCGGGATTTTCTGGCGCTGGCTTCGCTGGTACCGGCCCCGCCCTGGCAGATGACCCTGCTGAGCCTGGGCCTGTTTGTACCGCTGGCGGCCCTGATCCTGGGCAAGGGACGGCTGGCGCCCCAGCGCCCCCTGACCCGCGCGGCACTGTTTGCCGCCGAAATCCTGCTGGCCACCCTGGAGGCCGCCAGCCTGGACTTTTATTACCGGGGCTTTTTCCTGATGGTGTTGGCCGACCTGGTCTACACCGTGCAGGACCGCCGGGGCCGGGCGGGCATCATTGCGGTACTCACCGGGTTGTACGCCCTGGCGGACTACGACATTGCCTCGGTGCTGGTGCCCAGCGTGCCGCTGCGCATCTATCTTTCTTACTACACCGACGCCTTCCGCAGCTGGTTCGGCGGGGTGGAAAGCCTACTGGAATCCCTGCATGTGCTGCTCTTTGTGGTGTTCCTGGTGCTGTTGTTCCTGGGCCAGAAGGAGGAAAACACCCGGGTACAGCAGCTCAATGCCCAGCTGCAGGAAAGCTACCGCCAGCTGCAGGACTACGCCGACAAGACCGAGCATATGGCCGAACTGCGGGAGCGCAACCGGCTGGCCCGGGAGATTCACGACACCCTGGGCCATACCCTGACCGGCATCATCATGACCACCGACGCCAGTCTGGTGCTGATGGACGCCGCCCCCGACCAGGCCAAACAGCAGCTGCAACTGGCCAACCAGACCGCCCGGGAGGGGCTCAACGACGTGCGGCGCTCCATCAATGCCCTGCGGCCCGACGCCCTGGAGCATCGCCGCTTTGCCGAGGCCCTGGAGGATACCATTGAAAAATTCTGCCTGACCACCGCCGCCAAGGTGAACTACACCCAGGATGCGGGCGACCTGGACCTGGCCCCCGACGAGGAGGAAGCCGTCTACCGGGTGTTGCAGGAGAGCCTGACCAATGCGGTACGTCACGGCAAGGCCCGCAACATCGAGGTACGCCTGGCTTACGAGGGGCCGGAGCTGGTCATCACCGTGAAGGACGACGGTCTGGGCATGGCGGAAGGCCAGCCCGAGGGATTCGGCCTGCGCCATATGCGGGAGCGGCTGGCCCTGCTGCACGGCGATTTGCAGTACGGCAACCGGCCGCCGCAGGAAGGCCGTGGCTTTGCGCTGACCGCCCGGCTGCGGCCGCGGCAGAAAGGGGAGGAAACAATATGATTCGCGTGGTAATTGCGGACGACCAGGAGCTGTTCTGCCAGAGCCTGAAGATTGTGCTGAACGTCAACCCCGACATGGAGGTGGTGGACACCGTCAGCGATGGCGGTGCAGCGGTGGAAAGCGTGGCCAAATACCGCCCCGACGTGGTGCTGATGGACATCCGCATGCCGGTGATGGACGGCGTGGAGGCCACCCGCACCATCAAGGAGAAATACCCCGCCACCAAGGTGATTCTGCTGACCACCTTTGCGGACGATGAATACGTCTTCGGCGCGCTGAAAAACGGCGCCAGCGGCTACCTGCTCAAAGGTACCGGCGTCACCGAGCTGGCCGAGGCCATCCGGGTGGCCCACAACGGCGGCGCCATGGTGAATCCCAACATTGCCAGCAAGATGATCCAGCTGTTTTCCAGCATGGCCCACGGCGAAGCGGGCATGCCGGTGGAGGATGAGCGCGCCGCCAGCCTGACCAAGGGCGAACTGCCGGTGGTGCAGTCGGTGGGACGGGGCCTGTCCAACAAGGAGATTGCCGCCGAGCTCTGCCTGTCGGAGGGCACGGTGCGCAACATCATCAGCACCGTACTGGGCAAGCTGGGGCTGCGGGACCGCACCCAGCTGGCCATCTGGGCGGTGGAAACCGGCCTGCGGCGCCGGGATCTGCCGTGAAGCGGCGCACCGCAGCCCTGTGGGGCGGCGCAGCGGTGCTGGTGACGGCCGCCGCCATCTGGCTGTGGCCCCGGGGCAACACCGTTTTGCACCTGGGTGTGTTTGCCGGCAGCTATTGGGGTACCCCCAACGGCAGCAGCTACCAGGTGCTGGACGACGCCATTGCCCGCTTTGAGGAAGCCCACCCCGGCGTGACGGTGGAATACGAGAGCGGCATTCCGGTGGACGAGTACAGCGAATGGCTGGCCGGTCACCTGCTGGTGGGGCAGGAACCCGACGTCTTTTTTGTGCTGCCCGAGGATTTCGGCCTGCTGGCCGAGACCGGCGCCCTGGCCCCCCTGGATTCCCTGCTGGACAGCGCCGACGGCCCCGACCGCAGCCTGTACTACGACGCCTGCCTGCAGGCCGGCCAGTACAACGGCAGCCAGCTGGCCCTGCCCTACGAGAGCGCCGCCACCGTCATGTTCGTCAACCGCACCCTGTTGGAGGCCTACGACATCCCCATGCCGGAAAACGACTGGACCTGGCAGGACCTGTACGCCATCTGCCAGACCATTGCCGCCGCCCAGCCGGACAGTGCCAACCGGGACTACGGCCTGTACGGCTACACCTGGCAGAACGCCCTGTACGCCAACGGCAGCACGCTGTTTTCGGCGGACGGGCGGCAGTGCTATCTGGCTTCCGATTCGGTGCAGGCGGCCATCCAGTTCACCCAGCAGCTGGCAGATCTGGACAACGGCTACACCGTCACCGCTCAGGACTTTGACACCGGGCACGTGGCCTTCCGTCCCTTCCTGTTCAGCGAGTACCGGGCCTACCAGCCCTACCCCTGGCGGGTAAAGAAATACTCCAGCTTTGTGTGGGACTGCCTGCGGATGCCTGCCGGGCCCGACGGCGACAACACCAGCGAGCTGCACACCGTGCAGGTGGGCATCAGCGCCCGCAGCCGCCACCGGGACCTGGCCCGGGCGCTGTTGTGTGCTCTGTGTGCCGACACCACCACCCAGAGCGAGCTGTTCCTGCAATCCCAGGGCATCTCCCCCCTGCGCAGCGTCACCGAGGATACCGCCCTGCTGGATCGCATTTTTGACGAGACCCAGGGCACCAGCACCTTCAACAGCGCCACCATCGGCGAGATCATGCGCACGGCGGCCGCCGTGCCCCAGTTTGCCGCCCGGGAGCAGGCCCTGGCCATGGCGGACACCGCCGTGGCCAACGCCCTGGCCAACAATCAGTCGCTGGTCACCGCCCTGCCCACCGCCCAACGGGAAATTGACCTGTACCTGCAGAATACCGGCTGAATTTCCCTGTTTTTCCGAGCCCCCGGCTCCTTTTGTGCATCCCACAAAAGGAACCGAGGGCTTTCTTTTTTTGCCGCAAGCCTTGTGCACAGTGCACAAAACCAATCTCTCAAAAACGTTGAATCCGGCAGATTCACGAGAAAAACCGCCAAAAATGTGACAATTGTCATCCCGAAGTCATGACAAACTTCAGATGTGCATTCCAGCGCATTTTTCTACAATAAAGACAACAAGAGAAGCCCACCGCAGGGCGACGCAGAAGGAGAGATGATAGTATGCGGTATCTTTTGCTGGTGGCCCACGGGGAGTTTGCCCCCGGCCTGCACAGCGCGCTCAACATGCTGGAAGGGGAGCGCGATGATGTGTTGGATGTTCCCTTCCACGACGGGATGACCCAGGATGCCTTCAAGGCTCAGATCCGGGAGGTCATCGCCCCCATCACGGCCCAGGATGAGGTGCTGGTGCTGGCCGACCTGATGGGCGGCTCGCCGCTGACCGGCCTGATGGAGCAGCTGGACGCCCACTGCGGCCTGACCAACGTGCGGGCCGTGGGCGGCATGAACCTGCCCATGGCCATCTCGGCCTGCGAAGCCGAGGACATGGGCCTGGACGAGGCCGTTGCCTCCATCCAGAGCGAGGCGGCCGAACAGATCCGTCCCTTTGCCACTGCGTCGGAGGAGGACTCCGACGACGACATCTGATGACTTTTTAAGAAGGAGGAACCCCCATGATCAGCTTTATCCGTATTGATGACCGTATGATTCACGGCCAGACCTGCACCCGCTGGGCGCTGGAATATCCCTGCACCGGCCTGATCGCCGTCAACGACGCGGCGGCCAACAACTCCATCCTGTCGGCGGCGTACAAGAATGCCTGCGACAAGAAGACCTTTGTCTGGACGCTGGACGCCTGGCAGAAAAAGAAGGAAAAGGTGCTGGCCAGCAAGGACCAGTACTTCCTGATCACCAAGAACCCCGTGGACATGGCCAAGGTGCTGCTGGACCAGCCCTTTGACCCGGGCATCCACACCATCATCGTGGGGCCCTGCAACGATCGTCCCGGAGCCATCAAGCTGGGCAACAACCAGAGCGTCACACCGGAGGAGGCCGCAGCCTTTGAAAAGCTGATGGCCGCCGGCTACGAGATTGAGTTTGCCCTCATCAAGGAAGCGGCCATTGGCAACTGGAAGAAATTCCGCGGCCAGTTCGGCTACAAATAATCACGCTTGAGGAGGAATTTTCATGACGATCAATGTATTTCAGGCGGCATTGCTGGGCCTGTGCGCCTGCTTGTCGTCCATGCCGGGTATGGGCGGCACCACATTCGGCAACTACACCCTGGGCCGCCCGCTGGTGGCTGGCCTGGTGGTTGGCCTGATCCTGGGCAATGTGCCCATGGGCATCTTCCTGGGTGCGGCGGTGCAGCTGGTCTACATCGCGCTGGTCACCCCCGGCGGCACCGTTTCGGCGGACGTGCGCGCCATCTCCTACATCGGCATTCCTTTGGCGATGCTCTACGTCAGCGCGGCCGGGCTTGACCCCGCCACCTCCGCTGCCCAGGACATGGCCGTGACCCTGGCCTCCACCGTGGGCACCCTGGGCACCGTGCTGTTCTACGGCACCGCCACCGTCAACCTGGTGTGGCAGCACATCGGCTGGCGCAACGTGGAGAAGGGCAACCTGAAGAGCCTGTACCTGGTGGACATCGGCCTGCCCTGGATCTCCCACATTCTGTGCTCCTTCATCCCCACCTTCATCATCTGCTACTTCGGCTCCAACATGGTTGAGCTGATCCAGAGCTACCTGCCCATGGACGGCATCATCATGAAGACGCTGTTCACCGTCGGTTCGCTGCTGCCGGCCGTCGGTGTTGCCATCCTGCTCAAGCAGGTGGTCACCAGCCCCAAGGATTTCCTGACCTTCTTCTTTGGCTTTACCCTGTGCGGCTGCATGGGTCTGAACCTGATCGGCTGTGCCATCGTGGCCGGCTTCTTTGCCCTGATCAAGTACCAGATCAGCTGCGCGGCCATGCGTCCGGCTGCGGCCGGCGCCGCCTCCGGGGACGATGATGACGAGGAGGATATCTGACGATGAAAAAACTTTCCAAAAAGGCTTTGAACAAGTCCTTCCTGAACTGGTTCTACGGCCATCTGACCTGCTTCTCTCAGGAACATATGCAGACCTTCGGTTACATGCTGGCCATGCTGCCCATCCTGCAGGATCTGTATGACACCAACGAAGAACAGACCGAAAAAATGCAGACCTACACGGCCTTCTTCAACACCGAACCCCAGGTCGGCTCGGTGGTCGTGGGCATCACCGCCGGCATGGAGGAAGCCCGCGCCAACGGCGAACCGGTGGACGGTGAGACCATCAACGGCATCCGCGCCGGTCTGATGGGCCCCCTGGCCGGTATCGGCGACTCGCTGGTGGTCGGCACCGTCATCCCCATCCTGCTGGGCATCGCCCTGAGCCTGTCGGGCGGCGGTTCTCCCCTGGGCGCCATCTTCTACATCCTGGTGTGGAACATCGGCATGTTCCTCATCATGCGGATGCTCTACTTCAAGGGCTATGAGATGGGCGGCAAGGCCGTGGAGTTCCTGGTGGGCGAAAAAGCCAACGCCATCCGCGAAGCCATCGTCATGATCGGTACCATGGTCATCGGCGGCGTCACTGCCAGCTGGGTATCCATCACCACCGCCTTCAAGATGATCGGCAGCAACGGCGAGGTCATCGTCGACCTGCAGAGCACCCTTGATACCGTCTACCCCCACATTCTTTCCGCGCTCTTTGTGCTGCTGTGCTGGTGGCTCATGAGCAAGAAGAAGATGAGCCCCATCGTGGTCATGCTGCTGTTGGTGGTCATCGCCTTTGTGGGCGTCCTGATCGGCTTCTTCGATCCGGGTCTGAGCTACTGATTGCTTTTCTGACGCTCTGTCATCTTTCCCTGCGGGGGCGGCCGGCCCGGGGCAACCCGGCCGGCCGCCCCTCTCTGTTTTGTGCATTTCCCAAGGAGGTCTTTGTATGCTGACAAACCAACAGGCTTTGGACGAGGCCCGGCGCCAGAAACAGGCGCTGCAGACCATCGGCGGCTGGCGGCGGCTGCTCTTTGTGCTGACCGCCTGTTTTGTGGCGCTGGCCGCCTGGGGCTTCACCACCGGCGTGCCAGCGGCAGGCATTGCAGGTGCGGTGCTGGGCGTCATCGGCATGGTGCTGACCCTGCTGGTCCACCTGAGCATTGTGCGCGGCGAAAAAAATGTGGAGGCAATCCTGGCCAGTCTGGAACCGGGCGCCTCCCACAAGGGGTGAATACCATGCCTAGCTATTCCATTGTATTTCTGGATGTGGACGGTACCCTGCTGGACAGTGCCCACCGGGTCAGCCCCGCCACCCGGACACTGCTGCGCAAGCTGCATGACCGGGGCGTGCCGGTGGTACTGGCCAGTGCCCGGCCCCCCAAGGGGTTGGAACCCATCTACGACCAGCTGGAGTTCCGGGGCCCGGCCATCTGCTGTGCCGGGGCGCTGGCGGTGCTGCCCGACCAGCACATCCTGTACGACCACGGCATTCCCGCCGCCACCGCCGCCCGGTTTGAGCAGACGGTGCTGGACGGCTGGCCCCGCCTGGCCCTGAGCGCCTATCTCTACGACGCCTGGCTGACCCCCAACCCCGACGATCCTGCCATCCGGCGGGAGGCGGACATCACCGGCTGCCAGCCCCTGGCCAGCGCCTTGGGCAGCGAGGCCCAGCGGCTGGGGGATGTGCACAAGCTGCTGTGCATCGGTCCCGAGCGGGACATTACCGACCTGCAGCACCAGCTGACGCCCCGCTTCCCCGAACTGACGGTGCTGCGCTCCAACCCCACCTATCTGGAGGTGGTGGCCAACGGCGTCTGCAAGGAACAGACCGCCGCGGTCCTGCTGGACCACTTTGGCCTGCCCGCCGCCCGGGCGGTGGCCTGCGGGGACGGCGAGGTGGACGCCGGCATGCTGCGGATGGCCGGGCTGGGCGTGGCCATGGGCAACGCCGGCCCCAAGGTGCGGGCCGCCGCCGACTTTGTCACCGCCACCAACGAGGCGGACGGCGTCTTTGTGGCGCTGAACCGGCTGCGGTTCACCCCGCCGGCCATTCAATAATTCTCCTTTTTCCAGGTTCTGTCCCCCGGGGCAGGGCCTGGTTTTTTGTATGCCACAGAAAAAAGCCCGACACGTGCGGTCGGGGCTTTTGATGTCTGTTGTCAGCGGCGCAGTTTTTTCGGTTTTATGTCCTTTTACGCCTTATCGGTTGTCTTTCTCTGCAGGTTTTCCCTGGGGGCTCTGCCCGGCCAGCGCCCTTTCCAGAAAGGCAGCCAGCGTGTCGGCAGCCCGGCGGTGGGCCGTCACGCCCGGGTGATGGCGGGCGCCGAAGTCCGCCGCTTCGGTGGGCGGCAGCGGCAGGAAGCAGGCCCGGGCATCGCCGCTTTCCCGGCAGTAGCGGGCCACCGCCTCCTCCAGGGTGGGACGCAGCTCCGCCCCCAGCATGCCGTAGGCCCAGACCAGCAGCGCTCCGGGATTGCAGCGGCGCAGCATCGCCAGGCCGTCCCCCACCGCCCGGACCAGAGCCGCCCGGTTCTCCGGCGTATCGGTCTGTTGGAAGGTCCGGCCGGTGACCGGATCGGTCCAGGCGGGGTTATGCAGGGCGGAGACATCGTTGGTGCCCAGGTTGACGATCACCGCGTCGGCCGGCCAGGCGGCGAAGTCGTTGGGCTGCCCGGCCCCCAGGGCGGCGTTGCGCGCCCCGGCGGCCACCCCGCAGACCTTGTCATAGTAGGCCAGCACCCGGCATTCCGGCCGGTTGTCCCAGCTGGACAGGATGCCCCAGCCGCTCTGGCTGACCAGCCGGTATTCCGCCTGCAGCCGGTCGGCGGTCATCCGCCCGTAGTGGTTCATGGCGCTGAAAAAAGCAGGCACCCAGTCCTCCTCGCCGCGGGCCCCGATGGCGCCCTCCCCGCTGGTGATGCTGTCCCCCACAAATTCCAGCCGGTACCGCGGGGCGGGCAGGGGCAGAAAGTCGCCGTTCTCCCAGCAAAGGGCGGTGATCTGCACCAGGTGCCGGGGGTCGTCGTGCATGGCCTGCACATCCTTGAGCACCCGCACCCGCTTGGGGGTGCCGGGGGTCATGCCCCGGAACACACAGACCCGGCTGCGCCCCGGGGACACCGGGAACCGGCTGAGCCAGGCCCCGTTGAGTTCGATGCTGAGCCAGGGTTCGTACTGCGCATAGTCGGCGTTCAGTTCCAGCCACAGTTCGCTGCCGGTGCACAGGCACTCGATGCCACAGGCCGTATAGAACAGCGTCAGGGCGCCGTCCGTGGGAACATGCCGCCCCAGAATCCGCACCTGGGGCAGCTGAAAAACCGTTCGTTTCATGGAGACCTTCCTCTTGATTCCGGCCCGAAGGCCGCTGTTTTTTTCACTCTACCACATCCCGCCGCCCGTTGCAACCCGGGGCCCGCCATGGTATGATGAAAGATACGACACATACCATGGCAAGGAGGACATTCTGGATGAAACTGGGAATCTTGGGGGCGGGGTTCATCGCCCATGTGATGGCCGACACGGTGCGGCGGATGCAGACGGCCGGCCACGGAGAAGTGGAATTGTACGCGGTGGCCGCCCGGGAGGAAGACCGGGCCCGGGACTTTGCCCGGCAGTACGGCATGCCCTGCGCCTTCGGCAGTTATGAGGCGATGCTGCGGGATCCGGCGGTGGACTTTGTCTACATTGCCACGCCCCACTCCCACCATTACCGCCACATCAAGCTCTGCGTGGACCACGGCAAACCGGTCCTGTGCGAGAAGGCCTTCACCGTCAACGCCCGCCAGGCCGACGACGTGCTGCGGCGGGCCCGTGCCCGGGGCGTGCTGGTGACCGAGGCCATCTGGACCCGGTACCAGCCCATGCGCCGGATGCTGGATGAAGTGCTGCAAAGCGGCGTCATCGGCCGGCCGCAGCTGCTCACCGCCAACCTGGGCTACGCCATGACCCAGAACCGGCGGATTGTGGACCCGGCCCTGGCCGGGGGTGCCCTGCTGGACGTGGGCGTCTACACCCTGAACTTTGCCGAGATGGTGTTTGGCCGGGCGGACGGCGTGCAGGGCCTTTGCACCAAGCACGAGACCGGGGTGGACCTGACCGACAGCATCACGCTGACCTGGGCGGACGGGCGCGCCGCCCACCTGACCGCCGCCGCCAACGCCGTGACCGACCGGTACGGTGCGGTGTACGGCACGGACGGCTACCTGCTGGTGGAGAACATCAACAACCCCCAGAAAATCACGGTGTTTGACGGCCACAACCGCCCGGTGCGGGAGCTTCCCTGCCCGCCCCAGCTGACCGGATACGAGTATGAGCTGCTGGAAACCGTCCGCTGCCTGGAACAGGGGCTGGTGGAATGCCCCTCCATGCCCCATGCCGAAACCGTACATATGATGGAGGTCATGGATCATCTGCGGGCCCAGATGGGCATTGTGTACCCCTGCGAAGCGGTGGACGCATAACCTGACGTCACAACAAAGCACCCCCGCACCGCGGCAACGCGGTGCGGGGGTGCTTTTTCTGTTGCTATGGATTCATTCGTCCAGCAAGGCCACCGCCACATCGTTGACGTTGGTGCCGGTGGGGCCGGTGATCAGCAGTCCGTCCACCGCGCGCAGGGCATGGTAGGCGTCGTTTTGCCGCAGCACGGTCACCGGGTCCAGCCCCTTTTGCCGCAGCGCCTGCAGGGTGGAGCCGTCCACATAGCCGCCCGCCGCGTCGGTGGGACCGTCGGTGCCGTCCGACCCCACGCTGAACACCGCGGCGTTTTCCAACCCCTGCAGCCCGACGGCAGCCCCCAGCGCCAGTTCCTGGTTGCGGCCGCCCAACCCGTTGCCGGTCAGATGGACCACCGTCTCGCCGCCGGCCACAAAGGCCAGCCGCCGCCCGCTGCCCGCGTGGGTGCGCAGCACACTGGCCAGGAAGCGGCCTGCCTCCCGGGCCTCACAGTTCAGGCAGTCGGTGAGCAGCACCGTTTCATACCCCAGGGTGCGGCACTGGGCCGCTGCCGCGGCGCAGAGTTCCCGCACACTGCCGGTAACCCGGGTGGTCACATTGTCCAGCGTTTTGGGTGTTTCCCGGTCCAGCAATTCCCGCGCCAAGGGCGAAAGCCGCAGCCCGTACCGGGCCGCAATGGCCCGGGCCTGGGCGCAGGTGGAGGAATCGGGATAGGCCGGCCCGGAGGCGATCATATCCAGTGGGTCCCCCACAATGTCGGACAGGATGATACTGTAGACCTGCGCCGGGGCGCAGGCCTGGGCGAACCGTCCGCCCTTGACGCCGGACAACCGCTTGCGGATACAGTTGATTTCCACAATATCGGCCCCGCTGGCCAGCAGCTGGCGGGTAATGTCCTGCAATTCCGCGGCGGGCAGCAGCGGCTTTTCCAGCAGGGCGCTGCCTCCGCCCGACAGCAAAAACAGCACGGTATCGTCGGCGGTCAGGTTCCGCACCAGTTCCAGGGCGCGCTCGGTGGCGGCAAAGCCGTTCTCGTCGGGCACCGGGTGCCCGGCCTCGCAGCAGACCACGCCGGGGATGGACCCCCGCACATGGCCGTACTTGGTCACCACCAGGCCCCCGTCCACCCTGCCCAGAACCGCCACCGCGGCATGGGCCATCTGCCAGGCGGCCTTGCCCGCCGCCACCAGCAGCGTCCGCCCGGGGCCGGGGGTGAACCGCTCCAGGGCACGCTGCACGGCCCGGTCCGGCAGGACGGCCGTCAGACTGGCCGTGACAATGTCCAGGGCCTGTTCGTGCAGCTTGTGATTCATAAAAACGCCTCCTTGGCGGTGTTGGGACGGACCTCAGCAGGTGGCGCCGCCCTTGACTTTCTTTTGCAGCACCGTTTCCTTGTCCACCGGGGCGGTGAGCAGTTTGTTCTGGACGTAGTCAAAGCCCAGCCGGTCGATGGTGTCGGCGAACCGCTCGCCGGTGATGCCCTCATCCCGGAAGAAGAGGATGGCCCGTTCCACGATGTCCAGTACTTCCTCCTCCGAAGTGAAGATTTTGTCCATGGGGTGGCCGTGGGCAATCCGCTTGCCCCAGCGGCCGCCCAGGTAGATCTTGTAGCCGTCGGTGAATTCCTCGGTGACGCCGAAGGGGCACTTGCCCTTGCAGCGGCCGCAGTGGTTGCAGGCGTCGGGATCGATGTGCAGCGTGCCGTCCTGCAGTTTGGCCACATGGATGGGGCAGTTGGCCTCCACCTGGCAGACCTTGCAGCCGCGGCACTTGGCAGGATCAATCAGGGGCACCCGCTGGCCCACAATGCCCAGGTCGTTCAGATCGGGCTTGACGCAGTTGTTGGGGCAGCCGCCCACGGCAATCTTGAACTTGTGGGGCAGCGTGACGTTGTGGTAGCCCAGATAGAACCGCTCGTGGAGCTTTTCGCTGAGGCCGAAGGAATCCAGCAGGCCGTACTGGCAGGTGGTCCCCTTGCAGGAGACGATGGGCCGTACCAGCGAACCGGTACCGCCGGTCTGCAGGCCGGCATCGCCCAGGAAAGCCCGCAGCTCGTCCAGCTTGTCGTAGGGCACGCACTGGATTTCCAGCGTCAGGCGGGTGGTCATCGTCACCTCCCCGGAGCCGAACCGCTCGGCGGCTTCGGCAATGACCCGCTGTTCCTCCGCCGTGATCTTGCCGTTGCGGGTGATGACCCGGATGTTGAACCGGTCGGGGTAGCGCTTGTCCTGCAGGCAGCCCAGTGCCTTGACCCGCTTGATCTCCTCGGGCGGGATGGTACCGTGGAAGGCCACCTTGACCTGGTTGAAGGTCAGGCCGCCCTCCAGCACCCGGGTGTGGGTGTAACCGAAGGCCTTGAGCCGGTTCTGGAGGAAGTACCCCCGCTTGCCCCGGGCGCAGACCAGCAGCAGTTTGGCGTCCTTGTCGATGCCTTCCAGGGGACCGGTGACGGCGGCAAGGTTGATCCACTTGGCCCCCGGGATGGACGCCTGGGGCAGCACGTCGATGACCTGGTAGTCGGCGGCGGCTCCGGCGGCATACTCCGCCGGGGTGAAGGTTTCAAAGATGCCGGCCAATTTGTTTTCCAGAATGTAGCAGGCCTGCACGAAGGGATGGATGGCCGTGGAGAAGGGTGGTGCATAGGCAAGGTCCAGCGTGTCGAAGTCCTCCAGCCGGGCGCCCAGGGCGATGCCGGTGACGGCAATGTCCACCATCTTGTCCACCGCGCCGGCACCCAGTACCTGGATGCCCAGCAGTTTGTGGGTGGTGCGGTCGGCCAGCAGCTTGGTGAGGAAGATGTCGGCACCGGGATAGTAGTGGGCCTTGTCGTCGGTGACGCAGACCACGCTCACCGGGTCAAACCCGGCATCCTTTGCCTGGGCCTCGGTCAGGCCGGTGCGCCCGGCGCAGAGGTTGTCCAGCAGTTTGACGACGCCGGTGCCCAGGCAGCCGCCGTAGGGGCTTGGCTCCCCCGACAGGTTGCGGGCCAGGCAGCGGCCGGTGAGGTTGGCGGTGGAACCCATGGCCGACCACTGGGGTTTGCCGGTGAGGGCATTGTGCACCATGGCGCAGTCGCCCACGGCGTAGACGTCGGGCAGGTTGGTGGCCTGTTTGTCGTCCACCAGGATGGCCCCCTTGACCATCTCGAGGCCGGTGCCCTGCAAAAAGGCCGTGGCCGGGCGGATGCCGATGGCCAGCACCACCAGATCCGCCGGCAGGGTGCCGCCGTCGGTGGTCGCCCCGGCGGCCCGGTCGGTGCCGGTGATGCCCTGCAGCGCGGTACCGGTGAGCACCCGCACCCCCTTGGCCTGGAGCTGCCGCTTGACATACCCGGCCATTTCGGGGTCAAAGATGTTGGGCATGAGCTGGGACGCCATGTCCACCACCGTCACCGACAGGCCCTTGGCCAGCAGGTTTTCGGCCACTTCCAGGCCGATGAAACCGCCGCCCACCACCACGGCCCGGCGGCAGCCGTTCTGCTCGGCCCAGGCCCGGGCGGCAATGGCGTCGTCCGGCGTGCGCATCTTGAAGACGCCGGGCAACCCCGTGCCGGGCACGTCGGGCACAAAGGGCTCGGCGCCCACCGCCAGGATCAGCTTGTCATAGGCTTCGGTCTGTTCGGCGCCGGTGTCGGTATCCCGCAGAGTGACGGTCCGGGCCGAGGCATCCAGGGCCACCGCCTCCTTCCCGGTATGTACCTCCACCCGGGTGAGGCCCGCGTATTTCTGGGGCGTGTTGACGATCAGATCCTCCCGGGTTTCGATGCTGCCGCCCAGATAGTAGGGCAGGCCGCAGCCCGCGTAGGAGATATCCTTGCCTTTGGAGTACATTACCACCTGGGCATCGGGCTGTTCCCGCTTGAGTTTGGCTGCTGCCTTGGTGCCGGCAGCCACGCCGCCGATGACGAGTATTTTCATAGATCTGCCTCCTTCCGGAGTGCCCGCAGACACCTCGATGTACGTTGTTGTCTGCCTGTTGCCGGACTTTTGATTCTAGTAAAAGCATACTCCTGCCCGGGCACCGCGTCAACAAAAAAGCGGTCATTTTTTGGGTTTTCTTCCAATTTTTTCTTTGTGTTTTCCTTTTTTCTTGTGCAAAAGAGCATTGCCCCCTTGGTTCCCGGTGCAAAAGAGAAAACCTTCCACCAGGGGTGGAAGGCTGGGCCGCTGTATGCAAATTTTCAGCAATGTACTTCGATCAGAAAGCGACTGCTGCCGGCGGGGTAGTAGCTTTCGGTGTATTCGATGGGACGCCCGGAAACCATCCGTCCCACGGATGTGATGTAGATGGTGGGTTCAAAAGGGCTGATCTCCAGGCGAGCCGCCACTTCCTCCGGCGGAGGCACCACTTCCAGCTGGCGGCTGGCGTGGCGCACCTCCAGATGCCGCTCCGACAACACCGCATAAAAGGAAAGGTCGGTAAAATCCAGCTGGTCCATATCCGCAAAGAGTTTGTGGGGCACGTACACCGTGGTGTACACCACCGGGGCGTTGTTATGGTATCCTTCCAGATGCCGCAGCCGCACCAGCCGGGTCACCCGGGCCCCCAAAGGCAGCTCCAGGGCGTGGGCCACCGGCTCAGCGGCCCGCTCCTGCCCGATATAGAGTACCCGGGTGCGCACGGTGCGATGGTTTTTTTCGCTCTCGGCCCGGTAGCCCGTGACAAAACGGGTGGACTCATGCACCACCTTGGGTTCGGCGGCAAAGGTGCCCTTTCCCTTGATGCGCACGATCAGTCCTTCCCGCGTCAGCGTGTCCAGCGCCTGCCGCAGGGTGGGACGGCTGACGCCCAACAGGGCGCACAACTCATTTTCGGTGGGGATCTGGCTGCCCACCGCATATTCCCCCGACAAAATCCTGGCACGGATATATTCTGCCGCCTGTTCATGCAATGCTTTGCCCATTCTGCCTGCTTCCTTTCTGTCTGAATGCAGGGGGCCGCCTCTGCCCGGTCCCTTGCCTTACCTGTATCTTACCATACCGCGCCCCCCTGCGTCCATGGCTTTTCGGCCTTTGCGCCCGGACCGGCGGGCCCGCATTTGCCCCGCCGACGGCGTGCGGGATGGCACGACAGCATATATGCACTACTCCTCCCGCAAAATCCGTCCCGGTAAAATCCGCGCCGCGCGGCACAATTTTTTCTTGACGGGCGGACCGGAAAACACTATAATAAATAGCAAAACAGGACAAGGACGTCTGAATGCAGCGCCCTTGCCCTGTTTTTTTAGTTTTTTGGTACCAGGATGGTGATTGGCATGGAAGACCTGATCCGCCACGCAGAGCAGATCAACCGCCAGCTGGCCCGTCACGGGGTCAAGTTCGGCATTTACAAAAACGGCACTTTCAAGGAACGGCTGTTCCCCTTCGACGCAATTCCCCGGGTGATCACCGCCACCGAGTGGGAGACCCTCTCCCGGGGGTTGACCCAGCGGGTGCGGGCGCTGAACCTTTTTTTGCGGGATATCTACGGCGAGAAGAAGATTCTGGCCGACGGAGTGGTGCCGGAAGAATTTGTCTACCGTTCCCCCGGGTACCTGACCCAGTGCGAGGGCATTGTGCCCCCGGGCGGCATCTACAGCCATATTTCCGGCATTGACCTGGTCAAGGGCAAGGACGGCAACTGGTATGTGCTGGAGGACAACCTGCGGATTCCTTCCGGCGCATCCTACCCGCTGATCGCCCGTCGGCTCTGCCGCCGGTGCAGCTCCGACACCTTCCGGCACAACGCCGTGGCGGACAACCGCCAGTACGGCGAATTGCTGCGCCGCACCCTGGACAGCGTGAACACCGGCGGCATCAACGTGGTGTTCACCCCGGGGCGGTACAACGCCGCTTACTTTGAACACGCCTTTTTGGCCGAGCAGTCCGGCGCCGTGCTGGCCGAGGCCGGGGACCTGTATGTGCGGGACGATGTGCTGTACTACCGGGCCACCCACGGGGACTGCCGGGTGGGCGCGCTTTACCGCCGGGTGTCCGACGAGTATATGGACCCGCTGGCCTTTGAGCCTTCCTCGCTGATCGGCATCCCCAACCTGATGGCCGCCTACCGGGCGGGCAACGTGGCGGTGGTCAACGCCTTTGGCAACGGCGCCGCCGACGACAAGGGCATCTACTACTTTGTGCCCAAGATGGTGCGCTATTACCTGGGCGAGGAAGCCATTCTGCACAACGCCCCCACCTACCTGCCCTTCTATGAGGAGGACCGCCGCTATGTGCTGGACCACCTGGATAGCCTGGTGATCAAGGATGTGGCCGAGGCCGGGGGCTACGGCGTCGTGTTCGGCAGCAAGCTGAGCCGGGCGGAACTGGACAAGATGCGGGATACCATCCTGGCCCAGCCCCGGCGGTTCATCGCCCAGGAGGTCATCGACTTTGAGGACCTGCCCATCATGGAGGGCAGCGACCGGGTGGAGCGCAAGGCCGATCTGCGCGCCTTTGTGCTGTCCGGTGCCCAGGAAACCGTGGCCTGGCCCAGCGGGCTGACGCGGTTTTCCCGCAATCCCGACAGTTTCATCGTCAACTCGTCACAAGGAGGAGGTTTCAAGGATACATGGGTCCTGTCACATTGAGCAAACAAAACCGGCTGTTCTGGCTGGGTCGCTACGCCGAGCGGGTGTATGTGACCACACAATTCCTGATGCAGTTCTACGACGCCCTGCTGGACAGCACCGCCCCCGATTACGCCGACTTCTGCCGCCGGCTGGGGGCCGAAAACGTCTACCGGGATGCCGAGGATTTCTGCCGCCGGTACCTGTTTGACGGCAACCAGCCCTGCTCGGTGCGGGCCAGCATGGACGCCCTGCTGGGCAACGGCATGGTGCTGCGGGAGACCATCACCTCCCCCACCCTGTCCTATTTGCAGCTGGCGGACAGTGCCATGGACCTGGCCAGCCGCAGCGAGGCCCCCGGGGTGGAGCTGCAGTGGGTGCTGGACGACATCATGGCCTTCCGGGGCAGCTTTGACGAGGCGGTGGACCTGGACGGGGTGCGCAACATCACCAAGACGGGCGGCACGGTGGAGCGGCTGAGCCTGATGCTGCGGCTGGACTGGCAGACCGACCGGCTGCGCCAGGAGATGCGCAAGCTGCTCAACCGGCTGTACAAAACCGACCTGAACGCCGAACCGAAAGCCCTGCAGACCATCACCGCCTACGCCCTTGAGGAGGCCGACGTTCCGGCGCCCCAACTGCTGCACAGCGTGGAAGGACTGTTTGTGGTATGAGCCGGGTGCTGGCGTTTTCCTACGACATCGCCCTGGCTTTTGACAAACCGGTGACCAACCACAGCTTTGTGCTGCGGTGTCTGCCCGCCGACGGACCCGGCCAGCGGGTGCTGGACGCCGCCCTGACGCTGGACCCCGCCGCCCCCTGCACCGACCAGCGGGACAGCTTTGGCAACCGACTGCAGATCGGGCGGATTGACGAACCCCACACGGGGTTCCATTACCGCGCCGCGGGCACCGTGCTGCGGGACGACACCGCCCGCACCCCCGAGGCGGACCGGCCGCTGTTCCGGTATCCTTCGGCCTTCACGATGCCCGACGATGCCCTGCAGGCCGTCGCCGCCCCCCTGGCCGGAATACAGAACCCCCGCGCCAGAGCCTGGGCCCTGCTGGAAGCGGTCGGCGCCCATATGCGCTACACCCCCGGCGTCACCGGCGTACAGACCACCGCCGCCCAGGCCTGGGCCCTGGGGCAGGGAGTCTGCCAGGACTACGCCCACATCTACCTGGCCCTGGCCCGGCTGTGCGGGCTGAGTGCCCGGTATGTGAACGGCCTGCCCGAGGGGGAGGGTGCCAGCCACGCCTGGTGCGAAGTCTGGCTGGATGGCATCTGGACCGGCATCGATCCCACCCGGGGCCGCTGGGCCGACGAGGGCTACATCCGCTTTTGCGTGGGGCGGGACTTTGCGGACTGCCCCATCGAGCGGGGGGTCTTTCTGGGCGGCGCCAACCAGTGCCAGACCGTCTTTATGAAGGTCTGCCAACAATAATGACAAGAAGGAGCATACCCATCCATGATACAGGAAGTGGTACGGGTGCCGCTGGCCGTGGACGAGGACCTGGTGATCCGCAAACGGCGGATCGGCAGCGGCACGCCCCGCCTTTGCGTGGTGACCGGCACCCACGGCGACGAGCTGGAGGGCCAGTATGTGGCCTGGCGGCTCAACCGCCTTTTACAGGAAAATTCCGAACATCTGCACGGCACGGTGGACATCTACCCGGCGCTGAACCCCCTGGGCATCAGCACGATGACCCGGGGTATGCCGCTGTGCGACCTGGACATGAACCGCACCTTTCCCGGCGGGCGGGAAGGAGCCATGTCGGAGCTGATCGCCGCCCGCCTGATCGAGGATCTGAAAGGCGCGGATGTCTGCATCGACATCCACGCCAGCAACATTTTTTTGCGGGAGATTCCCCAGGTGCGCATCAACGTGAACACCGCCCCGAAATTGATTCCCCTGGCCAAGACCCTGAATATGAATCTTTTGTGGATTCATGCGGCGGCCACCGTGCTGGAATCCACCCTGGCCCACAGCCTGAACGCCGCCGGCACCCCCACCCTGGTGGTGGAGATGGGCATCGGCATCCGGGTGACCAAGTCTTTTGGGGAACAGCTGCTCACCGGCATTCTGTCGCTGATGTCCCACCTGGGCATGTGGGATGCCCCGGTGGCACCGGTGGCCCCGCCCATCGTCAGTTCCGACGGGGCGGTTTCCTTTGTGAACGCCAACTTCCCGGGGGTGTTCTTTCCCTCGGTGGCCCATGGCGTGCGGGTGGAACAGGGCCAGGAGCTGGGCGTCATTGCCGATCCGCTCACCGGCGGCATCCGGGAGACGCTGCGCAGCCCCGCCGCCGGGCTGCTGTTCACCCTGCGGGAATACCCCGTGGTGTATGAGGGTTCGCTGATTGCCCGGGTTTTGGGAGGCAGTGTATGAGAGAGGAAGTTCTGTTCACGCTGGACACCCCCTACCGCCAGCCGCTGGCCGTGAAGGGGTGGTTTTTCGGCACGCCGGGGCAGAAGACCCTGGCCGTCATGGGCGCCCTGCGGGGCAACGAGATCCAGCAGATGTACGTATGTTCCCAGCTGATCCGCCAATTGGATGCTCTGGAACAGGCGGGCGCCCTGTCCGCCGACTGCGGCATCCTGGTGATTCCCTGCGCCAACCAGTTTTCCATGAACGTGGGGCGGCGGTTCTGGGCCGCCGACAACACCGACATCAACCGGATGTTCCCCGGCTACGACGCCGGCGAAACCACCCAGCGCATCGCTGCCCGGATCTTTGCCGCCCTGCAGGGGTACACCTACGGCGTCCATGTGACCAGCCTCTACCTGCCGGGCAACTGCCTGGGGCATCTGCGCATCATGGAAACCGGCTACCAGTCCCCCGAGATTGCCCGGGACTTCGGCCTGCCCTACATCGCCCTGCGCCGGCCTCATCCCTACGACACCACCACGCTGAACTACAACTGGCAGATCTGGGACACCCACACCTTCTCGCTGTACACACCGGCCACCGAACGCATCGACGCAACGGCTGCCCGGCAGGGGGTGGATGCGGTGCTGCGGTTTTTGCAGGTGCGGGGCTTCTGCCGGGAGGATTTCGGCCCCGGGGAACCCGCCCGCCTTTTTGCCGAGGACGCGCTGCGCAGCGTCAAGCCCACCGTGGGCGGGCTGCTGGTGCACCAGTCCCGGCTGGGCGACGCCGTGCGGCAGGGCCAGCCCCTGGCCCAGGTGGTGGACCCCTGCGCCGGCACCGTGCGCCAGACCCTGTGTGCCCCGGTGGACGGCCGGGTCTTCTTTGCCCACGAGGCCTGCCTGATCAACGGCTACGACGTGGCCTTGCGGGTGCTGCCCGACGAAGCCTAAGCCAGGCAGTCCCGCACCGAAACGGTCAGCCCGTGCTGCCGGTAGACCCGGGGCACCCGCCGGGTGAGGTCACAGACCACCTCGTAGGGGATGGTGCCGGTCTTGTCGGCCACCGTCCGGGTGGTATCGGCCCCGGGGGCTGCCCCCGGCCCAAAGACCGTCACCTCGTCCCCCGGCCGGACGTCCGCCCGCAGGACTTCCACCGCCCGCCGGAACAGGGCATACTGGCTTTCGGTGTAGGCTTCGTCGTCGGGGGCGGCGCTGTCCGCCACGGCAAAATGCTGGAAGATGCCGGTGATGCGCAGCCCCGGCAGGGTGTAGCAATCCTCCATCCGGCGCAGCGCCCCGGCAAAGTCCGCCCGCAGGGCAAAGCCGATGCGCCCCATGCCGGTGTCGGCCTTCAGATGGCAGGAGACAGTGCACCCCGCCGCCACCACCCGGTGGGAAAGCCGCTTGGCATAGTCCTCCTCCAGCAGGGTCTGGGTCAGGTCCAGCGCCGCCAGCTCCCCCGCAAAGGCGGGGTCGGTGTAGCCCAGGATCAGGATGGGCCGCCGGATGCCCGCCCGGCGCAGCTCCCGCCCTTCGGCCAGGCAGCTCACCGCAAAGGCCGCCGCCCCGGCCCGTTCCAGGGTGGCGGCCACCGTCACAGCGCCGTGGCCGTAGGCGTCCGCCTTGACCACCGCGCAGACCGGGCTGCCCGTGCGCGCCTGAATCCGCCGGAAATTGTGCAGCAGGGCATCCAGGTCCACCTCGGCCCAGCAGTGTTTTTCCCACGCCATCTTCGGTCCCCCCTTTGTCAGAACGCCCGCAGCGTGATGCCGTCGGCGGGCAGGGCCTCCCGCAGTTTTTCCACAAAGGCCAGCGCCTTGGGGCCGTCCCCGTGGACACAGACCGAATCCGCCCGCAGTTCCACCTCGGAACCGTCGCAGGCGGTGACCTTGCCCTCCCGGGCCATCCGCACCACCCGGGCAATGGCCTGGGTCTCGTCCTCGATCATCGCCCCCGGCGTGCCCCGGGGCACCAGCGTGCCGTCCGGCCGGTAGCCCCGGTCGGCAAAGACCTCGCAGGCCACCGGCAGCCCGATGGCCCGGGCCGCCGCTTCCATCTCGCTGCCCGACAGCGCCAGCAGGATGGCCCCGGGGGCCGCTTTCTGCACCGCCCGGCAGAGGGCATCGGCCAGGGGACGGTCCTTGGCCGCCATGTTGTAGAGGGCGCCGTGGGGCTTGACGTGGTGGAGCGGCACCCCCACCTCATCACAGAAGGCCCGCAGCGCGCCGATCTGGTAGGCCACGCAGTCGGCGGCCTCCGCCGGGGCGATCTGCATCCTGCGGCGGCCGAAGCCCGCCAGGTCGGGCAGGCCGGGGTGGGCCCCCACCTGTACACCGTACCGGCAGCAGAGCTCCACGCTGCGGTGCATGACGGTGGGATCCCCGGCATGGTAGCCGCAGGCAATGTTGGCCGAAGTGATATAGGGAATGACCTGTTCGTCGCAGCCGATGGTGTAGGCGCCGAAACTTTCGCCCAGGTCACAGTTGAGATCCAGATAGGGCATGGCAGAAAGCCTCCTTTCAGAACCGCAGGGCGGTGTTCTTGACGTCGGTCAGGAACATATGCCCGGGAGCATGGGTGATGCAGAATGCCGGCCGGGACGCCATGATGGCGGCCTGGGGGGTCACCCCGCAGGGCCAGAAGACCGGCACTTCGCCGGGACGGATGGTCACAGAGTCGCCGAAGTCGGGGTGGGCCAGGTCGGTGATGCCAATGGCCTCGGGGAAGCCGATCTGCACCGGAGCGCCGTGGACCCGGGGCATGCCCGCCGTGATGGCCACCGCCGCCGGCACCAGCCTGTGGGGGATGGGCCGCATGCTGACCACCATATTGCCGTGGAACACCCCCGCCGCCTCGCAGGGGATGTTGGTGCGGTACATGGGGACGTTGACCCCCTCCTCGATCTGGCGCACCGGGATGTCCGCCTCCAGCAGGGCGCTCTCGAAGGAGAAGCTGCACCCGATGAGGAAACTGACCAGGTCGTCCCGGGCGTCAAAATATTCGGCCACATCGGTGGGTTCGGCCACCAGTTCCCCGTCCCGGTAGACCCGGTAGCGGGGCAGATCGGTGGCGATATCACTGCCCGGGGCGAACCGTGCAAAGCTGCGCTGGCCGGCATCGGCCACCTCCAGCAGCGGGCAAGCCTTGGGGTTGCGCTGGCAGAACAGCAGGAAGTCCCAGGCCAGGTCCTTGGGCAGCACCACCAGGTTGCCCTGGGCGTACCCGGCACAGAAGCCGGTGGTGGGACCGGTGATTTCGCCCCGGCGGATGGCCGCCCGGGCCCGGGCGGGGGTGAGCCCCGCCGCATCGACGATGGAATTCATGACAAACGCTCCTTTACCTGTTGCAGCAAAGCGGCCCGGCGGCGGGCCGCCGCCACCGCCCCGGCGGGGTCGATCCAGTCAAAGGTCACCGCCTGCCCCGGCCGCAGCTGGGCCAACTCTGGCAGGTCGGCGGAGATGACGGTGCCGATCTTGGCATAGCCGCCGGTGGTCTGGTGGTCGGCCAGCATGACGATGGGCTGGCCGTTGCCCGACACCTGCACCGAGCCCTCCACAATGCCGTCCGACAGAATATCCGCCCCGGACACTGTCTCCAGCGCGGGGCCCTGCAGCTTGCAGGCCATCCGGTTGCAGTCCGGCGTCAGGCGGTAGACGCTGTGGACAAAGAGATCCCGGGCACCCGGGGTGAAGGCCGCGGCCTGGGGGCCGGGCACCGCCCGCAGCAGCGGCAGGCGTTCCGTTCCCAGCTGCCGCCAGGGAGCGGGGCCTTGGCAGACCACTCGGTCCCCCAGGGGGCGGTCCAGGTGGCGGCGGCAGAGTTCCTGCCAGTGGGCGGCAGCCTCCTGCCCGGTGCGGGCCAGGGGCAGCACGTCCCCGGGGTGCAGCGCCCGGCCGGAAAACCCGCCCAGATGACAGGCCAGGTCGGTGGCGCGGCTGCCCCGCACCGGGGCCACCGCGATGCCACCCCACACCGCCAGGTAGCTGCGCAGTCCGGCGCGTGCGGTGCCGATGGTGAGCCGGCTGCCCGCCGGGGCAAAGGCAGGGGTGAAAAAGGGCACCGGTCGGCCGTCCAGGGCGGCGTCGGCCTCGGCCCCCGCCAGGGCGAAGACCGCCCCGGTGACAAACTGCACCTCGGGGCCCCGGAGGGTGGTTTCCAGCACGGCATCCCCGGGGTTGTTGCCGATGAGCAGGTTGGCCAGCCGGGCGGCATAGTCGTCGGCGGCCCCGCAGCGGCGGAAGCCCTCGGCGGCACAGCCCTCCCGCCCCAGGTCCTGCACGGTGGTCAGGGGGCCGGGGTTCAGCACGCACAGACTCATACCGTTCCCTCCTTTTGGGCCAGTTCCGCAAACCGGGCGGCGGTGATGGGCACGAACCGGATGCGGTCCCCCGCGGCATAGGGCAGCGGCCGGTCGGGGGCAAAGAGCCGCAGCGGCGTGCGGCCGATGAGCTGCCAGCCCCCCGGCGAAACCACCGGATAGACGCCGGTCTGCTGCCCGCCGATGCCCACCGATCCCGCCGGGATGGCGGTGCGGGGATTTTGCAGCCGCGGCGTGAACAGGGCGGGGTCCAGCCCGCCCAGATAGGGAAAGCCGGGCAGAAAGCCCAGCATGTAGATGCGGTAGCGGGGCGCCGTGTGGCGGCGGATGACCTCCCCCTCGGTGAGGCCGGCGTGCTGGGCCACAAAGGCCAGGTCGGGACCGTAGTCCCCGCCGTAGCACACCGGGATGGTGACGACCCGCCCGCCCAGCCGCCGGTGCACCCGGGTGCGGGCGGTCAGCGGCTCCACGGCGGCGGCCAGAGTATCGTAGTCGGTGAGGAGCGGGTCATACCGCACCAGCAGCGAGGCGAAGGCCGGCACGGTTTCCACCACGCCGGGCAGCCGGGCGGCCCGGATGGCGACGTCCAGCGCCGTCACCCGGTCCCCCACCCGGTCGTCGATGCGTTCCCCGCAGACGGCCAGCAGCCCGCAGTCCCCCTCGGGGAAGAGTTGCACTGCTTCCATTGCCTGGTTCCTCCTTCCCGTTCAGGACGCGGTGAAGAATCCCTTTTGCAGCACCGGCTCAAACCAGCGGTCCGACTCGTGGGAGTGGCGCACCGCGTAGGCCGTGCATTGCCGCATCAGGCTGACAATGCCCACATTGAGCCGGGTGCTGAACCCGTCGATGCCGGGCAGCAGCGAGCCGGTCATGTCGATGAAGCCGTTGCGGGCGGCCACCCGCATGACCTCGGACTCCATCTCCTCCCGGTGGAGGATCTCCATGTCCCGTTTGAGGTAGGCCAGGGCGGCCATCATGCCGTAGCAGCCCCAGTCGGAGCAGGTGGCGGTGATGATGCAGTCCGCCTTGCTGGCGCTGAGTACCCCGCCGCCGCAGCCGCAGGCACACTCCCCGGGGGCGGTGAAGGGCACATACTTGCGGATATGGTCGGCGATGGAGGCCATGCCGATCTCGTTGCCCAGGTCGCCGATGGCAATGTTGGTCACCCCGCGGCTGCGCAACAGGTTCCACAGCGCCTCGCTCTTGGCCTGGAGTTCCGTCACATCCAGCCCTCCGGCGTTGTGGTAGACCCCTTTCTCGTTGGCGCCGGCCGCCTCGATGGCGATGACCGCCGCCGGGTCCAGCGTGTCGGCCAGTTCTTGGGCCTGGGCGGGGGCGGCTTCCTTGTCCTTGGTGAAGGCCACCACCCCCATGCTCAGGGGCAGGGCCTTGACGGTTTCCAGATCCTCGTAGCAGTGCAGGCCCACCACGGCGGCACAGCGGCGGATGGCCTCCACGCTGTCCGCCGGGCAGACGATGACCGGCTTGGCCCCGAAGGCCAGTACCAGCGCCCGCGCCAGCAGCATGGAACTGACGGTGCCGTCCATCTCGGGCACCTTGTGGGGCAGCAGCACAAACCCGGTCAGGATCACCACCGTGTCCCCGGGGTGCACCGCATCGCAGAGGCGCTGGGCCGCCTGCATGGTCAGGGGCTGGCCCGCAAAGGCCCGGCTGCCCGCGTACAGAATGCGGCAGACGCCGTAGCCCCGGGGGTCCAGGTTCATCAGGGCGTCCAGGTTTTCGCCCACGTTGCGTTTTTCCAGTTCATCCCGCGTCATGGCACTCACCGCCTTAGTCCAGCACCGACGTCTTGCCGGTGTAGTCGTAGTATTCCTGCAGAACGGCGTCCTGGATGGCCTTGAGGGTGGCCGGGTCCTTGCCGCCGGCGGGGGCGCCGTCCAGCTCGCAGGCATGCAGGCAGAAGTTGGAGGAGGAGGTGACGATGATCTCGTCGGCGGCGCGCAGGTCCTCCAGCGTGAAGGGCTTTTCCATGACGGTGATGCCCAACCGGTAGCAGGCCCCGATCATATGAGTCTTGGCGATGCCCCGCAGGATCAGCTCGTCGTTGGGGTGGGAGTAGAACACCCCGTCCTTGAGGATGGAAACGTTGGAGTGGGCGCACTCGGTGACGATGCCGTCCCGGTGGAAAACCGTCTCCTGCACACCGCGGCGGGCGGCGTCCTGGGCGGCCATGACGCTGGGGATCAGGTTGAGCGTCTTGATGTTGCAGTGATAGAACCGGGTGTCCGGCGCGGTGACCAGTTTGATGGGCACGTCGGGGTCGTTGAGGTGGTTGGGGCGGATCATCACCCACAGCTTGCCGGGCATCCCTTCGGGGTAGACGTGGTTGCGGTCGTTGATGCCCCGGGTGACCTGCCAGTAGACGAAATGAGTGGTGCCCTCCACCTGGGCCAGCAGCTGGGTGAGCAAGGCGCCCAGGGCCTGCTTTTCCAGGGGGATGTGGATGTCCAGGGCTTTGGCGCTGGTGTAGAACCGGTCCAGGTGGTCCTGGAGCAGATACACCTTGCCGTTGGCCCCCACGGTGGCATCGTAAACGCCGTCCCCGAAGAAGTGGACCCGGTCGTTGAAGGGCACCATCAGTTCGTCCGGTGCACCGATTTTTCCGTCATAATACGCGATGGCCTGCATACAAAACACTCCCCTTTTTATAAAACACTTTCCCACGGCCCCTCCCCGGGGCACTGTGCCGGCGGTTTCTGCCCGTCACGCCCCCGCCGGCCGGGGTGACGCCGGGCACGGGGCCTATACGGTGACCCCGAAATTCTGTGCCACGATGGTACGGATGACCTCCACGCAGGTGTCCAGGCCCAGGGCGGCGCTGTCCAGGCAGAGGTCGTAGTTTTCCGGCCGCTTCCACTTTTTGCCGGTGTGGTAGGCGTAGTAGGTTTCCCGGTAGCGGTCCAGCCGGTCGATGTAGTGCATGGCCCGGCTTCGGTTGATGCCCTGGCGGCGCATCTCCCGCTCCACCCGGGCGTCGTAGGGGGCGTCCACATAGACCTTGAGCACGTTGGGTTTGTCCCGCAGCACAAAGTCGGCGGCGCGGCCCACGCAGACGTAGCTTTCCTGGTTGAGCAGTTCCCGCAGCACCTTGGCCTGGTAGTTGAAGAGGTTTTCGTCGCTGATGAAGTTGCCGCTTTCCGGCGGGATCATGCTGCCGTCGTACACCCGGCGGCTGACCTGGTAGAGCAGCGTCTTGCGGGTGTTCTCGTCGGCTTTGGCGAAGATCTCCTCGTTGATGCCGCTGTCCTCCGCCGCCAGCCGCAGCAGTTTGCGGTCATACAGGTCGATGCCGTAGAGCTCTGCCAGCTTTTTGGCGATGTAACTGCCGCCGCCCGAACCGCAGGTGCGGGTGATGGCGATGGCGAAATGCAGGTTGACCATACGGATTTTCCCCCTTTCTCACTGGCCCAGATAGGCCTTTTTGACCCGCGGGTCGTTGAGCAGGTCCTTGGCGTCCCCCTGGATGGAGATGGTGCCCGTTTCCAGCACGTAGGCCCGATGGGAGATGGACAGCGCCATCCGGGCGTTCTGTTCCACCAGCAGAATGGTGATGCCCTGGGCGTTGACCTCCCGGATGATGTCGAAAATTTCCTTGACCAATAGCGGCGAAAGCCCCATGGAGGGTTCATCCATCAGGATCATCTTGGGCTTGCCCATCAGGGCCCGGCCCACGGCCAGCATCTGCTGCTCGCCGCCCGAAAGGGTGCCCGCCAGCTGGCGGCGCCGCTCCCGCAGGCGGGGGAACCGCTTGTAGACTTCCTCCATCGTCTTGTCCTGGTCGGTGGGGTCGGTATAGGCGCCCATCTCCAGGTTTTCCTCCACCGTCATGGTGGGAAAGATGTGCCGGCCTTCCGGCACATGGGCCAGCTTGTGGGTGATGATCTTGCTGGGCTCGGTCTTGCGCAGATCCACCCCGTCAAAGGTGATGGAACCCGAGGCCGCCTTTTCCAGCCCGGTGATGGTGCGCAGCGTCGTAGTCTTGCCGGCGCCGTTGGCCCCGATGAGCGAGACGATCTCGCCGTCCTGTACGGTGAGGGACACCCCGTTCAGGGCGTGTACCGCGCCGTAGTTCACATGCAGGTCTTGTACGGTAAGCATCAGATCCCCTCCACAACCTCATTGTCTTTGCCCAGGTACGCCTCGATGACCTTGGGCGAGTTGGCCACCTCTGCGGGAGTGCCGGCTGCGATGGTGGTGCCAAAGTCCAGCACCTGGATCCGCTCGCAGATCTTCATGACCAGGCTCATGTCGTGTTCGATGAGCAGCACCGAGATTTTGAACGCGTCCCGGATGTAGTCGATGATTTCCAGCAGTTCCTCCGTCTCGGTGGGGTTCATGCCGGCGGCCGGTTCGTCCAACAGCAGCAGTTTCATGTCGGTGGCCAGCGCCCGGGCAATTTCCAGCCGGCGCTGCTCGCCGTAGGGCAGGTTATCCGCTTCCAGATCCTCCTTGCCCTGCAGGTGGACCACCTCCAGCAGGCGTTTGGCCTTTTCGGTGATGGCAGCTTCCTCCCGCCAGAAGCGGGGGGTACGGAGCACCGCCTGGGGCATGCCGTAGTGCAGTTCCTGCAGCATGGCCGCCTTGACATTGTCGATGACGGTCATCTTTTTGAAGAGCCGGATGTTCTGGAAGGTGCGGGCGATACCCGCATGGACGATCTGGTGTGTCTTTTTGCCGTTCATCTGGACGCCGTTGAGGTAGAAGGACCCCTCGGTGGGTTTGTAGACGCCGGTGATCAGGTTGAACACGGTGGTCTTGCCGGCGCCGTTGGGGCCGATGAGCCCCACCAGCTCGGACTCGCCGATCTCCAGGTTGAAGTCGTCCACGGCTTTCAGGCCGCCGAACTGGATGCCCAGGTGCTGGCAGCGCAGCACCGGTGTTTTGATCGTGGCCATGGTGTCACACCCCTTTCTTGGCGGTTGCGCGCCGGTGGACCAGGCGGCCCAGGGCGCGGGTCAGGCTGAACTCCCACCGGCCGAAGATGCCGCCCGGCCGGAAGAGCATGACCAGCACCAGCACCACCGAGTAGCAGAGCATGCGGTAGGTGGCGAACTGACGCATGGCCTCGGGCAAAGCCGACAGGAACACCGCACCGATGATGGAGCCGGTGAGGGAGCCGGTGCCGCCGATGATGACCTCGCTGAGGAGTTCCGCCGAATAGTTGAAGTTGAAGTTGGTGGGGATCATGGCCGTCATATAGTGGGCGTAGATCGCACCGCCGATGCCCGCAAAGAAGCTGGACACCGCAAAGGTGAGCACTTTATAAAAGGTAACGTTGATGCCGGCAGCCGAGGCGGCGATGTAGTCCTCGCGGATGGCCTGGACCGTGCGCCCGAACTTGCTGCGCACGAACATATACATGAAGGTGACGCAGACCACCATGACCCAGAAGGCCCGGGGGAAGGTGGAGAGCTTCAGGATGCCGCTGAGGGTCTTGCCGCCACCGGTGATGGAGAAGTTGCAGAAGCAGACGCGGATGATTTCGGCAAAGGCCATGGTGACGATGGCCAGGTAGTCGCCCCGCAGACGCAGGGCCGGGATGCCCACCAGCACCCCCATGATGCCGGCGGCAAGGCCGCCCACAAGGATGGCCACCAGGAAGAGTCCCAGGTCGGACAGGCCCTTGCCGGCCAGCGCGCCCGACACGATGGCGGACACATAGGCCCCCACCGACACAAAGCCCGCATGGCCCAAAGAGAACTCACCCATGAAACCGACAACGAGGTTGAGGGATGCCACCATGATGACGGTGTAGCAGGCGGTGGTGCAGATGCCCTGGATGTAGGTGGTGGAGGTGCCGAACACCCCCGCCGCGAACAGGGCCATGAGCAGGGCGAAGACGACCACTACCCCCACGGCGTTGAGGAGATAGGCGATCTTGCGTTGTTTTGTCATCGCTGTTTCCTCCTTACACTTTTTCGCCGGTGTTCTTGCCCAGGATGCCCGAGGGTTTGACCAGCAGAATGACGATCAGGGTGCCGTAGGTGACGGCCTCATACCAGCCGGGGGCAAACAGCTTGACGAAGATTTCGATAAGCCCCACCAGGATGCCGCCCAGCATGGCGCCGGGAATGATGCCGATGCCCCCCAGCACGGCGGCAATGAAGGCCTTCATGCCCATCATGGAGCCCATGTCGGTGGTGACCCGGGGGTAGGTGGCGCAGTACATCAGGGCCGCCACCGCCGCCAGCGAGGAACCGATGCAGAAGGTCAGCGTGATGATGCGGTTGACGTTGATGCCCATCAGGGTGGACGCGTCCTTGTCCTGGGGCACCGCCCGCATGGCCTTGCCCAGCTTGGTGCCCTTGACAAAGAGCTGCATGCCCAGCATGATGACCAGCCCGATGGCGATGGTGAGCAGGACGTTGAGCGGCAGGGACACCCCGCCCACCGTGATGGTGGGCAGGCTGAAGATGGCCTGCACGTTGTGGGGCTTGGCGCCGAAGAGCACCATGGCCAGGTTCTGCAGGAAGATGCTCATGGCCAGGGCGGTGATCAGGGCGGACATGGAACCCGCCTTGCGCACCGGGCGATAGGCGAAGGTTTCCACCAGAACGCCCAGCACGGCGCAGACCGCAATGGCCACCACCACCGCCAGCCAGGCCGGCATGCCGGCATTGACCATGAGGGGAATCGTATAAAACAGGGTATAGGAACCGATCATGATGAAATCGCCGTGGGCGAAGTTGATCATCCGGATGATGCCGTACACCATGGTGTAGCCCAGGGCGATCAGCGCATAGATGGCGCCCTGGTTCAGCCCATTGATCAGGCTTTGGATAAACAGCGAGAGTGTCATGCTACCTTCACCTTTCCCGGCAGGAAAACCTGCCCTAGAATAAGGCGCGGCGGCCCGGAGGCCGCCGCGCAGGATACGGGGTTACCGTGGTTGGTTGTTATTCGGCCGAGGCCGCGACCTTGCCTTCGGCATCCAGCGTTTCGGCCCACTTGCCCTGGCCGTCCACATAGGTGTTGAAGACGATGGACTTGATGGCGTCGCCGTTCTCGTCCAGGGTGATGTCGCCGCCCACGCCGGAGAAGCTCATGCCCTTCATGCCCTTGACCAGGCTGGCGGTGTCGGTGCCGCCGCCGTTTTCGGCCGCCTGGACCAGCATGTACATGGCGTCATAGTAGAGCGCCGCGCAGGCGTTCAGGCTCTCGGTGCCGTACTTCTCGGTGAATTTCTGGACGAAGTTGACCACCGCCGGGGAGGTATCCTCGCTGGAGTAGTGGTTGGTGAAATAGCAGTTGTCGAACTTGTCTTCCAGACCGGTGGTGTCGGCGCCGTCCCAGCCGTCACCGCCCATGATGATGCCGGTGAAGCCTGCGTTGCGGGCCGCACCCACCAACAGGGGGACGGTGTCCAGGAAGCAGGGATAATACAGGAACTCGGCGCCGGAGGCTACCGCCTGGGCCGCCTGGGAGGAATAGTCGGTGTCGGTGGTCATGCACTCGCCGGTGTAGGTGACCTCGATGCCGTTGGCCTCACAGTTTTCCACAAAAGCGTCCTTCAGGCCGTTGGAGTAGTCATCGTCCTTGGCGTAGATGACCGCCACCTTGCCGATGCCCTTGTCCTTGACAAAGAGGGCCGCCATCTTGCCCTGGTAGGGGTCGATGAAGCAGTTGCGGAAAATCGTATCGCCCTTGAGGGTGACGTCCACGTTGGTGGCGCCGGTGGCCAGCAGCAGCATGTTGTCCGCCGCGGCCTGGGTGGCCATGGGCAACGTCACCGAGGAGAAGAAGCTGCCCACGATGGCTTCGGGCTGTTCGGCCATCAACAGGTTGTAGGCGTTCATGGCCTGCTTGGCGTCCTTGGCATCGTCCGCCACCTGGCCGTTGTTGACGATCTCGATCTTATAGCCGCTGTCACCGGCGTTGATCTCCTCCACGGCCATATCCACCGCGTTCTGGGCGCCCTCGCCGTAGATGGCGGAACCGCCCGTCATGCTGCAGACAACACCCACCCGGATGACGTTATCCTCGGCGCCGGTGGTGGCGCCTTCCGCCGAGGCGGTGCTCTCCGCCGCAGAGGAAGCGGCGGTCTCCGACCCGGCGCCCGCCTGCTGCTGGGTGGACGATCCACAGCCCGCCAGCAGGCTCAGCCCCATGGCGGCGGCCATCGTCAACGCAAGTACTCGTTTGTGCTTTCTCATCTGTGGTTCCCTCTTTTCTGCAGTGTTCTTCCCTCCGAAAAGGGAAAAGGCGCACAGTCCTGAAGGACTGCACGCCTTTGTGGTTGCTTGCACCCCACCGGGGAAACAAAAACGGGGTTGCGAGCCATGGTCTTGGCTTCGCAACCCCATTGTTACGTTTCCGGTCTGGTTTGGTGTTGTGGCTATTATAGCAGGGTGTCCCGGGTTGTGCAAGGGGATTCGGTCCAAAAAATCTAAATTCGTTCATCCTGGAAGGTTTGCCCCCCTGCCGCCGGGCAATCTTTGTGCAGAGTTACGAAAATTAAGCAAACCTCATCCCGTTCGCATCCTTTTGCCACCAAAACTTACGATTTTTTCGTCTGTCAGGCAGGCTGCTGCATCTCCCGCCGCAGCCGGGGCAGCACAAAGAGGAAAAACACCACCACGCTGAAGGTGGCCCCCGCCAGATCCGAGAGGCTGCCGGCGTAGAAGACGTTTTCCACCGGGCCCAGCCGGGGCAGCACCACCAGGCAGACCAGGTAGAGCAGCTTGCGGAAGATGGACAGCGGGAAGGCATACCGCACCTTGCCCATGGCGGTCAGGCTGTCCACCAGGGCATACTGCACGGCCACCCCCAGCAAGGCCAGGGTGTAGCGGCGCAGGCAGACCGACGCCAGCCCGATGAGGGCCTCGTCCTGCAAAAACAGCCCCGCAAACACCCCCGGCACCGCCTGGACGGCCAGTTCCAGCAACCCGATGTAGATCCCGCACAGCACGAAGACCCACCAGAAAGCCTGCCGCACCTTGGGGTAGTTGCCGGCGCCGTAGTGGTAGCTGAAGATGGTACCGCAGCCGGTGGTGATGCCCTGGGACGGGCAGAAGACGATGGTGAGGAAGCTCTGCACCACGGTGGCGCAGGTAATCAGGGCGTCGCCCCGGTCGCCGCCGTACTGCCGCAGCACGATGTTGAGCAGAATGATGATGAAGTTGTCCAGCAGCGTGATGAGGAAGGACATCGACCCGATGGCTACGATGCGCCGGCAGAGGGCGGCCCGGGGCCGGTGCAGCCGCAGGGGCACCGGCATACCGGGGCGGCAGAGCTGCACCACCACATAGACGGCCATGACGCACTGGGACAGCACGGTGGCCGCCGCGGCGCCCACCACCCCCAGCCGGAGCCCGAAGAGGAACAGCGGGTCCAGCACCACATTGGTCAGGGCGCCCAGCACCACAGCGATCATTCCCTGGCGGGCAAAGCCCTGGGCCAGCAGGAACTGGTTGAGCCCCACCCCCAGCAGCGAAGCCAGGGTACCCAGGATATACACGGTGAAATAGGGTCCCGCGTAGGGGTAAAGGGCGTCGCTGCAGCCCAGCAGGTAGAGCAGCGGTTTGTGTAGCGGCAGCAGCACCGCCGTCACCGCCGCCCCCATGCCCACCAGCAGCCAGAAGGCGTTGCCCAGGGCCTGGCGGGCCCGGTCGGCGTTCTGCTGCCCCAGGCTGATGCTCATGAGCGCCGCGCCGCCGATGCCCACCATGTAGGCAAAGGCCGTGACGGCGGTGAGGGCCGGCGCGCAGATGCCGATGCCGGCCAGGGCCAGCTCGCCCCCCTGGGGCAGCCGCCTGGAGCAGCGCCTCGGTGGGGGAAAGATGGCGGTACATCCGCTCAAACAGGCGGGTGCCGTAGTACTGTTCCAGTTCCTGCACGGCCCGGGTAACGGCGGGCTGGGTCAGGTGGAGTTCCTCCGCCGCGTGGGTGACGTTTTCGGCCCGGTAGACCGCCACAAAGATACGCAGATGGCGAATGGTCATGGCAACCCCTCTCTTTTTTACAAAAAATGCATGACAGCCATAAAAAATCGGCATTTCACAACGGCCGGTCTTGGCGGTATGATAGAAGAAACACGATTTTGGGAGGAACCCTATGGACGAACACCCCATGACCCGCGCCCAACGGCTGCGGGCCCTGTTTTTCAGCACGCTGTACATCAGCGCCTTCACCTTCGGCGGCGGCTATGTCATCGTCACCTTCATGAAACGCAAATTCGTGGATGAACTGCACTGGATCGATGAGCAGGAGATGCTGGACATGACCGCCCTGGCCCAGTCCTCGCCGGGGGCCATCGCCGTCAACGCCGCCATCCTGGTGGGCTGGCGGGTGGAAGGTCTGCCCGGCATGGCGGTGGCCGTGCTGGGGTCCATCCTGCCGCCCATGGTCATTCTGACGGTCATCTCCTTCATCTACCAGGCTTTCGCCACCAACCCCTATGTGGCGCTGGTGCTCAAGGGGATGCAGGCCGGCGTGGCCGCCGTCATCCTGGATGTGGTTTGCGACCTGGGAGGCGATGTGCTCAAGACCCGGTCGGTGCTGTTCATCGGGCTGATGGTGGCCGCCTTTGTGGCCAGTTCCCTGCTGCAAATCAATGTGATTCTGATCATTCTGGCCGCCACCGCCTTTGGGGTGCTGCGCGCCGTTTACCAGCACAGAAAGGCGGTGCGCCGATGATCTACCTGCAACTGTTTTTGAGTTTCCTGCAGGTGGGGCTGTTCAGCGTGGGCGGCGGCTACGCCGCCATGCCGCTGATCCAGAGCCAGGTGGTGGAACGCCATCCCTGGCTGACCCTGCGGGAATTCACCGATCTGATCACCATTGCCCAGATGACCCCCGGCCCCATTGCCATCAACTCCGCCACCTTCGTGGGGGTGCGCATCGCCGGCATTCCCGGCGCCCTTGTGGCCACCCTGGGCTGCATTGCCCCGGCACTGGTGCTGGTATCGCTGCTGGCCTGGGTGTACAACAAGTACAAAAACCTGTCGGTACTGCAGAACGTGCTGGCCTGCCTGCGCCCCGTGGTGGTGGCGCTGATCCTGGGTGCGGGGCTGTCCATTCTGGTCCTGGTGGTGCTGGACGGCGCCCCCCTGCGGGTTGAAAACATCCAGTGGATTGACACCGGCCTGTTTGTGGCGGCTCTGGTCATTCTGCGCAAGGCCAAGTGGGACCCCATCCTGACCATGTGCCTGTGCGGCGCGGCGGGGCTGGTGCTCCACCTGGTGCTGCCGGTGGCCTGAATTCCCGGCACACGCCCCCCTGGCGGGGGCTTTTTGTTTTTGGGGATGGGGCGTTGTTTTGTAACCATTATACGGGTTCCGGGCGGCCTGTGCAATCCCCAAAATGGACGTCCGGACCTGCAGAGCCCCTTGACCGGCCGGACCGGGGGTGGTATGCTCTGTTCAGGTTTTTGCAGAGAGGAAGGAAGTTACGATGAGCAAGATCGTTATTATGGAATCGCTGGGCATCTCGGCCCAGGAGCTGGCCGCCCGCAAGGCCCCTTTTGAGGCCCAGGGCCATACCTTTGCGGAATACGAAAAATCCACCGACCCCGCCGTGCTGATCCGGGAAGCCCGGGACGCCGACGCCATGATCCTGGCCAACATGCCCCTGCCCGGGGCGGTGATTGAAGCCTGCCCCCGGCTGAAATTCATCGACGTGGCCTTCACCGGTGTGGACCACGTGGGGCTGGACGCCGCCAAAGTCCGGGGCATTGCGGTGAGCAATGCCTCCGGCTATTCCAACGAGGCGGTGGCCGAGCTGGTGCTGGGCATGGCACTGTCCCTCTACCGCAATCTGTCCGCCGTGGAGGCCCGCTGCCGGGCCGGCGGCACCAAGGACGGCCTGGTGGGCGGCGAACTGCAGGGCAAGACGGTGGGCATCGTCGGCCTGGGCAAGATCGGCACCCGCACGGCGGCGCTGTTCCATGCCTTCGGCTGTTCGGTGCTGGCCCACAGCCGCACGGTGCACGCCGACGCGCCGGACTATGTGCGGCAGGTCAGCCTGGAGGAGCTGCTGGCCCAGTCCGACCTGGTGGTGCTGCACTGCCCGCTGAACGACAGCACCCGCGGCATGATCAACGCCGAAAAGCTGGCCATGATGAAGCCCACGGCGTTGCTGATCAACGTGGCCCGCGGCCCCGTGGTGGTGACCCAAGACCTGGCCGACGCCCTGCAGCGGGGCGTGATTGCCGGGGCCGGCATCGACGTCTTTGACAGCGAACCGCCGCTGGCCGACGACGAGCCGCTGCTGCACTGCCCCCACTGCCTGGTGACCCCCCATGTGGCCTTTGCCACCCGGGAGAGCATGAGCCTGCGGGCGGAGATTGTCTTTGACAATCTGGCCGCCTGGCTGGACGGGCAGCAGAAAAACGTCATCCTGTAACCCACCCGAAATACAGCACCCGGCCGGGACCCTGTGCCCCGGCCGGGTGTTTTGCGTATCCGGTTTTTTACAGCCGCACCGGCACCGGTCTGGCCAGGGCCAGGGTGGCGGGGGTCACGGTACATTCCCGGGCCAGCACCTCCACCCCGCTTTGGGCCGCCCGGCGCAGCGCCGCCCCGAATTCCGGGTGGGTGGCGTCGTTGGGGGCAAAATCCGCCATACCGGCCATCTGCAGCACAAAGCAGACGGTGGCCTCGTACCCCTGCTGCCGGCACAGGGCCAGTTCCTCCAGGTGTTTGACGCCCCGCAGGGTGGGCGCGTCGGGAAAGCGGGCGTGGCCGTTTTCCTCCAGGGTGCAGCCCTTGACCTCCACAAAGCCCCGGTGGCCGGCGGCATCCTCCCAGTAAAAATCAAACCGGGAGTTGCCCCAGCGGGTTTCGGGGCGCAGCAGGGTCAGTCCCGGGCGGAACTGCCCCGCCCGGGCCCACTCGGCAAAGACCTTGTTGGGCGCCTGGGAGTCCAGGTTGATGAGCAGGCTCCCCTTCTGCACGGCCACCAGGTCGTACCGGGTCTTGCGGGCGGGGTTATCCCCTTCGGCCAGGTAGACGGTGGCGCCCGGCACCAGCAGTTCCCGGCAGCGGCCGGTGTTCTTTACATGGACGGTCTGCTCGGCACCGTCCAGCTGCACCCGGGCCACAAAGCGGTTGGGCCGGGCCACAAACCGGGCGGGGCGAACGGCGCGATATTCCATAGGGTGATTCCTCCTGTCTTGCGCGGGGTGGAGTCTTCATCATACCACAGGGTTCCCTGCCCCGCAACCGGCGGCCGGGCCTTGCACAATCGGGTTGCAGGCAGTATAATAAACGTGCATAAACATACATGCAAAATATGACCCGCAGGGACTCCGCGCGGGCGGCCCTGCCGGTGAGAGGGAAATGAGGTAGCTGCCAATGGAAAAGATCAAGATGACCACTCCCCTGGTGGAGATGGACGGCGACGAGATGACCCGCATCCTGTGGAAACAGATCAAGGATGAGGTGATTCTGCCCTTTGTGGACCTGAAGACCGAGTACTACGATCTGGGCCTGGTCCACCGGGAGGAAACCCAGGACCAGGTGACCATCGACGCAGCCAACGCCAACAAAAAATACGGCGTGGCGGTGAAGTGTGCCACCATCACCCCCAACGCCCAGCGGGTCCAGGAATACCACCTTTCCCAGATGTGGAAGAGCCCCAACGGCACCATCCGCGCCATCCTGGACGGCACGGTGTTCCGGGCGCCCATCATGGTCAAGGGCATCTCGCCGGTGGTGCGCACCTGGCAGCAGCCCATCACCATTGCCCGTCACGCCTTCGGCGACGTCTACCGCGCCACCGAGTACCGCGTGCCCGGCCCCGGCAAGGCGGAACTGGTCTTCACCGGCAAGGACGGCACCACCTTCCGCCAGACCATCAACGACTTTGACGGCGCCGGCGTGATCCAGGGCCAGTTCAACAAGGACAGCTCCATTACCAGCTTTGCCCGGTCCTGCTTCCAGTTTGCGGTGGATACCAAGCAGGATCTGTGGTTCTCCACCAAGGACACCATCTCCAAACAGTATGACCATACCTTCAAGGATATTTTCCAGGAAATTTATGACGCCGAGTACAAGGAGAAGTTCGAGGCCCTGGGCATCGAATACTTCTACACCCTCATCGACGACGCGGTAGCCCGGGTCATCCGCAGCAAGGGCGGTTTCATCTGGGCCTGCAAGAACTACGACGGCGACGTGATGAGCGACATGGTCTCGACGGCTTTCGGCTCGCTGGCCATGATGACCTCGGTGCTGGTTTCCCCCGACGGCAACTACGAGTACGAGGCCGCCCACGGCACCGTCACCCGCCACTATTACAAGTACCTCCAGGGCGAGGAAACCTCCACCAACCCGGTGGCCACCCTCTTTGCCTGGTCGGGTGCGCTGCGCAAGCGCGGCGAGCTGGACGGCATCGACGCCCTGCAGCGGTTTGCCGATGTGCTGGAAAAGGCCACCATCGACACCATCGAATCCGGCGTCATGACCGGCGACCTGTGCGCCATGTGGGAGGGCGAGGCCCCCGCCCGCAAGGTGACCTCGCTGCAGTTCCTGCAGGAGATCCGCGCCCGGATGGAAGCGGCTCTGGCCTGAGTTTGCTCTGCTTTTTCCCCTTTGCCCTCCGGCAAAGGGGATTTTTGGTTCCGCCATAAAAAAGTCCCCCGCCCGGGACCGGCAGCATGCCGGAACGGGCGGGGGATGTTTTGTTTGTGGAGGGAACCGGTCAGACCGGTATCAGGCGGGGATCAGCCCGGCTGCTTGCCGATGTAGGCCAGGATGCCGCCGTCCACGTAGAGGACCAGGCCGTTGACGAAGTCGGAAGCTTCGGAAGCCAGGAAGACGGCGGGGCCGCCCAGGTCCTCGGCTTCGCCCCAGCGGCCGGCCGGGGTCTTGGCCACGATGAACTGGTCGAAGGGATGACGGGAACCGTCGGGCTGGATCTCGCGCAGGGGCGCGGTCTGCGGGGTGGCGATGTAGCCGGGTCCGATGCCGTTGCACTGGATGTTGTAGGCGCCGTACTCGGAGGCGATGTTCTTGGTGAGCATCTTCAGGCCGCCCTTGGCAGCGGCGTAGGCGGAGACGGTCTCGCGGCCCAGCTCGCTCATCATGGAGCAGATGTTGATGATCTTGCCGCCGCCCTGCTCGATCATGTCGGGAATGACGGCCTTGGAGACGATGAAGGGAGCGTTCAGGTCCACGTCGATGACCTGGCGGAACTGGGCGGCGCTCATCTCGCACATGGGGATGCGCTTGATGATGCCGGCGTTGTTGACCAGGATGTTGATGTGGCCCACTTCCTCGGTGACCTGCTTGATGAAGGCGTTGA
>CAJFFY010000005.1 GCA_904374465.1 uncultured Subdoligranulum sp.
GACCATCTGGCTGGTGTAGCTGTTCTCGTTGTCGTACCAGGACACGACCTGAACCTGATAGGTGTCGTCGTCGATCTTGGTGACCATGGTCTGGGTGGCGTCGAACAGGCTGCCGTAACGCATGCCGATGACGTCGGAAGAAACGATCTGATCCTCGTTGTAGCCGAAGCTCTCAGAGGCAGCAGCCTTCATAGCGGCGTTGATGGACTCCTTGGTGACGTCCTTGCCCTTGACAACGGCAACCAGGATGGTGGTAGAACCGGTGGGAACGGGCACACGCTGGGCAGAGCCGATCAGCTTGCCGTTCAGCTCGGGGATGACCAGGCCGATGGCCTTGGCAGCGCCGGTGGAGTTAGGAACGATGTTCTGAGCACCAGCACGAGCGCGGCGCAGGTCGCCCTTACGCTGCGGGCCGTCCAGGATCATCTGGTCGCCGGTGTAAGCATGCACGGTGGTCATGATGCCGGAAACGATGGGGTAGGTCTTGTTCAGGGTGTCGGCCATCGGAGCCAGGCAGTTGGTGGTGCAGGAAGCAGCAGAGATAACCTGATCTTCCTTGGTCAGGGTCTTCTCGTTGACAGAGTAGACGATGGTCTTCAGGTCATTGCCGGCAGGAGCAGAGATAACGACCTTCTTGGCGCCAGCAGCGATGTGAGCCATGCTCTTCTCCTTGCTGGTGTAGAAGCCGGTGCACTCCAGAACGACATCGATGCCCAGCTCGCCCCAGGGGCAATCCTTGGCGTCTTTGATGGCGTAGATGGTGATCTTCTTGCCGTCGACGATGATGCAGTCATCACCGGCCTCGACGGTGTGCTTGTGCTCGCCGATCTTGCCCAGGAAAGAGCCCTGAGCGGTGTCGTACTTCAGCAGGTGAGCCAGCATAGCGGGGCTGGTCAGATCGTTGATGGCAACGACTTCGTAGCCGTCCGCCTCAAACATCTGACGGAAAGCCAGACGACCGATACGGCCAAAACCATTGATAGCAACTTTAACAGCCATAGTAAAATCCTCCCAAGATTTTATTGTATAACCTTGTGAGCGGTATCCCCGCTCTGCGGTATGATACTATTGTACCCTATTCTCCGACAATCTGCAAGAGGGTTGTTATTCTTTTAACGCGAATTTTTCAAAAAAAATTCTTATTTTACGGTGTTGGAAGGATTTTCCACACAGGGGGGCCGGGCAAACTGCACAGACTAGGCCATAACCGAAACGGAGGTGTTGCCCATGCAGCCCCATGAACCTGCCAGGGACCTGCTGGCCGAGCGCGCGGCCCACGGCCTGCCGGTGGTACCGCAGTTGCGGCTGCTTTGCCTGGCAGAGGCCCTGCACGCCCCGGCAGCGCGCCGGGCCCTGGACCTGAATGCCGAACTGGAAACCCTTGGCACCGCTCTGCAGGAAAGTGTACGACGCCGCACCGGCTGGCTTTCCCTCTCCCTGCCGGGGCAGCCGGTGCCGGCCGCAGTCCCCCGCCAGCTTTTACAGACGGCTCTGTTGTGCTGGGTGCGCAGTGTTCTGGCATGCCCCACCGCCCGGGCTGTATTACAGCTGGATACCACCAGGCAGGCCGGCATTCTGGTGCTGCGCGGCGGTCTGGGGCGGAACCTGCCCGGCGATACCCGCGCCCTTTTATTGCGGCTGGCCGCTGTCTGCGGCGGTGCCGTGGTGCAAAGCGGCGGCACCGGGCCCTTTACTGCGGCGGTCCGCCTGCCGCTGCGCCGGGATCTGCCCTTGTTGCCGGCCCGGGAATCCATGGAACTTTTGTACGACCGGTACAGCCCGCTGCAGGTTTTTTTGCAGGAATACTGTGCCGGAACAAACGAATGACCGGGGCCTCGGGCCCCGGTCATGTTTTATTCTACCTGTTCGGTGGCGTCGGCTCCGCCGGCAGCCCAGGCACAGACCAGGCCGCACAGGCCGAACCCACCCAGCCCCAGCCCGGTCAACAGGTCGGGGGTTGTCAGCATGCCGTTGGCTGCCTCATACAGAGTCTGGGGCAGCTCCAGCCCCGTGCAGAGCAAAAAGCAGCCGGCCCCCGCCGCAAACAGGGTGTGCCCGCAGGCATACCCCGGCACCAGAAACACCTTGAGCAGCACCACGGCAAACAGCAATGCAGCCGCCGCGCTGAGCACCCGCAGGGTGCAGGGCAGCCGCTGCAGGGAGGCCGGCACAAACTGGAACCGCCAAACCAGGCGCCACAGCATACACAAGGGCAACACCACCGCCAGAACCGGACTGCCCAGCCGTTCCCGCCGTATACCAAAGCCCGCAAAAGCTCTGGCACCGTAGGCCGCCAGCCAAAGCCCCCCCAGCACCGGCGTGATCACATCGGCCCAAGCGGCCAGCGGGGAATAGGAGACAAACAATCCGGGGAACTGGGTAACCAGCTGCGCCGCCGGGAAGGTCAGCGCTCCGCTGAGCACCAGCAGCACACCGGTCAACACCATGCACACCCCCAAGGCGGGGTTGCGGTCCCGCAGGGCGGCCGGTTGCGCCGCGGCCCAGCGGGCCGGCAGGTAGGGCAGCAGCAGCGCGGCCAGCCAGACGACATACCGCACCCACACCGAACCGGCCAGGGCAAACCCGGTTTCTGTCTCGGTCCAGAGCAGCAGATCCGCCGTATGGGCGGCCGCCAGCAGCACCCCGGCCAACAGCAGCACCACACCATGAAGTCGTTTTTCTTTCATAGGCTTTTCCCATTCTCCTTGGTCTAACGGGGCCGCCTGTCCGCATAGGTTAGGACGAGCCCGTGTGAAAAAATCTGAGAGTATTGTACCGCCCCACCGGGCAAATTGCAAGAGCGAGGGAGAACCGCCGTGAAAAGAAGATGGATCTATCCCCTGTTGCTGGTATTTCTGGCCAGCGCTGCCCCCTTCGGCGCCCTGTTGCTGCCGGGTACTCCCCCCGCAGCCTCCTCCGCCGCTCCCAGTCCTTCGCCTGAACCGGAGCTGCCCGCCATCACCCCCCAACCCCTGGCCGCCTCTCCCCAGCCGGAGCGGACCGATGCCGGGGCAGACCTGACCCTGTACGATGCCGCGGCAGGGCAAACCGTTACGGTGCCGGTGCGGGATTTCCTGATCGGTGCGGTCGCCAGTGAACTGCCGCCCGACTGGCCGGAGGACGCCCTGTGCGCCCAGATGGTGGCCAGCCACAGCTATGCCCTTTCACTGGGTGACGAACCGATGCAGGTCAACAGCGCCCTCTGCGCCGGATGGACCGACAAAACCGTGTTGCAGGCGCGCTGGGGGGAAGACTTTGCCGGGAACTATGACCGGTTGGCCGCTCTGGCCGATACCGTGGCCGGTGCGCTGCTCTGTTACGAGGGCGCCCCCGCTGCCGCCTGCTACCACAGCATCAGCGCCGGCAAAACCGAAGCCAGCCAGAATGTCTGGGTCACTGCCCTGCCCTATCTGCAGGGCGTGGACTCCCCCTGGGATACCGCCGTGCCGGAGTACGAAGTATCGATCTGTTACAGCGCCGAACAGATGGCCGCCCTGCTGCAATCCCTGGGTTTGCAACCCGGGAATGACCCCACGGTCTGGTTCGGTGCCGCCGAATGGGACGACGCGGGCTATGTGCGCACCATGGAAGTCTGCGGCGAGACGGTGGGCGGCACGACACTACGGGGCGCCCTTTCGCTGCGGTCGGCCAGTTTCACGGTGGACTACGGGGATGGCCAGTTTTCCATCACCACCCACGGCTACGGTCATGGCGTGGGGCTGAGCCAATACGGCGCCAAAGCCATGGCCGAGGGCGGGGCCTCCTGGCGGGAAATCCTGACCTACTATTTTCCCGGCTGCGAGATCGTGGAATAAAAAATCAGCCTCCCCGGTCGGGGAGGCTGTGGCGTTTCAGGAATGGAGCGGTTTTTTCAGCAGGCCCAGCAGAGCGGCCGTGAGCAGCGACCCCGCCGCCAGCGCCAGCAGGAAGCCCGCCGGGTTCTGGATTACCGCAATGAGGAACAGACCGCCATGGGGTGCCGGGCAACCGCAGCCCAGCAACACCGTGAGGAAGCCTGCCAGGCCGCTGCCCAGCATGCAGGCAGGGCCCACTCGCAGCGGATCCCGCAATGCAAAGGAAAGCGCACCCTCGGTGACGAAGGATGCCCCCATGAGCAGATTCTGGGGCACTGTGCGCTGCTCTTCCTGGGTGAACCGGTCCTTGAAGAACAGACAGGCCAGAGCCACCCCGATGGGCGGTACCATGCCGCCCACCATAACCGCCGCCATGAGGTCATACTGTTCGTTGACCAGCGCCAGCGTGCCGGTAAGGTAGGCCGCCTTGTTGATGGGCCCGCCGTAGTCGGTGGCCATCAGCAGCCCCAGCACTGCCCCCAGTGCCAGGCGACTGCCTCCCTGCATGGTGTCCAGCAGATCGCACAGCCAGAGATTGAAATGCCCCAAAGGCGGATTGACCAGCAGTACCATAAGTCCGCCTACCCCCAGCAGGCTGAGCACCGGCGTCAGCAGGCTGGTGCGTACCTGTTCCAGGGCGCTGGGCAAGCGACGGCCGATCCAGTTGAGCAGCCGAACCAGCAGGCCGGCCGCAAAACCGGCCACCAATGCGCCCCAGAACCCACTGGATACCCAGTTATCCTCACTGCCCAAAGTAGTGCCCAGCTGTGCCAGGTATCCGCCCAGAAGTCCTGGCATGAAGGCCGGCAGATCGCTGATGCTGTAGGCAATGAAAGCGGCCAGCACGGGATAGACCAGCACAAAGGCCGCGCGGCCGACGGTATCCATCATGTCGGTGAAAGATGCCGGCACCCCCAGTTGCGCCAGGAACAGGGCCAGCGCAATGAGGACGCCTCCCGCCACCACAAAGGGCAGCATATGGGTGATACCGCTCATCAAATGGCGGTAGGCCTCCCGGCCCAACTCCTTCCAGTCGTTGCTGCGGAAACCATCGCCGCCGCGGTAGACCGGCACGCTGCTTTCCGCCGCCCGGTCCAATACGGCCCCCGGGTCCCGGATGGCCTCCCGGGTGGATACCGACACCACCCGTTTGCCCACAAACCGCGCGGTGGACACCGTACGGTCCGTTGCCACAATAATACAGTCCGCCCCGGCAATGTCCTCGGTGGAGAGGGGGTTGTTGACCCCTGCCGCGCCGTTGGTTTCCACCTTCAGGCTGACACCCCGCTCCTGGGCTGCCTTTTGCAGGGCTTCCGCCGCCAGATAGGTGTGCGCCAGCCCCGTGGGGCAGGCCGTCACCGCCACAAAGCGCCAATGTTCCGGCTGCGGGGGTTCCGGAGCCGTGGCCTGGGGGTGTTCCTGGGCGTCCACCAGGGCGCAGAAAGCCTCCGGGCTGTCGGCTGCCAGCAGCTGCCGGCAAAAATCCTTGTCCAGCAGCAGGGTGGCCAGTTCGGCCAGCACCTGCACATGGAGATCATTGGCATCTGCCGGGGCGGCAATGAGAAACAGCATCCGCACCGGGGCGCCGTCCGGGGTTTTGCAGTCCAGCGGTGGGTCCAGTGTCAGCGCCGCCAGCCCCGGGGCACGCACCGCCGCACTTTTGGCGTGGGGAATGGCCAGGCCACCGCCCACGCAAGTACCGCCCAGTGCTTCCCGGGCCTGCACGTCGGTGGCAAAGGCGGTGGCATCCGTCAAATTGCCACCGGCCGCCATCTGCTGCACCAGCAGATGGATCGCCTCCTCCATGGAGTTGACCCTGCGATGCAGTGCTACGCAGGCCGGCTGCAAAAAGTCCGTGATGTGCATGGGGAGGGCCTCCTGTCTTTGGCGGAAATACATCGTAAAAAAGCGGCTCCGCGCGCAGCGGAGCCGCTTTGTACAGCGAATGGGATCAGTTGAGCAGCGTCTTCTCGCTCTCGGGATCGAACAGATGGATCTTGTTGGTGTCCATGGCAACAACGATCTTGTCGCCGCGGCGGGACTTGGAGGTCGGCGCCACACGAGCCATCAGGTTCTGGCCCTGGTAGGTCAGGTAGAGGTAGATCTCGGCACCCATCAGCTCGGAAACTTCCACTTCGGCGTTGATGTGGCTGTTGGGATGCTTGGCCAGGAATTCCTCGTCGTCCTTGATGTCCTCGGGACGGATGCCGACCTTGAGGGTCTTGCCCACATAAGCGTCCAGCTTGCCGTCGGCGGTCTTCTCGGTGGGCAGCGGAATGATGGTGCCGGCCAGGTCGATGGTGTACTGGTTGCCGTTCTTGTTCAGCTTGCCGTCCAGGAAGTTCATCTGGGGGCTGCCGATGAAGCCGGCCACGAAGATGTTGCAGGGATAGTCGTACAGGTTCTGCGGGGTATCCACCTGCTGGATCAGGCCGTCCTTCATGACGACGATGCGGTCGCCCATGGTCATGGCCTCGGTCTGGTCATGGGTAACGTAGATGAAGGTGGTAGCCAGCTTCTTGTGCAGCTTGATGATCTCGGTACGCATGCTGGTACGGAGTTTGGCGTCCAGGTTGGACAGGGGTTCGTCCAGCAGGAAGACCGCCGGGTTACGGACCATGGCGCGGCCCAGGGCAACACGCTGACGCTGGCCACCGGACAGAGCCTTGGGCTTACGGTCAAGCAGGTGCTCGATTTCCAGGATCTTGGCGGCCTCACGCACGCGCTTGTCGATCTCGTCTTTGGGCATCTTGCGCAGTTCCAGACCGAAGGCCATGTTCTTGTACACGGTCATATGGGGGTACAGGGCGTAGTTCTGGAACACCATGGCGATGTCACGGTCTTTGGGCGGCACGTCGTTGATCAGGCGGTCGCCGATGTACATCTCGCCGCCGGAGATTTCTTCCAGACCGGCGATCATACGCAGGGTGGTGGACTTGCCGCAGCCGGAAGGACCGACGAAGACGATGAACTCCTTATCGGCGATTTCCAGGCTGAAATCGGGAACGGCAACAACGTTACCGGGGTAAACCTTTTTAACGTGACGGCAGCTGATAGAAGCCATGACAAAACCCTCCAAATATGGTATTTGTGCCCCGTGTCCGGGGCTGATTTACTTGACACGACTATAATAACAGGTTAAAATAGGTTTGAAAATAGCATTTTATTGATATTGGAGTGTGGAAATTGATATTTGAGCCGAAAATTTACTGCAGCTGCGCCCAGACGCTGGAACTGGACGGTACCGAGCCGGCTACCCTGTCGGGCGCCGGGCTGTGGGCAGGGATTCTCTCCCGCGGGGAATGCCTGCTGGAAGGCTGTGCGCAGCCCGGCCGCAGCGGGGATATTCTGCTGGGGCCCGCTCCCCTGACGCTGACCCCACAGGCGGATTGCCATCTGCTGGCGGTACGTCTGACCGGACGCTGTGCCGATGCCTACCTGCTGCGGCTGGGGACGGGGCGCTGGGCGGACGGCGCCTCCTGCCCGGGCGCGGCCGAACTGATGGCCCAGCTGCAGGGGGGCGGCACCGCTCCCCTGGCCTACGGGCTGCTGTGTGCCCTGGCCAAGGCAGACGAGACGGCGCGGCCGCTGCCGCCCCTGGTGGCCGAGGCCCTGGCCGCCATCCGGCAGAACTATATGGCTCTGTATGGGGTGGAAGAGCTGCGTGAGCAGCTGGGGGTGACCAAAAGCCATCTGGTGCGGGCCTTCAAGCAGGCGCTGGGGGTGCCCCCCGGCAAGTACCTGACCAACGTGCGCATTGAGGCAGTCAAAACGCTGCTGCTCACCGACCAGTACAGCCTGGAGATGATCGCCGGTCTGACGGGATTTTCGGGGGCCAACTATCTATGCCGGGTCTTCAAGCGGGAGGTGGGCATCTCCCCCGCCGCCTGGCGGGCGGCTGCGGCACCGCCCCCCGTGGTGCCCAAACTGCCGCCCCGCAGCGAAGAAATGTTTGTATGATATAAAAACAGGCGCAGCCTTTCGGCTGCGCCTGTCTGTGTTCCGGGATGGATTATTCGGCCGTCTTATAACCGTCGGGATTGTGGCTCTGCCAGTTCCAGCTGTGGGCACACATCTCCTCGATGCCGTACTGGGCTTCCCAACCCAGTTCCCGCTTGGCCTTGCTGGGATCACACCAGCACTCGGCAATGTCGCCAGGACGGCGGGGATCGATCACATAGGGGATTTCCTTGCCGCAGGCCTTGCTGAAGGCATGGATGACGTCCAGTACGCTGTAGCCGTGGCCGGTGCCCAGGTTGCAGATGAAGAGGCCGGGCTTTTCTTCCAGCTTCTTGATGGCCGCCACATGGCCGCGGGCCAGATCCACCACGTGGATGTAGTCCCGCACACCGGTGCCGTCGGGGGTGGGGTAGTCATTGCCGAAGACGTGGACCTTCTCCAGCTTGCCCACAGCCACCTTGGCGATATAGGGCACCAGGTTGTTGGGAATACCGTTGGGGTCCTCGCCGATGAGCCCGGAGGGATGGGCGCCGATGGGGTTGAAGTAACGCAGCAGCGCCACATTCAGCTCCGGATCGGCATGACAGCAGTCGGTGAGGATCCGCTCGGTAAAGACCTTGGTGGTGCCGTAGGGGTTGGTGGTGCCGCCCACGGGGAAGTCCTCGCGGATGGGCACACTGGCGGGGTCACCGTAGACGGTGGCCGAGGAGGAGAAGATGATGTTATGGCAGTTGTGGTGACGCATAACATCCAGGATGTTCAGGGTGCACTCCAGGTTGTTGGAGTAGTACTCAATGGGTTTGGAGACGCTTTCGCCCACCGCCTTGTAGGCTGCGAACTGGATCACGCAGTCGATGTCGGGGTTGTCCGCAAAGATCTTTTCCACAGCCGCCTTGTCGGTCATATCGGCCTCCACAAAGCGGAAATCCTTGCCGGAGATCTTCTTGACACGGGCCAATGCCTCAGGGCAGGAATTGTAGAAGTTGTCCGCCACGACGATGTCGTACCCGGCGGCCAGAAGTTCCACACAGGTGTGGCTGCCGATGTATCCGGCGCCACCGCTCACCAAAATTGCCATACCAATCGTCTCCTTTGTATTCTTTTGTCGCTGTTGCACGGGCGTGTATCGTCCGCTTCCGTTACTATCATTCTACTTTTTCTGGTCCGGTTCTGGAATAGACGTTTTCGGTGCCTCTTTGTCTTTTTGTTGCTTGTTTTGGCGCCGGGCCGGCAGCCCTTGCTGCATGCGCCGGTAGGCGCTGGGGGTGTTGCCGGTGGCGGCATGGAACTTTTGGCTGAAATAAGCCCCCGAACAATAGCCCATCTGGGCCGCCACCTCGCCGGGGGTGGCCCCCCTGGCCAGCAGCTGCGAAGCATATTCCAGCCGCATGGACGAAAACTCGTCCATAGCGGTATGGCGCAGCCGGGCACGGAAGGCCTGCTGCAGCTGGGTGCGGGTGCACCCCACCGCCGCACAGACTTCGTCAATCTTGACCTCGTGGGTCAGATTCTGGGCGAAATAGGCCCGGGCCGCTTCCACCAGGGCGGTCTGGCGGCGTTCCCGCCGGACCCGCAGGGTGGGCTTGCGGGGCCGCTTGCAGCGCCGCGCCAGCAGGATCAGCAGGTTTTCCAGATGGATGGCCAGCTGCTGCCGGGCACCGAAGGCCACATCCTCCCGGGGAACCGGCCGGTCCCCGGGATTGGCCACCGGTTCGTACAGGTCCCCCACCGCCTTCATCAGCCAAGTCAGGTCATGCTGTTCCGCCGGCTCGGCGTGGAATACCGCGCCCCGGAACCGGTCCATGGCAGCCCCGGAGCAGAAAAAGTCGATGCGCAGCACCTCGGGTGGAATTTCGCCGGCGCTGTGCATGGCAAAAATTTCCTCCGGCTGGTGCAGCAGAATGCCGCCGGCCCGCAGCAGGACCCGTTTTTCGTTGCAGCGTTCCTCCACGGCACCGCTGCGCACATAGACCAGCTGCCACCCCGGTGACTGAGTAGCGGCCAGTACTTCCTCGGCACGGTATTCCGCCGCCCAGGCAGCGGTGATTGCCTCGATCCGCAGCGGAAATTCCTCGTTGGACGCCATAGTTTCCTCCCTGGTGGTTCAGACCGTCACCGCACCGCTGTCCAGCCAGGAGTCTGCGGGGCTGCCGCCATAGCGGAAGACCCCCGGCTCCACATCGTCCAGCAGCGGGAACTGTCCCAGTTCGGGGCAACTGTCCGCCAGGCCGATGCAGTAGGCCGTCAGCGGACTGATGACCTTGTCAATGGATGTATAAACGTTGCTGCCATCCGCCCCGTAGGTGCTGAGCATGATGTCGTCGGGGTAGGTCTGCTCCACGTAGGCGGTCAGCGCGCCGTCCACATAGGGGTCGCTGCTGCCGGCATAGAGATCGGGGGCACCGAACAGGTGCAGAATCTCGTGGGCATAGGTAGCCGGGGATTCCGGCTCCGTCTGGGCGGCATAGGCATCATAGCGGTACAGGCAGCAATATTCATGGTAAAAGTCCGGGCCGTCCTCGGCATAGTGGGCCATGGTGAAGGAGGTACCGCTCACCGGCAGGAACAGCAGAAAGCCCACATGGTCGGTGCCGTACCGGGCCTGCAGGTCGGCGGTGTCCAGCGTGGCGCACAGGGCATCCATCTCGTCCAGGAAGGCGTTGCTCTCCTCCGAGTCCACACCGCCCCGCAGCCGGGACTGCAGCGAATAGGTATGACACAGGGGACTGTTCTCGGTTCCGTCGTCGTAATAAAGCCGGGTCGTCACCCCATAGTCCGATGCCTGTTCGCCGATCCAGTCCACGGCCATGGCCACCTGCTGCTGGGTCTGGGCCCGGGCTTCCCGGGTCCAGATGCTGCCGGTGGCCGCGTCGTTGAGATAGACGCTGACCAGCACGGTGGGTTCCTCCAGCAGCCGGACGCTGCCATACAGGGAGGCCTCCCCCAGTGGGGCGGGTTCCGGCGTAGGGGACGGCGTAGGTGCCGGGTCCTCCACCGAGGGCATATCCGGCACCAGTTGGGCCTGCCGCCGGGGCATACACCCGCACAGAAGCACCAGACCCAAGGCCAGGACCGCAAGGCGTTTTTTCATGGAACTCCCTTACCCTTCGTTCACAGCTGCAGCACCGGTTTGCCGTCCTGGGTCACCAGCCGTACGGTGGCAGGTCCCTGTCCCAGACGGCCGTCCACCAGCGCTTCGGCGACGGGATCTTCCACCGCCTTGCGGATGGTGCGCCGCAGTTCACGGGCGCCGTACTTGGTGGAGCTCTGGTCCACAATAGCGGCCAGCGCGGGCTGGTCGTACTCCAGCGTGATGCCGTGGGCCGTCAGGCCAGGCTTGTATTCCTCCAGCATGAGCGCCGCAATCTTTTCCAGATTTTCCTGGCTGAGGGGATGGAAGGTGATGACCTCATCCACACGGCCTAGGAACTCCGGCCGCAGGAACTCCTGCAGAGCCTTGAGGCTCTTGTCAGCGCTGGCTACTTCCAGCTTTTTGCCAAAGCCGGTGGCACCGCTCTGGTCGGTGGAACCGGCGTTGGAGGTCATACAGATGACCGTGTTGGAAAAGTCCACCGTGCGGCCCTGGGCGTCGTTGATCTTGCCTTCGTCCAGGATCTGCAGCAGAATGTTCATCACGTCGGGGTGGGCCTTCTCGATCTCGTCAAAGAGCACCACACTGTAGGGATGGCGGCGGACCTTCTCGGTGAGCTGGCCGGCCTCGTCGTAGCCCACATAGCCCGGAGGCGAGCCGATCAGACGGGAGACGGCATATTTTTCCATATACTCGCTCATGTCGATGGAGATCAGCGGGTCCACCGTATCAAAGAGCTGGTGGGCCAGCTGTTTGACCAGCTCGGTCTTGCCCACACCGGTGGGACCTACAAAGATGAAGCTGGCCGGGCGATGACGGCCGGACAGGTCGGCACGGGCCCGCTTGATGGCACCGGCCACCGCATGCACCGCCTCGTCCTGACCGATGATGTGCGCCTTGAGGGCCTCTTCCAGCCCCTGCAGACGACCGTACTCGGTCTCCTTGATTTTGACGGCGGGAATGCCGGTCCACAGTTCCACCACCTGGGCCACATCGTCCATGGTGACCTGGATTTCCGCCACACGGAGCTGCAGCGCCGGCAGCTTTTCCCGCTGCTGGGCCAGCTCGGTCTTGACGGCAGCCAGGGCCTCGTAGTCGATGGCGGCCTCCTGGCCGTTTTCCGGCTCGGGATTTTCCAGCTCATGTTCCCGGCTTTCCAGTTCCGCCACATGGCGCTGGACCTCGATCAGTTCGGTGATCTCGGGGTGACGCAGATTGCAGCAGGCACAGGATTCATCCAGCAGGTCGATGGCCTTGTCGGGCAGGAAGCGGTCGGTGATATAGCGTTCCGACAGCTTGACGATGCTGGCAACCACCGCATCCGGCACCTGGACACAGTGGTGCTTCTCGTAGTAGATTTTGACGCCCTTGAGGACCTCGATGGTGTCCAGCAGCGAGGGTTCCTCCACCTTTACAGGCTGGAAGCGACGTTCCAGGGCGGAGTCCTTCTCGATATATTTGCGGTATTCGGCAAAGGTGGTGGCACCGATGACCTGCACCTGCCCGCGGGAGAGGGCGGGTTTCATGATGTTGGCGGCGTTCATGGCCCCCTCGGAATCCCCGGCACCCACAATAGAGTGGATCTCATCGATGAAGAGGATGATGTTGCCGGCGGCTTTTACTTCGCTGATGAGGCCCTTGACCCGCTGCTCAAACTGGCCGCGGAACTGGGTACCGGCAATGAGGGCCGTCATATCCAGCAGGAAAATTTCCTTGTCCTGCAGGCGGGCCGGCACCTTGCCCTCGGCAATGCGTTGGGCAATGCCCTCGGCAATGGCGGTCTTGCCCACGCCAGCCTCGCCGATGAGGCAGGGATTGTTCTTCTGGCGGCGGCAGAGGATCTGGATGGTGCGGTAGATTTCCCGGTCACGGCCGATGATCCGGTCGGTCTTGCCATCCCGGGCCTTCTGGGTCAGATTCTCGCAGTAGGCATCCAGGAACTTGCGGCGGGACCCCTTCTCCTTTTTACCGTTCTGGGGCGCCTCGCCGTTCTGGCGCTGGCCACCCAGGCCAAAGGGGAACACCGGCGAACCGCCGGGCACAAAATCGTCCTGGGGACCGTCCGGGCTATCCTCCCCCGTGGGGGCCAGCATGCCGGAATCGGCGGCTTCCTGCAGGAAACTGCCCATCCGTTCCTCCATATTTTCCAGGTCCTGGTCGGACATACCGAACTGTTTCATCAGATCATCCACGGGCTGGATATGCATTGCCCGGGCACAGGTCAGGCAGTAGCCTTCCTGCACAGGTTTGCCGTTTTCCATGCGTTGCACAAAGACCACGGCGGGACGCTTTTTGCAGCGTACACAAAGCATAGGTTTCACCTCTCTATAAAAAACAATTGCTTGTCAAAAAATCCATGCAATGGTTCTATTATCAGACCAACCCACGGTTTTTGCAAGCAATGGCGGGGAATGTTTAGAATTTTTTCATTTAATAGTGGGTCAGAAAGGGATTGTAGGCACTGAAGATGCCGTATCCCACACTCTGTTTCAGGATGCCCATGGTGAGGAAATCCACCGTGCCCAGCGTGACACTGGCCAAAAACCAGAGCAGCATGGCCAGCACCCAGCAATCCAGTGCACCGACGCCCAGGCCCAGCACCAGACCCAGCGCCCGGTTGATGCCGCCCACCAGCGGCACACTGTTCACATGGCACAGCAGGCCGACCACCAGCCGGAAGATCCAGCGCAGCACCAGGCAGAGCACCACAAAAAGCAATACCTGCACAAAAGGCAGCAAAATCGGCTGCAGGGCGGTGGTGATCTGTTCGGGCAGCACCGAGCCGGCCCCCTGCACCATAGTGCTCAGGGTCTCCCGCACGGTGGCGGGCAGAAACTCCATGCCCTGCACGGCGGCGGCCAGGTCCCCGCCCGACTGCGCCACTGCGGATTCCACTTTGGCGGAAACCGAACCGCTGAGGAAGGTCTCGTAGACGGGACCGGCCAGTGTGTTGCTGGCAAAGATGGCCACACCGGCGGCCACCACCGTGCCCACCAGTTCGGCCAGACTTGCCAGGAAACCCTTGCGCCAGCTGGAAACCGCCGCAAAGGCAAAGACAATCACAAACAAAAGATCATAGATCCATGCCATAATTCAAAATCCTTTCTAGGGGTTCAGGATGCCGGAGGGGCGAGCACCTCGGCGCTGCTGCCGGTGAACACCAGCAGCTGGGCGGCGTCCAGCACCGCCTGGGGGTGGGCGGCCAGGTCTTCCCGGGCCCAGTTCTGCACCCCGTCATAGCTGTAGCACTCCACCGCGTTGGGACAAAGCAGATAGATATCGGTATCGGTGGCCGTGACGCCGTAGGCCTGCCGGGCCGGAATTTCGGCCAGCAGGGTCAGGTCGCTGTCAAAGGTCACCAGGCTGTTGCCGCCCCGGATATTAAGCAGCAGCGCCGTCTGACGCATACCGGGTGCCGCACTTTGCAGGGTGGCACCGCCGAAGTCGTAGCGGGCGGTCTCGGTGGCCGTGCGGGGGTCCAGCACCGCGATGTAGGTGTCAAAGACCGCCACCACCCGGCTATCGGTCTGCCAGTCCAGCAACAGCAGCATGCTGCCCTGGGTGGCCGTGTAGGCCGGGCCCTCGCTCTCGTCCGCCGTATCCATAAAGTAGATGCTGCAGCTGAGCTGTCCGTCCCGGGCCGCCAGCGTACCGGCGGCAAAGCGCCGGTTGTCGGGGGCAAAATCCAGAGCGATGGGCGTTCCCTCGTTCTGGGTCATCTGCCAGTTGTAGGTGAGGTTGAAGGAGGGGTCGAAGATCTGCAGCTGGGCGGTATAACGGCCCGACTCGGTAACCACGGCCAGGGTATTGTTGTTGGACATGGCACACAGCAAAATGCCGTCATCAAAGGTCCTGGTGAAAAGACCCCGGGTCCGGCTGGAGACCTGCAGTTCATTGCCCGCCCGGTTGTACACCACAAACCGGGTACCGCCCACCGCCAGCACGGGGCGGGCGTAGCCGGGCTGGAAATTGCGCACCTGGTTGCCGTAGGCCGAATAGACGACCACATCCTCGGCGCCCAGTTCCACAAAGCCACCGGCCAGTTCCTCGATCTGCAGCGGCTCACTGATGCCGGTGTTCACCGGCCAACCGCCGCTGCCCCGGTTCAGATACAGCGTCAGGCTGTCCACACCGTCGGCCAGCAGAGCGATGGAGGCCGACATGGCCCCTGTAAAAATGGCGATGAGCAGGGCGATGACCAGCACGATCACCCCCAGCACCGTCCGGCGGCGGCGTTGGCGCTGCTGCAGCAGCGGCGTCAGGGATTTCAGGTTGGTGGTTTTTTCCGGTGTGGCGGGCGGCGGCGCGGTGCTGCGCTGCACCGGTTGGGGAGTGCGCAGCCCGATGTCGCCGCTGGTGCCCGGGATGGGTTTGGTGGAGGTATGCCCCTGCTCCCGGGCCAGCATCCGCCGGCGCCGTTCCTGGCGTTCCTTATCCGCTTTGTTCACAGGGGTCTTTCCTCCCTTCCCTTTTCAGAATATGCCGCGCCGCCCCACAGGGGTGCGGGGCTCACGGTTCGGGATATACCACATCCTCCAGAAACAGCCCCTTGGCGGGCAGGGTGGGTCCGGCCTTGCGGCGGTCCCGGCTTTGCAGCAAGGCGGGGATAGAATCCGCGCCGCGTTTGTGCAGCCCTGCTTCCACCAGCGTACCGGCCAGAATCCGCACCATGTTGTACAGATACCCGTCCGCCGTGACGGTAATGACAAATCGGTCCCCGCTGCGGCTGACCGTGCACCGGGAGATGGTACGCACGGTATCGCCGTGGGCGGCGACCGAAGAACCCGACGCGCACAGCGCCAGAAAGTCATGGGTCCCGACGAACCGGGCCGCCGCATCCTGCATGGCCGCCAGATCCAGCGGCGCCGCCACCCGGTGACAGGTATCCAGGGTGAAGGGGTCGTCGATGCGTGCGTTGAGGATGTGGTAGCAGTAGGTTTTTTCGTGGGCCGCATACCGGGCGTGGAAGCCGTCCGGCTTGGGCTGGATGGCCAGTGCCCGGATATCCGGCGGCAGGTGGGCGTTGAGTGCCGGCACGATCTTGTCCGCCGGGACCCTGCCAGTATAGCAGAAACTGAGCGCGAAACGCCGCGCATGCACGCCGGCGTCGGTGCGGGAGCAGCCTTTCACATCGGGGCGACTGCCCAGGGCCGCCTGCATGGCATCCTGCAGCGCCGCACAGACGGTGGGGGCGTTGGGTTGTACCTGAAACCCCGCATAGCGGGTGCCCTTATAGGCAATCCACAACAGATAGGTCATCACACCAACCCCGGCACAAAGAAGCGTGTGGAAACGATGATGGCCAGCGCCACCACCAGCACCACGGTGCAGCGCACATCGGTAGCGGTGAACCGCAGCTGTTTGAGCCGGGTGCGGCCTTCTCCGCCGTGGTAGCAGCGGCACTCCATGGCCATGGCCAGCTCGTCGGCCCGACGGAAAGCCGAGATGAACAGCGGAATCAGAATGGGCACCAACGCTTTGATGCGCTGGGTGAATTTACCGGTATCCAGCATGGCGCCACGGGCCTTCTGGGCGTTCATGATCTTTTCGGTTTCCTCGATCAGGGTGGGGATAAACCGCAGAGCGATGGTCATCATCATGGCCAGTTCATGCACCGGGAAGTGCACCTTGTTCAGCGGCCGCAGCAGATTTTCGATGGCGTCGGTCAGGACGATGGGGCTGGTGGTATAGGTCAGCAGGCTGGTGCCGGCGATGAGGGCGCAGACCCGCACCGCCAGCAGGATGGCGTACCGCACCCCCTCGGCGTAAATGTTGAACACCCAGAAGTGCACCAGCGGTTCCCCCTGCCCCGTGACAAAGAACAGGTTGAGCACCGCCGTGAAAATCACAATGGGCACAATAGGTTTGAGGCTGCGCAGGATCATCTTGCCGGGGATTCTGGCCCCCCGGTAGAGCACCGCCAAAAGCAGCAGCGACAGGGCGATGCCCAGGGGATTGGCCGCCACAAACAGCACCACGATGTAGGCGATGGTGGCCACCAGTTTGAGACGCGGGTCGCAGCGGTGGATCACCGAACGCCCGGGATAGTATTGACCGATGGTGATATCCTTGAGCATTTACTCCACCCCCTTGTTCCGCTTGGCGGCCAGCGCCTTTTGGATGGTCTTGACCGCATAGGGAATGGTGTAGACGTCGGTGGGAATGTCCAGCCCCATCTTGCGCAGTTTCAGGAAGATCTGGGTGACCTGGGGCACCGAAAGTCCCAGGTCCAACAGTTCCTCGGCACGGGCGAAAACATTTTCCACCGTATCGTACATGGCCACCCCGGACTTGTGCAACACCAGCACCCGGTTGGCGTACTTGGCGATATCCTCCATGGAATGGCTGACCAGCAATACCGTGATGCCGGTCTTCTCGTGGTAGGCCTTGATCTGGCCCAGGATGGTGTCCCGGCCTTCCGGGTCCAGCCCGGCGGCGGGCTCGTCCAGCACCAGCACCCGGGGCTGCATGGCCATGACACCGGCGATGGCCACCCGGCGTTTCTGGCCACCGGAAAGTTCAAAGGGGCTCTTCTGCAGCAGTTCGTCGGAGAGTCCCACGAAGGCAGCGGCCTCCTTGACCCGGCGCTCGACCTCCGCCTCGTCCAGACCCATGTTGCGCGGGCCATAGGCGATATCCTTGGCACAGGTTTCCTCAAAGAGCTGGTACTCGGGGTACTGCATGACCAGCCCCACCAGGAAGCGGAAGTTGCGCAGGTCGGCCCCGGGCGCCCACAGGTCCTTGCCGTCCACCAGCACCCGGCCGGCGGTGGGGCGGTTCAGCCCGTTGAAATGGCTGATCAGGGTGGACTTGCCGCTGCCGGTGGAGCCGATGATACCCACAAAATCCCCCTCCTCCACCGAGAAGGAGACATCCTCCAGGGCGGTGGTAGCGTCCGGCATGCCGGGGTTGTACACATACTTCAGATGTTCTACACGAATGATCTCTGACACAGTTGGTTCCTTTCCCGCGGAATACCGCCCGGCCCTGTTGCCGGTGCCGTTTCCGCCTTGTGTGGGATACGGCGTCTGTACGCCGTTTGTTAGTCCTTGAGCAGTTTATACAATTCCTCGGCACAGCGGTCGGGGGTGATGACGTTTTCCGGCAGGTCGATGCCAGCCTTGACCAGTTCATCCCGCAGTTCCGCCGCCTGGGGCACATCCAGATGGTAGCTGTGCAGCCGCTCGGTCTGGCTGAACACCTGCTCAGGGGTGCCCTCCATGACGATACGGCCCCGGCTCATGACCAGGACGCGGTCCGCCTGGGCGGCCTCCTCCATGTAATGGGTGATGGACACGATGGTGATGCCGGCCTCCCGCAGCTGGCGGATGGTCCGCATGACCTGGCCGCGGCCGTGGGGGTCCAGCATGGCGGTGGCTTCGTCCAGCACCAGGCAGTCCGGCCGCATGGCAATGACGCCCGCAATGGCCACCCGCTGTTTCTGGCCGCCCGACAGTTTGTAGGGCGCGGCATCCCGCTTTTCGTAGATACCGGCCAGCTTCATGGCCTCGTCGATGCGGGTGCGGATCTCGTCGGGAGGTACCCCCAGGTTTTCCGGCGCGAAAGCCACATCCTCCTCCACAATGGTGGCGACGATCTGGTTGTCGGGGTTCTGGAAAACCATCCCCACCTTCTGGCGGATGTCGTAGAGGTGTTCCTCGTTGCGGGTGTCCATACCCTCCACCAGCACGGTGCCGGTCTCGGGCAGCAGAATGGCGTTCAGGTGCTTGGCCAGCGTGCTCTTTCCGCAGCCGTTGGCCCCCAGCACCGCCACAAATTCCCCGCGGTGCAGGTCCATGCTGACCCCATCCACCGCATAGCGGGGCTGGTCGGAGTCGTAGCGGAATTTTACCTCCTGCACGCGGAGCATCGGAGTTTCGGTAGGCATACTCATTTCTCCCAAATGGCGGTGGCGCCGCAGGGCACCACACCGCCGGTGGCAGAGACCGGCAGCCCGATCTCATCACAGTGGGTGCGACCGCCCTGCACAGGGCAAAGGGTGGTCTTGACAATGTATTCCATCACCGCGGGACTCAGGCCCTCGGTGTAGGAATTGATGGCAAAGAACAGTGGGTCATCGCTGAGCACCTGCTCGGTCAGGGTGATCAGGTCGTAGACGTTGTCCTCCAGCTTCCAGATCTCGCCGCCTGGGCCGCGGCCGTAGCTGGGCGGGTCCATGATGACGCCGTCGTACTTGTTGCCGCGGCGGATTTCCCGCTGGACAAACTTGGCGCAGTCGTCCACAATCCAGCGGCAGGGACGGTCGGCCAGATGGCTGGCAGCGGCGTTTTCCCGCGCCCAGGCTACCATGCCCTTGCTGGCGTCCACATGGGTGACGCTGGCCCCGGCTGCCAGGCAGGCCAGGGTGGCACCGCCGGTATAGCCGAACAGGTTGAGCACCTTGATGGGCCGCCCGGCCGCCTTGATTTTTTCCTGGTACCAGGCCCAGTTGACGGCCTGTTCCGGGAAGACGCCGGTGTGCTTGAAGCCGGTGGGGCTGACGATGAGCGTCAGATCCTGCCACTGAATCTGCCATTTCTGGGGCAGTTTTTTGTGGTAGTTCCACTGGCCGCCGCCCTTGGCGGAGCGGTAATAGACCGCGTCGGCCTTGGCCCACAGGGGGCTGACCTCGTCATTTTTCCAGATGACCTGCGGGTCGGGGCGGATCAGGATGGTCTTGCCCCAGCGCTCCAGCCGGTTGTGGTTGGTGGCGTCCAGCAGCTCGTAATCCCGCCAGGTGTCGGCAGGGCGCATAAGCGGTTCTCCTTTCTTGCGTGGGTCAGCGCGGCGGATCCTCCTGCAGCTTGACCACCAGGATATCATCGAATTTCTGCAGCGAGCCCTCCGCCGGGTAGACCGGCATGGCGGCAAAATCGTCACTGTCGATGATATCGTAGTATTCGTCGGTTGCCACTTCCCCGATCCAGAGGCCGTGGTAATCGTAGATGTAGTTTTTCCAGTTGCCCAGTACGCCGTTGGTGCCCGACCAGAAGACCATCGGTCCCTGGTAGCAGCTGCTGTCGTACAGGAAGTTAAACTTCTGGGCCTGGGATTCGTCGGGCAGGCCCGCAATGAGCACCCGGGTGTCGGGGGTGTAGTCCTCGTCGGTGAGCACGCTGGTCAGGATGGCGTTGGTCAGGGTATCCACATAGCGGTAGGCCAGCGCCACCGTGTGGTAGGTGGCATAGGCCGTGACCACACTGATCCAACAGACCAGAAAGGCCGCCGCACCGGCACCAAACCGGACCAGCCCCTTCCACCAGCCGGGAGCGGTTTCCCTCCAGGCCAGCATCAGCACAAAGGGGATCATCAGCTGCATGGGGTAGCTCATCAGGTAGTTCTGTTCGGTGCCCGTCAGCACGTCGATGACGTTGATGCCCAGCGGCAGCAGCACCCCCAGCACGGCCAGCACCGCCGCCTGGGGTTTGCGGCGGCGGACCAGCCGCAGGAAGCCCAGCCCCAGCAGCACCACGGCCGCCAGCAGCACCAGCAACTGGGCCTTGCCCAGATGGTTGGGCCCCGAAGTGAAGTACTGCTTGAAATCGTGGTAGGCCAGGTGGGCGTTTTCCACCAGGCCGTTCAGCAGGCTGCCGGCGCCGAAGCTGCTCAACCCGCCCCGGTCGGAGATGGGTACGCCGTACCGGGCGGATTCCTCCTGCAGGATGACAAAATACACCACGCCGCCCAGAATCCCCATGGCCAGGGCCTTGCCGGTTTTTTGAGCCAGCTGCGCCAGGGGCAGTTCCTGCAGGCACCACAGCATCAGGGTGCACAGCACGGTGCCGGTGGCAAAACCGATCTCCGCCTGATAGGTTCCCATGGACAGCACCAGGCAGACCACCGCCGCCCCGAAGGAGACGGCGCCCCGCTTGGAGAAAATCAGGTAGACAGCCAGCACGGCCATCAGCATAGCAAAACCGTAGCTGTAGGCCACATGGATGACCAGATTCTGCCAGATCACCGCCAGGGCCACCACCAGGGAAAGACTGCCGAACACCAGGAACACCCTGCTGCGGATTTTCCACAGATCGGCCAGCAACAGTATGACCCCCGCAGCGCACAGCCCGTTGAAGGCCAGGTAGACCGGCGGCATCACTACGTTATAGACCGACTCGCTGAGGTATTCCATCATCCAGCGGCCCAGCGAGAGGGCCCAACGCTGGTTCCAGAAGAAGAACAGCCCTTCGTTGGTGCCGTCGGGGCTGGTATAGCCGTTGATCAGGAACAGCGCATGGCACAGAAAAATGCCGATCAGGGCTGTTTTGACCGCAAGCCCGGCATTGCTGCGGAAGACTGCCGCGCTGGGTGCCCATTGTTCCCTTTCCCGCCTGAGCCAGGCCGGCATGGCGTACACTTCCTTTCTTACTTATCCAGGACGCGCTGCCGGATCATATCGGCGATGCGCTCGGCGCTGGTCTGGATGGCTTTTTCGTCCTCGCCTTCCACCATAACGCGGATCTTGGGCTCGGTGCCGGAAACACGCACCAGCACACGGCCCATGCCCATCAGGCTCTGCTGCTGACTCTCGATAAAGCCGGCAATGTATTCATCTTCCTTGTAGGCTTGCTTCTGCTCCTTGTTGGCCACCAGGTTGATGAGCACCTGGGGGAACTTGGTGTAGACGGCATTGAGGTCGCTCATTCTGGTTTCGGGCTTTTCGGCCTTCTTGCGGGCGAGCACCTTGAGCAGCTTGCCGGCGGTCAGCTCACCGTCACCAGTGGTGGAATGGTGCAGGAAAATCACGTGGCCGCTTTGCTCGCCGCCGATGGCGTAGCCGCGGGCGCGCATCTCTTCCAGCACGTAGCGGTCACCCACTGCCGTGCGGGCGGTTTCGATGCCCAGGGCCTCCATATGCTTCATGAAGCCCAGGTTGGACATGACGGTGACCACCACGGTGTTACCGTCCAGGCGGCCGCGCTCCTTCATGTCTGCGCCCACCAGGGCGATGATCTTGTCGCCGTCCATTTCGGCGCCGGTCTCGTCACAGGCCAGGCAGCGGTCGGCGTCACCGTCAAAGGCGATGCCGCAGTCGTAACCGCCTTCCCGGACGGCAGCCTCCAGCTTTTCCAGATGGGTGGAGCCGCAGCCGTCGTTGACCGAAACGCCGTCCTGCAGCGTGCCCATGAACCCGCATTCACAGCCCAGGCGGGGGAAGAGTTTCTGGGCCACCGCAGCCGCAGCGCCGTTGGCACAGTCGAACAGCACCTTCAGGCCGGTTAGGTCGGCGTCGATGTGCTCCTGCAGGAAATCCACATAGTCGTCGATGCCGGTGCGGCACATATGGATCCGGCCGATGTCGGCACCTTCGGCCAGACGGATGTCGGCACAGTTGTTGAAGACATGGGCCTCGATCTGCTCCTCCACCTCGTCGGGCAGCTTGTAGCCGTCGCCCTTGAAGATCTTGATACCATTGAATTCCATGGGGTTATGGGAGGCGGAGATCACAATGCCGGCATCGGCATGATATTTGCGCACCAGGTACGCCACACCGGGGGTGGGAATGACCCCCAGCAGTTCCACGTCGGCCCCCACACTGCACAGGCCTGCGGCCAGAGTGGATTCCAGCATATCGCCGGAGACACGGGTGTCCTTGCCGATGAGGATCTTGGGGCGATGGCCGTCCAGGCTGGTAAGCACGGCAGCCGTGCCGCGGCCGATCTGCAGCGCCAGTTCGCAGGTCAGGTCCTTGCCCGCCACACCGCGGACACCGTCGGTTCCAAACAGTTTACCCATAATCATCAAATCCTTTCAGATATCTGGTTGCTTCTCTATTTTATGTCGACCGCCTGTCCGGCGGTGCGCAAAAGGGTTTGGCTCAAAACATGCTTTGCTGGCCGTCTTCCTCCAGCTTGCGGGGCACCGCCATGTGCAGGTGCTCGTAGGCCAGGCGGGTCACACAGCGGCCCCGGGGGGTACGGGTCAGCATGCCCATCTGCATCAGATAGGGCTCGCACAGGTCTTCCAGCGTGACGCTCTCTTCCCCCAGGGCGGCGGCCAGGGTTTCGAGTCCCACCGGCCCGCCGCCGTACATTTCGATGATGGCGCGCAGCAGACTGCGGTCCAGCTCGTCCAGTCCCATGGCGTCGATGTCCATCCACTTGCGGGCCGCCACGGCGGTTTCCTCGTCGATGGTGCCGTCTCCCTGCACGGTGGCAAAGTCCCGCACCCGCTTGAGCAGCCGGTTGGCGATACGGGGGGTGCCGCGGCTGCACCGGGCCAGTTCCAGAGCGCCTTCCTCGGTGATGGGAATGCCCAGAATGCCTGCGCTGCGGGTGATGATCTGACCCAGTTCCTTGGGGCTGTAGGGTTCCAGCTTGAGCAGGATACCGAAACGGTCCCGCAGCGGACCGGTGAGCTGCCCGGCCCGGGTGGTGGCGCCGATGAGGGTGAACCGGGGCAGGTTGATGCGGATGCTCTGGGCGCTGGGGCCTTTGCCGATCATGATGTCCAGGGCGTAATCCTCCAACGCCGGATAGAGCACTTCCTCCACCTGGCGGGAGAGGCGGTGGATCTCGTCAATAAAGAGTACGTCCCCCTCCTGCAGGTTGGTCAGCAGGGCGGCCAGATCACCGGGCTTTTCAATGGCCGGACCCGAGGTGATGCGGATCTGCACCCCCATCTCCTGGGCCACGATGCCTGCCAGGGTGGTTTTGCCCAGACCCGGCGGGCCGTAGAGCAGGATGTGGTCCATGGGCTCGCCCCGCTGCTGGGCCGCCCGCAGGTAGACCCGCAGGTTACCCTTGGCTTTTTCCTGGCCCACATAGTCGTCCAGCGTTTTGGGACGCAGGCTCACTTCCTCGGCATCGGCGGGGGAAGCGTCGGGGCTGACCAGCCGGCTGGGGTCCACGGTATATTCCTGATTCATGGCAGTTTCCCCTCCTTACCGGGCGCGCGAAAGGCTGCGCAGCGCCACCTTGATGATATCCTGCACGGGTAGGGTCTCGTCCACCCGGGCCACCGCAGCGGCCGCGTCGGAGGGCGTGTACCCCAGGCTGACCAGGGCGGCCACCGCCTGGGCGGGGGCCGAACTGGGCGCCGGGGCCGCGAAGTCCCCGCCGCCGAAGCTGGTTCCCTCGGCCAGGCCCTTGCCCACCTTATCCTTCAGTTCCAGGGTAATGCGTTGGGCCAGTTTGGGGCCCACGCCGGAGGCCTTGGTGAAGGCCTTGTGGTCCCCCGAGGAGGCCGCCAGGGCGATTTTCTCGGGACTCATCACCGAGAGAATGGCCAGGCCCGCCTTGGGGCCCACGCCGGAAACGGCGGTAAGCATCTTGAAGCAATCCCGCTGTTCCTCGGTGGCAAAACCGTAAAGGGAAACATCGTTTTCGCTGACGTTCATCACGGTGTAGACCGTGCCCTCCTGCCCGGGTGCGGGCAGCGCTTCGCCGGTGGTGGCGGGAATCTGGACGGCATAGCCCACCCCGCCGCAGCTGATCACGGCGGAATCCAGTGTCTTTTTCAGAATTTTGCCGGTCAGGCAATAAATCATAGCGGTTTCCTCTTGTCAAAAGATGGTGGTTTTTCAGCGGGGTCTTGTGCCCATAAGCCGGCTGCGGCTGCAGTGGCAGTGGGCAATGGCCATACCCAGGGCGTCGGCGGTGTCGTCAGGCTTGGGGATGGTCTCCAGATGGAGCATCATGCGGGTCATCTCCTGAATCTGCTTTTTGACAGCCTTGCCGTACCCGGTGATGGCCTGCTTGACCTGCATGGGGGTATATTCGTAGATGGGTACCCCGCACTGGCCTGCCGCCAGCAGAATGACGCCGCGGGCTTCGGCCACACCGATGACGGTGGTCTGGTTGTGCTGGTAGTACAGCTTTTCGATGGAGAGGGCTTCCGGCTGATAGCGGCGGCAGATGTCCAGCACCGAGTCGTAAATCTCGGCCAGACGCTGCTCAAAGGGGGTGTCTTTTTCGGTCAGAACGGCGCCGTACCCGATGGGGCTGAAGCGGTTGCCCACATATTCCACAACCCCCCAGCCCACGATGGCATAACCGGGATCGATGCCCAGTACCCGCATTTTCCTACACCTCCCCATAGTAACCGATATAGTATATCACAATTTTGGACCTGCGTCCACTGGCACAGGATGCTTTTGCCCGCCCCAAAACCACTCTGGCACGTGTTTTTCAAAAAAATTTCAACTTTTTTTGAAAAAAGGGCTTGATTTTTTTCTCCGGGTTTGGTATGATTATTGGCGTCGCAAGAAGCACGGCGCAATACGGACGGTTAGCTCAGCTGGTAGAGCATCTGCTTGACGTGCAGGAGGTCACAGGTTCGAGTCCTGTACCGTCCACCAGGAATCCGGAACTTTGGTTCCGGATTTTTCTTTTTTACCGCCAAGCATACAAAAGAACGGGCGGGGAGGCATGGGAGCCTCTCCGCCCGTTTTTTCTGTATTTATCGCACTTCCGGTGCGCGGCGGTTTTCCCGGTCTTTTTCCCGTTCCCGATGGTCTTTCCGCTCGCCCTTGCGGGGCGTTTCCTCGGTCTGCCGACGGGTCAGGCGCACTTCCTGCACGCGTCGATGGCTGACCCGGGTAACGGTGCCGTCGCAGTCTCCCCACTCAAAGTGGTCCCCCACTTTGGGCAGGCGGCCCAGTTTTTCCTGCACCAGGCCGCTGATGGCAATGGCGTCGATTTCTTCCTGATCTCGGATGCCCAGCTCTTCCGCCACATCGTCGATGCCGGCGGCACCGGATACCAGCACGCTGCCGTCGCTCTGGCGGTGGATCTCCTCCACCACGTCGTCGTGTTCGTCCCAGATCTCGCCCACCAGTTCCTCCAGGATATCCTCCAGCGTGATGATGCCGGCGGTACCGCCGTACTCATCCACCACCACCGCCATGTGATGCTTGCTCTCCCGCAGGGTGAGCAGCAGGGTGGAAATCTGGGTGGCACTGGTGGTGTACAGGGTGGGTGCAATGAGACTTTCCAGCTTGACGTCCTTCACATCGCCCTTGCGCATGGCCGAGAAGCAGTCCTTCTCATGCACCACACCGATGATGTTGTCGATGGTCTCGTGGTAGACCGGCAGGCGGGAATATCCGCTTTCGGCAAAAAGATCTACCACTTCCTCCATGGGGGTATCGTCCTCCACGGCCACCACGTCCACGCGGGGGGTCAGCACATCCTGGGCCTCCACGTCATCGAACTCGATGGCGCTGCGGATCAGTTCGCTTTCCCGGTCGGTCAGCTCGCCGTCCTTTTCGGCTTCGCTGACCATCGTCACCAGTTCTCCCTCGGTGATGGTATCCCGGTCACCGGTGTAGAACCGTTTGGCCAGGAATTTTTTCCACTGGCCGAAAATCCAGTTCAGCGGGGTGAAGATCGTGACAAGGGCACTGAGCACCGGCGCAAAGCTCAGCGCCAGCGATTCGGGCATTTCCTTGGCCATGCTCTTGGGGGTGATCTCACCGAAGGTAAGCACCACCAGCGTCAGCACAACGGTGGACACCGTGGGGCCGTAAGCACCGCCCAGCACCTTGGTGAACAACACGGTGCCGATGGACGAGGCGCCGATGTTGACAATGTTGTTGCCGATGAGGATGGTGCTGAGCAGACTGTCGTACTGCTCGGCCAGGGCCAGCACCTTGGCAGCCTGGCGGTCCCCCGCGTCGGCCCGGCTGCGCAGCCGGATGAGATTCAGCGAAGAATACGCCGTCTCGGCCGAAGAAAAGAAAGCGGACAGACACACCAGAATCACCACTGCCACGATCATAAATATACTGCCATCGTCCATGAGAGAACTACCAACTCCAATTTCTGTAAAAATTCTACACGCCGCCGCAAGGTACAGTGAACGCATATTGTAATGTATGATACCATACTTTGCGCCAAAACGCAAGACGGCGGCCCCAGGACGGGCAATTGTGTCAAATTCCAACGCCCGCCGGCCGCCCCGTGATGCCCAGCTGCACAAAGGCGACAATTGCGCCGGCTGTCGGCCCGTGTTATAATAAGGTAATTTCTGGTTTTTGCACCAACTGCAAGGAGGGGCCCTGATGAATTCAATCTCCACCCTGTGCCGGCGGCATCGCCGGCTGCTGCTGGCAGCCGGGTATCTGCTGGTGCTGGCGTTTGCGGTGATGTACCTGCGCGTCACCATCAGCGTACCGCCCGAGGGCGACGACAGACTGACGCTGAACAAATGGCTCTATGACTTTGAGCGGATGCCGTTCTGGCAGTACCTGCTGCAGGACCTGGCCGGACGGCTGCGCTATTTCACCCTGCAGGAGGTGCGCTTTTTCCCCTTCCATTATCCATCAGCCTTCTCGCTGCTGTTTTTCGGGACGCTGAGCAGCTACCGGTTGTACATCATCGGTGTGACGGCGGCGGCGGATTTTCTGGTCAGCCGGGTGGTGGCCCGCCTGACCCGCAGCGATGCCCTGGCGCTGGGCAGCTTTGCACTGGCGCTGTCCGCGGCGCCTCTCTTCAACGAAGGCATGTACAGCTACTACGCCGTGCCCCAGAAAGCCCTGTTCTGGGCCATGGCCGCCTGGCTCTGCCTGCTGCGCGGGCAGGACACCGGTCACCGCCGCTGGGGCCTGGCGGCCGGTGTCCTCGCCTTTGTGTCCTGCGGCACCTATGAAATCGGATACATGTACACCGTGCTGCTGGTGGGGCTTTGCGTGGTGCTGTGCCGCAGTCTGGTGAACGGACTGCGCCGTGCTGTCCCGGCCCTGGGCGGCACCACCGTAGCCCTGGCCTTTCACCTGGCTTCCTCCCGCGGGAGCGGTGCCACCGGCAACGCCCTCTCCCTGAATTTTCCGCAGATCGGCCGGGTGCTGGTGCAGCAGATGGCCGCCTCGCTGCCCTTTCTGAATCCGCTGCTGCTGGGGGAGAACCCCGGTGCCATCACCGGCGGGGACAAACTGTGGCCGTTGCTGCTGGGCCTTGTGGTGGGACTGACGCTCTGTTTTGCAGTACCCTGCCGTCGGCTTTCCGTCCGGACACTGGGCGGCACGGCAGCGCTGGGCCTGGCCCTGTGGGCGGGTCCTGCCCTGCTGCTGGCCTGCTCGGAGCGGTACCAGCAGCCTGAGGCCATCACCTGGAAATGGGGTTACATCCCCGCCGCGGCCAGCGCCGCCGGGTTGACGCTGCTGCTGGCATCCCTGGTGGTGCTGCTGGCCAAAGGACTCTGTCGGTTGCCCCGCTGGTCCGACCGTCTGCTGCGGCTGGCGCTGGCCGCCCTGGTGGCGGTGGGAATTTGTGCCAACGGCGCCTATACCCGGGCCTGTCTGCGTAACCACCACGCCCGGAATCTGGACAACTACTACTTCTTTGCCCAGACCATCCAGGCGGGGCTGACCGATGCCGTGACATCGGACGACCTGATCCTCTGCAACGAAAACGTCTGGGGCGGGGACACCGATGCCGAGGGCTATTTCTTCAGCCGCTTTGCCGGACGGGAGCTCCACGCCCAGGTGATGGGCGCCGACGAAGTCCCCCATGACCTGGCGGGTAGTGTTTACGCCTACCAGACCTACCGGGACTATGGCGGCTACGACCTGGCCTGGTGCGGTCGCGCCCAGGATGACACGGCAGAGCTGCTGGACACCCTGCAGGTCTATGTGCAGGGCGCCCTGGTACCCGACAACGCCGTAATCAAATACACCGTGGTGTTGCCCGACGGCAGCGAGGAAGCCCGGGCCATCTGTCTGCTGGACTGCGACCAGACGCCGCGCAACGCCCGGGGGGATTATATCGCCACGGTGGAAGATTCCTCCATCCGCAACGCCAAAGTCATGATCTGGGACGGCTGAGCCCGGAAAAGAGGTCAACCATGCAACATCTGACGCGTCTTGCGCGCGAGCACAAACTGTTTGCGGCCCTGCTGCTGGCCGAGCTGGCGGTGCTGCTCTATCTGGCGGTGGGACTGGTGGGGGCACCTGTCACCCTGACGCTGGCCCCCGGCGATTTTGCCAACGAGTTCACCGGCATTGCGGCGGTGGACCCGGAAGCCGGTGCATTGCAGATCTACAACGACGGTTCCTTCCAGACCGACAAGGAGATCACCTTCTCCACCACCGGGGTACCGCTGCGCTCCGGCGCCTATGAGGTTACGGTCAACTATTTTTCCTGCCAGACCCCCGACGCCCCCACCTTCAGTGTACTGCAGAGCGCCGGGACCCTGACCTTTTCCTCCCGGCAGGTGCCCGCCGCCGTGCAGATGGACCTGCTGACGCTGGACGACGGGCACCGCACCGTTTCCACCCGGCTGTGGATCAGCGCGGGCGCCCGGCTGAAAGACCTGACCGCTACCCTGACCTATGAAGGAGGGCAGCTCTATCTGTACAGCATCACCCTGACCGAGCAGCCCCTCTACCGGCTGACCCGTCTGGTCTGTTTTGTCCTCTTCTTTGCGGTGGTCAACCTGCTGGGCTGGCTGTTTGCGTGTGGCGGTATCCGCCGCCAGACGCTACGCCTGCCCCTGGCGCTGCTGGCCATTACGGTGGTGGCCTGCCTGCCGCTGTGCAGCGACCAGCTGTATTTCGGGCATGACCTGCGCTACCACCTGCAGCGCATCACCGCCATGGCGGCGGAACTTTCCTACGGACAGTTCCCGGTGCGGATGGCCACCACCACCCTGAACGGGTACGGGTACATCAATCCCCTGTGCTACTGCGAGCTGTTTCTGACGCTGCCGGCGCTTTTGTACAATGCCTGGCTGCCCCTGCGCAGCTGTTACCAGATGTATGTGTTTGTGGTGACACTGGCCGCCACCGGGTTCAGCTACCTCTGCTTTGCCCGCATCACCGCCAGCCGCCGGCTGGGCGTGCTGGGTGCTGCGCTGTACACCCTTTCGGTCTACCGGCTGGTCTGCGTCTATTTCCGGGCCGCGGTGGGCGAATACACAGCCATGAGTTTCCTGCCCTTGGTACTGCTGGGGGTGTACGAAATCTACACCTGTGAAAAGCCCCGCTTTGCCCAGTGGGCGCCCCTGGCCGTGGGCATGACGGCGCTGGTCCAGTGCCATCTGATTTCCACCGAGCTGACCGCCGCCTTCCTGCTGCTTTTCTGTCTGGTGCGGCTGCGTCAGACGCTGCATCCCGCCCGGCTGCTGGCCTGGGGGAAAGCGGCGGTGCTGGCCTTCGGGCTCAGCGCCTGGTTCCTGCTGCCCTTTGTGGCCACCACCCTGTCGGTGGATTTGCAGGTGAACAATCCCTCGGTGGGTAAGCCCCAGCAGGAGGGGCTGTATCTTCTGCAGCTGCTCAACCCCTTCGGTCCCGGGTTCGGCGGCACCTCGGTGGGCACTTCCACCGACATGAGCCTGACACTGGGTCTGCCCCTGCTGGTTGGATTGGCGCTGGTGCTCTACTGCCTGGCCCATCGCCGGGACGGCGGGCTGCCCGGTGCCTTGCCGGTGGCCACCGGCTTTGGACTGTTGGCTGCCCTGCTCACCCTGCGGATTTTCCCCTGGGATTTTGTGGAAAGCTGGCTGGGTTCCGCCGTGGCCAAGGTGGCTGGCACCTTCCAGTATCCCTGGCGGTTCCTGGCCTTTGCGGTGCTGCTGCTCACGCTGGCCACCCTGCTGGCTCTGGTAGGGCTGAACCGGTACCGGCCCGGCCTGGTGCGGCCGGTTACCGGGTTGCTTGCGGTGTGCCTGGTCCTGAGCGTAGGGGTCTTCCAGACCCAGCTGTTGACCTGTGATGAGCTGAGCGCCAACACCCTCAGCCGGGACGACTGCCGGGATGTGGGACTGGGAGAATACATGATCAACGGCTGCAGCATCTATGAAACCATCTGGGCCCAACCCAAACCGGGCAGCGATACTCTGACGCTGGTCAGCTACGAAAAACGGGACGGCATCGCCTATATGACGCTGCAAAATAACGGCGGCGAGACCGACATCTCGGTACCGCTGTTCAATTACGGACATTATACCGCCGTAAACGAAGCGGACGGTGCCCCCTTTGCCATGACCAGCGGCGAAAATGCCCGCGTGGTGGTGAAGATTCCCGCCGGATATGCCGGCACGGTGGTTCTTGCCTGGCATTCCCCCCGGTGGTGGCGGCTTTGTGAAGTACTTTCGGCCCTGTGTGCCCTGGGCACGGTGGGATTTGCCCTGTGGCGGCGCCAGCATACCGGTACCTGAAAAAAAATTCCCCAAAAAAGTTACAAAAGGTGCAAACAATTGCCACTCTGCGTCGTTATAGTATATAGAAGTCGATCAGAGGACAACACCTTGCCAATGCATACAAATTCCGTCATAGCATGGTGGGATTTCTTGTCGTCTTTTCCGCTTGCTTTCGCACCGAAATCCGGCGTATAATAAATTCGCCATAGGTGTATCGTTGATTTTGCCAAGAAGGAGTTTCCCTATGCGTAATTGGTGTATGCGCCATCCCATCCTGTTCATGGCGTTGTATGCGGTGTTTTACTTATCCTGTTTTGCGTTTCTGGAAAAACATATCCTGGTACCGGACCTGTGGGTCCACTGCCGGCTGGATGATCTGATCCCCTTCTGCAAATATGCCATCATCCCCTACGCCATGTGGTTTCCCTGGATTCCTTTCACGCTGTTCTACCTGCTGTGGAAGGCCCCGCGGGAAGACTTCTGGCGGCTTTGCCTGCCGCTGTTCGCCGGCATGACGTTGTCGCTGCTCTTCTATGTGATTGTGCCCAACGGCCTTTCGCTGCGGCCCCACACCGTACCGGGCACCGACTTCTTTGCCGAAGCGGTGCGGGCACTCTACCGCAGTGACACCCCCACCAATGTCTGCCCGTCCATCCATGTGTTCAACTCGGTGACGCTGCTGCTGGCCTACTACCGTTGCCGCTGCTTTGACGCACCGGGTCGCCGCTGGATGCGCCCGGCTGCGGCGGTGCTCTGCCTGGCCATCAGTCTTTCCACCATGCTGCTCAAGCAGCACAGCGTGATCGATGTGGTGTTCGGCATCCTGCTGGCACTGGCCCTGGACTATGCCGCCACCGTGGTCCAGCACGAGGCTTCGCCTTTGCGGCGTCGCCAGCGGGCAGCCAACAAGGAACGCCTGCCCGAATGGTGGTAATCTTTCCAACAGACAAAATTCCCGCCGCGGAAATTTCCGCAGCGGGAATTTTTTTGCCGTTTTTTACAGGGCATACACCAGAATACCCACAATGATCAGCGCCAGAGCCCCGATCTTTTTGGGGTTCATCTTCTCGTGGAAGATGGTCACCCCAAAGAAAGTCACATACAGATAGCCGGTGGCCTCCAGCACAGGGCCCACATTGAGGGGCACCCCTTTGTAGGCCAGCATGGTCAGCACCGTACACCCCACAAACAGACCGTACCCCAGGATGACCCGCCAGTCGGTGTATTCGGCCAGCAGTGTCTTATGTTCCCGCAGGGCGGCCTTTTTCAGCAGCACCTGGGAGACCGAAGCCAAAAAGGTACTACTGAGATAGAGCAGCACATAGGGCAGTTGTGCCTGGTTCATTGGTCATCCTCCCCTTCATGGTCGGCCCGCACAAACAGCACGATGCCCACGATAATGATGAGGGCGCCCACCACCTGCCGGGGGGTGACGCTCTCCCCGAAGATCAGGAATCCCAGCAGGATGCCCCATACCACGGTCACAGCCTTGTTGGCATAGGCGGTGGTCAGCGGCAGATGTTTGATGACCTGCTGCCAGCCGAAGGCATACACTACCAACGCCAGCAGCATAGTCCCGTACAGACCGATAAACGCCACGCTGAGGAAGGGCTGGCGTGCCGCCAGCTTGCTGCAGACGCTGCTGGTGGCGTAGATGCCCAGAATCAGGTGCAGCAGCAAAAACCATTTTGCCTGTTTCATGACCGGTCCTCCCCGTCATGATGCAGATACTCCCGCACCACATACTGCGGCGCCGCATTGGCGCACATATAGATACGGCCCACATATTCGCCGATAAGCCCCAACACAATCAGGATGGCACCGCCCAGCAGCAACAGCAGCGCCGTTGTGGAGGCCCACCCCAGCGGTGCGGCGTGGCTGACAAAGTGGTTGATCACAATATAGATCAGATAGCAGAAACCGGCCAGCGCCGACAGGGTGCCGAAGTAGGTGGCGATGCGCAGCGGTTTGACCGAGAAAGAGGTAAAGCCGTTCATCCACAGGTTGAGGAGCTTGCCCAGGGTATAACCGGAGCGGCCCTCCTCCCGGGCCCGGTGGTGTACCGACACGTTGGCGATGTTCTTGGTGGTGCGCAGCACCAGGCCGATCACATAGGGATAGCAGTGTTCGTAGCGGATCATCTCATCCACCACAAAACGGCGGGCCGCAAAATAGCTGTTGACCACCAGCTCGGGCGGCTTGCCCAGCATGACCTCGGTCATCTTGCTGTTGACCCAGCTGCCCAGGTTGCGCCAGCCTGCCTGCCGCTTGCTGTCGTACCGGGCATAGACCACATCGAACCCTTCCTGGATTTTGTCCAGCAGTTTGTCCACCTCGTCGGCCGGGGTCTGGCCGTCATCGTCCAGACAGACAATGATATCGCCGCTGCATTGGTGGAACCCGGCCATCAGAGCCGCATGCTGGCCGAAATTCTTGGCCAGGTTGACGCCCTGCAGATGGGCATCGGCGGCCACCAGGCGGCGGATGGTGCCCAGCGTATCGTCGGGCGAGCAGTCATTGACCAGGATCACCTCGTAGTCGTAGGCCGGCAGCGTCTGCATCTTGGCTGTGATCTCCGCCACTACGCCGTCCACCGTGTGGGCGGAGCGGTAACAGGGAATCACATAGGAAATCTTCTGCATGGTTGTTCCTTCTTTCTCACACACCGGTTTCCGGACGTTCATAGACAATCAGGTCTTCAGTGGAAACCAGCGCCTGCCAGCCCTCCGCCAGCAGACGGGTTTCTGTCTCGCTGCCGTGACTGGTCATTACATACTGGGAATGGATCGGATTGTTTTTGTCGGTCAGATAGGTATTCTGATCAAACTGAATGCCCATGCTGCCCGGCACTGCATACAGATACCCGTGGGACACCTCGTCCCGGAAGGCATAGGCCAGTGTATGGGCCCAGGGATCATCGCTTTGCTGGGCATCCTCTCGCTGTGCAAGGGCGGCGGACACCGTCTGCATCTGGGCATCCATTGCCCCGTCGTAGGTAGGCAGGGTGACTGTCTGCCAGTGGTAGGGCAGCAGCACCAACAACAGCAGGCAGACCGCCAGCCCCCGCAGATGGCTGCAGGCCAGCGCCGCCACCAGGAAGAATATCAGCATGATCAGGTGCCGGGCCATGGCGTACATCTCGTACATTTCCAGAAGCCCCAGCAGACTGACCACTACCACCGCCAGGGTACAAACCTGGAAGGCAACGGGACGGCGGGCCCGGGCGTCCTGCACCAGCCCCACCACCTGGACAACCAACAGCAGCAACAGCAACAGCGACGTGATGCCCAGTTCCCGGAAGTCGCCCCGGGCGGCGGGGGCAATTCCCTCCCGCCAGAGGTAGGCCAGCTGGGTGCCCAGCTTGGTGAAGCCGTACACCACAGCCTGCACGGGTTTTCCTTCCGCCAGCAGCGAAAAGGCCTGCATATCCAGGTTTTGCGTAAAGAAAGCAGCCGTCATGGCCACCGTCACCACCAGGTACCCTGCCACCGAGAGCACCGCTCCGGCCAGGCTGACCAGTGCCCAGCGCCGGTGCCGTTTCCACAGCAGCACGATGGGATACAGCCAGAGCAACACCGTATAGGCGCGGGTCACGGTGGTCAGCGCGCAGGCCGCCGCCAGCACAAGGAACCACCCCACCCGGAACCGCCTTTGCAGTGCAGAGGCAGCCCCCAGACCGGCCAGCAGCAAAAAGAACTGCAACGGTTCCGACGTGCCGCTGAATACCTCCTGCAGGGGGTACCAGCACACGAAGAGCACCACCGCCGCCAGCAGTTGCCTTTTGGCGGAAAGCCGGGTGCCGCAGACAAACAAAACCCATCCGGCCAGGGCAAACAGCAGGTTACACCAGAACATGGCATTGACGCCGCTGCCTGTCACCAGCCCGGGAACGGCATAGAGGAAGAACAGCACCGGCCCCCAGCCGCCGAAATGGCCCACCGCCGCGCGGCCCTCGTTGTAGCCATAGACACCGGCCGGCTGGCCGCCGGCCAGGACGCCGGCCAGCTGCCGGTTGTAGATCACTTCGTCGTTGTTGCCGCTGGCCGGCAGCCACAGATGCCAAAGGTCGGTGCGGTGGAAATACAGGATATACGCCGCCAGCAGAAACAGGGCGGCCCCCACGGCGCAAAGCACCGGACGCAGCCCGCCCGCCGACAGGCGGCTTTTCCAGGTTGCAGTGTTCATTCAGGAAGTCTCCCCTTCCGGACGTTCATACACCACCAGATCGGTGGTGGACACCAGTTCCTGCCAGCCGTCTGCCAGCAGGCGGGCCTCGGCGGCGGTGCCATGGCCCACCATGGCATACCGGGAACGGATGGTTCTGTTGCCATTGGCCAGATAGGTGTTCCAGTCAAATTCGATGCCCATCCCGGCCGGTACCGCATAGAGGTAGCCATGGAAGACACCGTCGTCATAGGCGTAGGCCAGGGTGTGGTCCCAGGGATTGCTGCCGGTCACTTCCGCCTGGCTTTCGGTCAGTGCCGTTTCCACCGCCGTCATCTGTTCCGCCATGGCGGGGAAATAGGTGGAAAGGCTGCTGCGCCGGGCGTTCAGGGGCAAAAGCAGTACCGCCAGCACCGGCAGATACACCACCGCCCGGGAGGCATCCTCCAGCAGCAGGGCGGCCAGCATCACCAGGCAGGGCAGCATCAGATGACGGGCAATCACATTGTACAGCCCCACCAACAGCAGCATCACTACCAGGGAGCAGACCAGCGCACAGACCTTCCAGCGGATGGCCCGGCCGCGGCGAACATCCATAACCAACAGCACGACCGTCACCGCCACCATGGCCGCAAAGCCCAGCGTGGCGGCTCCCAGCTGTTGAATATTCCCCTGCAGGGTGGGCAGCAGCTGGGACCAGACGATCCGCAGCTGGGTGACGACATGCTGCCACTGGTAGGCCACCGCCCCCAGCAGATCCCCCTTCCCGGCCATGGACAGGGCCGTCAGGTCCAGTCCCAACCCTTCAAAGTAGGGAGCGGTCAGCAGCGTCATGTTGAAAAGCCCCACGGAAAAGCTGATTACCAGCGCCGCCAGGCAGACATTGCGTGCGCGCCAGTGCTCCTGCCAGAGGGCTACCAGCGGAAACGCCCACAGCAGGATGGCGTAGGGGCGGGAGATTGTCAGGAATCCGCAGGCGCAGATGGCCGTAACCAGCCATAACCGGCGGGGATGGCGGCTCAGTGCCGCCGCAGACCCCACGGCCACCAGGACCAGGGCGTTGTGCAGCGACTCCGAGGAACCACAGAAAAACAGGGTCAGCGGCATCCACAGGCAGACCAGCAGGCCACCGCCCACCAGCATCTGCCACACCGAAAGCCGGGCAGCCCGGGCAAAAAACGCCAGGCCCACCAGCCCAAACAGGATATTGCACCACAGAATCGTGCTGACGCTGCTGCCGAACAAAAAGCCCGGCAACGCGTAGGCCCAGATGAGGAAGGGCCCCCAACCGCCGTACCGCCCCAGTGCAGCGTAACTTTCGTCATAGCCAAAATACCCCTGGGGACCCCCGTGGGTCAGGATGGCAACAACCTGCCGGTTGTACAGCACTTCATCGTTGTCCATATTGGTGGGCAGCCAGATCTCCCACAAGGGGGTCCGGTACGCCAGTGTGTAGAAAACCAGTAAAAACAGGACCGCCCCCAAGACGCAGAACAGCGCATTGGGGGTACCCTGTAACCGTTTGTTGAGCAATTGCCTCACAACATTCCTCCTGTGCGGTCATTCCTTGGCGAGTTTGGCCATAAATACAATGTCACGGTAGCGGCCATCCAGCAAAACCATATCGTGGAAGATGCCTTCCTGCACAAAACCGGCTTTTTCGTAGCTGCGGCGGGCCGACAGATTCTCGGCCAGCAGGCGCAGACTGATGCGGTGCAGCCCCAGCTTGGCAAAGCCGAATTCGGTGAACAGCCGGGCCGTCTCGGTACCGTACCCCTTGCCCCGGGCATCGGCTTCCCCGATGAAGATGCCGTACTCGGCACTGTGATTTTTGGGGTCCACATCCCGGAAATAGACCGACCCCACCGGGCGGCCCGTTTCCTTTTCCTCAATGATATACTGCACCACCTGGCCGCTGGCCACCTTGGTGGCCAGCCAGTGGCGGTGCATCTCTTCGGTAAACGGTTCCCGGAAGATGAAATTTTGCACCACCGACGGCGTGTTGCGCCATGTTACAATATGATGCGTGTCCGCCTCGGTAATGGGACGCAGTACCACCTGCCGGCCCTCAATGCGCGGAAGTTGTTCCATGAGCTGTCATCCTCTCCTACAAACGTTCATAGACGGTCCCATAGGTGCCCTGGAACAGCAAAGTCCAGCCTTCGCTCTCCAGCCGCCGGGCCACGGCGCTGTCCTCCCCCGTCATCAGGTAGCGGGAGCGGATCTCATGGGTGGGGTCCGTCAGCCAGCCGCTCTCGTCCAGCTGCAGGCCCATGCCGTCGGGGGCTGCAAAAAGCAGCCCGATGTGGGTATCATCCCCAAAGGCATAGGCCAGGGTGTGGTCCCAGGGGTCGTCGCTGTTCAGCTGCTGCTGGCTCTGGGTGAGCGCCGTTTCCAGCGCCTGCACCTCCACGGCGATGTCCTCCCGGTAGGAGGGCATGCCGAATCCGCCGTTGGCCGTCAGGGCCAGCACCCCGGCCGCCGTAAGCGCCGCCGTTGCCGCAGCCGCCCCCACAGCGGGGCGCGGGCTTTCCAGCACCAGCGTGGCCAGCAACAGCAGATCCAGCACCAGGGTATGGCGGGACGCCTCTGCCGTGCGGTACATGAGCATCAAAGCCAGGAAAATGACGCCGGCCGTCACCACAGCGCAGCTTTTCCAGAAGGCGGGCTTTTTGTGGCAAAGATCCCAGATCAGGCTGCCCACGGTGATCGCCAGCAGCAGCAGGAAGATCAGGTAATACCCGCCGCCCTGGCCCTGCAGGGCACCCGCCATCTCCTGCCCCACCTGGGACAGCGCGCCGGCCAGTTTATGGAAAACATAGCGGGCGGCCTCCACCACCTGCAGATGCGCCAGCATCCGCAGCGGTTCGGTATCCACATTGGTAAAAAAGTAGGGGGCATACCAGAAGGACATCAGTCCCAGGGTGGCGGCGGTGGAAATTCCTCCACCGACCACCACGCCGGCCACCGTCCGCCGTCGGGGCCAGGCCAGCACCAGCGGGTACAGCCAGTACACGGCATTGTAAGCCCGCACCAGAGTGGCCACCGCGCACAGCAGGCACAACACCACCCAGGCCGCGCGCCGCCCGGTTTTGCGAACCAGAAATGCCGCCCCCAGAATCCCCAGCACCAGGGCATAATGCAGCGGTTCCTGCATGGCGGCAAACACATACCGGATGGGTGCATTCAGACAGGCCAGCACCAGGGCGAACAACGCCTGCCGCCCGGCACCAAGCCGGGTGGACCGGGCAAACAGCAGCCAGCCCGCCACCACAAAAAATAGATTGCACCACAGGAAGGCATTCTCCCCCCGCAGCAAAAAACCGGGCATCGCATACACCCAAAACACCATGGGCCCCCACGCGGCAAAGGTCCCCACCTGGGCGTGGGATTCGTTGAACCCGAAATATCCCTGGGGGGCACCGTACCGTACCACAGCTGCCAATTGCTTGGTGTAGATGACTTCGTCGCTCCAGGAACCCGCCGGCAGGTAGATGTCCTGCAGCGGTACCCCGTAGACCAGCCATTCGTAGAGCAGCAGAAAAGCCAGGGCGGCAGCCGCGCAGGCCGCCGTGCCCAGCCAGAAAGTTTTACTGTGCGTAGAACGCAAGAACATGCTCAATAACCTTGTTGCGGTCCTCTTCGGTCAGACCGTAGTAGAGCGGCAGGCGCACCAGGCGCTCGCTCTCCCGGGTGGTGTAGCGGTCCTCACCGGCAAAACGGCCGAACTTCAGGCCCGCCGGGGCAGAATGCAGCGGAATGTAGTGGAAGACCGCCAGAATCTCGTGATTCTTCAGGTAGCGGATCAGAGCGGTGCGTTCCCCCAGGTCCTTGCACTTGAGATAGAACATATGGGCGTTGTGGACGCAATCCGCGGGGACGGTGGGCAGCTCCACCTTGCCGGCTTCCGCCAGCGGGGCAAAAGCCTTCCGGTAGGCATTCCAGCTGGCCATACGGTTGTCATTGATCTCGTCGGCATGGAGCAGCTGGGCCCACAGGTAGGCGGCGTTCAGTTCGCTGGGCAGATAGCTGTCGCCAAAATCCACCCAGGTGTACTTGTCCACCTGGCCGCGGAAGAACTTGGCCCGGTTGGTCCCCTTTTCCCGCAGGATTTCGGCCCGCTCATTGTAAGCGGGATTGTTGATGACCAGGGCACCGCCTTCGCCCATGGAATAGTTCTTGGTTTCGTGGAAGGAGTAGCAGCCGAAATCCCCGATGGTGCCCAGTGCCTTGCCCTTGTAGGTGCTCATGACGCCCTGGGCCGCATCCTCCACCACCATCAGGTTGTGGCGGTGGGCAATATCCATGATGGTATCCATCTCGCAGGAAACACCGGCGTAGTGCATGGCAATGATGACCTTGGTTTTGTCGGTGATGGCTTCCTCGATTTTGGTTTCGTCAATGTTCATGGTATCGGGGCGGATGTCCACAAAGACCAGTCTGGCACCGGCCAGCACCGCCGCCGTGGCTGTGCTGGAGAAGGTATAGCTGGGCAGAATGACCTCATCCCCGGGCTGCAGGTCACACAGCAGCATGGCCATGTCCAGGGCGGTGGTGCCGCTGGTGGTCAGCAGCACTTTCTGGGCACGGAAACGCTCCTCCAGCCAGGCGTTGCACTGTTTGGTAAAGGCACCGTCACCACAGATCTTGTGGGAATCGATGGCCTGTTTTACATAGTCCAGTTCATCCCCGACGCAAGGGGGAACGTTAAAAGGAATCATAACAAAAGCCTTCTTTCTTGGGCTGATATCCGATAGATATTTGTAGTATAGCATATTTGGCACGGTTCTACAAGAATGCGGTCGAAGAAGTTTCCCCTGCCGCGCCCCTGCCCATACAAAAAAGCGGAGGCAAAAATTGCCCCCACCAAACGTTCCTGCGGATATTTTTCGCATCAACCGTACAGTTTCTTTCCTTCCCGCACATTCACCAGATAGACCACCCACAGCACGGCGGCCAGCGCCAGAATCCAGAGGGTGGCGTCGATGGTGGCACCGTTGATCCCAAAATACCGGATAACCGGCTTGATGGAAAGGAAGATTCCCAGCCCCGTCACAATATGGGCATACAGAATCAACTTTTGCAGACGGAAGATCACCAGCAACGCCGCCAGAAAATTGATGACGGCCGTACCCGCGCCACCGATCAGCAGCACCACAAAGGTGAATTTGTAGGCTTCCAGCCCTTCCACATCGTACAACAGCGACAGGAAGGGAATGCCCAGCAGCCACCCCAGCACAATGCAGAGCAGAGAGACCACCAGAATGTAGACAAACTGCCGCCGGACAATCTTTTCAAAGCGGGAAAAGTTCCGCTCCTTCCAGGAATGGGAAAGATTCACGATCTGCGGCTGGAAGATAAAACCGCTCAGCAGGCTGATGGCAAAAATTGGCATGGACACAAAACCGAAATAGGCCTGCACATCGGAATCATACAATTTGTCGATCTCATACTTGGGGGCGTTGGACAGGTAGATAAGGATAAAACTCATCAGACACAGTGGGAAGCAGTCCACCAGCAACTTGGCAACCACATTCTTGCGCGGGGCTGCCTGCCGGTGGGGAAAGTACCTGAGGGTCCGCACCGAATATATGTAGACCAACAGCGCCGTAGCCAGTACCGAAAACAGGCAGGCGGCCATGAGGTTCCGGGAAAACAGTAACCCGATGGCAAAAACAAGGTACAACACCACATAACGGACCGTCTGTATGTAGGAGGACACATCCAGGCGGCCTTCCTTCTGGTAGAAGCCCGTATAAACATCCTCCATGCATTCCCCAGCATACAGCAGGCATACCAGCAGAATAATGCAGGCCTTATATTGGGCGTAGCCGTTGACCAGGCAATACCCTACCGAAACCACCATCATGACCACCGTGGTGATCACACGGGAGACCAGCCACTCGGAAAAGTACACCTCATGGGTGTCGGTCACCTGATAGTTGCGCATACCGTATTTGCCGATATTCAACAACAATTTGGCAATGGCCAGTGCAATGGTCAGGATGCCGGTTTCCTCCAGCGAAAGGCTTCTGGCCGCCACGATCAGAATGATGACGCTGAACGCTGCACTCAAGCCGCCCGACGCCACAATGAACAGTTTACCCCGGCGCGCAATGCGCCGTTCGTCCGTTTCCTGAATAATTCTTTTTAACATTCCTATTTTCACCATTGCGTCATCCGTTGTCCGCGGCAAGCTCCTCTTCCGGGAAATCCCAGAACCGGAACCGCTTGTTTTTCACTACGTCGATCAGGGTGCTGACAATCAAAAGCGCAGCCAGCAGAATGCCCATGACGCCCACAAAGATGTAGAGCTGTTCCTGCTGTACGCCATACACCCCAAACAGGAAGTGGGGCGGCACCATGGCCAAGGTCATGCACAATACCATCAGTTTGTCTGCAAGCGAGCCCCTGCGCTGTTCATAGAACACTTCCACCAAGGGGATTGCATAAAAAACGGCCGTATAATACACGCTGACACCCGGCAGCAGAATCAGCACCAGGGTGACGGCCAGCAGTTTTTTCCAAAGTGCAGTGTTGAAAATACCACACAGGATCAGTAACGCCATGACCACAAACATACTGATACGCAGCGCTCCGCCGGACAAGCTGGGCAAGCCCAAAAATTGGGTAATTTCGGGAATCACATTGGTATAATTCAGCAACCAGAACCTTGCATAGCTCTGGTTGGTAGATACAAAGCCACCCAAACTTCCCAAAAAGCTCAGGAACGAGCTAAATCCGCCAGTGAACAAAAACGGTGTCAAAAATACCACGATCCCGTAAAACAGCGCCGTAAAGGCATCCCGGATTCTCTTTTTGGTCAACAACACCAGACCATAAGCGGCCGGATAAATTTTGACGGCTGCCGCCAGAGCCAGGGCTACCAGGGCAGTATGCTTTGTACAGGCAGACCGGCTTCGGTACGCCTCCACAAAATAGATGCTGAGAAGAAAGCCCACCAGGATAAGGTTCCCGCGCTCGATGGCGAAAAGCATCGGAGAGGAAAAGGCAATAAAAACAAAAAGGAATCGATCGCCTCCGCGGTTTCGGTGGTTCAGAATCTGATACAGCGCAATAAACAATACCAACACAAGCATGACAAACAGCAACAAACTCTGCGTTCTGCTGGTGATGGCCCCCTGAATCAAACTGGCGCGGGAAACAAAATTTCCGAGCTCCCAGAGCAGGAAACGTGCCACGGGGGGATACCCGCCCGTCGTTTCATTATAGAAATTGTCCAGCGTGATATCCCCACTGTGCATGGAATACAGGGGATTGAACAGATCCATAAAACTGTCGTTCCGATCCGGCCAGCAGAAAGAGCGTATCAGTTCCGAGTTGCCCAGAAGGAGTTCCAAAACTGCCAGAGACCAGAACACACCAAAAATCGATACAATCACCTTTTGGTTCCAAGTGAGCACGGCGGATTTTTCCCGCAGGGACAGGCACAGCTGCCGGGGGTACACTTTCCTGTACAGGCAGGCACCTGCCAACACCACCGCCGCGATGACAACCATGCAAAGGATTTCCTGCAGCAGGAAACGCAGCCTGTAGCCGCTTCGTTCGGTGGTAAGCTGCGCGACACCATCCTGCGGATTCCATTTCACAAAACAGTCGTTCTGGTAGCCGGTGTTGGTGGCCAGGTCGTACAGTTCTTTGTTGAAAAAGTCCGAAATTTCTTCGCCGTCCCGACTGACCAGATTGTCCCGGTATTGCAGATCGACCATATACGGCTGCTGATTCTCCGCCAGGGCACAGTGCTCCACCGTACCGGCATAGCTGACCAGCTCCGCCTGTGCCTCTACGCCTTCCACCGTGCCATAGTTCACGCAGTTGACCACTTTTCCGTTGGTCAGATTGTCCGCAATGCCACCCGCACGCACGGCGCCATAGACATCCGCCTTGTTATAACAGTTGATAATGGCCAAATCGCTGCTGCCGTCGCCATGGCTGGTGATGGCCCCCACGCAGCTGCCTTCAATACGGCCGCTTTCGATTCCCAGGTTCATCACGGTGCCGCCAAGCATTCCGAAGAAGCCGGCGTTGTCGGTACCGGTAATGGTAAGGTTTTCAATCACATACCCGGCACCGTCATAGACACCGCAAAAATACCGGCCGGAATCAAAAATCCCGATGGGTTCCCAGCTTTCGACCGAGTCCAGATCGATGTTCGCCGTCTGCCGTACCCATTCCTCGTTGAAACCGTAGCCGCGGTTGACCAAATCCCGGAAAACACACAGGGTTTCCAGATCGTTGATTTCATAGGGGTGTGCCGCACTGCCATCGCCGGACAAGATAAACGGGATGATTTGCGGCCACAGATCCTGGGCGGTGATCTGGGCGCTGATTTCGGCAAATTGCTGTTGTTGTGTGGCAAATTCATCGGCCGTCACGTCGCAGCGGTACTGGACGTCATGCTCCAGCGGTTCCCGGGTGGTGCACCAGAGCAGCTGTCCGTTGTCCACCGCCACAATCTCATCGGTCACGTTGCCCTGCAGGGAGCCCGTGTTAAAGCAGCGGATGATCATGCCGTCTTCATTCTGGCCCGCCACACCGCCAACCACCGTGCCCCCGACGGCTGCCTGGTTGAAGCTGTTGAAGACAAAGGCGCGGTCATTGGTCAGTTTGCCCACCAGGCCGCCGGCCGTGCCCTTGACCGATACCACACCCTGTACCGTAAGGTTGCTGACCGTGCCGCCCAGATAGCCGAACAAACCACCGGCGTCCTCCATCTGGACATTCATATTGAGGATGGTGTTTCCGCCACCGTCATAGTTGCCGTTGAAGGGAGTTGCTTCACTGTCGCCGATATTTTCTTCCCATAGCACACCGGCCAGGTCAATATCGTCTGTCTGGTAAAAGGAAACCCCATCATAGGCATTGCCTTCGTTGACGAGATCGCGCAGTGTCTGCAGGTCTTCCGCATCCTGAAGGATGTACGGGGAGGAGGCCGTCCCCTTGCCTGCCAAAAAATCCCCGATCTCGGCTTCCGGTTCCTCCGTGTAGGTATATACAATGTCGTTATTTTCCACAGCGGGGCGATTCAGCGGCCCGAAAAACAGTACAAGGACAATCGCCAGAATGACAATTTTGCCCCAATCATACCATTTCATGTATCTTCCTCCTGTTTTTGTTGTCCTGCTGTGCAAAATAACGCTGCTGCATCCAGCACCACATCTTGAAATACCATTTGGTCGGCAGACACCGATAGGCCAGTTTTTCCAATCGGAAGGTCAGATTTTTCTTGGCCGGTTGCTGGGGCTGCTCCCGCCACGGGGAGAGCTCTTTATATTTTTCATAATACATCGAAGCCGGATGCAGGTTCTCCTCATGCCAGCAGAAATCCCCCAGGAAACGATAGGCATGTATAATTACAGGGTTTTCCACCGCATGGCGAAGTTGCTGCTCGGTATAGTATCCGCGCCGCGCATAGCAAGAAAAATAGGTGGAATCCGGCAGACACATATGGTGGGGTTGCAGGTTGAACTCCGGCGGCAAAACCTGGATTTTCTCATGCAGCAACAGGTTCAGGCAATCCTGGTCCGGATTTGCATGGATGTTATCTCCCCGCTCTATCATGCGAAACAGTTCTTCTGTACAGTGGCAGCGATTCCACTGTGCCACATCAATGAGCAATACGCCCGAATTGAAATACGGCTCTTCTTCCCTGTATCCCAACCGGTGTTTGTAAGCACCGGTCAAAGAGTCCAGCACCACGCCCACACAATTGCCGCCCATATCCATGGCAAACAGTTCGTGCAGGGAACCCACCACCAGGGTGTCGGAATCCAGGTACAGCAGTCTGTCCACATCCCGGTCGATATACTCGGTGAAAAACAGACGCAAATTCGGCACAAAGGTTTGGCGGTACTGAATCATCTTCAGTTTTTTCATCCGCGCAATATAGGGCGCGCCATCAATGATCCGCAGATCCAGATTGCTGTACCGGGTTCGGATGCTGTTCAGCTTGTCCAGATTATCTTTCTTGGCTTCAGACAGCACCGCATATACCCGTACCTGCTCTTCCGGGTTGTTCTGCAAAAGGGAAACCAGGGAGATTCCCAGGTAGGGCAAATAGCCATCATTTGCCGTATAGAGGACCGTCAACATGATATTCTTTCTCACTCCAAGTTTTTACTTCCTGTATTTGAGCCGGTTGTAGGGGACCTTGATTCTTTCTACCAGCTTATAATGGGCGTGCGCCGCTTTCCGATAGCCATACTGCCGGTAGAGCGCCCAGAAGTTATCCCGCTGTGCCGATGGTTTCGTGGGATGATACAGATTGGGCTGCCGGGAGGCCGCCTCCCGGGTGATGGTTTGCAGGCTTACACCGGTAAGTCCCTGCACCATTTTCTCGCCTTTTTCCGAGTTCACCAGAAGCTCCGAAAGGCCGCTCCGGGCGTGTTGCCGGGCCTGGTCCTGGTCCATTCCCCAGAAATCCGCCAGGGTCAGGTCCCCGGGACGCTGGAAATTGCAGAAGGCACACCGGTGACAGGAAGGCCGCAAAATCACCCCTGCATAGAACAACGACGTGTATTGATTGCTGTAGCGTTTCTTGGTCTTTCCCGCAGCATTCACACCTTCGTAGGATTCAATATGAGGACGCCACCCCAACGCTTTGTCACGGAAATTGACCGATTGAATCTTCAGGTGCCATCTGGTCTCCAGTTCCCGCACATTGTCACGGAAAATTTGCGGACTGGGCACACCGTGGCAGATCAGATCCGCCGTATAAAGGTTCTGCATATCCACACGGGCCGTCTGCAGGTAAGACCGCAAACCGGCCACCTGACACGCCGTGCCGGCAAAGAAGACTTTACGGTTTTGCCGCAGATCCTGCGCCACGCGGGGAAATTCTTCCCCCATGGAGGCCTGTACATATTTGGATCCCTGCAGACGGGGCAGCTCTTCCAGGTTATCCACACGCTGCAGGACAGCCTCCAGCGCCTCGGTCATGGCCACCCCGTAGACGACGCCCCCCGCTTCGATCACCTGACGGGCCAGCGCGTAGAATATTCCGCCCGACCGGCTGCGGCAGACCACCGCCTCCTCTGTGCTGCTTCCCGCACAATAGGTCTGTTCGAAGGCCGGTTCCTCTGTTTTGCCGATCTTGGCCAGATATCCGTCCCCAAAGGCGCAGACCTTGCGGCAGAGGTCGCAATGTACGCACCGTTCTTCATCAATGGCCGGATAAAGAAACCCCTCCTCGTCCGGCACCATGGTGATGGCTTTCTGCGGGCAGATGGCCTGGCAGGCTGTGCAACCGCAACAGTCCTGCTTTTGTTGCTTTACATTCATCAAGGGAATCTCCTTACTCAACCCAGAACTTTTTTCAGCGCAGCCAACGATTCTTCCCGCAGGTCATCCAACCGCCGCCAGACTTCCTCATAGGCAATCGGTCGGGAAAAATCGCATGCCTCCTGGCTTTCCACAATCCGGTCCTGCAGCCCCAGACTTTCCAGCAGCGTTTCCACCCGGGAAATCCGCTGCCTGGCGGTGGGGGTGGTCACCACATAGTAGAAAGGCCGCCCAAACAGGATGGAGAAGACGATTCCGTGGAAGGAATCGGTGATCACGTAGTCCGCGTCGTGGATGGCCCGCACCCATTCCAGTGAATCCAGCGCCGGGCTTGCCTGGGTTCGGGGCGTGTAGCCCAGCAAAAACGGCACCGCCAGAATGGGGAGCCCCGTTTCCTTTTGCAACCGGGCCACAATGCGGGTCAGCAGTGTGGAGTAGGTCAGCCGATAGACAAAGAGGTACTTTCCCTTTTTCCGCCGGGGCGGCAGAAGGGCTTCCCACTGCGGAGCCGTCAACAACAGGGTCGGGTCCAGCACCACGGCAGGGCGCACCTGCAGCAGGTCTTCCACCAGGTCGGCCCCCGCCTGCTCCCGCACCGTGATGCACTGGTACTGGGAAAGCAGTTTGCGGTAGACTTCCCGGTATTGCTCCGGCAGTTCCGGCCGGCCAAAGCTGGAAGCATAGCTGCGCTTTTTGCGGTTGTCGGTGACAAAATCCTGCAGGTAGTAATAATCGCCCTGCTGAATATCAGGGTTCCAAAGCTGGTCGCTGCCGGAAAGAAACAGATCGTACCGGTCGTTCAGCGACGGCAGTTCCGCCCGTGTCAACGGTTTTGTGGGCACGAAGGAATCGATGAAGGCATTCATTTTTTTCATGCGGGGCAGATAGCACATCTTATCCACCAGTGCCGCTGCCGTCCGGGCCACACCGGCTTTGCGCAGATACTTGCCGTCGATTTTCCCGCGGATGGCATCACAACAGTAATTGATGATTTCCGCCTGTCCCAGACCGTTGTCCTGAATGGCCTTTACCAGAGCGTACGCTTGCAGCGTTCCGCCATAGTTTCCGGTCCTGAATATCGAGACTACGCCGATTTTTTCCATTCGTTTTTTTCTCCACTCGTAAAGATCGAAAAAGGATTCGAAAGGAACGCTGTCTTTCGAATCCCTTACAAAAGCCTTTCCGTCTATGGAAAATATTTTATTGTTCCTGCGGGTTCTGGTCGTCGAAGTTCAGGCGTTCTTCTTCCACGACCAGCGGGCGGTTCATAATCCGGGTGTTCATCGCCATGATATACTCGCCCAAAAATCCCAGGAAGGCCAGCTGTACGCCCCCCATAAAGAAGACGGCAATCATGGTCGGAGCATAGCCCGGCACAAAGCTGTCCCACGCCACCAGTTTGGCAATGAGATAAAACAACCCGATGAGGAAGCTGAGGAAGGCGATGCCGAAGCCGAAGAATTCGGCGATCCGCATGCCCACCTTGGTATAGCTGGTGAAGCTGAGCATGGCTGCATCAAACAGGCTGTACCAGTTGTTGTGGGTCTTGCCGGCCCGGCGACGGGGTTGCTCGTATTCAATTTCCTTGCGTTCGGGGCCCAGCTCCGCCACAATGCCACGGATGAAGGGGGTGGGGTCATGCAGGTCCCGCAGCGTCTGGATGAAGCTCTTGTCATACAGACCAAAACCGGTGAACTGCTCGATCATCTCCACATTGCTCATCTTGCGGATCGTCTTATAATAGCACCCGCGCAGGAAATACATCAAGCCGTTTTCTTTGCTGCTGGTCTTTTTGGCAATGACGATTTTGTACCCGTTTTCCCATTCCTTGACCAGGCGGGGAATCATCTCCACCGGATCCTGGAAATCGGCACACAGCGGAATGGTGCAGTCCCCGCTGGTATGGATCAGGCCATAGTACGGGCTGTTGAACTGACCGAAGTTTTTGGTGTTGAAGATGGCGCGAACCTTTTTGTCCTCGGCGCAGATGCCGCGGATGATGTCCCGGGTCTTATCCTGGCTTTTGTTGTCAATGAAAAGGATTTCATAGTCATACTGCGGCAAGCTCTTCTGCAGTTCGGCACGCACCGCCTCGTAGATGGGGCGGGCGTTTTCCTCCTCATTGTAACAGGGAATCATGATGGAGATTTTCTTTTTGTTGGCGTTCATTGTGCAGTGCTCCTGATCCAGTCAATGGTTTTTCGAATGCCTTGTGCAAACTCTGTGGCGGGCACAAAGCCGGTATCCTGCTGCAGGGCCGAAATATCAGCCTGCAAATGCATTACCTGCAGCGGTCCGTAGGGAATTTCGCCCAGGCCCAACGGCAATGCAGGGTTGATGGCATCCCGCAGGGTTGTGATATATTCCCGCAGCGGGCGTGCCTGTCCGCTGCCCAGGGGATACACCGCGCCGTTGCGGCCGCTTTGGGCCATGCACCAGAACGCCTGGGCAGCGTCCCCGGCGTACAGGTAATCCCACTGTTGTTCCCCGGCCGTCAGCTTGGGGACGCCGCCTTCCAGCAGCGTGTGCACCGTACCGCTGATCATGGTGGCCGGACCATCGTGGGGGCCGTACACCGAAAGAATCCGCGCCCACACATGGTCCATACCCAGTGTCTGGCATTCCACGCGGCTCATCTGTCCGGCGCAGAGTTTGGCCATACCGTAGCCGTTTTCCGGAAAGGCCGGGGTATCGGGCCGCAAAATTCCCGACACCCTGCCGTATTCCGCCTGGCTTCCGGCGCCCAGGAACACCTTACACCCCATGGCCTTGGCCGCACGCACCGCATCGATGGTGTAACCGATGTTGCGGATCTGGGCGGGCATGTCATTGCGGCCGGGGCCAATGGTATGCGCCCAGGCAAAATGGAAAAACGCATCCGCCTGGCCGATCTTTTCCGGCAGACTGGCATAGTCCGCCGCATCGCAGGCTACCTTGTGCAGACGGTCATTCCGGGGCAATGCTTCCGCCCGGGGACTGCCGGGGCGACAGACGGCATACACCGTCAGGCCCTCCTGCAGCAGGCGCTCGCACAATGCCACACCAATGGCACCGGTGGGGCCCGTAACCACCGCCGTTTTGAGTTCACGCTTCATGTTCTGCATCCCCATTCGTCACACTTCCGGCATCAGCGGAATAAACATGTTGCGTTCCAGCTCTTCCCGCGGCAGGAACGGCGCCAGGTCTTCCAGCGGCGGGCTGACCAACGTACCGTCCGGCAGACGCTTGGTGCTGCTCTTGGGCGCCCACACCTGTTTGGTGTCGGTAAAAATCTCGCAGAAGACCGGGCCGTCCTGGGCCAGCACCTCATCCACCACCGCCTTCATCTGGGCATTGGAGTGGGCGGCATAGTAGGGATACCCGAACGCCTGGGACAGTTTTTCAAAATCCGGGAAAGACAGGTCCCCGGACTCGGGACCGATGCCCACTTTGCAATGGTCCTTGAACAGATTGTTCTGGGTTTGCCGGATGGAGTGGTAACCGTTGTTGTTGATCAGGAAGATCTTGATGGGCAGGCGATTGGTCAGAACCGTCTGCAACTCCTGAAGATTCATCATGATGCTGCCGTCGCCTTCCAGGCAGATGGTGGTACGCCGTCCGCCGCCGATGCAGGTACCGATGGCCGCCGGAAGACCGTAGCCCATACTGGCCACCGCACTGTTGTTGGCCATGCGGCTGCCCTTCTGGATCACGTAGGTCTGGTTGCCCACCACACAGCAGGCGCCGTTGGAAACGGCGGTCAGGCTGTTTTCCGGCAGACGGCTGCTGAGATACTTCACAAAGGCATAGACATTGGCGGTTTCGCCGTTTTCTTCCCACTGTTCGGGCTGTACCACCGGATATTCTTTCTTCCAGCGCTGGCAGGTTTCCAGCCAGCCTTCCGCCGTGTTCACAGGTGCCAGCTTGTCGGCAGCGGCATCCATCTTCTGCAGGAAGTCTTTGGCATCGGCCCAGACGGGCATTTCGACGTGGAGCGTGGGCTTTTTCAGCTCCGCCGGGTCCACATCCACCATGATCACCTTGGCCGCGCGGGCCCAGGTCTTCCAGTTGTAGCCCACCTGGCGGATGGAAATCCGGGTGCCCACGGCCAGGATCAGATCGGCGTTCTGGATGGCCCAGTTGCCGGGACGGTCGCCCATATTGCCGGCGCGGCCACAGTACAGCGGGCTGTCGTCCTCGATCAAGTCCACCGCGTTCCAATAGGTTACAATGGGAATATTGAGCTTTTGTGCCACCGAGCGGAAGGTGTCGTAGGCGCCGGACAGCCGGATGCCGTAGCCTGCATGGAACACCGGACGCTTGGCCCGGGCGATCTGCTGCAGGATATCTTCCACCGTGGACATTTCCACCGGCGGGGGCAGCTTGCGGTCATCTTTCGCCGGGTCGTACCCGGGCAGCGTATCGGTTTCGATGTAGCCGCCCTGGTAGTTGACGGGAATGTCCACCCAAACGGGCCCCGGTCGGCCGGTGGTGGCCAGGTGCCAGGCCTTTTCCAGAATATAGCGGATCTGCTGCGGGTCTTCCACCATGGCGGCGTACTTGGTCATGGGGGTGACAGACTTGACGATATCGTATTCCTGATCCCCTACCGCACGCAGGGGCAGTCCGTCGGTGAACCGCATGGCGTACCGCGCGGTTGTGTCATAGCGAACCTGACCGGACACCACGAACATGGGGATGGAATCCAACCATCCGCCCAGCACACCCGTCAGGGCATTGGTGCCGCCCGGGCCGGTGGTAACACAGACCGCCGCGATGCGGTTATCCAGACGGGCGTAGGCTTCCGCCGCAATGGCGCAGGCTTGCTCGTGGTGGTTGTACGTTACATGCAGCCCCGAATGATGTCCAAAGGCATCGTTCAGGTGCATGGCACCACCGCCCACGACCGAGAACACATCAGTCACACCGTGGGCAACCAGAAAATCTGCCACATAATCGGCCAGTCGCTGTTTCATACTCCTACTCCTTGTCGTATATCTGCGATTTCAGGGCATCTTATCCGGGAATGAACCTCTCCAAACAGCTCATTTCCGGAAACGGATACACTGTCCGTCCTCTGTACCTTCCTGTTTTTCTTCGGAAAGGTGATCATTCCTGTGTTTGCAACAGATGCTTTTTTTCATCGGCCACACGGTTGAGGTTCATCTCAAAATCCTGCCGGTTCTTCTGCACGGCACTCTGCAGCTGCAATCCCGCAAAGAAAGACTGGATGGCGGCTATCATGGTAAAACCGCACACAATCAGCGTGGGGAATTTCTGGACCGTTCCCTGCTGCAAATACCCAACAAAAACCGGCCAGAAGAAAGCCAGGGAAATCAAGGCCAGCAGCAAGGAAATAAGACCGAAAAACTTAACCGGCGCGTAGATTCTGTAGAGTCTTGCAATGGTCTTGAGTACACGCATTCCGTCAGAATAGGTATTCAGTTTGGATTCGCTGCCCGCCGGACGGTCCCTGTAATCGATCACCACGTTTTCGATCTGCATATTCTTGTCGATGGCATGAATGCTCATCTCGGTCTCAATCTCAAACCCCTTGCTCAGCACGGGAAACGTCTTGACGAACTCATAGGAAAAAGCGCGGTATCCCGTCATGATATCCTTGATGTTGTTTTTGAAAAGGAAATTGATACTGCTGCGCACAAAGGAATTTCCAAAGTTGTGGAACGGGCGCTTGTTTTCGGTAAAATACGTGGAGGACAGGCGATCCCCCACCACCATATCCACATTTTTTTGCAGGACCAGGTCTGCCATCTCGCGGGCATTTTCCGCCGGGTAGGTATCGTCACCATCCACCATGATGTAGCACTGGGCATCAATTTCCCGGAACATTCTGCGAATCACATTGCCCTTGCCCTGCATATACTCGTTCCGCACCAGAGCACCGGCTTGTTGTGCTTTTTTTGCGGTATCATCGGAAGAATTGTTGTTGTACACATAAATTTTCGCTTCGGGAAGGGCCTGTTTAAAATCATCCACCACTTTTTCAATGGTCTTTTCCTCGTTATAACAGGGAATCAACACCGCAATTTTATCCATGGGCCATACACCTCTTTTTTCCGTTTGCCGCTTTTGCAAGGACAATCGAAACAAAAAGTACCGCACATTCGATTGCCGGCAAAATATACCGCGGATCCTGTGCCGGCACCGTAAACGCCAGCATCAGTTCCACCAGCGCAATGGGCAGGAAACTGATCAGCAGTGCCTTCTTTCGGATTCCCAATATCACCGCGCAGAACAGAATCAAAAACAGCGGCACGCCACCGCGTACCATCACAGCCCTGGTCAAGGGATAGGAATCCAAAAACTGGGCGAGGGTGCGGGTAACGGTATAGGCTGCGCTATACCGGATCTGTTCATCTTCCTTGACCATCGCCACCGACATGAGCGAAGCCTCCTGGGGCGTTCCGAATTCCCACAGGATACTGTTCATATCAAAAAAGGCTCGCAGATAAATCACCGGATGTTGTATCAGCAATTTGGCATTGATACGCAGCAGTTCTGCGCCAAAGCCGTTGTTGTCCACTTCTTCCTGCAGACGTCCCACTGCATCCGGGCCGATCTTTCCCCAGTCCCGGGCAATGTCGTCGGACCAATACCGGTTGTAGCATTCCCCCCACTGTTCTAACGGCATGACCCGTTCCAGAATGGCCGTGTCCTCTTCGCTGAACGTGACGTCCTGGGCCACGGCAGCCCCCACCATGGCCATGGGCGTGGAATACTTCACGTAGGAAGGATTTTTGGCCACCGAAAGCGCTTTGGTCAGGACCACATTCACCAGCAGGTAGACAAACAAAAGCCAGAGCAGCGCAACCAGAATTTTTTTTGCCTGCTGTTTTTGGTGCTTGACAAGGAAATACGCCAGGGTCGCTGCGCAGGATACCAGCACCACAAGCTCTCCGCCGTGTCTGCAAAGCAGTGAAAAAACGGGAATCGTTGCCAGGCAAAGGACGTCCTTGCCCGATACGGCCTCGGTTTCCAGCACTTTATAGAGCACCGCCGTGGTTGCCAGAATCCCCATGGAGAATACCGTATCCTTGGCCAGCATTTCCAGGTAGAGGAACGGGAAAGTGCTGCAGCAGAGAAGCACCGTATAAAGAAAGGCGTTGCCCTTGTTGGTTTTTTCCAGAATGTCGAGGATATAAAAATTCAGGATGACCCAAAAAACCGTCTGGGCCACATTGACAGCATACGGGCTGTTATACACCAAGGTGCACAGGCGCACAAACCAGACATACCCGATCGTGTGCCATGCGTCCCAGACATTGTTGACCGCTTCGCCGTAGACGCCCGCGGCGTCCCCCTGCAGCCAGATTCCCGGGTAGGTACTGATCAGAAACAGAACCGACTCAGCTGCGATCACACATTTGTACAAAACTACGTTGTTTCGTTTTCCCGCCGTACGGGAAGCAATGGTTGCCTTTTCCTTCCGGGCAGCTCCGTCGGCCAGAACCATTGTCAAAGTCTTTGTCAGAACAGTCCGAAGTGCCAGAAATACATTGGCGAAGATTCCCACCGCCAGAAAAATTCTCAAAAGTACACCGCTTGTGGCCAGGCAAGGGGCCGCATACATCTCTGATAAAGAGATTTGCAGCACCAGCAAAAGGCTCAGTGCTCCTGCTATGGCAGAATTCTTTGCCGAACCGGATTCAACACCCCTTGCGTTGAGCAACAAACTGACCGCCAACACCGCACAGGCCACAAGAACTGGGGCATTTATACTTTTTCTGCCCTGTACCAGGAATCCCACCAGAATCAATATGCCCACAACCCGGATGATCCATGGGGCATATTTTTCCAAGGACTTTACCATTGCTTTCTCCCCACTTTTACTTATGAAATGTCCACAGCTTATTGATTACAAAATTGAGCGGAATGGTTACAAGCAGGTTGACGATGGGGGCAATGGCCCGGCTGACGCCAAAGAAGGCCACCTCAATCCACAGCAACACATTGCTGAGAATGGAGGTGCCGCCGTAACTGATATAGGTTTTTCCCAATCGCTTGAGCTTGCTGCGCCAGTCGTTGGCATTGCCGGTAAAGACAAACTTATCGTTCCAGTAAAAGGCATTGGCAATACTCAGGATGGTTCCCAGAATGCTGCCGACCAGATACAAAGCCGGATCGATAAACAGCACAATGTAATATACCACCATGGAAACCACGGTATTGCTTACACCCACCAGGCCGAACTTGATGAACTGCTTGAGCAATCCCTCTATTTTTTCCTTATTCTGCGATCCCTGGGGATCCAACAAATGCTGCATCAGAAATGTTTCTCCTTGTTATTGTGCCGGCTGCACCGCGTCCACCTTGAAATCCGCCACCGTGAAGGTCATTTTCAGTTCTTCTCCTTCCCGATCGGTAGTAACCACCCGGGGGCCCACATAGGAAAGCTCCACCTTGGTTTCCCCCGGTTTTACCGTCATATCACATTCCACCTGGCCGGTTTCCGCGTCCGGTACCACACGGAAGGACGTTCCGTTCACCGCAAAATAAATGCTGTGTGCCTGGGATAGGTCCATCCGGTATCCGGTGGTGAAGCTGATATGAATCTTTTGTTCAAACGGCGCATGGTTATAAACGATAAAATAGGATCCCTGCGCGCACCAAACCACCTGCCGGTCTTCCCCCGTTGTCTGGTCCCGAAGGGTAAACTGTTTGTTATCCCGCTCGTCGATTCCGGTATACAGGCCGTAGTCAAATCCCCAATTGTGGGTACGCTCCCAGATCTGCAGGCCGGCAACGTTTGCCACCAAAACCAGCGCCGCCACCAGCACGGTGGCGCGTTTTTCCCACCGGCCGAAGGCCTGCAAACGCCAGGACCGCAGGGCCTGTTTGCGCGGAACACTCTTCCATGCCCGCATGACACACCAGACCAGCAGAACCACAAAGAGCGCCTGGAAAAACAGATTCCGGACCAGCAGCATGGTGCCGCGGGTGCCGTGGAACAACGGCAGATGAACGGTAAACAGCACCATGACCGCGAAGGGCAGAAGATTGTTGCGGTTCAGCTGCCCTTCCTGTGCGATAAACAACAGCAACGGCAGCAGAAACAGGCAATAGATATAATCGGACTGGGCCTGGAACATCATCATGGCCAGGACCAGCGTCAGAACGCTTTCCCACTCCTTTTGCAGCAAACAGGCACAGACCAGCAGCAACAGGGCAACGGCAATGCCAAACACGGTGTAGCTTTGGTTTGCCAGCGACGTGCCCAGCACGGCATCTGCCATATGGCCGAGGTTGGCCATAATGCTGGAAAACCCATTGCCTACCCAGGGGTAGGAGGACCCACCCTGGAAGGAGAACACCACGTTCAGCCACATCCGCAGTCCCAGCAGCCCCTCATTGAAGAGGTAAAGCGGCAGAACAACCGAGGCCACGCCATACAAAATGGTGCGGATGGCGGCAAAAATCCGCCGGTCTTTCAAGAGCAGAATTCCCAAAAAAGCCGGGTACAGTTTCATACCGGCCGCGGCGGCCAGCGCCAGGCAAGCCAGTTCCCGCAGCACGGCATTGTCGTCGTTGCGATAGCACAGGAAAAATGCCATCAGAACCCAACACAGCAAAATGATGTTGCCGCGCTCCACACCGTACAGCACGCCGTAGCTGAAAAGTGCGCAAAAAACCAGGGCTTTTTTGTGCGCCACGGTGCCTGCCAGCATCTTTTCCATGATGGCATACATGGCAAAGACGGTAAAGATCACAAACAGCAGGAACAGCAGCATGGTGGACTGATAGCTGCGCAGATCCTGGGATGTCCCCCGCATATTGACGGAGGCCAGGAAAGAGTCCGCCCATTGTGCGGATAATTCTTTGGGAACCAGCAGATACAGCAGATAAAAGAACAGGTTGGCCAAGGGAGGATACAGCGTATCGTACATACCGTAGGGCATACGTCCCCGGACATATTCGATACTGTGGAAAAAGTCCATTCCCGTGTCCCGGGTATCAAAGAAGAAGTACTGCTGGATGACTTCGCCGCGGGAGAGCAGGATGCACAGCCCCAACACCGCAAGCGCTGCCAACGATACCAGACAGAACACTCGTTCCGGGTTGGTCCAACTTTGCTGAAATGCTTTTTTATCCTGTAACTTCAAAGCGTTTGCTCCTCCATGCAGGCTCTGCTCGTCTACGCTTTACTGCTGCACAGCCTCGATGATGGTTTTGGCCATATAGTCGATCATATCGTCGGTCATGCCAGGATAGACACCCACCCAGAAGGTGTTGTTCATGATGAAATCGGTGCCGGTCAGATCCCCCACCACACGGTAGGCATCGGTGCCGCGGATCTGGTCGAAGCAGGGATGCTTGATCAGGTTGCCGCTGAACAACAGGCGGGTCTGCACATTGTGGCTTTCCACATAGCGGGTGATGGCGTTGCGATCCAGGCCGCTTTCCGGCTTGACGCTGATCAGGAAGCCGAACCAGGACGGACGGCTGTTGGCTGCCGGTTCGGGCAGAATCAGCTTGTCGGCCACCGGCTCCAGGGCAGCGCGCAGGCGGTCCCAGTTGTGACGACGGCGCTCGATGAAGGAGGGGAACTTTTTCAGCTGCTCGCAGCCGATGGCAGCCTGCATGTCGGTGACCTTGAGGTTGTAACCGAAGTGGCTGTAAACATACTTGTGGTCGTAGCCCTTGGGCAGTTCTCCGTACTGGCCGTCAAAACGGTGGCCACAGAAGTTGTCATGGCCGGAGGGGCAGATACAGTCACGGCCCCAGTCACGGTAGGACAGGATCAGGCGGTTGAGCTGCGGGTTGTTGGTATAGACGCAGCCGCCCTCACCCATCGTCATGTGATGCGGCGGGTAGAAGCTGGAGGTGCCGATATCACCCCAGGTACCGGTAAAGCGGGTCTCGCCGTTGATGGTATACTGGGTACCCAGGGCATCGCAGTTGTCCTCCACCAGCCAGAGGTTATGCGCATCACAGAACGCCTTGACCGCAGCCAGGTCAAAGGGATTGCCCAGGGTGTGGGCGATCATGACGGCCTTGGTCTTGGGGGAGAGAGCGGCTTCCAGTTTGGTGACATCGATATTGTATTGGGGCACCGTCACATCCACAAAGACCGGCACGGCACCATACTGCAGCGCCGGGGTCACGGTGGTGGGGAACCCGCAGGCGACGGTGATGATCTCGTCGCCCTTTTTGATCTGCCGGTCGCCCAGTTCGGGGGCGGTCAGCACCGAGAAGGCGATCAGGTTAGCGGAGGAACCGCTGTTGACCAGGTGGGCGAACTTGACGCCGATCCACTGGGCAAACTCCTTTTCAAACTGATCGGCGAAGCGACCGGTGGTCAGCCAGAAATCCAGCGTGGCATCGGTCAGGGCACACATTTCCTTTTCGTCAAAGACACGGGCCGCATAGGTGATGCGGTCCCCCTCGTGGTAGGGCTCTTTCTTTTCCTTGAAGTCATGATAGTACTCGGCCACCAGTGCCTTGATCTGCTCGCGGGCTTCCGCCTCGTTTTTCCATGCCGCCATCGTTCAAACCTCCAAAAATTCTTTGATTTCTTTTTCCATTTCCGCAGGGATATCGCCGCCCTGCAGCCAGACTTTGCTGAATTCCACCGTTTTCTGCATGCATTCCGCCATATGCCAGCGGGGTTTCCAGCCAAAGGTGGTCTTGAGCTTGCTGCAGTCCAGCTTGAGGAAATTGGCCTCGTGGGGGGCGTTTTTCTCTGCGCGATTCTCCCAGCGGGCTTCGGGGCCCCAGCAACCGCAGAACAGGTCCACCAGGTTACCGGTGGTGACACAGTCGCAGTCGTCCGGTCCCACATTATAGAACCCGGCAAACCGGGCATCCTCATATTGTTTCTGTGCGATCATCAGGTAGGCCGCCAGCGGTTCCAGCACATGCTGGTACGGTCGGGTGGAATAGGGGTTGCGCACCCCGATGGTCTCCTGCTTTTCCATGGCGCGCACACAGTCCGGGATGATGCGGTCGTTGGCGAAGTCGCCGCCGCCGATGACGTTGCCGGCCCGGGCCGTGGAAATGCGGACCACACCGTCCGCAAAGAAGCTGTTGATGTAGCTGTGGGTGACCAGTTCCGAGCAGGACTTGGAGTTGCTGTAGGGGTCAAAACCGTCCAGGGGCTCGTTTTCCCGGTAGCCCCAGGCCCACTCGTTGTTGTGATAGACTTTGTCGGTGGTGACATTGAGCACCGAGCGCGGCCCATACCCTGCCGCGGCAGCCTGCCGCACACACTCCAGCAGATTGACGGTGCCCATGACATTGGTTTCGTAAGTATAGCGCGGGTCCTTGTAGCTGTCCAGCACAATGGGTTGTGCCGCCAGGTGCAGCACGATATCGGGTTTGACCTCGTTGTAGGCTTCCTGCAAAGCCGCAAAGTCCCGGATGTCCCCGATGACACTGCGGATCTGCCCTTCCACCCCCGAGATGGAAAACAGATTGGGATTGGTGGGCGGTTCCAGGCTGTAGCCGGTTACCTGTGCGCCGGCCATCACCAGCATTTTGCACAGCCAGCTGCCCTTAAACCCGGTATGCCCCGTCACAAATACGCGCTTGCCGGCATAAAACGCCGGATCGTAATAAGCCATGATTCAATCCTCCCACTTTTTCCAGGGGGCCGTGCCCTTGGCATACAGTTTTTCCAGCAGCTGTTTTTCCCGCACAGTGTCCATGCACTGCCAGAATCCCTTGTGGGTGTAGCTCATCAGCTGCCCGTCGGCGGCCAGCTTCTGCATGGGGCCCTGCTCAAACACACAGGTATCGCCGTCCAGATATTGGAAAATTTCCGGTTTGAGTACCATATACCCGGCGTTGATGAGGGCACCGTCGCTGCTCTTCTTTTCGCGGAAGGCGCGCACGGTGTTGTCGTCGCCCACATCCAGCACGCCCTTCTGCTGTTCCTGTACCACGGCGGTCAGCGTGGCAATCTTGCCGTGGGATTTGTGGAAATCCACCAGCTTGGCAATGTCCACGTCGCAGACGCCGTCGCCGTAGGTCATCATGAAATCCTCATCGCCGATATAGCGCTGGATCCGCTTGATTCGGCCGCCGGTCATGGTATTCAGACCGGTATCCACCACGGTGACCTTCCAGGGCTCCGCATGATGATTATGTACGATCATCTCGTTTTTTCCATGGGTGAAGTCAAAGGTGATATCGCTGGTATGCAGGAAATAATCGGCGAACCACTCCTTGATCATATGCTGCTTGTATCCGGCGCAGATCACAAAATCATGGAACCCGTAATAGGAATATTCCTTCATGATGTGCCACAGAATGGGCATGCCGCCGATTTCAATCATCGGCTTGGGTTTGTAGACGCTTTCCTCGCTGATTCTGGTGCCGAGACCGCCTGCCAAAATCACAACTTTCATCCGGAAATCCTCCTCACATGAAGCCGAAGTGTTACCTCGGCCTCTGTCATATTTTCGTACCTGCCATTACATGGTAACAGTAGCATCATGGTATTGCGCAGGGATCGGGTCGCGGAATTTCCCATCCCCCACAAACTACATACTTAGTTATTATACAATATAGCACATTTGACCCTTCAATTCAAGCAAAGTCCGCCGGAATCCAACCTTTTCCGGAAAGACCCGACCTTTATCTTTCTTGTTATCTCGTTATATTTTTATATTTTGCACACTTTGTCGATTACTGTATTACCCACTGTCAGGGGCGGCAGGCATCGCTTTTACAAAAACCAACAAGGGGCAGGACCCGGCGGTCCTGCCCCTTGTTGGTTTTTACGATGGATTGACCGATGCCAGATCGGCAGTAAAATACAAAATTTTGCCAGCCGGGCCACAGCTGAGTTCCCACTGCTGCACATTGGTATAACAGTCCGGAATCATGGCGCGGGCCTCTTCGGGTGTGGGGGTCTGTTCCACATAGGTGGGCGAATACAGAATGATGGCGTGCGCCTTGAGCTCTCCTGCCACCAAGGCTTTGGGCAGGCTGCTGCCCGTCTCATAGCTGGAGATGGGCATGATGTTTCCGTCTGTCTGCACCGCAAAGTCCTGGCGATCCATATCCCACAGGTAGCCCTGCATATAAATGAAGCCATCCCGTCCCAGCACAATGATGTCATGGTCCTCGGGGGAATAGGTCTGGAAAATTTTCCGCAGTCCCTTGTACAGGTAGCTGTACTGGTTGTTGTAAATCACATAATGGCTCATATGGCGCGCATGGTCGTCGGTCTTCACCCGCACCATCGAAATGGCCCCCGTATCAATTTCGGGATAGACCGCCTTCATCAACGGGTCCACCGTCAGATATCCCTGTACCGTCAACAACACCGCCAGGCAGGTCAGCAACACGCCCCGTCCCCTGCCCTGCAGAGTCAGCACAATCACATCCACCGTCAGCAAGCAAAGGGCCAGTTCCGGCGCCAGGTTGTACCGGGTGATGGTATAGGTCACCGCCAGCACCGAGACAATCTGGAAAAACACGATGGCCACCACAATCCCGCCCAGGTAGGCCGGCAGCGGCGGATAGTTCCCCCGCCGGCGCACCACCAGACAGACTGTGCACAGTACCAGCAGTACCCAGTCAAAGTTGGTACAGATATATTCCTGAATCTTTTCTACAATATACGAAGGGTCAAACTCAAACTGCAGCATGCCGTTGGAGTCCTCCAACGCGCGGGTGGCCCAACTCCACTGGGGATTAAGCAGATACCACAGAAGAAAAGCCGCCATCACCAGGCAGGTTGCCAGCAGAATCTGTGCCCCCCTCTGGCGCAGCACGGCCAGAACCCGCTTCCAGAACCCCGGCTCCCGCTGCCGCAGCAGCTCCGTCAGGCATACACCGCAGGCAAAGCCGGCCACCAGCACAATGCCCAGCTCCTTGCTGAAGGCAGTCAGCGCACAGGTAAAGACCAGCAGCACCCACTGCTGTCGGGCATAGGCCCAGACCAGGCAGAGAAAGAACGCCCCCAGTGCCGGCTCCACACTGATATGGGGGGTAAGGCCGAGGAAAATCGGCGTGCTGCCCACCGCCAGACCGCCCAGAAACGCCGTCACACGGCTGCCGCTGTCCCGTTCCAGCAGGTCGTAGGCGGCTGCCACCGCCACAAGCGCCACCAGGGTATGAAACACCCAGAAGCTGTTGTAGTTCCCCCGCATGAAAAATTCCGGAATGGCCGCCAGCATGGCCATCCCCCAGGTGGGGTGATTGGCCAGGCGGAAATTTTCAAACAGATAGGAAGGGTCAAAACGGATGTTGCTGCAGGCATTGAACAGGTCGGTATAGTATTCCAGGCCGTCATCCTGGGGCGGCGTGCCCCAGGCGGGAAGGCGCAGCAGCACCGACAGAACCAGAAGCAGCCACAGCCATCTGCGCCGCCACAGCCATTGTCGGATTGCCTGCGGCGTACGCACGGGGCGCAGCCACCACCATCCTGCCACAGCCGCACCGAACAGCACCGTGACCACCAGCCACACGACCACGGTATTCCCCGTCACGCTGCCGGACTGGTGGCGGGTATAAAGGGCCCCGCAGACAAACAGAAACACCAGCCCTAAGATGATCGCGGTCTGTCCCAGCAAAGAAGCCCCTGCTGCATTGCGTTTTGAAATCACTCGTCTTTTCCTCCTGCGGGTTTTCCTTTTATTTTGTCCCGGCCACGGCTCACGCTCCGTTGCGGGCCGCGTTGTAGGCCCGCAGCATCAGCACGGCATACCACAACAATACCACGCTGAACACCACAAAAGCCAGCGAAGCCACCGTAGCCAACGAAGGGAGAAAGTGCGCCACACTGTACACAGCCAACGGCACGGCCGCCGCCAGCGGCATGGACCTGGCGGGCTGGCCCGCCTGCCGAAGCATGAGCACGGCGGTGGCCAGCAACAGCCAGAGATCCGTCGCCCGCAGAGCAGGCAGCAGCCATTGCCAGATGCCGCCGCTCTGGCTGCCGCACAGAACCAGTTCCAGCACCAGTTGCAGCGCACCGCATACCAACGGTGCCACCGTGCGCCGGCAGACCAGCAGATACCCCACCACGGCCAGCACCGTAAGGGAAAGTTCCTGTATCTGGGTATTGTCCGGCATTGCCAGCAATGCTCTGCCGGCTGCCGAAATACCGATTAAAAGGTAGGCCAATGCCCGCCTGTTTTGTTTTTCCATGGTCTTTTCCATCCGCTTGCTTGTTTTCTTTTCATCATAGCACGATCCGACAGGGCTTGCAAGCTACCTGACACGGGCGTATAATAGAATTTATTCCCATTTTGGAAACGAGGTTTTTGGCATGGAATTTTCTCATCGTTTGGAGTTATTCGGTCCTGAAATCTTTGCCGCGCTCAACGACAAAAAGGTTGCCTTGGAGGCACAGGGCCGTCACCTGTACAATCTCAGCGTGGGTACGCCGGATTTTGCCCCGGCGCCGCACATCAAGCAGGCGCTCATCGACGCCGCGCAGGACGACGAAAACTGGAAGTACAGCTTGCGGGACCTGCCCGAATTGCTGCAGGCCGTCTGCGACTATTACAAGCGCCGCTTCCAGGTGGACAGCATCACGCCGGACAAGGTCATGAGCTTTTCCGGCAGCCAGGACGGCATCGGTCATCTGGGGCTGGCCCTGTGCAATGACGGGGATCTGGTCCTGCTGCCCGACCCCTGCTACCCTGTCTTTATGACCGGTTCCCTGTTGGGCGGTGCCAAGCCCTGGTATTACCGCCTGACCAAAGAGAACCATTTTCTGCCCGACGTACATGCCATTCCCGAGGAGGTTGCCCGGGCGGCCAAGTTCATGTTGGTCAGCCTTCCGGCCAACCCGGTGGGCAGCATCGGCACGCCGGAACTGTACGCCGAAATTGTGGATTTTTGTCGCAAATACGATATTCTGTTGGTGCATGACAACGCCTACAGCGATATCATTTTTGACGGTGCCCATGGCGGCAGCGTCTTCAACACGCCGGGGGCCGAGGACTGTGCCGTGGAGTTTTTCAGTCTGAGCAAGAGTTTCAACGTCACCGGTGCCCGCATCAGTTTCCTGGTGGGGCGCCCCGACGTGGTGGCCGCCTGCAAGAAACTGCGCACCCAGATTGATTTTGGTATGTTCCTGCCCATCCAGAAAGCTGCCATTGCGGCCATGACCGGCCCCCTGGACGGTGTGCAGCGCCAGTGTACCGAATACCAGCGCCGCCGGGATGCTCTGTGCGGCGGTCTGCGCAGCATCGGCTGGAACGTGCCGGACAGCCACGGCAGCATGTTTGTCTGGGCCCCCATCCCCGAAGGATATGCCAGCAGCATGGATTTTTGCCTGCAGCTCATCGACAAAGCCAGCGTCATCTGCACGCCGGGGTCCAGCTTTGGTCCCAGTGGCGAAGGTTACGTCCGCTTTGCCCTGACCATGCCGGTGGAGCAGATCCGCCAGGCGGTGGCCGCCATTGCGGAAAGCGGTCTGATCCGCTGATTGTTCTGCGGGTTGTCCGTCCTCGCCTGCGTATATACCTATTATAAATGTATAGATAGCAAAAAGCAGCACATCGCATCAGGCGATGTACTGCTTTTTTGGTGAGGTTTCATTGTACGCTCTCCCGCACGGCGGCACGGAGTTCCTTTTGGATCCCCGGGGTAACGTCCACCTTTTTCAGCAAAAACGATAGCAATTCGGGGACCTGATCGGCCGGCAGCTGTTCCGCCACCACATCCGCCAGGTATTCGGCATGGGACACCGCCGGTTCAAAGGTACGCGCGTAAGTTTTACCGCTGCGCACAAAGCCGACTTCCTGCAAAACCCCTTTATCCATCAGGCTGTTGAGCATGGAAAAAATGGAACGCTCTTTCCATTTGCGATCCACACAGGTAGAGACCACCTCGGTCTGGGCCATCGGGTGATCTGCCTGCCAAAAGATCTCCATGATCTGCTGTTCACTTTTTGTCAGATGCAAGACACTCTACTCTCCCTCGCTGTAAGATACTTAGATAGTATCCGCTTTTGATTCAAATGTCAATATTTTTTGCACAAATTTTATGGCCTTCCTTTGTTATTTAATAATTTTTTCATATTTTTTCACAGTTTTGTCACACCCCTGTCACATTCGTATATTTTATCGTTTTATCGCATGTTTTACACTTCTTTTTGAAACCTTTTGCCCCGATCTGTTTTTTGATGTTTACTGTAACAGTTGTAAACATAATTCCATATCCTATTCCAGATGTTTCCTTTTTTGGCATGGACTTTGGACGCATGACTCTTTCATCGGGGAGGGGTTCCCCGCCAGGCTTTTTGCAACCGGTCCAGCGCCCGTTTCTCGATTCGCGATACATAGCTGCGGCTGATGCCCAACTGCTGCGCCACTTCCTGTTGGGTCTGCGGCGGGCGTCCCCCCAACCCGTAGCGTAAGGTCAGCAATCTGCACTCCCGGGGAGGCAGGGCTTCCACCATTCGGCGCAGACGTGCGGCATCCGCCCGCTGCTCACAGTCGTCCTCCATCACCGTCGGGTCCGGCAGGGTGTCGGCCAGTGTCAGTTGTCCGTCGCTCCCCTCCAGCGGCTCCTGCAGGGAGGTCTGCGCCCCCTCTCGTCGGGTGCGGCGCAGTTCCATCCGCAGCTCATTTGCTATCCTCCCCCCACGGCGTTTCGGCGGCCTCTTCCCCGTCCGTGGTTCCCTGTAACACCACCCGGGCACCATGGCCGTCCCAGACCACCCGGTACACCAATGCCCCCAGCGCGGCCCGCTTCCGGGGCACCGTCATCCCGTCTATGCTCTTCCGGAAGAAGGCAAGTTCCCGCCGCAGTCGGTCGAATTCCGCCTCATCCAGGGTTTGCCCACCGTCCTCCCCTTCCCGGATGCGGCACTGCAGCGCTTCCTCCCGGGCCTGCAATGTTTCGATGCGCTCTTTCACAGGGAGAGCGGCGGTACTGCCGGTCAGATCGGCCAGCGAATCCACCAGGGCTTCGAGTTTTCGCCGGAGGGCGGTTTGCTGCCGTCGCAGCTCCTCCAGACGCCTGTCAGATTCCCTGCGACGGCCTGCATACACGCCTTTCCCCTTTTCCAGGCAGGAAAGAAGGTGATCCTCCGCCTCTTTCAGGTGCGCGACCTGCGCCACCACCGCCGCATCCAGCCGGTTGCCGTCTGCATTATGCCGGTTGCACAGGCTGCGCCGGCTGCGCTCCTTCATTTTGCAGACGTAGGTGTAAACGGATTTCCCCTCCGCCGTGACCCGCCCGGAGAGTTTGGGGTACATCCGGCTGCCGCACGCACACCAGAGCAACCCGGTGAGCAGGGCCTCGTTACGGCGGGGCTTGCGGTATCCCTTGGCCTTGTTGCGTTGCAGGGATTCTTGGATGGGGATCCAGGTCCCGGCCGGAATCAGGCCCGGATGCTGCCCCACCGAGACGATCCACTCGCTGATGGGACGGTAAACGGTGGCCCGACCTTTCTCCTGGTCGGTGCGGTTGTAGGCCAGCATGCCCCGGACACCGTCAAACTCCTCCGGGGCAGAGAACAGATCCGCCTGCTTTTCCATAAAATAGCGGTAGGCATCCCGATCGGCGATGAGGTAGACCGGGTTCTGCAGAATTCCCTTGATGGAAAACCGGGTAAAGTTGCGTCCGTTTTTGGTCTTGCGATGTCGGCGCAGCAGTTCCGCCTCGGTCCCGGCGAGGGAGTCGGTCTGACGGTACAGGTCATAGATTTCGCAGACGAGATCGGCCTCCGCGGGCAGGAGCCGGAGTTTGCAGGTCCGCCGGCTTTTGCCGTCCACCGTGACCGTCCGGACTGCCTGCGAGGCATACCCGGTGGGTGTGGTCCCGCCCAACCAGCGCCCGGTCTTGGCCAGCTCATGCATATTGTCCCGGATGCGCTCGGCGATGGTTTCCCGCTCCAGCTGGCTGAACACCGAAGCGATGTACATCATGGCCCGGCCCATGGGGCTGGAGGTGTCGAAGCTTTCCCGGATGGAGACAAAGTCGATGCCCAGACGCCCCAGTTCCTGAATCAGGGCGGAAAAATCACTGATGTTGCGGCTGATCCGGTCCAGACGGTAAACCACCACCGCCCGGAACCGGTGTTCGCGGGCAGCCTGCATCATACGCCGGAAACCCGGGCGGTTCAGATTGCCGCCGGAAAAACCTTCGTCCTCAAATACGCTGGCCCCGTCGGCACAGGCATCCCCGAAAGCGGTGCGGATATAGGCCCGGCACAGCTCCACCTGATTGCCGATGCTTTCGCCCTTGCCGGTAAAACGGGACTTGCGGGAATAGATGGCAACGGCATCCTGGTTTGCGGCCATGGGACATTCCCCCTTCCTATGGCATTGTATGCGGCGTTGCCGACAAAAGACGCCGCTGTCCATAACATAGGAGACAGGCACCGCACCATACAATCCAGCAGATGAGAAAAAACGGGAGGTGGTCCGTCTGAAAGTCACTGTTCCCATGGAAATAAGCGTTGTGTTGCCCCAAACCGGGACAGGTCAACGGGAACTGGCCTACCGGATAGCGGAAGCCCACGCCGATTGGGTGCTCTGCACCATCGACGGGCTGTCTTGCCCCGCACAGCAGAAGCTGGCACTGCTGCAGGCGGTGATCGATACCATCCGGGGCACCTACCGGGCGCCCGGCCCTGCCGCCGGTCCTCCGTAATTCTGTGCACGAGAAGGAGCCCCCGGAGCGCGATGCGCTCCGGGGGCTCCCGGTTTTGTGGTTGTGCGGGTAGGGGAATCATGCTTCGGGCTTGGCCGTCGGTGCGGCGGCCTGCGGTCCGTTCCCGGCAGGTTTTGCCGCAGACGCAGCCGGCTTGGCCGCGGTTCCCGCCGGTTTGGCGGCAGGCCGGGGCGTCGGTTTGGGCAGCGGCGTGGTGCGGGTATAGGTATCGCTGTGCCGGGTGGTATCCGGCGTGGTGTAGCCGGGGACCATCTTCAGGCACTTTTTGGGGCAGACATTGGCACAGTTGCCGCACTGTACACAATCGAACCGCTGGATGGTCCAGGTCCCGGCCGCCCGGTCCACCGTAATGGCGCCGGGCGGGCAGCTGCGGGCACACATCCCGCAACTGATGCAGGATTCGATGTCAATTTCAATATGACCGCGCATACGCTCGGGGTATTGGGCAGGCTCAAAGGGATAGGCGGTGGTCACCGGTTTGCTGAACAGGTTTTTCAGCGCCGTGCCCGCGAAGGGAAGGAATTTCAATGATGCCATCTTGGTTTCACCTCTCGGTACAGCTGATGCAGGGATCGATGGTCAGGATCAGCAGCGGCACATCGGCCAGCTGGCAGCCTTTGAGCATGTTCAGCATGGGGGGGATGTTGCTGGTGGTGGGAGTGCGCAGACGGAACCGCTCGATGAACTTGGTGCCGTTGGCCTTGACGTAGTAGATGGCCTCGCCGCGGGGCTGCTCGATGCGGGTGAAATGCTCCCCCTGCGGGAAGCCCTTGACCGGCACCGCGATGGGCCCGGCCGGAATCTTGGCGACGGCCTGGCGGATCAGGTCGAAGGACTGGCCGATTTCCCGGATGCGCACCTCGCACCGGGCGTAGGAATCGCCGTCGGTGGCGGTGATGGGTTCCAGGTCCAATTCATTGTAGGCTGCATAGCCCAGCTTGCGGGCGTCGTAGGAAACGCCGCTGGCGCGCAGCATGGGCCCCACCGCCCCCATGAGGGTGGCATCCTCGGGCGTCAGGACCCCCAGCCCGCGCAGACGGGAACCGGTGGTGTAGTCCCGCAGGAAGGCGTCCGCGATGGGCTTGAGCTCCTTTTCCATCTCGTTGCAGGTGTTCACGATGTTCCGGAGCATGGTCTCGTCCATGTCCTTGAGTACACCGCCGATGCAGTTCACCGAGAAGATGACCCGTCCGCCAGTGGTGGCGTCGAACATATCCAGAATCTTTTCCCGCAGCTTCCAGCTTTCCATGAAGAGGCTCTCAAAGCCCATGGCATCGGCCAGCAGCCCCAGCCACAAAAGGTGGGAGTGAATGCGGCTCATCTCCATCCAGATGGTGCGCAGATACCGTGCCCGGGGCGGGACCTCCACGTTCATGATGGTTTCCAGCGTCTGGCAGTAGCCCAGCCCGTGGCCGAAGCTGCAGATGCCGCAGACACGCTCGGCAATATAGACGTATTCCTTGAAGTCCTTGGTTTCCACCAGTTTTTCCAGTCCGCGGTGGACAAACCCGATGCTGGGCACCGCTTCCACCACCACTTCGTCCTCCAGAACCAGATCCAGGTGGATGGGTTCGGGCAGAACAGGGTGCTGCGGGCCAAAAGGCACAATGCTTCGTTTCGCCATGGTCTTACCCCTTTTCCTTGAACGGCGTGGGCCGCGCGATGCGGTACAGCTTGTCGTGATAGTCGCCCTGGATGCTCTCGATTTTCACACCGAACAGCTCCGCGGCTTCGTTTTCCTGCAGAAAGGCGCCGGGATACACCTGGGTGATGCTGGGCACCGTGTCGTCGGTGCCCAGGGTCAGGCGCAGGGTGCGCATGTCGTACCCCTTGGCAAAGGAGTAGCTCAGCTCATAGCCGTCGGGCAGGCGGGCAGCACACAGCTGGGAAACACGCCAGCCATCCATCTTGAAGCGGATCACCTGGGGCATGAACTCCGCCATGGTGATAGGCTCAATCGTATTGACAGATTCCATCGTCAGCCTTCCTCCTTTTCGGCCTTGGTTGCTTCCGGGTTTTCGGCGTACTGCTGGCGCTTTTGTTCCAGAATCTCCAGCGCCTTGACCACGCCGTCTATGATGGCCTGGGGCCGGGCGGCGCAGCCGGGCACATACACATCCACGGGAATCACCGTGTCGATGCCGCCTTTGATGTTGTAACAGTCCTTGAAGACCCCGCCGGTGCAGGCGCAGATGCCCACTGCCACCACAACCTTGGGGTTGGGCATCTGTTCGTACAGTTGCCGCACCACCTGTTCGCACTGGCTGTTCACACCGCCGGTGATGAACAGGATATCGGCCTGGAAGGGGTCGCCGGTGTTGATAATGCCAAAACGCTCAATGTCATATTTGGGCGTGGTGCAGGCCAGCACCTCAATGTCACACCCATTGCAGCTGCTGGCGTCATAGTGCAGCATCCAAGGGGATTTTGCAAGTTTCTTCATGGTTTTTGCCCCCTATTCAGTGTACCAGCATGAGGATCAGACCGTTGAGGCCGCCGGTGATCAGAGTGACCACCCAGCAGCTGTCCAGCAGGGTGCGCCACTTGACACGGGCACACACGTTGTCCCATAGGATTTCCAACAGATACACCACCAGGCAAGCCACAATGGCGATGGGCCAGCTCCACCAATGTTCGTTGAGGAAGAACAGCGCCACGATGCCCAGCATGAGCACCATCTCGTAGTATTCGGCAATGTTCATCACGGCCAGGGTGGGACCGGCCATCTCGGTGGTGATACCCTTGACCATCTCCTGGTGGGCATGGTGGCTGGTGGACAGATCAAAGGGAGATTTGCGCAGCTTGATGGCGGTGATGAACAAAAAGCCCAGCAGAAAACCCGGCATGACCAGCACGGCACTGTGGGGCATCCGGATGATATCCCCCACATGGAAGCTGCCGGTGGCCAGGTAGAACCCAACCGCCATGAGCAGCGTCAGGGGCTCGTAGGCCATCATCTGGATCATCTCCCGGCCGGCGCCCAGCGTCGCAAAGGGCGAAGAGTCGCTGGAGGCCGCCATGACCAGGAACATATCGGCGGTGGACAGGATGAACAGGCACATCAGGATGTCCGCCCCGGCAAACAGCATGGAACCGGCCACCGCCAGAAAGATCAGATAGCTCAGGTTCAGCAGCATCTGGACGCTGTTGACCGCGATCATCTGCTTGGAGAACAATTTTTTCAGGTCGTAAAAGGGCTGCAGCATCGGCGGGCCCTGACGGCCCTGCATCCGGGCGCTGACGCGGCGGTCCAGCCCGTCCAGCAGGGCCCCCACCAGGGGCGCCAGCAGCAGATATGCCAAAACGGAAACAACCGGCATCATACCGCACCTCCTATAATGACGCAGAGCATGACGATGAGCACCCCTGCCGAAATGATGACGCCCGGCCGCATCAGGCGGCGGCGCCCGAACTCAAACCGCAGGTACCAGTTGCTCAGATACAGATGTTCCGGTTCGCCGAAACTGTTGACAAAATAGGTGTTGTCCCCCTCGTTGATACCGCCCATATAGATGGGCACGTAGTCCCGGTGAGCCGAGCGGGTGAGCAGGAACATGAGGGAGGGCACGAACAGCACGCTGACCAGCATGATGGCCATGGTGGTCAGCACGCTCATGGACAGCACTTCATGGGCGGTGCCGTACAGTTCCTGGATGATGGGCGTCACCACCCGGGAGGAGACCAGCGGGAACAACAGGCACAACCCCAGGGTGGCCGCCGCATGGATGTACATCGAAAGGTACTGGTCCTTGCGGGTCACATCGGTGACCTTGACCTTGGTATGATGCAGCGAAACCAGTTTGCACAGCCACTTGGTCCAATACAGCATGGTGGTGGCACTGCCGTAAGCCAAAAAGATGACCAGCAGGTAGTTGCCCGCATCCACGAAGGCACGCAGCGCCACCCACTTGGAGATCAACATGCCGAAGGGCGCCAGGTACATGCCCGCAATGCCGACGCCCATGATATAGGTCAGCCGGGGCAGACGCAGCAGCAGACCGTGCATGTCCTCGATATCCCGAGAGCCCAGGCTGTTTTCGATGGAGCCCACGGCCTGGAACAGCATGGATTTGCTGACCGAGTGGAAGATCATCAGCAGCACGGCTGCCCAGATGGTTTCCTCGGCGCCGATGCCCGCACAGGCCACGATCAGCCCCAGGTTGGATACGGTGGAGAACGCCAGCACCTTTTTGCCGTCGTTCTGGGCAATGGCCATCATGCTGGCCGCAATGAAGGTAAAGCCGCCGATGAACGCCACAGTCATACCGGTCAGGTTGCCCGCCATGGCGGGGGCCAGCCGGATGAGCAGATACACACCCGCCTTGACCATGGTGGCGCTGTGCAGCAGCGCGCTGGAAGGTGTGGGTGCAACCATAGCCCCCAGCAGCCAGGAGGAGAAGGGCAGCTGTGCCGACTTGGTCAGTCCCGCAAAGGCCAGCAGCACCACCGGGATGGTAGCCTTGGCCGCCACCAACTCACTCAGCTGCACCGTATGCTGGGTATGGGCCGCCACCACGAGGGCAATGGCAAAGCCCAGGCCGCCCAGCAGGTTCATCCACAAAGCGCGGAAGCTGTTGTGGACGGCCTCCTCGGTGCGGGTGTACCCGATGAGCAGGAAGGAGATGACCGAGGTGATCTCCCAGAAAAAGTACATCCAGACCAGGTTTTCCGACAGGACCAGGCCAATCATGGCCGCCAGGAAGAAAAACAACATCGAGAAGAAGAACCCGCTGCGGTCCTGGTACTCGGTGTGGTGCTGGTGATAGGCCTTCATGTAACCCACCGCGTAGATACAGATGAGTCCGCCCACCAGGGCCACAATCATGATCATCAGCATGGACAGACAGTCCAGCCGCAGATGGGTGGGAGATTCCACCGGGCAGGTCAGTTCCGACCAGGCCAGCAGTCCCGTCTGCCCCACCGAGAGCAGCACCACCGGATACTTTTTGTACTTGATGCTCAGCACCACGATCAGGACCATCAGGGCAAATTCCCCGGCCAGCATCAGGTGATCCAGGACGGGGACCTCCCCGCACAGGTCCACAATGCCGCCCCCGCCCCGCAGCCAGGCACCAAGTAAAAAGGCGGCCAGCGCCATCACGACACCAGCCCCCAGATATACAACCCTGCCGCGGACACGGGTGTCCCGGATACAGGGGATCACCAGCGCCATCAACACGGGCCACGCGATTAAAATTGGAATGATTGCCATAAAAACGACCTCCTCGAGGGACAAACCCTGACAATCCACCAGATTTGTTGACAAAATTATTTCATTTTTATTCCAATTATAGTACGCTTATTTTTGTTTTACAAGATCATTTTTATATAGATTTTTCCGTCGGATGGTGTTACAATATAATGGCACGGCGGAAAGTTTCCGCCGTTTTCGTACATTTCCGGCCAAAACCGGCATTTCCTCACACCCATAATAAGGAGGGCTGCGGTATGCACGAGTTATCCATCACCCAGAGCATTTTGAACATCTCGTTGCAGGCGGCAGCCCAGCAGAACGCCTCCCATATCCGGGAAATCCGGCTGCGGATGGGGCCCTTTTCCGGTGTGGTGCCGGAGTGCGTGCAGATGTATCTGGACGTGCTGGCCAAAGGTACCCCCGCCGAGGGGGCGAAGATCAAGGTCACCACGGTGCCGCTGAAGGTACTGTGCCGTGACTGCGGGCGCGAAAGCGAGATTGAGCGCACCTACATTGCCTGCCCCCACTGTGGCAGCATGCGGCTCAAGCGGCTTTCGGGCAAGGAATTTATGGTGGAAAGTCTGGAGGTAGACTGACTATGGAAATCAAAGTGCTGCATCAGGTCATGGAATGGAACGAGGATGTGAGCGCCGAGGTGCGCCGCACCCTGAAAGGGCACAAAGTTTGCCTGATCAACGTCATGGGCAGCCCGGGTGCCGGCAAGACCAGCCTGATCACCGGTCTGATTGTCCGCCTGCGGGAGCAGTTTTCCATCGGCGTCATTGAGGGAGACATCACCGGGCAGATCGACGCCGAAAAGATTGCCGCACTGAAGATTCCGGCTGTCCAGCTGAACACCGACGGGGCCTGCCACATCGAGGCCATGAGCATCCAGCACATCCTGCCGGACTTTGATCTGGACAGCCTGGACGTGCTGTTTGTGGAAAACATCGGCAACCTGGTCTGCCCCGCCGAGTTTGACATCGGGGAAAACTTCCGCATCACGGTGCTGAGCATTCCCGAGGGGGACGACAAGGTGGCCAAGTATCCGCTGATGTTCACCGACACCTCCTGCCTGGTGCTGAACAAGTGCGATATGCTCCCCTACTTTGACTTTGACGTAAACCGGGTGACCGCCGACTACAAGGGCGTCAACCCCGAGGGCCCGCTCTTCCAGGTATCCAGCCGCACCGGCGACGGACTGGATGCGCTTGCCACCCATATTGCCGGCAAGGTGCGCGCCGCGCTGACCGCCGACGCATGATCCGGCGGCATTTTCTGCTGGAAGGCATCGTGCAGGGGGTGGGGTTCCGCCCCTTTGTCCACCGGCTGGCCGCCCGTCTTGCACTGAACGGCTGGGCCCGCAACACTGCCGCCGGGCTCGAACTGGAGCTGGAAGGCCCTGCCGGCGCCCTGGAGGAATTCCGGCGCACACTGCAACACAATCCGCCGCCGCTGGCCGTGTTGGAAAAGATTCGCGAGGAGGACATTCCCCCCACCGGCGAAACCGGCTTTGCCATCCTGCCCAGTGCGGCGGGGGAAGCGGCCACCCTGGTGTCCCCCGACCTGGCCCCCTGCGACGCCTGCCTGCGGGAGATGAACGATCCCTGCGGACGGCGATACCGCTACCCTTTTACCAACTGCACCGACTGCGGACCCCGGTTTTCCATCGTCCGCCGCCTGCCCTATGACCGTCCCGCCACCACCATGGCCGGATTCACCATGTGCCCCGACTGCGCGGCCGAATACCGCGACATCCGCAGCCGCCGCTACCATGCCCAGCCCAACTGCTGCCCGGTGTGCGGTCCCCAGGCGTTTTATCGGGACGCCGAAGGAAACGTCTGCCGGGGGGACCCGCTTGCCCTGGCCCAGCAAACCTTAGCGGCCGGGGGCATCGTGGCCGTCAAAGGTACCGGGGGCATCCATCTGGCCTGCCGGGCGGACAGTCCCGATGCCGTGGCACGGCTGCGCCGTCGCAAGCACCGCCCCGAAAAGCCGCTGGCCCTGATGGCCCGGGACCTGGCCGCCGTCACCCGGTTTTGCCATTGTACCGATGCCGAGGCCGCTTTGCTGCAAAGTCCGCGCCGCCCCATTCTGTTATTGCCCAAGAAGGACCCGGCCGGACAGGGCTGGCTGAGCGCCACCACCCGGCTGGGGGTCATGCTGCCCTACACACCGCTGCACATCCTGCTGCTGGACGGCGCCTCCGGCGGGCCGGACCTGCTGGTCATGACCAGTGCCAACCGGTCGGGCTGCCCGGTGCTACTGGACAATGACGCGGCGTTGACTGTCCTGCGGGGGATCGCGGACGGGTTCCTGCTCCACGACCGGCCCATCGCCAACCGGTGTGACGATTCCCTGGCCCTGGTCTGGCGGGGGGCACCGGTGTTTTTCCGCCGCAGCCGCGGGTATGCGCCCCAACCGATTCTGCTGAACCGGGATGTGAGCGGGGTGCTGGCGTTCGGCGCGGAGCAAAAGGGATCCTTTGCCGCCGGGCGGGGGCGTCATGTTTTTATGAACCAGTATATCGGCGATCTGAAAAACGCCGAGACACTGGACCACTACCGCACCGCCCTGCTTGGCACGTTGCAGCTGTTCGGGGTACAGCCCACGGTCCTGGTGTGTGACCTGCATCCCGACTATGTCTCTACCCGGGAAGCCGAGGAGATGGCCGCCCGACAGCATCTGCCGTTGCGGCCGATCCAGCATCACTGGGCCCACATGGCTGCCTGCATGGCGGACAACCGCCTGGAAGGCCCGGTGTTCGGCCTCATCTGGGACGGCACCGGCCTGGGCGAGGATGGTTCCGTCTGGGGCGCGGAATGCCTGGTGGGCGACTATCACGGCTACCGCCGGGTGGGGTCCATCCGACCGGTGGCGCTGCCGGGGGGCGATGTCTGTGCCGTCGAGATCGGCCGCACCGCCCTTTCCCTGGCAACGGATGCCGGGTGTCCCGCGGCGGCCCCCGATTTTGCCCGCCGGGCGGGTGTGACGGCACTGCTGAAAAGCGGTTACCGCTGCGTGTCGTCCTCCGGCATGGGGCGGCTGTTCGACGGGGTGTATACCCTGCTCACCGGCCGCACCGAAGCCGGCTATGACGGTCAGGCACCGGCTCTGCTGGAAGCCCTGGCCGAGGGAACTGCCCCGGCCGACGTATATGTTCCCACCTATTATGAGGAGGACGGGGTGCGCCGTTTTGATACTCGTCCGCTGATCCGCACGCTGTGTGCCGGCAAGGCCGCCGGCACTTCCATCGCCGCCCTGGCCGCCGGGTTCCAGCAGGCGTTGTGCCGCATGGCTCTGGATCAGTGCCGGGCCCTGAACCCGGACCGCCTGCCGGTGGTGCTTTCGGGCGGGGTATTTTTGAACCGGGCCCTGCTGGAGGGGGTAACCACCCTGCTGGAGGGTGCCGGGTACCGGGTATACACCCACAGACGGGTCTCCCCTTCCGACGAAGGGCTGGCCCTGGGACAGCTGGCCATCGGCACGGCCGGATTGTGAATGTTTTGGGAGGGTTGCTGTATGTGTCTTGCAGTACCGTTGAAAATTGTCTCCCTGGAGGGGGACGGCAAACATGCCGTGGGGGAAGCCGCCGGGCTGACCCAGAAGGTGCGGGTGGATTTTCTGCCCGGCATCACGGTGGGCGATTATGTGATGGTTCATGCGGGGTTCGCCATTGAAAAGCTGACCCCCGAACAGGCCGCCGAAAACCTGGCCTGCATCGAGGAGGCCATCCATGCCCTGTGATGCTTCCTGGCTGAACGCCTTCCGCAATCCCGCCGGAGCGGCACAGCTGGTACAGGACATCCGCCGCCGCACAGCAGACCGCGCCCCGGTACGCATCATGGAGATCTGCGGCACCCACACCATGTCCATTGCCAAGGCGGGGCTGCGCAGTCTGCTGGCACCGGGAGTGGAGCTGATTTCCGGGCCGGGATGCCCGGTCTGTGTGACTCCCGCCGGGGATCTTGATACCGCGCTGGAACTGAGCACACGCCCGGGGCTGATCCTGGCCACCTACGGGGACCTGCTGCGGGTGCCGGGCAGTGTGCGGGGCGACACTCTGCTCCGCCGCCGCGCCGCCGGGGCCGATGTGCGCACCGTCTATTCCGCCGCCGACGCGGTGGACCTGGCCCGGACCAATCCTGACCGGGAAGTGGTGTTCCTGGGGGTGGGTTTTGAGACCACCACCCCCGGCACCGCCGCCTGCCTGCTGGACGCCGCCGAAAGCGGCCTTGCCAATTTTTCGGTGTTCTGCCTGCTCAAGCGCACCGAACCGGCCCTGCGTGCCCTGCTGGATGCCCCGGACTGTGGGGTGGATGCCCTGCTGTGCCCCGGTCACGTGGCCGCCATCACCGGGGTGGATGCCTTCTCATTTTTGCCCCGGGTCTACGGGCTACCTGCCGTGGTCAGCGGGTTTGAGGCCGGGGATGTGCTGTATTCCATCTGGCGACTGGTCTGCATGGTCTGCGACGGCGCCCCGGCCCTGGAAAACGAGTATTCCCGCCTGGTAACCAACGCGGGGAACGCCGCCGCCCGAGCTGCCACCGAGGCGGTCTTCACCCCGGCCGACAGCCTGTGGCGGGGTCTGGGCGAAATTCCCGCCAGTGGCCTGGCACTGCGGCCGGAATACGCCCGTTTTGACGCCGCCGTCCGGTACGGACTGCCCCGTCGACGGGGTACCGAACCAGCGGGTTGCCGGTGCGGGGCGGTCATCCGGGGGATGCTGCATCCCGAACAGTGCCCGCTGTTCGGCAAGGCATGCCGACCCGAAGACCCGGTAGGGCCTTGCATGGTGTCCGGCGAAGGTGCCTGTGCTGCTGCCTGGAAATACCGCCCCGCAGACGCCTGAACCGTGAGGAGAATAGACAATGCAATCAATCATTACCATGGATTACGGCAGCGGCGGTCTGCGCACTGCCGAGCTTATTGATGAAATCCTGCTGCCGGCCTTCGGCAACGCCGCCCTCAATGACCTGGGGGACGGCGCCGTGCTGCCAGATCTGGGCGGCCGGCCGGTGTTTTCCACCGACAGTTTTGTGGTGACCCCCTGGAAGTTCCCGGGCGGGGACATCGGAAAGCTGGCCGTCTGCGGTACCGTCAACGACGTCTGCATGGCAGGGGGTAAACCGCTTTACCTGAGCCTCTCCCTGATTCTGGAGGAGGGGCTCCCCACCGAGGATTTGCGCACGGTGGTACAGTCCATCGCCCGCACCGCCCGGGAGGCCGGGGTACAGATCGTAACCGGCGACACCAAGGTGGTGGAGCGGGGCGGCGCCGACGGGCTGTACATCAACACGGCGGGCATCGGCGTGCTGCGCGCCCCAGGTCTTGGCCGGAATGCCTTGCGCCCCGGGGACGCGGTGCTGGTCAGCGGCAGCGTGGGCTGTCATGGTGCCGCCGTCATGATGGCCCGGGGCGAACTGCCGGTGGAAGGGGACCTGCGCAGTGACTGCCGCCCCCTGCACGAGCTGAGTGCCGCAGCCCTGGCGGCCGGAGAGGTACACCTGCTGCGGGACCCCACCCGGGGCGGCGTGGCCACCACCCTGAACGAGTTTGTGGAGGGCGGACCGCTGTGTATCGATCTGGAAGAAGAGGCCATTCCGGTGGACGCCCCGGTGGCAGCCGCCTGCGACCTGCTGGGACTGGACCCGCTGTACGCAGCCTGCGAAGGTCGCATGCTGGTGGTAACCGCCCCCGATGCTGCCGAGGCCGTTCTGGCCGCCCTGCACGCCCTGCCGGGCGGTGAAGGTGCCTGCCGCATCGGCACGGTGGGCACCGAGCGCCCGGGCAAAGTGGTGCTGCACACCGCGCTGGGCGGCAGCCGAATTCTGGGCAAGCTCACCGGTGCCCAGCTGCCCCGCATCTGCTGATTTTTTGCCAAAACAACAACGAGGGAACCGCCCCGGAAGGGCGGTTCCCTCGTTTTGTCGTTTGTCGATCCGTTTTCAACAATTGCCGGTATATACAAACCGCAGCCGCTCCCGGGCCACTTCGGCCAGGCGCCAGACCGTCCGGACCGGCGTGGCAGAGCGGTCCTGCATCCGGTGCCGCGGGAAAAAGCGGGATACGTGCAACGGGATGTCCGGGTCCACCGACGCAAGCCAGGCCGACAGGGCGCGCATCTCTTCCTCGGTATCGTTTTCTCCGGGGACCACCAGGGTGGTGACCTCCAGATGGCAGGCTTCTGCCGCAAGGGCGATGGACCGCTTGACCGTTGCCAGATCGCCGCCGAGGCGCCGGTACCAGTCTTCGGTAAAGCCTTTCAGGTCGATGTTCACGGCATCCAGCAGCGGCAGTAACGCCCGCCAGGAGGCTTCCCCGACGGTTCCGTTGGTCACCAGCACGTTGACCAGCCCGGCCCGGTGAACCAGTCCGGCACAGTCCCGGACAAATTCGTATCCCACCAGCGGCTCGTTGTAGGTATAGGCCACACCGATGTTTCCCTCGCCCTGCAATCGCAGGGCCTCCTGTACCAGCCGGTCGGGGGTGCAGTCCCGGGTACAGGTTTCCGCTCCCACGGCGGCAATCCCGGCATTCTGGCAGAAGGGACAGTGCAGGTTACAGCCGAAACTGCCCACCGACAGGATCCGGCTGCCGGGGTGGAACCGGCGCAGCGGCTTTTTCTCGATGGGGTCAAGCGCCAGCGCCGTAAGTTTGCCGTAGTTCAGCGGCACTATGGTGCCGTTCCGGTTTGCCCGGGCCCGGCAGAGACCGGTCTGCCCCTCGCCCAGCCGGCAATGGTGAAAACACAGATCACAGGTCACACTCATAGATGCCGCACCACCTCAAAACGCTGCAGGGTGTAGGGTTCTTCCGCCCGGATACCGCCCTTGCGGCGGGCAATCTCCAGCTGCTCGTCCACCGTGTCCACCCCGTCCAGGTCGGGCAGCAGCAGGCCGCGCTTTTGCCCGTGGGTGACGATGACGCCGTATCGTTTCGGGTCCAGCGCAGCGGGCGAATCCACCGGTTCGGGCTTGCCCAGCACATCCACGCTGTACTCCAGCCGGTCCAGTTCGTCAATGCGCACCGGCGGGAACCGCGGATCCCGTGTCCCGGCCGAAACGGCGTTTTGCACAATTTCCTTGGCAACGTTTTCCTCGGTGGGGACAATCGTCCCGATGCACCCCCGAAGCCGTCCGTCCTTGTGCAGCGAGACAAAGGCGCCTGCTGTCTGCCCGGTCAGTTCGGCGGGCAGATCTTCCGGCAGGGTCTGCAGAATATGACCCTGCCGGACATAGGTTTCCAGCGAAAGGCGCGCCAACCGCACCCAGGGATCCTCCTTGGCACGGCGGGCGGCAAGGCGTTCCTTCTGAATCCGCTCGCAGACGGCCGCATACCGGCGGGTGTCATCCTGCCCGGTGACCGGGAACAGTGCCACGCCGTACCCCACCCCGAAGGTGCCCTCGTGGCTGAGCAGCCGCGGGCGGACGGCCTGTCCATCCAGGGCGCCGGCCATCATCTGGAAGGCGCGCAGGCCGCATTCTGCCGCCCGCTCACAGAGGGTCGGGTCCATCGTGAGGAATTCCAGGAAATTGCCGGATGCCATGGCCCGGGTCACTGCCTCGTCAAAGACCGGTCCCTCCGGGGCAAAGCCGTAAGGACCATCGGCCTTAAGCTTGTGGGAGAGATCCCCGCTGGCCACAAAAACCGCCCGTCGGCCCAGTTCTGCCACCGCGTTGGCCACACATTGCCCCAGCCGGTAGTGGTCCAGGGCTGAAAACCCGGACAGTCCCATCCGCACGATGGGGCAGGTTACCCCCGCCCGCCGCAGGAAATACAGCGGAATCAGCACGCCATGGTCCAGGTCCGGGTCCCGCTGGCCCAGCGTACCGGCCCGCAGTCCGACACCTTCGGCCTGGCGGAGAATGGCCTGCCGCAAAGGGACATCGTACGATACCGCGATGCGCACCTGGGGTGCCCCGAAGGCTGCCATGGAGCCCACTGCCCCCTCCCCCGGGGCTATATGGAAGTAATCCCCGTACAGAATGGTGTGGGGAGAGGCCACAATCAGCACCTCCGGGTTCCAGCGGGCCACCTCTGCGGCAGCCTCCCGCAGGGCGTTGCCCGTGGCGGAAATTTCCCGTTCCCGGCCGCCGCCCACCTCGGGCAGCAGAACAGGCGGATGAGGGGTTATCAAGGCACCAAGCATCGGCATAACGGTCACTCCTTTCCGGCGATGCAAACGGGATGGTTCCTGCCTTTATTGTAGCGCATCCGTCAGGCTCTCACAAGCGGCAGGCAAAAGAATACGGCCGACTTTTACGCGGCCGCTTTCTTTTCCGGGATCTGGTATTCCCAGACTGCGCTGGGGGGAGGATTGCATTTTCAATGCAACGGCTGGCATAGCTGGAGAACTTGCTTGCGCGGGCCGGGTCAAAGGTATCCACGGCCTTGATCAGCCCGATGGTCCCGATGGAGATCAGGTCGTCCTGCCCGCCGCAGGCCGCGTAATATTTTTTGGTCACATGGGCCACCAACCGCAGATTGTGCCGGATCAGCAGATCCCGCGCCCCGGCCGCCTGGGCACTACCGGCCCGCAAGGCCGCAAAGGCCTCCCGTTCCCGGGCCGGAGAAAGGGGCCGCGGAAAGGAGCCGCTTTCCAGATGCAATGCCAGATACAGTACATGGCCGGCGGCCGCCTGCAAAAACAAACCGAGAATTTCCCACATGGTGCTCCACCTCCCGGCCCATTGTATGCCCAAAACGCCTGCCTCATGCGCCGGACATTTTTCAGGAATCATTCTTACAAAGCAAGCCTGCCTGCTTTTCTGTTTGCCGCATACCATCGAAAAAAACACTTGACAAAGGGAGTCCTGTTTGGTATTCTATTTTTGAAATTAGAATAATTCTAATTTCAGTCGTGTTCCGGCATCCTTCCCGGATCCGGGTATTCCCGACCGCTTGTGCCGCGGAGCAGCCACCAGGCGGCCGACACACGATGGCAAGTCCTTTGACTTGGAAAATACTGTATAAGGAGGCTATTTTATGAGAAGCATTACAAAGTTGGATCTGCAGTACGCCCACCGTTTTTACGGGTTCAAGGGCGAGGCCCAGTATCTGCACGGACATACCGGTGTGCTGACACTGGAAGTGGAAGACACCATCGAGCCCGGTGTCAACATGGTCTTTCCCTGCAACGAAATCCAGAAAACAGCCTGGGAAGTCCTGAAAAATTTTGACCACGCCCTGATTCTGCGGGAAGATGATCCCCTGCTTCCCGCCGTCCTGCAGGTATATGAAGCGCAGGGCATCAAAGATGGCGCCCCCCAGAACCGGATGAAAGGTCCGGCCTTCCAGACCGAACTGGCCACCGCTTACCCCGACTGCCGTCTGGTCGTCACCAAAGAGACCCTGACCGTGGAAGGGATGATCAAGATTGTCTACGACCTGCTGAAAGACAAGCTGAATATCGCCAAGATCACCTTTACCAGCGGTGTGAATGCGGCTTCCGCCGAATTTTCCACCCATAACCAGATTGACCGCTGCCCGCTGTGCGGCATCGCCCTGAACGAAAACGGGGTCTGCCCCAAGTGCGGCTATAAAAAGGACTAACCCACCGGTTCCCCGTGCCAGTTGTCACGGCAGCCGGCACCGGGTCCATGACCCCACTTTTCCTCGGCGGGCTTGCAAAAAGCCCGCCGTTTTGGATTTTTAAATCCGCACGCCCGCACCGCCGTATCGCCAGGGAGGTGTTCTCCATGCGGCATATTTTAGGTTGGCTCGGCGCCGCCGGCCTGCTATTGGGCCTGACCGGCTGCCGCGCCACAGAAAATAAGGAGGCTCCCATGAACCGAAGCGAAACACAATCCACCGTCACCACCATCGAAGACCAGGACTGGAAAGCCCGGGAGGATGCCCCACGCCTGCGGGAGATCTACTTCGCCAGCGGCTGTTTCTGGGGGGTGGAGTCCTATTTTTCCCAGATTCCCGGCGTGCAGGCAGTCACCGCCGGCTATGCCAACGGTACCGTCGAGAACCCCACCTACGCCCAGGTATGCACCGGCACCACCGGTTATGCCGAAACCGTGCACGTGGTGTACAACCCGGACCTGGTCAGCCTGAAAGACCTGACTGAGCACTTTTTCCAGATCATTGACCCGCTGGCGGAAAACCGTCAGGGCAACGATGTGGGCGACCAGTACCGCAGCGGCATCTACTACACCGACACCGGGGATCTGGAGGTGCTGCAGGCCGTCTTCGATGCCGAGCAAGCCCGCCACACTTCTCCCGTCCGCACTGAGCTGCTGCCGCTGCGCTGCTATTTTCTGGCTGAGGAATACCACCAGGATTATCTGGAGAAAAACCCCGGCGGCTACTGCCATGTGGATTTTTCCAGCCTGGCGGATTTCCGGCAGAAGGTGGATTCCTCGGACTACACCCGTCCCTCCGACCGGGAGCTGCGCGCCCTGTTGACGGACGAGCAGTACCGCGTCACCCAGCAGAACGCCACCGAGCGGCCCTTTACCGGTGCCTACGACCAGCTTTTTGAACCGGGCATCTATGTGGATGTGGCCACCGGGGAACCGCTGTTCCTCTCCACCGACAAGTTCGACTCCGGCTGCGGCTGGCCCAGCTTTTCCAAGCCCATTGACCGGCAGGTGGTGGTGGAATCCGAGGATACCAGCTACGGCATGAACCGTACCGAGGTGCGCAGCCGTGTGGGAGATTCCCACCTGGGCCATGTTTTCAACGATGGCCCTGCCGCGCTGGGCGGTCTGCGCTACTGCATCAACAGTGCGTCGCTGCGTTTCATCCCCTACGACGATATGGAGAAGGAAGGCTACGGTGACCTGAAGTCCCTTGTGGCGGAAGCCGCCGGGAAATCCTGAGAATCTTCCTGTAATACAAACAACCGCTGCCAGAGCAGCCGGTTGTCGGCGAACTGTACCGTGAGCTTGCCGGTGTCCTTCAGCCAGGAGAGGTAGGATTTCACCGTGCTGCCCACCAGCACATACTGTTCAAAGGTCATGGTCAGGCCATAGCCGATAAACAGTTTTTGCAGCAGCTCCTCAAAGCAGAGGGGTTCACCGCACAGCTCCAGGATCCTGCCGGCAATCTCCCGCACTTTGTCGATGTTGTACTGGGCCAGCGGGGCAATGTCCGCCGTGGGTGCCGCATGGGCCGGGACAAACATGCGGGCCCGCAGGGTCTTGACCTTTTCCAGCGTATCCAGATAGGCGGCCACATCGTAGATAAAACCGATCTGGTACTTGTCCAGTGTCTCCTTACTGGACAGGCAGTCCGCCAGATAAACCACATCGTCCGGGGTGCGGAAGCCCACCATCGAGAAGAAATGTCCCGGCAGTTCCATACAGGAAAATCCCGCGGGCAGGGTCTCCGGGGTGAGCGGCAGGGCGTCGCTTTCCTGGGCCATGAGGAATTTGTGGCGCAAGTCCTTGCAGGGATACCCCCCGTACAAAAAGGATGGCTCCAGCACCGGGTGCCGGGTGAAGTCGCACTCGATACCGGGGGCGTAGATTTTGCAGCCGGTCTGGGCCTGCAGGTATTTGTTGCCGCCGATGTGGTCGGCGTTGGAGTGGGTGTTGTAGATGGCTGTCAGGTGCCAGCCGTTGGCGTCCAGCAGCTGGCGCACCTTGCGCCCGGCATCCTTGTCGTTGCCGCTGTCGATGAGGCAGACATCGCTATCGCTGAGCTTGTACAATCCGATCTTGGCCGGGCTCTGGATATAATAGCTGTTGCCGGAAACTTGCATCAATTCGTACATGGCGCATCCCTCTCTCTATTAATCTATACCGCTATTGTAACGCATCCGGGAACCGGTCACAAGTCCAAACTTTCCCAACTGCCGGGATGGCCGCCGGCCTTGACGGGCGGCAAAGCACCGCCCTATAATGTTTTGTAGAGCGGACCGTCCCGCGGCTCCGCCCGCTTTTCGAAACGGAGAAACTCCCATGAAAATCCTTGTGCTGAATGCCAGCCCCAAAGGGCAAAATTCCACCACGGTACAGACGGCACTCTATCTGCAGGCGCTGCACCCCGAGCATACCTTTACCTTTTTGCCGGTGGGACAGCGGATCAAAGCCTACGAAAAAGACTTTGCCCCGGTACGCGCGGCCCTGACCGAAATGGCCCGGGAGATTACCGCCCGCCAGCCGGTGTACCGGGTCCGGGAAGGTTCCCTGCCGGGCCTGAAATCCGGCCCCGTACACTTCGGTTTCAACCGCTTTGCCCGCAGCACCAAACCCTTTTATACCACCGATGCCTGCGACGGCTGCGGCCTCTGCGCCCGGGACTGCCCGGCCGGAACCATTCGGCTGGAGAGCGGCCGCCCTGTGTGGGGTGACCACTGCTACCAGTGTCTGCGCTGTCTGCATGCCTGCCCCCGGCAAGCCATCCAGTACGGCAAGGATACCGGCAAAAAAGGCCGCTATCACCTTGCGGAATACCTGCCCGACTGACCCAACGAACAGCAAAGCCCCCGCGTTTTTTCAAAAACGCGGGGGCTTTTTTCGGTTTATTTCAGCGCTGCGCCATCCCGGAAGGCGTTGCCCACCTTTTCGCCCAGCTTGCGGTAGGCGTTGTGGATGGGATCAAAGGTGATGGGCTGCAGCTTATCGGGGTCAATCTTTCCCTCGGCGTCCAGCACTGATTCGTCGGCGCTGACGTTGACGATCTCCCCCACCAGACGGCAGCTCTCGGGGTCATAGCTGACCAGACGACACTCCACCGTCATGGGCAGTTCCTCAATGACCGGGGCGTCCACAAACTCCGACCGGTGCAGATGCCAGCCGGTTTTTTGCAGTTTGTCGGCCACCGTATTGCCTGAAGCGATCCCCACATAGTCGCAGGCCACCCGCTGGTCCACCGTGGCCATGCTCACCGTGAACGCCTTGCGGGCCAGGATATTGGCGGTGGTCTTGTGCCCGGCGCTGATGCACAGCGAAAGCTGGGTATCGTCACTGATGCCGCCCCAGGCGGCGTTCATGGCGTCGGGGGTGCCGTCCTCGCCATAGGTGGCCAGGATGAATACCGGTTGCGGATAAGTCCAGGGTTTGGCTCCAAAATTTTTACGCATGAATACAACCTCCTTGCAGCGATGCCGGGCACGGTGCCCGTTCTTTACTACCATTGTATCACAGCGCGCAACCCCCGGCACGGAACCGGGTTCCGGTCAGCGGGACAAAACCCGTCCCACCCGGCTGACCGACCGCACATACCCTACCAGCAGCCGCCAGCAGCCGTATCCCAGCAGGCAGAGGGCTACACCGACTGCAATACAGATCAGGAACGCATGTACCGGGTTGGGAACCCCCGCCACACCAATATACTGCGCAAAGGGCAGGTGCAGATGGAGCAGCTCATTCACCAGCTTGACGGCCCCCGCAAAGGGGATGACCGCACCGCAGAGGAAAAACACCGGCGCGCAGATGCCCAGCACCTGGATGACAAACAGCCCGGACAGCCCCGCCAGGCTGTAGTAGGCACAAAGGGCCAGTACCCGCCCCCAGCTGAAGGTGGTTTTTTCGGTGATCAGGTCCCCCAGGTAGGCCCGCGCCAGCGCACGCGGATCCCCCAGTCGTTCGCCGATCTCCCGGTCGGTCTTGCCGGCCTGCTGCAGTTCCAGGATCTGGCTCTTGATTTCCTGCACAATGTCCACACGCTCCGACACCGGCAGGGTTTCAGGTGCCGTTCCACCTGTTCCAGATAGAGATTCCACTGTTTATCCATCGCATTTTCCTCCTTGGAGTTCCTCGATGGCGGCCAGCAGACCGCCCCATTCACTCTTCATTGCCTCCAGATAGGCCTGTCCCTGTCCGGTCAGGGCGTAGTATTTGCGGGGCGGCAGCCCCTCCGCGCTTTCCTGCCAGGTGGAGGAGATGTATCCCTCCTTGAGCAGCCGCCGCAGCAGCGGATAGATGGTGTTCTCTTTGGCAGCCAGGATGGGATACCGTTCCAGGGTACTGATGATCTCGTACCCATAGGACGGCTGCCGGCGGATCATCAGCAGGATGCAGAACTCCAGCGTGCCACGCTTGATCTGGGACTTCCAGTCGTCAAGTTTCATCTACTGTGCCTCCTTTAGGTACATCGTACCACACAGTATATACATTTTCAACAGTACAGGTATAAAAAATGGCCCCGCCGGGCGCAGGCGCGCGGGGCGGGGTCCTTGGGGAGGGGTATGGCATTTACAGGGTGCCGCGCAGGATGCCATGGTCCCGCAGCAGCTTTTCCACCACGGTTCCTTCCACGGCTTTGCAGAGAGGTTTCTTGAGCAGGTTCAGCGGTCCGGGCAGTTCCATCTCCAGCGGGGAGCGGCCGTCCATCAGGCAGACCGAGCTGTCCAGCAGCGCACGGATATCATACACGCTGCCCCACACTTCAGGCACGCCGCGGTCCACGCCCAGCAGGCCGTAGACCGCTTCCATGGCGGTACGCACCGAGTATTCGGTGGTGAAAACGGTATCCCGCGGGGTTTCGGCAAACTGGCCCAGGAAGGCAAAGTTCACGCAGCCGTCGGGGATGACGTCGGGGCGGTCCCCCTTGGCACGGGGCATGAAGAAGGCCGTGATATAGGGCATCATGGTGGGCACACAGACCGCACTGTAGGCGGCCAGTTCCGGAATGTCCGCTTCCGGCACACCCAGGTGGTAGAGCCATTCCTCGGTGATTTCGCGGCCGGTGCATTCCCGCATGGGCTTTTTGACGTAGTTGCCCGGCACATCGGTGAAGAGGCCGTACACCCAGACACAGACCTTTTCGGGGTCCTGGTCTTTGAACTGTCCCTGGCGGTTGATGGTCCAGCTGAGCAGCCAGGCGGAGTCCTGGCAGCTGACGATGCCGCCGGTGACCACCTGGCCGCTGCGGGGATCCCGCTGGCAGATGTTGGTGATATAGGGCAGGATTTTGTCGTCCAGCGTCGTGATGGTGGCCGATTCCCAATTGGTCTTGGCCACATCGGAGCAGAACTTTTCGGGGTGACCGAAAGCCGGGTCCTGTTTGGCGATATTCTTCCACAGGTTCCAGCAGCCACTGGTGCGTACCTCGGCGTCGCCGTTGGGGGCATGGTCCTGGTCACCGTAGATGGTGCCCTCGGTGCAGGAGCCGTTGGTCACAAAGACCAGGTCGTTTTCGGTGAGCAGGATGCCCTTTTCGGCGCCGTGAACCTTGCACTCGATGGCGGTGGCCACCTTTTTGCCCTCCCGGATGTCAAAGAGGACATTGGTAACTTCGGTACCGAACTGGAAGTCCACCCCCGCGTTTTCGAGGTATTTCTGCATGGGCAGAATCAACGATTCGTACTGGTTGTAGCGGGTGAACTTGAGGGCACTGAAATCCGGCAGCCCGGCGATGTGGTGGATGAAACGCTGGAAATACAACTTCATTTCCAGGGCACTGTGCCAGTTTTCGAAGGCAAACATGGTGCGCCAGTACAGCCAGAAGGTGGAGTTGAATACCTCGTCGTCAAAGACATCTTCGATGGTCTTGTCGTAGAGGTCCTCGTCCTTGGTCATGAACAGTTTGACGATTTCCATGCAGGCTTTCTGGCTCAGGTTGAACTTTCCGTCGGTATGGGCGTCCTGTCCGCGGTTGACGGTGGCACGGCAAAGCGAATAGTTGGGATCGTGCTTGTTGAGCCAATAGAACTCATCCAGCACCGAGGCCCCCGGCGTTTCCAGGGAGGGAATGCTGCGGAAGAGGTCCCACAGGCATTCAAAGTGGTTTTCCATCTCCCGGCCACCCCGCATGATATACCCGCGGGTGGGGTCCTGGATGCCGTCGCAGGCGCCGCCCGCAATGTCCATGGCTTCCAGAATGTGGATGTGGTCCCCCGGCATCTGGCCGTCCCGCACCAGGAAGCAGGCCGCCGCCAGTGCCGCCAGGCCGCTGCCCACAATGTAGGCGTTTTTGTCGTCCACCCCGGCAGGCTTTTCCGGGCGGGCGAAGGCCTCATAGTTGCCGCTGGAATAGTAGATGCCCTTGGCGTTTTTCCGGTCGCGGCCCCGCTCGGTGTTGCGGTAATCGTTGGGTGTTTCCGGGGCACGGCGGGCAGCCTGGCGCTTCTGGACCACGGCAGCGGCTGCACCGGCACCGGCCAGGCCGGCCATGGCGGCGCCCCATTTGAGTGCGGAATGTTTCATAAGATCAATCCCCTTTCGGTGGGTCATGGATTTGTTTCGGTGTGCTGTTATCCTACCCCAACGGCGCCGTTTTTTCCATTTACAAAAAGAGCCCGATGATCAAAAACTGATCATCGGGTCTTCTTTGTACAGTTTTCAGTGTGCCGCTGCAAAATTGTGCAGGGAATTGGCCACATTGCCTTGCATGGTCAGGCTGATCCGGCGCACAATGTCGTGGTAATCGGCGGTCATGCCCTGGCGGATCCAGTCCAGCAGAATGCCCACAAAGCTGTATTTGTAAAACTCTGCAATGAAAGTCTTGTCCGCCTCGGTGACGGAGATTCCCCGGCTCTGCTCATCCACCACGCCGCGGATCAACCCGTAGGTCAGCCGGTAGAGGAACCGCTCCATCTGGTCCCGGCTGATGCACCGGCAGGCGTTGAGCACAAAGGGTTTGTTTTCCAGCACCGCTTCAAAGATCTGCGAAAGTCCCTCCTGCCAGGTGTCGTAAGTTTTCTTGCCCTGCAGCACCTGGGTGGCGTCTTCGATGCAGGACCACTCGATCAGGTCATAGATATCCTTGAAATGATAATAAAAGGCCATCCGGCTGATGCCGCAATCCGCCGTGATGTCATGGATGGTGATTTTGTCCAACGGCTTTTGAAGCATCATTTTTTTCAGCGATGCTTCCAGCGCCTGTTTGGTGGTATTGGCCATGGCGTTTTCCTCCGTTCCCTGTTTGATCGGATGGCACCAGCCTACCATACAAATATGAACAAATCATTCCGAAAGATGCGCCAGCAGCCCTTCGCAGCCCGCATACACATCCCGCCAGGTAGCCTCAAAATCCCCGGTGTACCATGGGTCGGCCACCTCACCGGGGTGTGCCGTATAGTCCAGCAGCCCATGAATCTTGCCCGCCGGATCGCCACCGCAGAGGCGGGTCATATTGCGCAGGTTGGCACGGTCCATCCCGATCAGCAGGTCGTAGTGGTCGTAGTCGGCCCGGGTCATCTGCCGGGCAGTCTTGCCCGCACAGCCGATGCCGTGCTCAGCCAGTTTGCGCCGGGCCGGCGGATAGACCGGGTTGCCGATCTCCTCGGTACTGGTGGCTGCGGAGGCAATTTCGAATTGCCCGGCCAGCCCGGCTTTTCCCACCAGGTCTTTCATCACGAATTCCGCCATGGGGCTGCGGCAGATGTTGCCGTGGCAAATGAATAGTACTTTAATCATCTTCTTATATCTCCATTTAAGTCTTGTATTTCTTCTCAAACGCTTGATATTTCAGGGTTTTCCGACTTTTGAGTTTTCC
>CAJFFY010000006.1 GCA_904374465.1 uncultured Subdoligranulum sp.
ATTTTCTTTGTGACATACGAACACCCCCTGTATAGGTTTATTTTCCTACACAGGGGGCGTTTTGTCTATTGTCCGTTTTTGCTGGTTCGGTTCACGGGCGGGGAGCTTTTTGCATTCAGCAGCGGATGGCCACCTTGATCACACCGTCGCGGCGGTGTTCAAACAGGTCGTAGGCGGCCTCGATGTCTTTCAGGTCGTAGGTGTGGGTGATCAGCGGGGTGGTGTCCAGCTTGCCCGCCGCAATCAGGTCCAGCGTTTCCTGGCAGTGGCAGCCGTCCACGCCGCCGGTCTTGAAAATCAGGTTCTTGCCGTACATCTCGGGCAGGGGCAGCACCTGGGGGGCGTCGTACAGTGCCACCACCGTCACAATGGCGTTGGGGCGGGCGCACTGCCAGGCCAGCCGGAAGGTCTCGTCGCTGCCGGCCACCTCCAGCACGGCGTCGGCGCCGCCGTGGTCGCTGTGGGCCCGCACAAAATCCGGCAGCCCCTCTGGTGGCGCGGTGAGCACCCCGGGGTGGTGGCGGCGCACAAAGGCCAGCCGGTCGGCGTCCCTGTCGCAGACGATGACCCGCTGGGGGCCGTACAGCTGCACGCACTGCAGGGTGCACAGCCCGGTGGGACCGGCCCCCAGGATCAGCACGGTATCCTCCGGCGTGATATCGGAAATCTGCGCCGCCCAGTAGCCGGTGGCCAGCACATCCCCCACCAGCAGGGCCTGCTCGTCGGTGACGGTGTCGGGGATTTTCGTCAGCCCCTGGTCGGCGTAGGGCACCCGGACGTACTCCGCCTGGCCGCCGTCGATGCGGCAGCCCAGGGCCCAGCCGCCCTCGGGGTCGGTGCAGTTGTTCACCCAGCCGTGGCGGCAGAAAAAGCACTCCCCGCAAAAGGTTTCCACATTCACGGCCACCCGGTCGCCGGGGCGCACGGCGGTCACGGCGGCGCCCACCTGCTCCACGATGCCCACCATCTCGTGCCCCACCGTGATGCCCGGCACCGCCCGGGGCACCGAGCCATGCTTGATGTGCAGGTCGCTGGTGCAGATGCTGCCCAGCGTCACCTTGACGATGGCATCCCGGGGATTCTGCAGCACCGGTTTGGGCTTGTCCACCAGGGCAAAGTCGCCCTGCTTCCGATAGGTATATGCCAGCATATAGATGCCTCCTTTTACCAATAGGGTAGCACGGTCCGGGGCAAAAAGCCAGGGCCCGCCACAAAAAATCCCGCCTGCGGTGTGCGCCGCAGGCGGGTGGGGATCGTGCCGGGATGGGGGAGGTCCAACCCCGGCGGAAAAAGCTCAGCGGGGCAAGCGCCCGTACAGGTCCATCTGGTGACGGATTTTGGCGGCCAGGGCCTCGTCAAAGGCGCCGGGCAGCGCCCGCCAGCACCAGTTGCCCCCCAGGGTGGAGGGGGTGTTCATCCGGGCTTCGTGGCCCAGGCCCAGCAGGTCCTGGGCCTGGACGATGGCCAGGTCCGCCACGCTGGCCCAGGCGGCGCGCATCATGCCCCAGTGGTAGCCCTCTTCCCTGGTCAGTTTCAGGTAGTCCAGGGCGTGGGCAATGTCAGGGGCAGGGGCGGTCTCGAACCAGCCGTTCACCGGCTCGTTGTCATGGGTGCCGGTGTAGACCACGCAGTGCCGGGGGTAGGTGTGGGGCAGGTAGTCCCCGCCGTCCCGGCTGTCAAAGGCAAACTCCAGCACCTTCATGCCGGGGTAGCCGCTTTGCCGCAGCAGGTCCCGCACATCGTCGGTCAGGAAGCCCAGGTCCTCGGCCAGGATGGGCAGCCGGCCCAGGGATTTTTCCACGGCGCGGAACAGGTCGATGCCGGGCCCCGGGCGCCACCGGCCGCAGCAGGCGTCGGTCTGGCCGTAGGGGATGGCATAATACCCCGCAAATCCGCGGAAGTGGTCGATGCGCAGCACATCGTAGGTGCTGCACAGCACCCGGATGCGGCGCACCCACCAGGCAAAGCCGTCCCGGCGCATGGCGTCCCAGTCGTACAGCGGGTTGCCCCACAGCTGGCCGGTGGCGGAAAAACCGTCCGGCGGGCAGCCGGCCACCTCGGTGGGCTGCAGGTCGTCGTCCAGCTGGAAGGCTTCCGGCGTGCTCCACACATCCACGCTGTCGGCGGCTACATAGATGGGCAGGTCCCCGATGATGCGGATGCCGTGGTCGTTGGCGTAGCCCTTCAGGGCCCGCCATTGGGTGAAAAAGAGATACTGCACCGCCTGCCAGAAGGCGATGGCCCCGGCACAGCGGGTGCGGGCGGCAGCCAGGGCGGCGGGGTCCCGGCGGCGCAGCGCCGGTTCCCACTGGCTCCAGGCACGGCCGCCGTGCTCGTCCTTCAGCGCCATGAACAAGGCGTAGTCAGGCAGCCAGAAGGCGTTGGCCGCGCAGAAATCGGCGTAGGCGGCGGGGGGATTCTGCAGCAGGCGGTCGCAGGCCTTGCGCAGCACCGCCCACCGCTTTTGGTAAAGTGCACCGTAGTTCACACGGTCGGGCGGACTCTGCCAGTCGATGGTCCGGTATTCCCCGGGCTCCAGCAGGCCGTCGGCGGCCAGGGTGTCCAGGTCGATGAGATAGGGATTGCCCGCGTAGGTGGAAAAGGACTGGTAGGGGCTGTCCCCGTAGCTGGTGGGGCAGATGGGCAGCAGCTGCCAGTAGCGCTGCCCCGCTGCCGCCAGAAAATCCACAAAAGCCCTTGCCGCCGCGCCCATCGTGCCGATGCCATAGGGCGACGGCAGACTGGACAGGTGCATCAGCACACCGCTTGCGCGCATGGGCAAACCTCCTTTCGGTCAGGGGATGGGGGCTGCATCGGGCAGGCGGAGGACGCTTTCGCCCTCCAGCAGTTCGTAGGGCACCAGTTCGTGGACGGCGCCGCTCTGCTCCTCGATGCAGCGGATGAGAAGGGCCACCCCGCGTCCGGCCATCCGTTCGGCGGGCTGCCGGATGGTGGTCAGCCGGGGGGCAAGATAATCGGCCAGTTCGATGCCGTCAAAGCCGCAGACCGAAACATCCCGGGGCACCTGCAGGCCGTGGTCCCGCAGCGCCCGCATGGCACCGATGGCCATGATGTCGCTGAAGGCGAAGACGGCGGTCAGCCCGGGCAGGGTCTCCAGCAGCTGTTCCATGGCATGGTAACCACCCGGCAGGGTGTAGCGGGCGGCAATGTACTGCCGGGCGGGGTCAAAGGCCAGCCCCCGGCGGGAAAACTCGCTCAGGCAGCCGCTCAGACGGGCGGAGCTGGGCTGGGAGGAAGTCAGGTCGCCGCCGATGAAGGCGATGCGCCGGTGCCCGTTGTCCAACAGGTGCCCCACCATCCGGGCTGCGGCGGCCACGTCGTCCACGCTGACGCTGGACAGGTTGGGGATGGCCTCGGCAGCGGCGGTATTGGTCATCAGCAGGCAGGGTACCCCCAGCTGAACCAGGTCGGGCCCGAAGTGGTTGCGGTCGGAACCCAGAAAGATCACCCCGTGGGGTTTGTGTTCCCGGCAGATCTGGCGGGCGCGGTCCACCTCGTTGTCGTTTTCGTCAATGTAGTAGACCATGCCGTTGTAGCCGGCGGCGGTGCACTCGGTCTGCATCTTTTCCAGCACCGAGGCAAACAGCATGTTGTGGGTGCCTTTGACGATCATGGCAATGCCCTGGCTGGCCTGCTGTTTCAGGTGCTTGGCGTTGGAGTTGGGCTGGAAGTTGTATTTGCGGATCACTTCCAGGATGCGTGCCCGGGCGGCGTCGCTGACGTTGGGGTTGTGGTTGATCACGCGGGAGACGGTGCCCACCGCATACCCGGATTCCCGGGCAATATCCTTGATCGTCATGACAGACCCCTTCTTTCCTTCGGATGGCACCCGCGCGGTGCAGAACCCCGCGGGCGTACAGGGCCGTTTGTCAGCCCTTGACGGCGCCGGCCACGACGCCTTCGATGATGTATTTCTGGCACACCAGGTAGAGGATGACCACCGGCAGGACGGTGAGCATGATGCAGGCCATCATGGGGCCCATCTCCACCTTGCCGTAGCTGCCCCGGAAATACTGGATGGCCATGGGAATGGTGCGGTATTTCTTGATGTCCAGCACCAGGGTGGGCAGCAGGTAGTCGTTCCACACCCACATGGTTTCCAGGATGGCGGTGGAGATCATGGTGGGTTTCAGAATGGGGCAGACCACCCGGAAAAAGATCTGCAGCGGGTTGCAGCCGTCAATCATGGCCGCTTCCTCAATTTCCACCGGCATGGATTTCATGAATCCCGTGAACATGAACACCGCCAGCCCGGCGCCGAAGCCCAGGTAGATGATGCAGATGTTGTAGGGGTTGTTCAGCTTGAGGGTGTCGGCGGTTTTGGCCAGGGTGAACATGACCATCTGGAAGGGCACCACCATGCTGAAAACGCACAGGTAGTACATGCCGCTGGACAGCTTGCCGTGCACCCGGGTGATGTACCACGCGCACATGGAGCAGCACAGCAGAATGAGCAGCACCGACGAAACCGATATAAATAAACTATACCAGAAAGAGGACAGAAAGTCCATCGAGGTGATGCCCTGGATATAGTTGGCAAAGCCCACAAAGGTGTCGGCGGTGGGCAGCTCAAAGACCCGGGTGGTGGTGATGCTGCGCTCCTGCTTGAAGGAGTTGAGCAGGATCAGCACGATGGGGTAGACGTAGGCCAGGCACAGCAGCGACAAAACCACCGAGATGACGGTGTTGACGCGCTTGGTCGCTTTGGAATTCTGCATTACTGCTGCACCTCCTTGGAGCGGGTCAGCCGCAGCTGGATCAGGGCGATGACCACCACCGCCAGGAAGAAGACCACGGCCTTGGCCTGGCCGATGCCCTTCCACTGGGGTCCGCTGCGGGCATAGAAGGTATCGTAGATGTTGTAGGCCAGCATCTGGGTGGCCTTGGCGGGTTCGCCGCCGGTCAGCGAGAGGTTCTGGTCAAACAGTTTGAAGGAGTTGGTCAGCGTCAGGAAGGTGCAGATGGTGATGCTGGGCATGACCATGGGGATCTTGACGCGGGTGAGCACCTGGCGGTTGTTGGCGCCGTCGATGCGGGCCGCCTCGATGAGGTCGGGGGGCACGTTCTGCAGCCCGGCGATGTAGATGATCATCATGTAGCCGATCTGCTGCCAGCACATCAGGATGATCAGGCCCCAGAAGCCGTAGGTGGCGTTCAGCGAGAGCAGCGGCTTTTCCAGCAGGGTCAGCACGCCGTTGAGCAGCACCAGCCAGATGTAGCCCAGCACCACGCCGCCGATGAGGTTGGGCATGAAGTAGACGGTGCGGAAAATGTTGGTGCCCCGCACATGGCGGGTGAGCAGCAGCGCCAGCAGAAAGGCGAAGACGTTGATCAGCACGGTGGACACGATGGTGAACAGCGTGGTGAATACAAAAGCATGGGTGAAGGTGTTGTCAATCCAGATGTTCAGGTAGTTGCTCAGTCCCACAAACTGGACGTTGTTCACGGTGGTGAACTTGCAGAAGGAGAGCCCGATGCCCCACACAAAGGGCCAGATGAAGCCGATGATAAAGGCCGCCAGGGTGGGCAGCACAAAGACCGGCCAGAATTTTTTGATTGCTTTTTCCATAATGATGTCCCCAAATTTCCCCAAAGAAAAGGGGAGGGGCGGGCGAATCGAGCGCCCGCCCCTCCCGCATTCTGGTATCTGTCGGCTGTGGCGCGCACGCCTTCGGGCGTTACGCCGTGGCGTTCAGCGCAGCTTCACTGGCCCAGCCGTCCACAAAGGCGGTCACGACGCCGTCCCAGTCACCGGTGCCGGCGGCATAGGCGGTCAGGGCGGAGCCAAGGTTGTTCTTCCAGTTCTCGGAAGGCATGGTGGTGAAGTTCCAGGACACGGGCACCTTGCCCTCGGCGGTCATTTCCTGGTCTTCCTTGACGAAGATGTTGCTGGATTCCTGCGCGCCCTGGAAGGGGATGACAAAGCCCATGTCGTCGGCCATGGCCTTGGTGCCTTCCTCAGAGGTGACGCACCAGTTGATGAAGTCCAGCGTGGCCTGGATGTCTTCCTCGGGAGCTTCTTTGTTGACGCACCAGTAGTTCTCGGTGCCGGTGCACAGGCCCTGGTTGGCTTCGTCGCCCACGCCGATGTAGATGGGGATCATGGCCAGATCGTCATCGGTGAAGGTGCCGTCCTGGGTCAGGTTGACGTACTCCCAGGAGCCGTTCTGGTAGAAGACCGCTTCCCCGGCCAGGAACTCGTTGCGGCTGTCGTCGGCGGTCTTGCCGGCCAGCTCGGTGGGGGAGCAGGTGGAGTTGTTGATGTACAGGTCAAAGATATCCTTGTAGTTGTCCAGGTAGGTGCCCTTGATGGCATCGGTGGAGGTAATGCCTTCGTCCTTGTACTCAAAGTAGATGGGCAGGTTGGCCAGGTGGGTCTTGTAGCGCCAGTCGGAGGAAGAATCCATGCCGGCGGAGGTGAAGGCTGCAAAGCCCAGCTCGCTCTGGCGGGCGGTGATGTCCTCGGCCACCTTCTTCAGGTCGGCAAAACTCTTGATGTCGTCGATGGTGTAGCCGGCCTTCTCCAGCAGGGTCTTATTGGTGATCAGGCCGTAGGACTCGATGACGTAGCCGATGCCCAGGGTGGCGTCGCCGTCCTTCAGGGCGTAGGAGTCGCTGGTCAGCTGGCCCAGGATGTCGCTGCCGGTCAGGTCATAGCAGTAATCCTTCCAGTTGGCCAGGCCGATGGGGCCGTTGACCTGGAACAGGGTGGGCGCGTCGCTCTTGGCCATCTCGCTCATCAGGGTGGTCTCGTACTCGCCGGAGGCGGCGGTCACCACGCTGACGGGGACCCCGGTCTGCTCGGTGTAGACGGCGGCCAGGTCCTGCCACTGCTGATCCTGCTCGGGCTTGAAGTTCAGGTAGTACACCTTGCCCGCGGCGGTGGTGGTGGCGGAGGTCGAAGCCTCGGAGGTGGCGGTGTCGCCGGATGCGGCGGCGGAAGAGCTGCTCCCGCCCGAGGAACAGCCGGCCAGCAGGGCGGCGGTCATGGTACCGGCAAGGCCCAGCGCGATCAATTTCTTGGCTTTCATGTGGTTTTCTCCTCCTTAACATAAGGTGTTTGGCCCGGGATCCGGGTGTTGTGTGTTCCGTTGCGGTTGATAACGTTTCCAACCTTTCGATGTCTACATGATACATCGTTTTCCACAAAATAGCAAGTACATTTTCAACTATTTCATAAACTTTGTTGAAAAGTACAAGAGGAGAAGGTGCGGTTTGTGCATTTCTTACGGAAAAAATGACAAAATGATTGAAATCGTTTCCATTTTGTCATTTTTTCGTAGGATCAATAAAAAAGCCCCGGGCAAAAACATTGCCCGGGGAAAGAATCCGGATCAGGACGGCAGGGAGGTCGTGCGCTTGCGCTGTACGTCGCTGCGCACCAGCCGGTAGAGGGTGGCGGTTACCGGCACGGCCAGCAGCATGCCTGCGATGCCGCCGATGCCGCCGCCCAGCGTGACGGCGGTGAGCACCCAGATGCCGGGCAGCCCGATGGAGGTGCCCACCACCCGGGGGTAGATCAGGTTGCCTTCCAGCTGCTGCAAAATGGCGATGAAGATCAGAAAGCCCAGTGCCTGCAGCGGGTTGACGGTCAGGATCATGAAGGCACCCACGGCGGCGCCCAGGTAGGCGCCCACCACGGGCAGCAGAGCGGTGGCCCCCACCAGCGTGCCGATCATGGTGGCGTAAGGCAGCCGGCAGATCCACATGCCCACCGTGCACAGCACCCCGATGATGATGGCCTCGGTGAACTGGCCCACAAAAAACCGGGTGAAGGCGTCGTGGGCGGTGGCCAGCACGTACCACAGCCGGTCACAGACCCGGGCGGGCAGGTAGGTGTCGGCCAGGGCGTGGAACTGACGGCCCAGTTTTTCCTTGCCGGCCAGCAGGTAGAGGGCAAAGATCACCCCGATGACCAGCTGCATGACGATGCCGCCCAGGTTGCCCAGCAGCATGACGGCCAGATTGAAGACGTTGCCCACACCGGAGGTCAGGTGGGTGGTGGCCTTCTGCAGCAGGTCGGGCCAGTTGAGGTTCAGCGACCGCAGCCAGTTTTCCAGCTGGGGCAGCGAGAGGTCCAGCGTGTCCAGCCAGTTCAGGAACCGGTTGATGGCCGGGGGCACCCCCACCAGCATGACCCGGAAGGCGTCCACCAGCTGGGGAATGATGATGAGCACCAGCAATACCAGCACCAGGGCCACCACCAGCAGCGCGCCGGTGATGCTCAGGGCACGGCGGAAGGGGTACACCCGGGAAGCCGGGTTGCGCAGCGGCGGCAGCGACTCGATGCGGGATACCAGAATGTTCAGTACATAGGCGATGCCGCAGCCCACCAGCAGCGGGGTCAGCAGCGAGAAGAAAAGGCGCACACCGCCCAGCAGGGCGTCGCTGTATTTGATGGCCAGCAACAGCAGGGCGGCACCCACCAGGTACAGCCAGGTTTTTTTGTCTTGCATGGAAAATTCCTTTCTGCGCAGCAAAGTATAGCACTACTATACCTTACCCTACAGCCCGACGCAAGGGACAGACGGATTCTTTTGTCAAAAAATTACGGTTTCACGTAGGCCCAGGGGCCGTCGGGCGCGTTGGCCCGGAAGACAAGGTCCTCCCGGCCGTAGGGTTCCTGGGTGACGGTCATCCGCCATTCGTCGCCCTGGCGGGAAAAATCGGTCAGCCGGGTGGCCACGGTCAGCCCGCTGGCGGCAAAGTTGATCGGCAGTTCCCGCCAGGTGGCGCCGCCGTCCAGCGTGGAGAAGATATGGGGCCACGGGTTGTCGTCACCGCTGGCCATCGAGGCCAGGGCGGTGTTTTCGTCGGTGAAGATCAGCCCGGTGATCGGCCGCGTGGCGTCGATGTCGGGCTTGGGGGAGGCGCAGGCCTGCCAGCTGACGCCGCCGTCCCGTGTGGTGAAGAACGTGATGTTGATGTCGCCGCCCTCGGTCACGTCGGAGCTGACGGATACATAGCCGAAGCCGTCTTCGGTAAAGCCCAGGCAGCGGTGGGTGATTGCGAACTCCCAGGGCCATTGCACCAGGTCGCTGGTCTGCCAGCTCTGGCCCTGATCGGTGGTTACGTAGACGGCAGCAGCTGGGTCCGCTCCCCCGTTTCCTGCAGGGAGACCGGGCACAGGATCAGCGCCGTGGTGTCCAGCGAGGTGCCATCGGCGTTCCACCGGGGTGCACGGGTGGGGGTGAGCGTCCATTGGGGAATGCCCTGGTCGTCGCACAGGGCGATGCCCAGCCCGTCAAAGTCCTCCCACCGGCGATAGACCATCTCTGCGCCTTCGTCGCGGAGCAGATAACTTTGGGTGGCTTCGTCCCACTGCAGCGCCACATCCAGCTCTGTGGTCAGGAAAAACTGCCGCCAGGATCCGGTGGGCGGGTCGGGGTCCAGCCGCTGGGCGGTGTGCAGCGAACCGGGCAGCAGTTCCACCTGCAGGGTGTCGTCGGTGGTGCGGTAGGTCACGGCACAGCAGTCGTCGGTCTGCCACCGGAAGGACACCTCGCCGGTGGCGGGGTGGGGCAGGGCGACGGCGTCGGGTGTCCACAGGGTCTGGGTGGTGCGGTCGTAGACCAGCAGCACCAGGGACCCGCTGTCGGAATGGAAGCTGGAGAGGATCTGCCGACCCTGGCTGCTGAAACTCAGCAGCAACATGGTGAACAGAAGCACCGGAAGCAACGGCAGCAGGACCAGCCGCCCGGGCCACCGCCGGGGCGGCCGGGGGCGGACATGGAAGGTGGCCCGGGGTGCGGCCTTCCGCAGGTCGGTCACCAGCCCGTCGCCGCCCGCGGGGCAGACGGTGTCGGGCACCGGCAGTACCAGCAGCCGGGTATCCCGCTGCCAGACCAGCACGGTCCAACCCCGGAAGCGACGCACCTGCGTCAGCTCGTCCAGCGGCCAGTCCGCCGCGTCGTCCGCGCCTTCCAGGTGCAGGTGGTCGGGATAGAGGACGGCCCCGGCAAAGCCGCGAACCGTCCCGGCCAGCTGCCGGGCCAGCAGGGGCGTCTCCATCCCGATGGCGATGAACGCAATTCCCAGGTAGGGCAGGGCGTAAAGCCACCCAGCGGGGGGCAGGCCCTGGAACGCGCAGCGCCAGCCGGCCGCCAGGGCGATGCCCAAAAGGACCAGCCCCAGCGCCATCCAGCCGGCCCGGAGCAGCCGCCGCCGGGGCAGGTTCCGGGCGGTGAGCAGGGCGGTCAGAACGGCCTGCCGGCGGGTGCGCCGCTGCCCGGTCAGGTCCCCCGGGGCCAGCCGGAACAAGGGCGTTTGCCCGGCGGATGGTGGGGCCTGCGGGGCGAGTGTGCCGGAAGCGGGTGCCTCCGGCTGCGGTGTGCGGGTGTTTTCCTCCATGCCGATCCCTCCTTATAAGGATACTTTCAGCATACACCGGGCGGCAGGCGGGTGCAAGGAGTGGCGTTGTAAAATTTGGGCCGCACAAAAAAATCCTGTTCGGCCCCCGGAGCCGGTGGCACGTTTTTGCCAAACTGCCCAAACAGTGTGTGTAAATTTGAGCACTCTGCTGAAAACCGTATCCAAATAGGCCCAGGTGGTTGACTTTGCCCGGGACTGCGTGTTATTATTTTCACAGATAAGCAAGCGGCCTTGTGGGCTTTGTTGGATTGTTACCGGTAATGCGGGCTAGACCAACTCCGTTAAGATCTGTTTCTTTTGTCGGGAATGGGATTTGATGGGGCTGGTTATTTTTTTGCCCGCTTCTCACAAAGAAAGGGGGCGGGCGGATGCGCATCAAAAAGGTCATCAACAACAACATTCTCTGCGTGATTGACGAAAAAGGCAACGAGATGATCGTTACCGGCAAGGGGTTGGGGTTTGGCCGCAAGGTGGCGCAGTTCGTGGACCCCGCCCGGGTGGAAAAGGTCTACCGCATGGAGGACAAGACCGGTCAGCGCCGCCTGCGGGAGCTGGTGGAGCAGATCCCCCTGGAACATCTGGACCTGACCGAGGCCATGCTGGCGGAAATCAAGGCCGCCATCCCCCAGCCCCTCAACGAAAGCTTGCTCATCACCCTGGCGGACCATATCAGCTTTGCCATCCAGCGCAAGGCCCAGGGCATCGAATTCAAGAACCCGCTGGCGGGCAGCATCCTGTGCTACTACCCCACCGAGTACCAGCTGGGCCAGCGCTGCCTGGCCATGGTGAAAGAGCGGTGCGGGGTGGAACTCAACCCCGACGAGGCCGCCTTCATCGCGCTGCACATCGTCAACGCCGAGCTCAACACCGAGATGAGCGAGATGTACGACATCACCCGCCTCATCGAGGGGGTCATCCAGGTGGTGGAATACTACTACCGGGACCTGGGCGCCTTTGACCGGGAATCCCTGACCTTTCACCGTTTTGTGGTGCATCTGCGCTACTTTGCCCAGCGGCTGTTCCAGGGCAAGATGATGACCGACTCGGGCAGCGAGAGCGATGCCGCCTTCCGCGCCCTCATCGCCCGCAACTGCAAGCAGCATTACAAATGCGCCCAGTGCGTGGCAGACTATATCCAGAATACCTGGCACCAGACCCTCTCCCAGGAGGAACTGGTCTACCTGACCATCCACCTCAAGCGGGTGGCGGGGGACCTGCACGAAGTGGACCCCTGAACCGGAATTCCCAAAACTGAATTTGGATAGTGACCGCATCTTCGCTGTGTGGGCTAGACCTGTATGACTTCACCGCCGCCAGCGGGGGAGCCGTATGGGTCTGTTTTTATATACGTCCCTGTATTTCTTTTTCATCCAAGGAGGAATCTGTATGAAAGACAAGATCTTTGGCGTCTTGCAGCGGGTGGGCCGCTCCTTCATGCTGCCCATCGCCCTGCTGCCGGTGGCCGGTCTGCTGCTGGGTATCGGCAGTTCGTTCACCAACGAGACCATGCTGGAGGCCTACGGCCTGACCGGTCTCATCCACCAGGGCACCGCCCTGTACACCGTGCTGGACATCATGAACCAGTGCGGCAGCGCCGTCTTCAACAACCTGGCGCTGCTCTTCGCCATGGGCGTGGCCATCGGTATGGCCAAAAAGGAAAAGGAAGTGGCCGCCCTGTCCGGCGCCATCGCCTACCTGGTCATGAACACCGCCATCAGCGCCATGATCAACGCCGCCGGCGGCGTGGAAGCCATGGCCGCCAACACCACCACCTCGATGCTGGGCATCACCACCCTGCAGATGGGCGTCTTCGGCGGTATCATCGTCGGCCTGGGCGTGGCGGCGCTGCACAACCGCTTCTATAAGACCCAGCTGCCCCAGATGCTCTCCTTCTTCGGCGGCACCCGCTTTGTGCCCATCGTCTGCACCGCCGTCTACCTGGTGGTGGGCATCGTCATGTTCTACGTCTGGCCCGTGGTCCAGACCGGCATCTCGATGCTGGGCAACCTGGTGCTGGGCTCCGGCTACATCGGCACCTGGCTGTACGGCCTCATCGAGCGTGCCCTGATCCCCTTCGGCCTGCACCATGTCTTCTATATGCCCTTCTGGCAGACCGCCGTGGGCGGCACCGCCGTCATCGACGGTGTCACCGTCCAGGGTGCCCAGAACATCTTCTTTGCGGAGCTGGCCTCCAAGGCTACCACCGAGTTCTCGGTGTCCGCCACCCGGTTCATGGCCGGTAAGTTCCCCCTCATGATCTTCGGCCTGCCCGGCGCTGCTTTCGCCATGTACCGCGCCGCCCGCCCCGAAAAGCGCAAGGTGGTGGCCGGCCTGCTGCTCTCCGCCGCGCTGACCTCCATGCTCACCGGTATCACCGAGCCCCTGGAATTCACCTTCCTCTTTGTGGCGCCTGCCATGTACGCCGTCCACTGCGTCTATGCCGGTCTGGCCTACATGCTCATGCACATCTTCAAGGTGGGCGTGGGTATGACCTTCTCGGGCGGTCTGATTGACCTGACGCTGTTCGGTATCCTGCAGGGCGAAGCCAAGACCCACTGGATCTGGGTCGTCATTGTGGGTGTGTTCTACTTTGTGCTGTACTACTTCACCTTCTACTTCATGATCACCAAGATGAACCTCAAGACCCCCGGCCGCGAGGATGACGGCGAGGAAGCCAAGCTCTACACCCGTGCCGACTTCAAGGAAAAGACCGGCGTGGGTCCCGATGCCGCCGGTGCCAAGAGCAATGACACCGTTTCGGCCCTGATCCTGCAGGGTCTGGGCGGCAAGGCCAACCTGTCCGACGTGGACTGCTGCGCCACCCGTCTGCGCGTCACCGTCATCGATCCCGCCAAGGTGCAGGATGCCCTGCTGCGCCAGAGCGGTGCCTCCGGCATCATCCACAAGGGTAACGGCGTCCAGGTTATCTACGGACCCCAGGTGGCCGTGATCAAGTCCAACCTGGAAGATTATATGGAAAGCCCCGCTTCCGATGCGCCTGTGGCCGTCGAAGCCCCGGCGGCCCAGCCTGCCAAGAAGGAGGAGGCCCCCAAGGAGGCTGTTCCTGCCGAGACCTTCGGCGCCCATCTGGCCGGCACCGTGGTGCCCATGGCCGACGTGCAGGATGAGGCGTTCTCCTCCTGCGTGCTGGGCGAGGGCGTGGCCATCGAGCCCACCGAGGGCAAGCTCTACGCCCCGGCGGATGCCACCGTGGACAACCTCTTCGACACCCACCATGCCATCGGCCTGGTCACTGACACCGGTGCAGAGCTGCTGCTGCACATCGGCATCGACACCGTCAAGCTGAACGGCGAGCACTTCACCCCCCACGTGAAGAACGGCCAGAAGGTCAAGAAGGGCGACCTGCTCATCAGCTTTGACATCGACGCCATCAAGGCGGCGGGCTATCTGGTCACCACCCCGATGATCGTCTGCAACACCGACCGCTATGCGGCGGTCAAACCTCTGGCCCAGGGCGAAGTCAAGCCCGGCCAGGACCTGCTGCGGGTGGAATAATTCCCGGCATGCACCAGGGCGCTCCCCATAAGGGGGCGCCCTTTTTTGTGGGGCGGCGGGTCCCTTGCATTCCGGGCGGGAACGTGCTACCATCATAGATGTAAAACACCTTCGGGTGCCAATTCCGGATGATAGAGGCGAAAGTATATGGAATCTATGAAATACAGCGACACCGCGTTTTCCGTTTCGCTGGACCAGGCCCAGGTGGTGGCGGAAGTCCATGCCAACACGGTGGACCTGCCCAAACGCACGGTGCGGGAACACATCGAATATGCGCTGGATCACCCCATCGGGGCCGGCCCTCTGGAGGAGGCCGTCCGGCCGGGGGAGACCGTCTGCATCCTGATTTCGGACGTCACCCGCCGCTGGCAGCAGCCCAGCACCTACCTGCCTGTCCTGGTGGAGCGGCTCAACCGGGCCGGCATTCCCGACAAGGACATCCTGATTGTCTGTGCCACCGGCACCCACCGGGAACAGACCGAGGAGGAGCACATCTCGCTGGTGGGAGAGGAGCTCTACCGCCGCATCCGCTTCCTGGACCACAAGTGCGACGACAAGGAACACCTGACCTACATGGGCACCACCAGCCGGGGCACGCCGGTCTGGCTGAACAGCTACGCCATGGCCTGTGACAAGCTCATCCTCACCGGCGGCGTGGTTTACCACTTCCTGGCGGGCTTCGGCGGCGGCCGCAAGTCCATCGTCCCCGGTATTGCCGGGCGGGAAACCATCAACACCAACCACAACAACGCCCTGAACAAGGGGCTGGGCAGCGGTTCCAACCCCAACGCCTGCAACGGCAATATGACCGACAGCAACCCCTTCCACAGCGACCTGGTGGAGTGTGCGGCTTTTGCCAAGCCTGCCTACCTGCTCAACGTTATTGTGGATGACAACTACCAGATTGTGGGCGCCTTTGCCGGCGACTGGCAGAAGGCCCACGCGGCAGCCGCCAAGGTGGTGGAGCAGCTGGACGGGGTGTCCATTCCCCGTCGGGCGCCGCTGGTCATCGCCAGCGCGGGCGGCTTCCCCAAGGACATCAACCTCTACCAGACCTCCAAGACGCTCTCCAACGCGTTGGCGGCCGTGGCTCCCGGCGGCACGATGATCCTGCTGTCCCAGTGCCGGGAGGGCTTCGGCGACGCCGACTGCGAGGCCCAGATCTGCAACTTTGACTCGATGGAAGCCCGGGAAAAGGCCCTGCGCGCCGACTTTTCCATCGGCGGTTTCGTGGGCTTCCTCTTTGCCGAGACGGCCGAAAATTACCACCTGATTGTGGTGACCGACCTGCCCGCCGAGCGGTTCACCCACACCAAGATCCAGGTGGCCAGGACGCTGGACGAAGCCCTGGCCCTGGCTGCGGCCTGCAACGGCGGCAGCCTGCAAGGGGTGGAGACCGTCCTCATGCCCCACGGCGGCAGCACCTTCCCGCTGCCCCAGGCGTAACATTTCCCAGGCAATGCAAAAAGGGCCGCCCGGCAGGGCGGTCCTTTCTTTTGCGTATTACAGGAACAACTCGTTTTCCTTGCGGTCGGCGCACAGGGGTTCCAGATGCTGCACCAGCGCCGCCAGGGCGTCGGGGTCGGGTTGGCGGGCTCCCACCGGGCAGATCTGCACGCACCGCATGCAGCCGATGCACCGGGTCGGGTCGGTCCGGAGGGGGTCCCGGGGGTCGATGGCACCCACCGGGCAGCCCAGTGTGCAGCGCCCGCAGGCGACGCAGCGCTTGGAGGTGCGGGGCACCATGGTGCGGGTACCCCGCGGTTTGTAGGGCCGCTGGCCGGGCAGGGCGGGAACAGTGTCGTCCCCGGCGTCCAGTTTGGCCCGGATTTTCTCCCACAATGTCCCCAGCACGGCCTTGTCCGCCTCGTCGGGGCGGTCGGCGGCGTACATCCGGGCGATGGAATGTTCCGCCAGGGCGGCCACGGCAGCCACCACCCGGAACCCGGTGGCTGCGGCCAGGTCGGCCAATTCCACCAGCGTATCCTCGTAGGCGCGGTTGCCGTACACGCAGACCAGCACCGCCCGGGCGCTGCCGCCCTGCACCCGGGTCAGCCGCTGCGCGGCAATTTCCGGCACCCGCCCGCCGTAGGAAGGCACGGCGATGACCGCAACGTCCTCGGCCGTCAGTTGGACGGCGGAAAAATCGGCGTCGCAGTCGGTCAGGTCGATGACCTGGCCCGTCGCCAGGGCGTCGGCCACGGCTCGGGTGCCGCCGGTGGGGCTGAACAGCAGTTGATAGACCATATTTTTCCCTTCTTTTCGCATTGGAATGCCTTTATCATAGCGGAAACAGGGGCCTTTGTACAGCCCTCCGGGGAAAAATCGCATATTTTGTGAACAAACATTGCATGAAATGTAAACATTAGCGCTCTATGCTTGACAGTGCTAATTCACGGTGCTATACTAAAGGCGTTCCAAGGGAACAAGGGAACCGCAACCGCGGAACCCTCAAACCACGGAAAGGCCGAATCAAAAGTCCGACGCCGGAAAAACAACCGGCAGCCGATGAGAATTGGAGGAATGACTTATGATGATGGTGCCTTATATGTTTCATGATGCTTTGCTGGACGACTGGTTCCAGAATGATTGGGAGCAAGACTTTGACCGTATGATGCAGGCGGCTGATCCTCGCCGCGCCTTTGGCAAACGCAGTGCCAATGTGATGAAGACCGACGTGCGGGAAACCGAAAACGGCTATGACGTTTTCGTGGATCTGCCCGGCTTCAAGAAGGAAGATGTCAAGCTGGACCTGCAGAACGGTTACCTGACCATCACGGCCAACCGCAGCGCCGACCATGACGAGAAGGACAAGGAAGGCCACTACATCCGTCAGGAGCGGTACACCGGTTCCTGCGCCCGCAGCTTCTATGTGGGCGACGAGCTCAAGCCCGAGGATGTGAAGGCCAGCTTTGAGGACGGTATCCTGAAGCTGAACCTGCCCAAGGCGGAAGCCAAGAAACTGCCCGAGAAGCAGCCCACCCAGATCGAGATTCTGTAATCTTCTCCAAGCGCCCATGTTGTACGGGGCGGTACCCTTGCGGGGGTACCGCCCCTTTTTTGTATGCGGGAATTTTACCAAAATTTTCATTGACATTTTTCCGACGATATGGTACGATAACTACGATTTTGAAAGACGAATCGTGCAGGAGTTTTTCAAAGCAATTTACCCAGGACCGCCCATGGGGGCTAAGGCCATACGGACAGCCGGGTCCACTGCCGATCGGCAACTTGGGTTGCCTTATTGATGGAGTTAAAAGCTCAAATTTTATAAGTTGGTTCCTTTGATAACCGGAAATGCGTGCCCCGCACGCAGACTTGTGAAACGGTCAATAAGAGTAGTAAAAGTAGAATTGCTATATAGACTCTGGACACGATACGCCTGTGATATTGCTGCTGCCTTGCCCCTGCCATGCCCGGGGACGGGGCGCTTTGCGGCGAAATATGGCGAATGCAACGCAAGTCTGCACCAAGCGGGTGCCGGCTTGCGTTTTTTGTTGTGTCGGGAACCACGGGACGGAGGAAAACAATGAACGGGAATCCGAACCGCACCCGTCTGGACCAGCGCCGCGCGCCGATCCACGAGGCGCTGGAAAATTTCCGCCGCATGCGGGTGGTGCCCTTTGATGTGCCCGGTCACAAGCGCGGGCGGGGCAACCCCGAACTGACGGCCTTCCTGGGCCAGCAGTGCGTGGGGGTGGACGTCAACAGCATGAAACCCCTGGACAACCTCTGCCACCCGGTGTCGGTCATCCGGGAAGCGGAGGAGCTGGCCGCCGACGCCTTCGGCGCCGCCCAGGCCTTTTTGATGGTGGGCGGCACCACCAGCTCGGTGCAGAGCATGGTGCTCACCGCCTGCAAGCGCGGGGACGAGATCATCCTGCCCCGCAACGTCCACCGCAGCGTGCTCAACGCCCTGGTGCTCTGCGGCGCCGTGCCGGTCTACGTCAACCCTGAAGTGGACCAGCGGCTGGGCATCTCGCTGGGCATGCGCCGGGAACAGGTGGCGAAAGCCATTGCCGAGCACCCCAACGCGGTGGCGGTGCTGGTCAACAATCCCACCTATTACGGGATCTGCAGCGACCTGCGGGCCATCGTGCGGATGGCCCACGAGGCCGGCATGCTGTGTCTTGCCGACGAGGCCCACGGCACCCACTTCTATTTCGGCGGTGGGCTGCCCGTTTCCGCCATGGCCGCCGGGGCCGATATGGCCGCTGTGTCGATGCACAAGAGCGGCGGCAGCCTGACCCAGTCCAGCCTGCTGCTCTGCGGGCCGAAGGTCCATGCGGGCTATGTGCGGCAGATCATCAACCTGACCCAGACCACCTCGGGCAGCTACCTGCTCATGTCCAGCCTGGATATTTCCCGGCGCAACCTGGCCCTGCGGGGCCGCCAGGTCTTCCACCAGGTGGCCGACATGGCCGAGTACGCCCGGGAGGAGATCAACGCCATCGGCGGGTACTACGCCTTCGGCAAGGAGTTGTGCAACGGCGACTCGGTCTTTGACTTCGACACCACCAAGCTCAGCATCCACACCCGGGACATCGGCCTGGCGGGCATTGAAGTCTACGACATCCTGCGGGACGAATACGACATCCAGATCGAGTTCGGCGACATCGGCAACATTCTGGCCTATCTTTCGATGGGCGACCGCCCCCAGGAACTGGAGCGGCTGGTCAGCGCCCTGGCCGAGATCAAGCGCCGCTACCAGACCGACGGCACCGGGCTGCTCAACCAGGAATACATCGACCCCGAGGTGGTGGCCAGCCCCCAGCAGGCCTTCTACGCCGATAAAATCAGCCTGCCCCTGCGGGAAACCGAGGGCCGGGTCTGCAGCGAGTTCGTCATGTGCTATCCCCCGGGCATTCCTATCCTGGCCCCCGGCGAGCGGATCACCGGCGAAATCCTCGACTATATCGAATACGCCAAAGCCAAAGGCTGCAGCATGACGGGCCCCGAGGACCCCGACATCCTGCGCCTGAACGTGCTGGCCTGACAAGGAGGGAATTTCCATGGAAATGTGGTTTTCGGAATTTCACACCCCGGACGTGAAGCACAGCATCCGGGTCAACCGGCAGCTTTATTCCAAGCAGAGCGACTACCAGCGCATCGATATCTTCGAGACGCCGGAGTTCGGCCGGGTGCTCACGCTGGACGGCAACGTCATGCTCACCGAGCGGGACGAGTTCATCTATGACGAGATGATCACCCATGTGCCCATGTCGGTGCACCGTCAGGCCAAGGATATCCTGGTCATCGGCGCCGGGGACGGCGGGGTGGTGCGGGAACTGACCCGCTACGACCGGGTGGAACGCATCGACCTGGTGGAGATGGACCCCATGGTGGTGGAGGCCTGCCGCGCCTACCTGCCCGGCAACGCCTGCCGGATGGATGACCGCCGGGTGCACATCTACTTTGAAAACGCCCTCAAGTTCATCCGCCGCTGCGAGGATGAGTATGACCTGATCATCGTGGATTCCTCCGACCCCTTCGGCCCGTCGGAAGGCCTCTTCACCCGGGAGTTCTACGGCAACTGCTTCAACGCCCTCAAGGCGGACGGCATCATGGTCAACCAGCAGGGCAGCCCCTTCTATGCCGAGGATGCCAACGCCATGCAGCGCAGCCACAAGCGCATTGCCAGCACCTTCCCCATCAGCAAGGTCTACCAGGCGCACATCCCCACCTTTGCGGCGGGCTACTGGCTGTTCGGTTTTGCCAGCAAAAAGTATCATCCCATCGACGATCTGGACGCTGCCGCCTGGAACGCCCTGAACATGCGCACGAGATACTATACTACCCGGCTGCACGTCGGGGCATTTTACCTGCCGGCATTTCTGGAGGAGATGCTGCGCGAAGTGGAGGACCGATAATGTTACCGCGGAATGTTGAAACCTTCATCGGGTGCGACAGCGCCTACCGCACCGCCGAGATCGTGCTGTACGGCGCCCCCTACGACTCCACCACCAGCTACCGGCCCGGGGCACGGTTCGGCCCGGCGGCCATCCGGCACGAAAGCTACGGCATCGAAACCTACAGCCCCTACCAGAACACCGACCTGACCGACTGCGAAATCTTTGACAGCGGTGACCTGGAACTCTGCTTCGGCAGCAGCGAAAGCGCCCTGATGGACATTGAATCCCGGGCGGCGGAAATTCTGCGGGACGGCAAGCTCCCGCTGCTGCTGGGCGGCGAGCACCTGGTCACCCTGGGGGCCGTGCGTGCCGTGGCGGCGCGCTACCCCGAACTGCACATCGTCCACTTTGACGCCCACGCCGATTTGCGGGACGACTACCTGGGCGCCCAGCTCAGCCACGCCTGCGTCATCCGCCGCTGCCACGACATCCTGGGCGACGGGCGGATTCACCAGTTCTGCATCCGCAGCGGTGACCGGGAAGAATTCGAGTTTGCCGCCCGCCATACCGATCTACGCCGGTTTGATTTCACCGGCCTGGGTGAGCTGACCCAGTGGCTCTGCGACACCAAAGTACCGGTCTATCTGACCATCGACCTGGACTGCCTGGACCCGTCGGCCTTCCCCGGCACCGGCACGCCGGAGGCGGGGGGCGTCAGCTTCTTGCAGCTGCTGGACGCCATCCGCACGGTGACCCGGGCCAACATTGTGGGCGCCGACCTCAACGAGCTGGCCCCCACCCTGGACACCAGCGGCATCTCCACCGCCACCGCCTGCAAGACCCTGCGGGAGCTGCTGCTGGCGCTGGTACATAACCGGCCCCGCGTCTGAGGGCGTCGGAACGGGAAGCTCGCGCTGCCGCTAGGTTGTGATATGTTCCTTTTTGACCGACCAAAAAGGAACCGAAAAAGTCGCCGCTACTTCCGACGCGCGGGGCACGGCTTGGGGGCTGCACGCCCCCAAGACCCCCAAAGAAGAAGTCGCCCTCGCCAAAACGGGGAAAAACGCCTGGAAAGACTGTTTTTCCTGCCGTTTTGGCGGTGCTCCACTTACAATTCGGGTGTGCCCGAACCCCCGCGAATACATTTTCTCTGGTTGCCCGTAGGGCGGGGTCTTGACCCCGCCGTTCTCCCGCAACCACCCTGTCCCGGAATATTTGTTTGGAGTTTCTTTGCCTACTTTCTTTGCAAAGAAAGTAGGTCTTCAAAATCTTCTCGTCTGTAAAGGAGTCATCACCATGAGCAAAGTTCTTGTCATCGGCTGCGGCGGCGTTGCCAGTGTCGCCATCCAGAAATGCTGCCAGGTCAGCGACGTCTTCACCGAGCTGTGCATTGCCAGCCGCACCAAGTCCAAGTGCGACGCCCTGGCCGAAAAGCTGGCCCCCATCACCAAGACCAAGATCACCACCGCCCAGGTAAACGCCGACAACGTCGAGGAACTCATCGCCCTCATCAAGAGCTACGGCCCCGACCTGGTCATGAACATCGCCCTGCCCTACCAGGACCTGACCATCATGGACGCCTGTCTGGCCTGCGGCGTCAACTACATGGACACCGCCAACTACGAGCCGGAAAACACCGACGACCCGGAATGGCGCGCCATCTACGAGAAGCGCTGCAAGGAAGAGGGCTTCTCCGCCTACTTCGACTACTCCTGGCAGTGGGCCTACAAGAAAAAGTTCGAGGAGGCCGGCCTGACCGCCCTGCTGGGCTGCGGCTTTGATCCGGGCGTGACCCAGGCCTACTGCGCCTACGCCGCCAAGCACGAGTTCGACACCATCGACACCATCGACATCCTGGACTGCAACGGCGGCGACCACGGCTATGCCTTCGCCACCAACTTCAACCCCGAAATCAACCTGCGGGAGGTCAGCGCCCCCGGCAGCTATATGGAAAACGGCCGCTGGGTGGAAGTGCCCGCCATGAGCATCAAGCGGGAATACAACTTTGACCAGGTGGGCGAAAAGGATATGTACCTGCTCCACCACGAGGAGATCGAGTCGCTGGGCAAGAACTTCCCCGACGTCAAGCGCATCCGTTTCTTCATGACCTTCGGCCAGAGCTACCTGGACCATATGCGCTGCCTGGAGGATGTGGGCATGCTCTCCACCACCCCCATCAACTACAACGGCCAGGAGATCGTCCCCATCCAGTTCCTCAAAGCCCTGCTGCCCGACCCGGCCAGCCTCGGCCCCCGCACCAAGGGCAAGACCAACATCGGCTGCATCTTCACCGGCACCAAGGACGGCAAGCCCAAGACCTACTACATCTACAACGTCTGCGACCACCAGGAGTGCTATAAGGAAGTGGGCAGCCAGGCCATCAGCTATACCACCGGCGTGCCGGCCATGTGCGGCGCCCTGATGATGCTCACCGGCCAGTGGACCAAGCCCGGTGTCTACACCGTGGAGGAGTTCAACCCCGACCCGTTCCTGGACGCCCTGGACAAGTACGGCCTGCCCCGCAGCGAAAACCGCGCCCCGGCGCTGGTGGACTGATGCCCGGCCCCGATACCCGCGCCCCCTTTGCCGCCCTGGGCGGGGTGGTACCCGCGGACTTTGCAGCCCTGCCCACCCCCTGCTACCTGCTGGACGAGGGGGCCCTGGCCCGCAACGCCCGGATCCTGGGGGATCTGGCCGAGCGCACCGGCTGCAAGGTGCTGCTGGCGCAAAAGGCCTTCAGCAACTATGACCTCTACCCGGTGCTGGCATCCCATCTGGCGGGTACCGAGGCCAGCGGCCTGTTTGAGGCCCGCCTCGGCGCCGAGGAGATGCCCGGCAAGGAAGTCCATGTTTTCTGCGCGGCCTACCGCGACGACGAGATGGAAGAACTGCTGCGCTGGGCCGACCACATCGTCTTCAACTCCCCGGCCCAGCTGGGCAAATTTGGCCCCATGGCCAAGGCTGCCGGCAAAAGCGTGGGCCTGCGGGTGAACCCCGAATGCTCCACCCAGGAGGGCCACGCCATCTATGATCCCTGCGCCCCCGGCAGCCGGCTGGGCACCACCCGCGCCCAGTGGGACGCCGCCGTGGCGGACAATCCCACCCTGCCCGGCCTTTTGGACGGGCTGCACTTCCACACCCTGTGCGAACAGGATTCCGACGCCCTGGCCGTGACGCTGGACGCCGTGGCGGAAAAATTCGGCGATCTGCTGCCCGCTATGCAGTGGCTCAACATGGGTGGCGGCCACCACATCACCCGCCCGGGGTACGATATTGCCACGCTGGAGCGGTGCATCGCCCGCGCCCGGAGGGAGTGGGGCGTGACGGTCTACCTGGAACCGGGGGAGGCCTGTGCCCTCAACGCCGGGTTCCTGCTGACCCGGGTGCTGGACGTGGTGCACAACGGCGACACCACGGTGGCCATTCTGGACGCCAGCGCCGCCTGCCATATGCCCGACGTCATCGAGATGCCCTACCGTCCGCCGTTGCTTTTTGCCGCCGATGCGGGGGAAAAGCCCTGCACGGTCCGGCTGGCCGGGCCCACCTGCCTGGCAGGGGACGTCATCGGGGACTACGGCTTTGACTCGGAGCCCCAACCCGGCGACCTGCTGGTCTTCGGGGATATGGCCATCTACACCACCTGCAAGAACAACACCTTCAACGGCATGCCGCTGCCCGCCATCTGGACCCGCGGCGCCGACGGCCATTGCCGGGAACTGGTGCACTTCGGCTACCGGGACTTCAAGGCCCGCCTGGGGCGCTGAAACGGTATAATCCTTTCCCTGCTGGGGCATACTAGCCCCAAAGGGGAGGGAAAGATACCAATGATTCAAGAAGATACCATCAAGCTTCTGCGGGAATGCGACGCCGGGGTGGCCATGGGCATTTCCGCCATCGACCAGGTGATGGACGTGGCCAAAAGCCAGTCTTTGCGGGACGCCCTGAACCGCTGCCGGGCCGAACACCAGCAGCTGCAGGACGAGGTGGTCACGGCGCTGCACCGCTTCCATGACGAGGGCAAGGAGCCCAACCCCATCGCCCAGGGCATGTCCTGGATCAAGACGGGGGCTATGCTGACGATGAACGAGAGCGATGCCACCATCGCTGACCTGATCACCGACGGCTGCAACATGGGAGTCAAGTCGCTGAACCGCTACCTGAACCAGTACGAAGCCGCCAGCGAGGATGCCAAGGACATCACCAAACGGCTCATCGCCCTGGAGGCAAAACTGGCCGAGGATATCCGCCGGTTCCTGTGAAACCGATAAAAAAGAACCGCCCGCCCGGGAGTTCCCGGACGGGCGGTTTGCTGTTTTCGGGGGAAGTGTCAGGCTGCGGGGTAGAGGATGTCCGCCACCTTCTGGTAGGCTTCGCCCCAGCGGGCGTTGGGCTTCAGGTGGTAGAGCTCCTTCTCCATCAGGTAGAAGTGCCCGTTCTGCACGGCGGACAGGGTGTCCCACGCCGGGTTGGAAGTCAGTGCCGCGTCCAGCGTCTTCTGGGCGGCGGCCTGGTCGCTGCCCTGGAACACCACAAAGATGTAGTCGGGGTCATCGGCGATGATCCGCTCCAGGCTCAGGTCCTCCAGCAGGCTGGTGTCGCTGTCCGCAATGTTCACGGCGCCCAGGTCGGCCAGGATCTCGCCCAGCACGGTACCCTTGCTGTTCTTCACCTTGCAGCTGGTGCTGGCCGAGCGCAGCAGCAGTACGGTGGGGGCGGACCCGTCCACCTGCTCCTTGGCCTTGTCCACCTGGGCCTGCACGTCCAGGCCGTAGGTCTGGTAGTTCTGGGTCTGGCCGGTGATCTGGGTGCAGACGTCCAGCATCTGCAGGTAGTCGGTGAAGCTGTTGACGCCGAAGTAGAGCACCGGCACCCCCAGCTCCTCCAGGCTGGACAGCAGCTCCACGTTGGAGGTGGTGTTGCTGCTGGCAATGACCAGGTCGGGCTGGGCGGCAATCAGTTCCTCCAGGTTGGGCTCCATCAGGCTGCCCAGATTGGCCACATCATCCCCCAGGTTCAGGTCAAAGTCGGTCCAGGCGTCGCTGGCGGCGGCCACCAGGGAATCCTGTCCGCCGGCCAGGCACCACACGTCGGCATAGCTGCCCAGCAGTACGGCCACCCGCTGGGGCTCCACCGGCACCGTGACCTCCCGGTCCAGCGCATCGGTGAAGGTCAGGGTGGTGCCTGCGGCAGCCTCCGCCGTGGCCGGGGTTTCGGCCGTGGCCACCGACTCGGGGGTGGCGGTGGGGGTGGTGCCGGCACCGGCGGTCTGTGCCCCGCAGCCTGCCAGCAGCAGGACGGTGCACAGGGCAGGGAAGATACGTTTCATCATCATTTTGTTTCCTTTCGGTTGTGTTGTCTGCCCAGTATACCCTGCCGGGCGGTGTCAAGTCAACAAAAATCCCGCGGGATAAAAGGGGCAATCCTTTTACCCTGCGGGGGTTTTTGTCTAAGGAATTACAGGTATTTTGCCAGGATGTTCTTCAGCTCCTCGGCGTGGGTGGTGTGCCAGGTCTGCCAGTCCTGGCCGGCCGCGGCGGCCGCCTGGCCCAGCTCCACCAGCAGAGCGGGCAGGTCGCGCTCGTAGACAAAGCCCTGCACTTCGCCGAATTGCTCGGCACCCAGGGCGTCGTTGCCGTTCAGGAACATCCGGAAGGCGGGGGCAGGTTTGTCGCCCGGCACCGGCTTCACACAGCCCTGGAAGCCGATGGCGCCGGCCTGGTGGCCCGAGCAGCTGGACGGGCAGCCGGAAATGCAGACCCGGGGCAGGGCGCCGTCGGGAATACCGGCCTCCCGCACGGCCTGGACGCAGGCCTGCAGGGCCGCCTGGCTGTCCCGCACGCCCTGCTGGCAGATGGCCGCGCCGATGCAGGCCACGCTGGTCTCAAACAGGGTTTTGGCGCCGTCGGCGGTGGCCTCCAGAATGCGGGCGGCCTCGTCGGCGGTCAGGTTGATGATATACATCGTCTCGTTGGGCGCCACACGGCACTCGGCGGCGGGCATCTCCCGCAGCAGGGCGGCCAGCTGGGTGGGCTTGCCGGTGGGCAGGATGCCGCCGATGGGATGGTAGGCCACGGCGTAAAGCCCTGCCTGCTTCTGGGCGATGACGCGGGTATCCTGCAGGCTGCCTTCGCCGGTCTTGGTCACGGCCTTGGGAACCAGGTTCAGGTCCAGACCACCCTGGGCCTTGCGGGCCGCCAGGGCTTCCAGGTAGACACGGCGCAGCTCGTCGGCGCCCAGCGTCTCCTGCAGGTAGCGGGTGCGGGCCTTGGCGCGGTTTTCGTAGTTGCCGTGGGCACAGAAGACGTCGATCATCGCCCGGATGGCGTACAGCACATCGGTGGCGGGCAGGGCCTCGGCCACCAGCACGCCCATGCGGTGGTTGTTGCCCAGGCCGCCGGCGATGTACAGGCGGAAGGTGCCGTCCTCCTGGGCGATGAAGCCCATGTCCCGGAAGGTGGCATGGACGCAGTCATCCACCCCGTTGCAGAAGGCCACCTTCAGCTTGCGGGGCATGTGGATGTCCCGGCAGATGGACAGCAGGTAGTCGCTGGCAGCCTCGGCCCAGGGCATCACGTCGAAGGCCTCGCCGCCCTGCACGCCGGTCAGGGGGCTGGCCATGACGTTGCGGGGGTTGTCACCGCCGCCGCCCCGGGTGATGATGTCGCAGTAGGCGGCCTGCTCCATCAGCACAGGCAGCAGGTCGGGGGTCAGGTTGTGCAGCTGGATGGTCTCGCAGGTGGTCAGTTTCAGGGGGGCAATGTCGTATTGACCGGCAATGCGGGCCAGGAACTGCAGCCGGGGCTCGGTCAGGCGGCCGCCGGGCAGACGCAGGCGCAGCATGTGCTTGGTGCCGTCCCGCTGGGCGTAGCTGCCAAAGCCGCCGGAAGCGCCCTTGTAGTCCTTGCGGGACAGCTCGCCCGCCGCAAAGGCCTGGGTCTTTTTATAGAATTCTTCGATCTCGGTGCGGTAGAGATTGAGCCATTGTTCGTTCATACAGATTGCTCCCTGTTGTTATCGATTTCCGCATACGGGGATAGATACACTCATATCTTTTATTATACCACGAAAAACAGACATAAAACAACGGGGGGACCGCCAAAGTTCCCCCGCAGGATTATGAATTTTTGGGAAAAGTGACCCGGATGGTGGTGCCGGTGCCCACCTGGCTTTGCAGATCGATGTGGGCGTCGTGCAAAAGGGCGATATGCTTGACGATGGCCAGGCCCAACCCGGTGCCGCCGGTGGCCTTGGAGCGGCTCTTGTCCACCCGGTAGAACCGTTCAAACACCCGGGACTGGCTGTCCTGGGGGATGCCGATGCCGTTGTCCTCCACCTCCAGGTAGGGGCAGCCGTCGCTGCCCGTGCCGCAGCGCAGCTCCACATGGCCGCCGGGGCGGTTGTAGCGGATGGCGTTGTCGCACAGGTTGGTGGCCAGTTCCACCAGCTGGTCCCGGCAGCCTTGCACGGTGGCGGGGTGGGCGTCGTATTGCAGCGTTACATAGGCTTTGCGGGCGTTCACCGTCATGGTCTGGCTGATCTCTTTGATCAGGGCCGCCAGGTCCACCGGCACCATGTCGGGCGGGGCGCCCTGCCCGCGGGCGGCCTGGGTGCTGTCCAGCTCGCTCAGCTGCAGAATATCGCTGACCAGGGCGATCATTCGCTGGGCTTCTTTGTGGATGCGGGCCGCAAAGGTGGGCACATCGGCGCTCTTGGCCATGCCGGTCTCGATGAGTTCGGCGTAGCCGGAAATGCTGGTCAGCGGTGTTTTCAGCTCGTGGCTCACATTGGCGGTAAACTCCCGGCGCATGGTCTCGTTGTCTTCCCGCAGCTTGCGGTCGGTCTGCACCGTGCGCGCCAGGGGAATCAGTTCCTCATAGGGCACATCCGCCTCGATGGTGTCCAGGTTTTCGGCCAGCCGGTTGATGGGCTGTACCAGAACCCGGGTCAGCCAGACGGAAAGCAGCCAGGCGGCGGCCAGAATCAGCAGCAGGGCACAGACCAGCAGCGGCAGCGTGTCGGCGCTGATGCCCCAGATGTTGTCCACCTCTTCGCCCACCCGCAGCACCTGGGTGCCGGCGGGGGTCTCCACCCGCAGGGCATAGTAGTGGGTTTCCCGGCTCATGGTCTGGCTTTGCCGGGTGCTGGTGCCGTGGCCGGTGGTCAGCGCCGCCTGCACTTCGGGCCGGTCGGCGTGGTTGGGCAGCGTGCCCTGGGCCTGGTTGTCGTACAGCACGGTGCCGTCCTCGGCAATCAGGGTGCAGCGCAGCAGAGTGCCGGGCACAAGCCCGGCCAGGTCCTGGGGATCCCCGCTGTCCTGGGCCTGGTAGCCGGCGGCCAGGCAGGCACACAGCCGGTGCAGGTATTCGTCCACCTGCTCGGTGTAACTGCGCTGGAACAGGGCGGTGGCGGCGGCCAGGGTGGCCAGCACACAGAGCACCCCCACCAGAATCAGCCCCTGGCGGTAGCGCCGGGTCATGCTCTGGGGCCGGACCTGCCGGCGCTCCTCGTCACTCATCGGCGCCCTCCGTGCTCAGCTTGTAGCCCACCTTGCGCACCGTGCGGATGGCCTCGCCGGCGGTGCCCAGTTTCTGGCGCAGGGTACGCACATGCATGTCGATGGTGCGGGATTCCAGCAGATCGTCGGTGTCCCACACCTCCTTCATAATGCGTTCCCGGGCCAGCACCTGCTCGGGATGTTCCAGGAAGAGGTGCAGCAAAGCGTATTCCTTGAAGGTCAGCTCCACCGGGTTGCCGTCCACCCGCACGGTGCGGGCCATGTCGTCCAGCACGATGGAACCGAAATGCAGCGTCTTGGGGGCGGGGGCAGGGGCGGCCGCCGCGGCCCGGCGCAGCACCGCCTTCACCCGGGAAATGAACTCCATGATGCCGAAGGGTTTGCACAGGTAGTCGTCCGCGCCATGGTCCAGGCCCTTCACCACGTCAATCTCGCTGGTCTTGGCGGTGACCATCATCACCGGGACCGTCTGGGTGGCGGGATCGTCGCGCAGCTTGGCCAGAATCTGGTAGCCGTCCTCGTCGGGCAGCATCACATCCAGAATCACCAGGTCCGGGGTGCCGCCGCGCAGCGCCGCCCAGAAGCTGGCCCCGTCCTCGCAGCCGGTGGCCTCGTATCCGTTGGTCTGCAGGGCGTACTGTTCCAGTTCGCGGATGCTGGCGTCATCTTCGACGATATAGATCATGAAAAATCAAAACTCCTTTTACTGCGGTGCGGTTTCGGCAGCAGCCGGCACCGGCTCGGCGGCGCCTTCCGCGGGGAAGGCATAGCGGCCGCGGTATTTCTCGTACCGCTGTTCAAATTTCAGGCTGCCGCCGCTCTTCAGATGGTTGAGGTACTCGTGGGTATCAAACTTGTCGTCCGCCACCTCGATCATGGCCACCGCAATGTTGGAGCAGTGGTCGGCAATGCGCTCGTAGGCGGTGAGCAGGTCATCCAGCACAAAGCCGTACTCGATGGTACAGGTGCCGGCCTGCAGACGGGCGATGTGGCGGGTCTTGACCTCCCGCACCAGGCCGTCCACCACTTCCTCCAGCGGTTCGATCTTGCCGGCGGCATAGCAGTCGTGTTTCTGGAAGGCATCCACCGTGCGGTTGACGATGTCCTGCAAAGCGGCTTCCAGCACGCTGAGGTCGTCCAGGGCCGCGTCGCTGAACCGGATGTTCTTGTCGCGGATCTCCTCGGCGGTCTCCAGCAGGTTGATGGAATGGTCCGAGATGCGCTCAAAATCGCCGATGGTATGCAGCAGGGTGTTGGTGGTGCGGGTGTCCTCCTTGCTCAGGGAACGGCTGGACAGCTGTACCAGATAGGTGCCCAGGGCATCCTCGTAGTGGTCCACGGCGTCCTCCTTGCGGCGGACTTCGTCGGCCAGGGTGTCATCCCACTTGCGGGTGGTGGACATGGCCTGCAGCAGGGAAGTGCGGCAGACCTCCGCCATGTCGCTGCCCACCAGCATGGCGCGGTTGACCGCCACCGAGGGGGTGGTCAGCAGGCGCTGGTCCAGCAGGGCGTGCTGCTCGGCCTTGTCCGCCGGGGAATCGGGCACCGTCAGGATGGCCAGCCGTTCCAGCACCCGGTTGAAGGGCAGCAGGATGGCGGTGGTCACCACGTTGAAGACGGTATGCACAATGGCGATGCCGAAGGTGTTGGCCGCGTCATTGAAGAAGCTGAAGTGGATCAGGGCATTGAGGCCGTAGAACCCGCACAGGAACACAACGGCGCCGATGAGGTTGAAATACAGGTGCACAAAGGCGGTGCGCTTGGCGTTCTTGTTGGCACCGGCCGAGGAGATCAGCGCCGTGACGGTGGTGCCGATGTTCTGGCCCATGATGATGGGCACCGCGGCGGAGTAGGTCACGGCACCGGTGCTGCTGAGCGCCTGCAGGATGCCCACCGAAGCGGAGGAGGACTGCAGAATGGCGGTGAGCACGGCGCCGGCCACCACACCGAAGACCGGGTTGCTGAAGCTGAGGAAGAGGTTCATGAACCATTCCTCGTCGGCCAGCGGCGCCATCGAGGTGGACATGGTGTTCATGCCGGCCATCAGGATGGCAAAGCCCAGCATGATCTGGCCCACACCGCGCTTGCGGTCTTTGCCGATCATGTACATCCAGATGCCGATAAAGCCCAGGATGGGGCTCCAGGCGTTGGGGTTGAGCATGTTGACAAAGAAGCTCTCGCCTTCCAGGCCGGACAGGGAAAGCAGCCAGCCGGTGACGGTGGTGCCGATGTTGGCACCCATGATGACGCCAATGGCCTGGTGCAGCTCCATCAGGCCGGAGTTGACAAAGCCCACCGCCATAACGGTGGTGGCGCCGCTGGACTGAATGACCGCCGTGACGGCCATGCCCAGCAGCAGGCCCCGGATGGGGCTGGAGGTCATGGAGGAAAGGATCCCCTGCAGCTTGCTGCCGGCGGTCTGTTCCAGCGCTTTCCCCATCAGGTCCATGCCATACAGGAACATGGCAATGCCGCCCATGAGGGTGAACACATTAAAAATGCTCATCTCGTAGTACACATCCATTCTCTTATTCAGGTTTGTAAAAACCGCGCGGCTCGTTCCGCGCCCTATACCGTTCTCTATTATAATGTATTGTTTCGGCCGTAAACCAGCAGGGAACGGTAAAGGTTTTGTAAAATCCGTGTAAAATGGTCCGTTCTTCGTTGTTTTTGGAGGTTTTGAGGGCTGGATTTTGCACATTTTTTACCTATTTTACAATTTCTTTGCATTGGAGTTGTGCGTTTTGCGCATTCTTTACACCGATTGTACGTCACCATGGTCGATGCAAAAAAAACTTCGCGGTACAATAAACGTGCTCCCGGACAAAGGGGAGCAGCAAAACCAACAAAAGAACACATAGAACTTTGGTAAAAAGGGAGAAGAAATAGTTATGAAACGTACTTCTGTTGTTGCTTCCGTTCTGGCCGCGACGATGGCACTGAGCTTGGCCGCCTGCGGCAGCTCCACCACCGCCTCCTCCGGCGAGGCTTCCAGCACCGCCGACAGCACCGCCGCCTCCAGCGAGGCGACCGCCGCCTCCAGCGAGGCGACCGCCGAATCCACCGCGGCCGAGGCCACCGGTGATTTTGACACCGACCAGGACATCACGGTCATCTCCCGTGAGGACGGTTCCGGCACCCGCGGCGCCTTCATCGAGCTGACCGGTGTGGAGGAAGCCAACGACGCCGGCGAGAAGGTGGATATGACCACCGAAGCCGCCGCCATCCAGAGCTCCACCAACGGCGTCATGACCGCCGTGGCCAACGATGAAACCGCCATCGGTTACATCAGCCTGGGCTCCCTGAACGACACCGTCAAGGCTGTCACCGTGGACGGCGTGGAAGCTACCTCCGAGAATGTCTCCAACGGCAGCTACACCCTGGCCCGTCCCTTCAACATCGTCACCAACGGTGAGGCCACCGATCCCGTGGCTGTGGACTTCATCGCCTACTGCATGAGCCCCGACGGCCAGGCTCTGGCCACCGAGGATGGCTACATCGGCGGCGAAGGCACCGAGTACACCTCCACCCAGCCCAGCGGCAGCATCACGGTGGGCGGCTCTTCCTCCGTCTCTCCGCTGATGGAAAAGCTCATCGAGGCCTACAAGACCGTCAACCCCAACGCCACCATTGAGCTGCTGACCACCGACTCCACCATCGGTGTTTCCGGCGCGCTGGACGGCACCTACACCATCGGTATGGCCAGCCGTGAGCTGAAGGATACCGAGACCGCCGAGGGTGCCCAGGCCACCGTGCTGGCCATGGACGGCATCGCGGTTGTGGTCAACCCCGCCAACACCGTCGCCAACCTGAGCGTGGATCAGATCAAGAGCATCTACACCGGTGAAGCCACCGTCTGGTCTGACGTCCAGTAACTTTCCCCGGTACCCCAACGGCTGTTACAGCTCCGGCAGTGACAGCCGCTTTTTATAGTGAACCCCCGGCTTTTTGCCCAACCCCCAAGGAGCGTGTATAGGAAAAATGAAAACGAAGACCGCCAAGACCCGTGAATGGGTCATGCAGGGCGTGTTCACCGCCTGCGCGTGTATTTCGATCCTGGCCGTTGTACTGATCTGCGTCTTTCTGTTCGCCAACGGCCTGCCCACCATCTTCAAGATCGGCCCGCTGAAATTCCTGCTGGGCACCACCTGGAAGCCCGGCAACGACATCTACGGCATCCTGCCCATGATCCTGGGCTCCATCTACGTCACGGCCGGCGCCATCATCGTGGGTGTGCCCATCGGGCTGCTCACCGCCGTGTATATGTCCAAGTTCGCCTCCCCCGCCGTCAACAAGGTCATGCTGCCCGCCGTGCAGCTGCTGGCCGGTATTCCGTCGGTGGTGTACGGCTTCTTCGGCATGGTGGTGCTGGTGCCCGCCGTGCAGGCCATGGTCAAGAGCGATTTCTTCAAGGATGTGCTGGGTGTCAAGAGCGGTAAGGGCATGAGCCTGTTCACCGCCGCCGTGCTGCTGGGCATCATGATTTTGCCCACCATCATCACGGTCAGCAAGGCCAGCCTGGACGCCGTGCCCTCCAGCTACTACGAGGGTAGCCTGGCCCTGGGCGCCACCCACGAGCGCAGCGTCTTTTTCGCGGTGCTGCCCGCCGCCAAGAGCGGTGTGCTCTCCGCCGTGATCCTGGGCATCGGTCGCGCCATCGGCGAGACGATGGCCGTGGTCATGGTGGCCGGCAACCAGACCTGGATGCCCAAGGGACTGTTCCAGGGCCTGCGGACGATGACCTCCAACATCGTCATCGAGATGGGCTATGCCGCCGACCTGCACCGGGAAGCGCTGATCGCCACCGGCGTCGTGCTCTTCGTTTTCATTCTTCTCATCAACCTCTGCTTCAGCATCGTGAAAGGGGGCAGCCAGAATGCCTGAGATCACTGCAAGCGGCACCGAAAAGACCACCGGCATGGGCAAGGTCAACGCCCGCATGGTGTTCCCCGCGGGCAACCGCAACCGCACCGCGGCCCGGGTACAGGCCGGCGTGCTGCGCTGGCTGGTGCGCATCGCCGCCCTGCTCACCGCCGCCGTGCTGCTCTTCCTCATCGGGTACATCCTGGTCATGGGTATTCCCAACCTCAAGCCCTCCCTGTTTGAGTGGGAATATAACTCCGACAACGTTTCGCTCATGCCCGCCCTCATCAACACCGTCCTCATGACGGCCTTCTCGCTGGTCATCGCCACGCCGCTGGGCATCTTTGCCGCCATCTGGCTGGTGGAGTACGCCAAGCGCGGCAACAAGCTGGTGCGGGTGGTGCGCGTCACCACCGAGACGCTGCAGGGCATCCCCTCCATCGTCTACGGCCTGTTCGGCATGCTGTTCTTTGTCACCCAGCTGCACTGGGGCTACAGCCTCATCGCCGGCGCCTTCACGCTGGCCATCATGGTGCTGCCCGTCATCATGCGCACCACCGAGGAAGCTCTCATCGCCGTGCCGGATTCCTACCGGGAAGGCAGCTTCGGCCTGGGGGCCGGCAAGCTGCGCACCGTCTTCACCATCGTGCTGCCCAGCGCCATGCCCGGCATCCTGTCCGGCATCATCCTGGCCACCGGCCGCATCGTGGGCGAGACCGCAGCCCTGATCTACACCGCCAGCTCGGTGGCCAAGATCCCCGAAAGCGTCTTCAGCTCCACCCGCACCCTGGCCGTGCACATGTACCTGCTCTCCAACGAGGGCCTGCATGTGGATGCCACCTACGGCACCGCCGTGGTGCTGCTGGTGCTGGTACTGGCCATCAACTGCCTGTCCAGCTTCATTGCGGGCAAACTTGCCAAACATTGAAACGAGGGGTACCAACCGTGAATAAATTCGAAGTCAAAAACATGGACCTGTACTACGGCAGTTTCCATGCACTGAAAGATATCAACATTTCCATCCCCGAAAAAGAGATCACCGCCTTCATCGGCCCTTCGGGCTGCGGCAAATCCACCTTTCTGAAAAGCCTGAACCGGATGAACGACCTGGTGGAAGGGTGCCGCATCTCCGGCGACATCCTGCTGGACGGCGTGGATATCTACAAGGACAAGATGGACGTCAACGTGCTGCGCAAGCGGGTGGGCATGGTCTTCCAGAAGCCCAACCCCTTCCCCATGTCCATCTATGACAACATCGCCTACGGTCCGCGTACCCACGGCATCCACAACAAGGCCCAGCTGGACGAAATCGTTGAGCGCTCCCTGCGCGGCGCCGCCATCTGGGACGAGGTGAAGGACCGGCTGAACAAGAGCGCCCTGGGCATGTCGGGCGGCCAGCAGCAGCGCCTTTGCATCGCCCGCGCCCTGGCCGTGGAGCCGGAGGTGCTGCTCATGGACGAACCCACCAGCGCCCTGGACCCCATCTCCACCTCCAAGGTGGAGGAGCTGGCCATGGACCTCAAACAGAACTACACCATCATCATGGTCACCCACAACATGCAGCAGGCTGCCCGTATTTCCGACAAGACCGCCTTCTTCCTGCTGGGCGAACTGGTGGAGATGGGCCCCACCGAGAGCGTCTTTGCGACGCCCGTGGACAAACGTACCGAAGATTACATCTCCGGCCGCTTCGGTTGATGGAAGGAGAAGATTATGGCTTTTACAATGCCCTACAGCAGCCGCAAGGTGTACGATGCCGAGCTCATGCAGCTGGACACCATGCTGGCCCGGATGGGCCACGCCGCCGGCGGCTCCATCGAAAGCGCCATGCGCGCTTTGCGCACCGGCGACATTGAACTGGCCCGCAGCGTCATTGCCCGGGACAGCGAGATTGACGCCGCCGAGCATGAGATTGAACACCGCTGCCTGTCGCTGTTCTTGCGCCAGCAGCCGGTGGCGGGCGACCTGCGCAAGGTGTCCACCGCCCTGAAAATGGTCACCGATATCGAGCGCATTGCCGACCAGGCCAGCGATATTGCCGAGATCACCCTGCACCTGCACCCCGAAGGGGCCCGCACGGTGGGCGTGATGGAGGACCTGGACAAGATGGGCGAAGTGGCCCTGCATATGGTCAAGGACGCCATTGCCGCCTATGTGCAGGTGGATCTGTCCATGGCCGCCCAGGTCATTGCCAAGGACGACGACTGCGACGCCATGTTCAGCAAGATCAGCACCGAGATTGCCCAGTACATTGCGGCCCATCCCACCGATGCCGAAACCGCGCTGGACCTGTTCATGATCAGCAAGTATCTGGAACGCCTGGGCGACCACGCCGTCAATGTGGCCGAATGGGTGGAGTTCCTCAAGACCGGCGTGCACAAGGCGCGCAAGATCGTCTGATTTCCGGCGACGCTTTACCAAACCATTCCCTTATTTTCCTATACCACCAAAACGGGGTCTGTCTTCGGGCAGGCCCCGTTTTGGCATGCCCGGCCGGGTCAACCCCCGCAGCAGAAATTGTGGGCAAAGGACGGTTGATTCCTGGGGCCGGCTGCGGTACAATAGGGGCATAGTCAATTCCACCCGCAAAGGAGTGCATCTCATGCCCCATACCGAAACCATGCTGGAAAGCAAGGAAATTTTTAAAGGAAGAGTCATCCGTGTGACGCTGGACACCGTCCGGCTGGAAAACGGCAACACCAGCACCCGCGAAGTGGTGCACCACCACGGCGGCGCCTGCATCCTGCCCGTGGACGGGGACGGCAACGTGTACATGGTCCGCCAGTTCCGCTACGCCATGGGGGAGGAAATCTGGGAACTGCCCGCCGGCAAGCTGGAAGCGGGGGAGGATCCCTTCGAGGCCGCCCAGCGCGAACTGGGCGAGGAGTGCGGCCTGACCGCCGACCACTTCACCGACCTGGGGGTGGTGTACGCCACCGTGGGCTATGACAGCGAAAAAATCTACGTCTGGGCCGCCACCGGGCTGCATCCCGTGGCGCAGCATCTGGACCCCGACGAGTTCCTGGACGTGGTCAAGATGCCCTTTGACAAGGCCCTGGGCATGGTGCTGGACGGCACCATCCGGGATTCCAAGACCCAGGTGGGCCTGATGAAATACGCGCTGCTGCGCCAGAAGCAGGGTGAGTAACCCCGAAATCCTGGACCATGGCACCCGGGTGTACACGGCGCCGGGGGCTACCTTCGGCACCGACGCGCTGCTGCTGGCCCGGTTTGCCAGGCCCCGCCCCGGGGAACGGGCGCTGGACCTGTGCAGCGGCTGCGGCATTGTGGCGCTGGTCTGGCATGACGAGGGTCACCGGGGCCCCTGCACGGCGGTGGAACTGGACCCCGACGCCAGCGCCCTGTGCGCCGCGGCCGTCCGGGACAACGACGCCGGGCACATCACGCCGCTGTGCGCCGACCTGCGGGATTTCTGCCGGGCCGGACCGGAACAGGGCGGGTATGATTTTGCCGCCTGCAACCCTCCCTACTTTGCCGCCGGCCCCCGCAGCCCCGACACCCGGCGGGCCACCGCCCGCCACACCGACAGCTGTACCCTGGCCGACGCGGTACAGGCGGCGGCCCGGGCTCTGCGGGAAGGCGGACGCTTTGTGCTGTGCCACCGCCCCGACCAGCTGGCCGAGGTGCTGTGCACCCTGCGCGCCGCCCGGCTGGAACCCAAACGGCTGGCCTTTGTGCGCCAGCGCGCCGGCAGCATTCCCGGGCTGTTCCTGGTGGAAGCCCAGAAGGGCCGCCGCCCCGGACTGCGCCTGGAGGCGGACCTGCTCATCGAGACCGGCGCTGCCCGGTACGGAAAACAAGAATAAGGAGAAAACAACATGCCGCTGTTCAATATGCATTACGACCGCCCGGGTCCGGGCGTCAACCCCGATACCCCCCGCAAGAAGGGGGCGGCCCGCTTCATTGAGGTGCTGGGCCGGGATGTGAGTTCCTTCTGGCTGGCCAGCTTCCTGGCGGTGGTCAGCGCCCTGCCCTTCGCCCTGGGGGTTTGGTTCTCGGTGGAAACCCACGCCATTCTGCCCATGCTGGTGGCGGGGGTTCTGGGCGGCATGATCGCCGCGCCCCAGCTCTGCGGTCTGCAGGACACCATTCTGCGCAGCCTGCGGGATGAACCCGGCTACTGGTGGGTGACCTACCGCCGCGCCTGGAAGCGCAACGCCAAGGCGTCGCTGCTGCCCGGAGCCCTGGGGGGCGTACTGCTGGCCACCCAGATCTTCTCGGCCCTGCATCTGAGTACCACCCAAAGCTCCCTGATGCCGGTGGCGCTGCTGGTGGGGGGCATCCTGCTGGCGGGGCTGGCCCAGTACATCTTTGCCCAGGTGGCCCTGCTGGATATGTCCTTCGGCGGCATCGTCAAAAACGCCGTCTTCCTGTTCCTGGGGTATCTGCCCCGCACCCTGCTGGGGGTGGTGTGGCAGCTGCTCTACTGGGGCGCGGTGGCGCTGTTCTGGCCCATCAGCTCTTTTGTGGTCATCATTGCGGGATTCTGGCTGCCGTCGCTGCTCAGCCTGATGGCCATTTACCCTGCCTTGGACAAGAGTTTCCATATCGAGGAAACCATCAAAAAAATGCGTGAGAAGGACCTTCAGGAACCGTGATTCCGGCCGGGGCCCCGCCTGCTGCGGGGCCCCGGCTTTTTGCCGCCCTGCCTTGCGCCGGTTCCCCAAAAAGGGTATAATAGCAAAATAGGTGAACTCTATCCAAAAGGGGGCAAAACGGCATGAACATTCTGCTGGTACACTGTCATTACCGGCTGCCCGGCGGGGAGGATGCCGTCTTTGCCGCCGAGCGCGCCCTGCTGGAACGGCACGGCCACCGGGTGGTGGTCTATGAGCGCAGCAACGAGGAAGCAGCCCACGGCATGGCCAAGGCACTGTTGCCGCTGCGCGCGGTCTGGAACGGCGCCGCCGCCCGGGAGGTAGCCGACCTGATCCGGCGGGAGCACATCGAAGCCGTGCACATCCACAACACGCTGCTGCTGCTCAGCCCCGCCGTGGTGCGGGCGGCCAAAGGCACCGGCGTGCCGGTGGTGCAGTCGCTGCACAACTTCCGGCTGTTCTGTCCCAACGGTATCCTGCTGCGGGACGGCACCGTCTGCGAGGACTGCCCCCACCACGGGCTTTCCTGCGCGCTGCGTCACCGGTGCTACCGGGGCAGCCTGGTGCAGACCGCCGTGGTGGCGGCCGCCTACGCTTTGCACCGCCGCCTGGGCACCTGGCGGGGGGTCACGATGGTGGCCCTGACGGAATTCGACCGCCGCAAACTGATGGAATTCAACCACGAGCGCCCCACCTTTGATGCGGACCGGCTGGTGGTTAAACCCAACCCGGTGCACGTTCCCCCGGTGGAAGTGCTGCCCTGGGCGCAGCGCAAACCCCAGATGCTGTTTGCCGGCCGCCTGGAGGAGCTCAAGGGCCTGCGGGTGGTGCTGGAGGCCTGGCAGCAGCTGGGCGAAGCGGCCCCCGACCTGCTGGTGGCGGGGGAGGGGCCCCTGGGGGACTGGGCCCGGGCGACCGCCGGGCCCAAGGTGCGCTTTCTGGGCCAGCTGCCCCCCGACGAACTGCACCGCCATATGGCCGAAAGCCGAGCGGTCGTCGCCGCCAGCCTTTGTTACGAGAGCTTTGCCCTGGTGCCGGCGGAAGCCCACACCCTGGGTACGCCGGTGCTGGCCAGTGACCTGGGCAACGTGGGGGCGTCGGTGCGGCAGGGCATCGACGGACTGCGCTTTGCCCCCGGCAACGCCAAGGCCCTGGCCGGGGCGGTGCAGGCGCTGTCCGCCATGCAGTTTGACTGCGCGGCCATTGCCGCCGCGGCCCGCCGTACCTACGACGAAGAAGAAAACTACCGCACCCTGCTGCGTCTGTATAAAAAGGAAAGAACATGAATCAACTCTACCGCGCCCTGCATATGCCGCCCGGACGGCTTTTCCGCAAGCTGACGGGCGAAAAGGAAATCTATACCATCGCCGTGCGCCCGCTGCCCACGGCGGAAGGCACCGACCCGCTGCCCGCCCTGGGGGCGGGCCCCTACACTCCGCTGCCCGGACGGACGGGGTTCTGGTATGCCGACCCGCTGCTGTACCGCCGGAGCGGTACCCGGTATCTCTTTGCCGAGGCCATGGACCTTTCCGCCGGCAAGGGCCGCATCGAGGTATGCACCCTGGCCGATGACGGTACGGCGGGGGACTGGCAGGTGGCCCTGGAGGAGTCCTTCCACCTGTCTTTCCCCACGGTGTTTGACTGGAACGGCGAAACCTGGATGATTCCCGAAACCGGCAGCGACCACAGCCTGCGGCTCTACCGCTGCCGGGAATTCCCCACCGGGTGGGAACTGGTGCAGCGGTTTGCGGTGGACGGGGAACTGTGCGATACCATTCTGGTGGACCGCACGCAGTCGGCGCTGACCCTGCTTTGCAGCGAAACCAAGCCGGACAACCAGCTGTTTGTGCGGTACCGGCGTTTTACGCTGTGCAAAGCCGAGGAACCGGGCGAGCCGTTGCCCGGCACCGAGCCGCCGGAACCCACCGGCGAACCCTTCGAGCTGCTGCCCGACGAGGCCTTCAACCTGCAGCACCGGGACTTTGACCTGACCAGCCGCAACGCGGGGCCGCTGTTTCTGCTGGGAGAGCAGGTCATCCATCCCACCCAGGTCAGCACCAAGGTGGATTACGGTGTCTATCTGCAGTTTTCGGCCCGGCGGGGCAATTCCCAGGTACCGCTGTGTGCCGCCATGCCCCAGTCGGTCCGCATTGCGGGGTTGGACCCCGCCGACGTGATCGGCATCCATACCTATTGCCGCGATGATGTGCTGGAAATCATCGACGGGCGTTATCTGACCAAGGTGAAAACGGACGCATGAAAACCATCGCCATTCCGCAGTTCTACTGCGGACCTTCGGGCCGCAAAGGCCTGTACAACCGGCAGGAGGTGGGCCTGGCCCGCGCCTTTGCGGCGCTGGGGGCCCGGGGCATTGTGCTCTATCCCGCCCCGGACGCCGCCGCCCCCACGGTGGAGGAACCGGAACCCAACGTGAAAATCTACTACCTGCCGGTGCGGGCCCTGGGATCCCAGGCCTTTTTCAAAAGCTGGCAGGTCTTGCTGGATGAGCGGGTGGACGCCGTCCATGTGATGGGGGACAACTCCCCCGGGGTGCCCGCCCTCTACCGCTTTTGCCGGCGGCACGGCATCCTGTTTTACAGCCAGCTGGGGGCGCTGAAAAGCGCTTCCCCCCACAAAGCGGTGCGCCTTGTTATGGACCTTTTGCTGCGGCGCAACCTGGCTGTCTACAAAAAAACGCCCACCTACGCCAAAACACCCGCTGTGGCCGCCGAGCTGGAAAGCCTGGGCGTGCCCTGTGCCGGGTTGATGCCGGTGGGGCTGGACACGGCCATCATCCCCGACGTACCCGCCGAAAAGCCCAAGCTGCGGGGCGCCGTGGGCCTGGACCGGGACGCGAAAATCCTGATTTTTGTGGGCCGACTGGACCCCTACAAGCGGCCGCTGGACCTGGTGCCGCTGCTGCAGGCGGCGCCGGGTTGGCAGGCGGTCATCATCGGGCAGGGCAGTCAGGGCGACGCCCTGCGTGACGCCCTGGCCCGGGCGGGCCTGCTGGACCGCTGCCGGCTGATTCCCCAGCTGCCCAACACGGCGGTGCATGTCTACTACCATGCCTGCGACGCCTTCGTGAACCTCAACGACCAGGAAATCTTTGGCATGAGCCTGCTGGAAGCCATGTATGCGGGCTGCCCGCCGGTGGCCCGCCATGCGCCGGGGCCGGACCTCATCATCGAGGACGGGGTCAGCGGGATTCTGTGCGACGATGTGGCGGCGATGGCTGCCGCCCTGGACCGGGTGGACGACATCATGGGGGCCGCCGCCCAGAAGCGAATCAACGAACATTTTCTGTGGCAGAACAGCGCCGAGGTGGCGCTGGCGCTGCTGCCCAACAAGCGGGAGGCCGCCCATGGACAACGATAACGCCCTGCTGGAAACCGCCCGCAATCTGTACAAAGGGTTGCGGTTCGGCATCAAATATCGCGGCGTCAAGGTGCTGCAAGCCCAGGCCGGCAACGATCTGGCCCGGGCGGCCGTGCAGCGGGGCGGGCCGTTCCTGTTTGCCCGCTGCGGCGCCACCGAGATGCGCACCGTGGCCGACTACCGTCACAACGGCGGCCATTTTACCGACCGCACCCGGCAGGATATTCAGAATCTGTCGGGAGTGTTCCCCACCGACGACGACACGCTGGGCCGCTTCTGCGATTTGTACGTAGCCTGCGCCCAGAGCGCCGATCTGTTGGCGCTGTGGGATGTGGGGGATGAGCGGGAGGTCATCCGGGGCTGCCAGGGGACCCTTTTCACTCAGCTGCGGGCGCTGGAACCCTACTACCACGCCCACCCCTGGAGTGCGGCGCTGGCCGGCAAAAAGGTGCTGGTGGTCCATCCTTTTAAAGAAACCATCCTGCGCCAGTATGCCCGGCGGGAACAGCTGTTCCCCGGCACCGACATCCTGCCGGCCTTCGCCAGCCTGACCGTGGTCCAGGCTGTGCAGGGGCTGGCCGGGCAACAGACCGACTATGCCAGCTGGTTTGACGCCCTGGCCGCCACGCAGGCGGAGATGGACGCCGCCGACTACGAGGTGGCCATCATCGGGGCGGGGGCCTACGGTCTGCCGCTGGCTGCCCACGCCCGGGACACCGGCCACACGGCCATCCAGATGAGCGGCGCCACCCAGCTGCTGTTCGGCATACGGGGCAAGCGGTGGGACGACCACCCGGTCATCTCGAAACTGTACAACGACGCCTGGGTGCGCCCCGCCCCCGAGGAGGGAATCTCCCACCGGGAAACGGTAGAGGGTGGCAGTTACTGGTAAACCAGCAGGTGCGCGTTGCCGTGCCGCCCTTGTGATTCGGTTTGGAGTTTCTTCGGTTCCTTCTTTGCAAAGAAGGAACAAACGAACGAACAGAAAGGTTTTGCCATGCGTATTCTGATGATCAGCAACCACCTGGGGGTACAAAGCGGTGTACAGCGGTATGTGCAGAACCTGCTTTTGCACCTGGACACCGACCGGTACCGGGTGGACCTGTTTGTGGGGCAGTGCCCGCCCGACCAGGCCAGCACCGCCCCCGCGCTGGAAGCCCACGGGGTGCGCATTTTGGCGGTACCCGACCACAAAAAGGACCGCATCCGGGCGCTGTGGCGGCATCTGTGCACCCATAAGGAGTACGACATCATCCATTACCACACGGCCAGCAAGATCGGCGCGCCGGTCTGCGCCATGATGCGCCTGCTCTGCCCCCGGGCCAAAATCATCGTCCACAGCCACATCGTCTACCCGCCCATGACGCTCACCTGGCGGGTGGCCCACGGGGTATACCAGCTCTTTGCCGACTATTTCCTGGGCTGCGGCGTAGCGGCCGGACGGTTTGTCTTCGGGGATCACATCGACCGCAAACCCAATTTCGCCGTGGCCTGCAATGCCGTGGACCGGGGTCGTTTTCACCCCGACGCCGCGGCCCGGGCCGCCACCCGGGCGCGGTACGGCATTGCCGATACCGACCGGCTGGCCGGGTTCGTGGGACGGCTCAACCACCAGAAAAACCCGCTCTTCCTTATGGAGGTCTTTGCGGCGCTGGCCGCCACCGACTCCGCCTGGAAACTGCTGCTGGTGGGCACCGGCGAGATGGAGGGCGCCATGCGGGACGCCGCCGCCCGGCACGGTCTTGCCGACCGGGTGATTTTTGCCGGGGTGCAGAGCGATGTGCCCGCCTACATGAACGCCTTTGACCTGTTTTTGCTGCCCAGTAACTTTGAGGGCAGCCCCGTCACCCTGGTGGAAGCCCAGGGCTGCGGGGTGCCCTGCCTGGCCTCCACCAACGTGCCGGACGACGGCGCCGTCACCGACCTGGTGCATTTTCTGCCGCTGGACGCGCCGCTGACTGACTGGGCGGCCACCGCGGTGCGCATCGCCGGGCGGGGGGACCACGGCGACCACTGGGCGCAGCTGTCCGCCGCCGGGTATGAACTGCAGATTGCCGCCGAGCGGATGGCACAACTCTACGACCGACTGGGGGAACACCGATGATTTATGCCGAACTGGCCGGGGGCCTGGGCAACCAGATGTTCATCTACGCCTTTGCCCGGGCGCTGGGCCTGCGCTGCGGCGAACCCGTCACCCTGCTGGACCGGCAGGACTGGCGGGACGGTGCGCCCGCCCACACGGTCTGCGCACTGGACGCGCTGCGCCTTTCCCCCGATGTGAAGATCCTGGCCGAACCGGGTTTTGCCAAAGCCTACCTGCCCGTGCAGAACGCCGCCAAAACGCTGATGATCAAGTACGAACAGCGCAAGGGACTGCTGGCCCGGGACTGGAACCGGTGGGAGCGCCGCTGCGCCCCGCTGCTCAACCTGGTGGGTACCCATTTTGCCACCGACGGCTATGTGCCGGTGCGCCGGGGTCCCACCCGGCATTTCCTGGCCTGGGGATACTTCCAGGGGGAAGCCTACTTTGCCGACTGCGCCGACGCCATCCGGCAGGAACTGCAGGCCAAGGACCCGCCGGCGGCCGAGGAATCTTCCACCATCGCCGCAGCACCCTACCCGGTGGCGGTACACCTGCGCCGGGGGGACTACTGCAAGCCGGAAAACGAGATCCTGCAGGTCTGCACCCCGGCCTACTACGCCCGGGCCATCGCCGCCGTGGCGGCTGCTCACCCGGACGCCACCCTGTTTGTCTTTTCGGACGACATCCCCTGGGCCCGGGCCAATCTCGACACCGCCGGGCTGCCCGCCGTGTACATGCCCCGGGGCAGCGCGGCGGGGGACCTGGCCCTGATGCAGCGGTGCCGGGGATTTGTGATCAGCAACTCCACCTACAGCTGGTGGGCCCAGTATCTGGCCGGGCCGGACCGGCAGGTGTGGGCCCCCGACCGGTGGTACGCCCACACCAAACAGACGGCGCTCTACCAGCCGGACTGGCAATTGATTCCCACCGAATAAAACCGAAAGGGGGCCCTCCATGCCGCTGTTTTCCATCATCGTGCCGGTGTACAATGTGCAGAACTACCTGGCCGACTGCATCAAGAGTGTGGCCGAGCAGGAAGGCCCCCGGGACTGGGAGTGCCTGCTCATCGACGACGGCTCCACCGACCTGTGCCCCCAGCTGTGCGATACCTTCGCCCGGGAAATTCCCGGCGTGCAGGTCATCCACCGCAAAAACGGCGGGCTGGCTGCAGCCCGCAACACCGGGCTGGGGGCCGCCAAAGGGGACTGGGTGCTGTTTCTGGACAGCGACGACGCCATGGCCCCCGGACTGCTGGCAACCCTGCGCCGGGAACTGGCGGCCCACCCGGGGTATGACTGGTATGTGGGCAAACATCTGGAGTGGCAGCCCGACGGCACCCTGACCGAACACGAAGGGCTGCATCTGCTGCCCGGTCCCTTTGACAGCACCGACTACGGCGAACGGCTGCGGGCACTTTACCGGGCCGGACACTGGTCGGTGTGGAAATACTGCCTGCGCCGTGCCTGGCTGGTGGAGGAAAACCTGCACTTCTGGCCCGACGTGCGCTGGGCCGAGGACTGGCCCTTTGATCTGCTGCTGCTGACCCGGTGCGAGGGAATCTATTTCCTCGACGTGGTGTTCACCCACTACCGGGTGGGGCGCCCGGGCAGCCTGCTCACCGACGCCAAAAACCTGCCCAAGCGGTTCAAGGCGCTGGTGGCGGCCCAGCGGCGGCTGGTCGCTCTGGCCACCATCGAACACCTGGACACCGCCACCTACGCCGCCATGCGGGACGCCGCCGCCGATGTCTTCTGGCCCCAGGCCCGCACGGCCGCCGTGCCGGACGCAGGCATCCGGCACGCCTGCCTGCCCTACCTGAAACAGCTGCGCCCCCTCTACGCCCACGGCGCCGAGGTGGCCACCCGCCGGGACTGGCGGCTCTTCCAGAAGATGATGCGGCTGCTGGGTCCGCGGCTGACCCTCTGGCTGGCCGCCCACGCCAAGAAAGGATAACCCGTTTTGCGAACCAAACGTACCCTCATCAATATGGCCTACGCGGTGGGCTCCAGCCTGCTGCTGCTGTTGCTGGGCCTGGTCACCCGCAAGCTGCTGGTCTACAACTTCGGTACCCAGATCAGCACGGCGTCCCAGGTGGTCACCCAGCTGTTCAACTTTTTCTCCATCGCCGAGTTCGGCGTGGGCAGCGTCATCAGCTACCGCCTGTACGAGCAGATCGCCGCCCGCAACGAGGAAAAGATCAGCAAGTACATGTCGATGTACAAGTGGGCCTACCGGGCGGTGGGACTGGCCATCGCGGTGCTGGCCCTGCTGGGCGCCGCCGCCCTGCCCTGGATCATGCCCGACGTGCCGCTGACCACCGGCTACACGGTGTACGGCCTCAATGTTGTGTCCACGCTGTGCAGCTATTTCCTGGTCACCCGGCGGCTGATGTACACCTGCACCCAGCAGGGGTACCTGTGTACCCGCATTGACTTCTTCTTCAACGTGCTCACCTCGCTGGCCAAGATCGCCGTATCCCTGTGGTGCCCCAACTATGTGCTCTACTTCAGCGTGACCATCGTCTGCAACGTCTGCGCCAACCTGGTCATTGCCCGCCGGTTCCGCAAGGATTTCCCCTACGTGCATGACGTCAAGGTCAGCTTCCGGGATTTCAAGGACCTGGGCATCTTCCACGACCTGCGGTACTACCTGGTGCACCGGCTGTCCAACACCATCTACGGCTCGTCGGACACCATCGTCACCTCCCGCATGGGCGGTTCGCTCCAGACGACGCTGCTGGGCAACTACACCAACATCTCCACCAGCGCCACCGACCTGGGCAACAAGATCATGGACAGCTTTGCCGCGGCCATCGGCAACATTGTCTACGACAAATCCGCCACCGCCAACGACCACGACAAGCAGGTGTTCTGGGGGATGGATCTGTTCAGCTATGCCTTCGGCAGCTTTGTGGCCACGGCCTACTTCTGCCTGTTCCAGCCCTTCATGGCGGCCTGGATGGGGGAGGACTGGCTGCTGCCCCTGGGCTTTGTGCTGGTGTTCTGCCTGAACGAGTACGTGGGCTGGAACCACCGGATGCTGGGGTCCTACCGGGCGGTGCTGGGCCATTTTGAGCAGGACCAGTGGTTCATGGTGGCCTCGGCCGCCGTCAACCTGATCCTCAGTTTCGTTCTGTTCCCGGTCTTTGACATCACCGGCGCCCTCATCGCCACCGTGGTGGCCCACTGCATCATGTGGGCAGGGCGCATCGTCGTGGTGTTCAGCCGGTATATGAAGGGCAGCATGGGCCACTACCTGGTGATGCAGGCGCTGCACCTGGTCACGCTGGCCCTCTGCATGGGCGGTACCTGGGCCGTCTGCGAGGCTGTGCCGCTGGACGGCTGGCTGGGGCTTGTGCCCCGGGCGGTGATCGTCTGCATCCTGCCCAATCTCTTCAACCTGCTGGTCTACGGCTGGGGCCGTGACGCCGCCTACCTGCGGCAGTACGGCGCCGGAATCTGGCGCAAACTCACCCATAAAAGGAGCGCGTGATGCCGAAAATCGGGATGCTCTACCTCTGCACCGGGAAGTACACGGTCTTCTGGCCGGAATTCTACGCGAGTTTTGAGAAAAACTTCCTGCCCGGGTGCGAAAAGGAATATTTCGTCTTTACCGACGCCGAAACCATCCCGGGGCAGGATTGCCCCCGGGTGCACCGCATCACCCAGGAGGCCTACGACTGGCCCTACAGCACGCTGCGGCGGTTTTCCATTTTTTTGACGCAGGAAAAAGCCCTGGCCGGCTGCGATTTTCTCTTCTTTTTCAATGCCAACCTGGTCTGCGAAAAAACCGTCACGGCGGAGGAATTCTTGCCCCGGCCCGAGAAAGGCGAAAACCTGCTGCTGGTACAGCAGCCCGGCTTCTGGGACAAAAAGCCGATCTTTTACTCCTACGACCGCAACCCCAAAAGTACGGCCTATATTCCCTACAACTGCGGCAGGGACTATGTGTCGGGCGGGCTCAACGGCGGGACGGCGGCGGCTTTTCTGGCGCTGTGCCACGAGCTGGAACGCCGCACCGAGGACGATCTGGCCCGCGGGGTCATTGCCCTGTGGCACGACGAAAGCCAGCTCAACCGCTATGCGGCGGAGCGCAGCGACTATCGGCTGCTGACCCCCGCCTACTGGTACCCCGAGGGCTGGGACCTGCCCTTTGAGGCCAAGATTGTGGTGCGGGACAAGGCGCGCTATTTCGATGTGGCGGCCGTCAAGCACAAGGATGCCCGCCCCCAGAGCTGGCTTGCCCGCAAGTGGGGGGCCTTCCGGGAAAACTGGCTGCCCTACCTGTGGTACGCCCGGGATGCCCTGCTGCACAAAACCCTGCAAGGCGGTGATGCGCAATGACCAAACGAACGGAACGGTATTTCTGGGCCGCGGCGGCGGTGCTCTGCCTGGGGGTGCTGCTCTACTCCGCCTTTACAGGGCTGGAAATCGACGAGGAATACGCCCTCTCGCTGGGGTACCGGCTGGTCAGCGGCGACCGGCTGTTTGCCACCATGTGGGAACCCCACCAGCTCTCGTCGCTGCCGGCGGCCGCGCTGCTGGCGGTGTATCTGGGCATCACCGGCACCACCACCGGGGTGCTGCTCTTTTTCCGGTTGGTGGTGCTGGCCTGCAAAGCCGGCATGAGCTGGGTCTTTTATAAGGAATTCCGGCGGGATCTGGGCCGCAGCGGGGCCGCCCTGGCGGCGCTGGTGCTGCTTTTGTATATCCCCAAGTGGTTTCTGGGCCCGGACTATACCGGCCAGCAGTTCCACTTTACGGTGGCGGCGTTCCTGTGCTGCCACCATTACGTCACCCGGGGGTTCCGCAAACCCTGGCTGGTGGCGGTGGGCGCGGTCTGCGCCTGCCTGAGCTTTCTGGCCTTTCCCCAGAGCATCGCGGCCTTTGCGGTGCTCTGGATCGGCATGGTCCTGCTGGGACGCCAGGGCGGCGAGGCCCGGTTCCTGGGCATTCCCCGGGGCGCCTGGGTGCTGCTGGGCAGCTGTGCGGTCTGCGGCGTGGCCTTCCTGGTCTGGACGCTGCAGGGTATGGGCTTTGATCTGGGGGCATTCCTCGCGCGGGTGGGGCTGATCCTCCACGATCCGCAGTATAACTTTACGGCGGGGGAGCGGCTGGCGCTGCTGGCGCAGCAGGCCCTGCCGGTGCTGCAGAGCTGGCGGTGGCCGCTGGCCATGGCCCTGGTGGCCTACGCCGTTGCCGGCCTGCGCAAGGTGGCTTTGCCGGAACGCGGTGCCTTTGTGCTGGGACTGTGGGGCATTCTGGCCACGCTGCTGTGCGCGCTGCGCGCCGTCAAGGACGGCAGCCTGGACGAACGGCAGTTTGTGCCGGTGCTGGTGCTGGCCGGGGCCTGGGCCTTCTGGCGTGCCCGCGAGCAGCCCGGCGCGGCGGCGCTGTTCTGGCTGGGGTATCTGCCCGGGCTGGCCGCCTACGCCTTTATTTTGCGTTCCACCCTGCTGGGGCTGCCCGCCACCTTCATGTACCTGACCTGGCCGGCCCTGTGCGGCTTGCTGATGCTGCTGCGGGTGCGACCGCCCACGGCGCGGGCGGCGCTGGGGGCGGTGCTGGTCTTCCTGGCGGTTTGCCGGGTCTGGTGCGTCCAGACCACCGGCTGGAAGGGCCACACGGTGGCAGACACCCCGCTGGTGATGATTGAAAACGGCCCGGCCAAGGGCATCCGGGCGGACGAAAAGGCCGCCGATATGCAGCAGTGCCTGTATGAGGCGCTGGCCCCCTATGCCGGGCAGGGGGTGCTGCAGGCCATCGGGGAACAGCACGGCCTGGGCTTCCTGATGGCGGACGGCACCCTGACCGTCAACCAGGCGTCGGTGATCTCCGGCACCGACAGCGACCCCCGATTCATCCAATACTACGAGGAAATGCCGGAAAAACTGCCCGACGTCATCCTCTATGACGACGCCGAGGTGCGGGACATGGCGGAGTTCCATGCCTGGATCGAGGAGAACCTGCCCATTGCCGACCGGTACACCGTGACCTTCGGCACCGCCAACCTGCAGGTGCTGGTGGTGGACAAAACGGCCTGACCTTACGCGCCCCCGTTGCCAGCGGGGGCGTTTTGTGTTATGCTTAAACCAAAACTTGCTTCGGCCAAAGGAGCCTTGCCCATGGAAAAACTGCTTGTCTTCATTCCCGCCTACAACTGCGAAAAACAGGTGCCGCGGGTGCTCTCCCAGCTGCTGGACGCCCGCATCGCCCCCTGGGTGGGGGAATGTATTGTGGTGAACAACCGCTCCACCGACGGCACCGAGGCCGCGGTGCAGGACTGGTGCCGCCGCCATCCCGAGGCGCCGGTGCATCTGCTGCGCAACGACCAGAACTACGGCCTGGGCGGCAGCCACAAGGTGGCCTTCGGCTATGCGGTCGCCCACGGGTATGACCATCTGGTGGTGCTGCATGGCGACGACCAGGGCGCCATCGCGGACCTTTTGCCCATTCTGCAGGACGGTACGTATCTAAAGTACGACTGCTGCCTGGGCTCCCGCTTCATGAAGGACAGCCGCATCCGGGGCTACAGCACGCTGCGGGTGGTGGGCAACCACGGCTTCAACGCCCTGTTCAGCCTGGTGGCGCGCCAACGCATCACCGACCTGGGCAGCGGGCTCAACCTGTACGCTGTGGCGCCGCTGCGAAACGGATACTACAAAAAATTTCCCGATACGCTGTATTTCAATGACTGCATGATCCTGGCCCTCTGCCAGCTCAAACAGAAAGTGCTGTTCTTCCCCATCAGCTGGCGGGAGGAAGACCAGGTCAGCAACAACAAGCTCACCAGCTTCGGCATCAGCCTGCTCAAACTCTGCGGGCGGTATCTGCGCAGCCCCCGGGACTTCGTAAGCCGGGAGTGGCGCGACAAGATCATCGACGACTACACCTACACCGAGATTCCGGTGCAGCAGTAAGGAGGCTTTTTTCATGAAAGTGTTGGTAACGGGCGCCGCCGGATTCATCGGCGGCCAGCTGTGGCACGCCCTGTGGCAGCGCGGCGACGAGGTCGTCGGCATCGACAACTTCTCCTACGGCAACCTGGACAACCTGAAATTTGACGACCATGACTTCGGCCCCGAGGTGCGCCGGATGGACATCCGCGACCGGCAGGCCATTCCGGCCCTGTTCGAGGCGGAAAAGTTCGATGTGGTTTACAACATTGCGGGTATTGCCCCGCTGCCCGACTGCCAGAGCGACCCGGTCCAGGCGGTGGAAGTGAATACCCTGGGGCTCGTGCATCTGCTGGAATGTGCCCGCCGCACCGGCGTCAAGCAGGTGGTGCAGGCCTCCACCAACGCCATGTATGAGAACGAGACGGAATTCCCCACGGTGGAAACCTCCTTCCATACGCCGACGCTGATCTACCCCAACACCAAATACTGCGGCGAGCGGTTCTGCCAGAGCTTTGCCGACACCTACGGCATGACGGTGACCTGCCTGCGGTTTGCCAACGTCTACGGCCCCCACATCGACTGCCTGCGCAAGCAGCCGCCCTTTGTGGGGTATATGATCCGGGAACTGTACTACGGCCGCACGCCGGAGTTCCACTCGGACGGCAACCAGCGCCGGGACTACATCTATGTGGATGACCTCATCGCCCTGGCCCTGCGGGTGGTGGAACGCCCGCAAAAGGGCTTTGATGCGGTCAACGTCTCCAGCAACCAGAGCTACTCGGTGCGGCAGCTCTACGGCATCGCCTGCCGCCTGATGGGCAAGGAGATCGAAGCCAAATACTGCCCCTCCAGCCATTACTGGGCCAAATACCCCGAACTGTACGGCGGGGCCTACGGCATCAAGGAGGAAATCCTCGACCACGAGGTCAACAAGTTCAGCCTCTGCGACAACACCCACGCCAAAGAAGCCTACGGCTGGGTGCCCCAGGTGGACATCGAGACCGGCCTTGCCCGGGTGATTGATGCCGAATGCAAGATGCTGGCCGCCCGGGACAACGCCTGAGCGCCCGAAAAAGGAGCTGCTGTATGTCCAAACTCCATCTGATTCTGCCCATGGCGGGCCGGGGCAGCCGCTTTTTTGAAAACGGCTTTGTCTGCCCCAAACCCCTCATCGAAATCCACGGCAAGCCCTTCTTCTACTGGGCGGCCCGCAGCGTGGAAAAGTTCGTGGACTGCGCCGACCTGACCTTTGTGGTGCTGGAAGAACACATCCGGGACTTTGCCATCGACGAAAAGATCCGCCGCTGCTGGCCCGATGCCCGCATCGTCGCCCTGCCGGAGGTCACGGCCGGGGCGGCCGTCACGGCACTGAAGGGCGCCGAAAGTCTGCCCGACGGGGAACCGCTGCTCTTCAACGACTGCGACCATCTGTTTTTGTGTAAGTCCTTCTATGACTTCTGCGCGCAGGGCCGCTTTGCCGACGGCCCGGACGGCGCGCTGCTGACCTTCCCCAGCGATTCGCCCGCCTACAGTTATCTGCAGTACGGCGCCGACGGCAACGTCTGCCATACGGTGGAAAAACAGGTGGTCAGCCATGACGCCATCTGCGGGGCCTACTACTTCAAGGACAAAAAGACCTACGCCGATGCCTGCGCCGAATACCTGCACCACTGCGATTACAAAGAGTTTTTTGTCTCGGGCATCTACAACGTGCTGGCGGCCCGCGGCGCGGTGGTCAAAGGCTTTGCCACCGACCTGCACCTGCCCTTCGGCACGCCGGACGAGTACCGTGCGGCCGAAGCCCCCGAAAATGCCGCCGGATTTGAGGCGCTGGAATAAATGGTTTTCTATCTGATCCTTTCGATCCTGCTGGTGCTGGCGGGCCATGCCTTCCGCCTGCTGCGGTGGGAACAGTTTGTCCGCATCTATGAGCGGCCGCTGCGGGGCCGGATGCTGCGGGGCATGGCCGGGGGCTACGTGCTCAACACCGTGCTGCCCCTCCACCTGGGAGACCTCTTCCGGGCGGTCTTTGTGGGCCGCCGGATGAAGTCCGGCATCGGCTTCGCCCTGGCCACCGTCATCATGGACCGGTTCCTGGATGTCTGGTTTGTGGCGCTGGGCTTCGGCGCCTTTGCCCTGGCCGGGCAGGGGGGCGCGCCCGTTCGTGCCGCGGCCCGGTATTACCTGCTGTTCGCCGTGCTGCTGGCGGTGGCCCTGGCCGTGGTGGTCTTCCTGCGGGACGCCATCAAGCGGGGCTGCCTGGCGGTGTGCGGCATCTTCAACGACACCCTCAAACTGGACGGCATGGTCTTCTGCTGGAGCCTCATCAACACTTTCAAGGACCTGCGCCGCATCAACCTGGCGCGGCTGGCCGCCAACACGGTGCTCATGTGGGCGGCCTACCTGGGGTCCTACCGGGCACTGGCCCTGGCACTGACCGGCGCCGGACACCCCATGACGCTGGTGGAGGTCTGCAACACGCTGTTCGGTCAGTCGGCGGGGGATCTGCGGGTGGTGCTGCCCGGCGGGGCGCTGTACGGCGCACCGGCAGCGGCCTGCGCCGCCATGCTCAGCTGGTATCTGGTGCCGCTGGCCGTCATGTGGCTGGTGACCCTGCTGCCCGAAAAGGTCCGCGGCGCCGTCAACCAGGCCACCGCCGCCGCTCCGGCGGGGGAAAGCTACCGCAACCTGCTGCCCCAGGCGGACCCCCAGGACCGGGCGGCCTTCCTCAGCCAGTATTTCGGGCTACAGAACAAGGCCTGGGTGGACCGCTTTTTGCAGATGAACCAAAACATCACCATCCTGCAGGACTACTCGGCGGGGTCCAACGCCACGACGATGCTCTGCATGGACAAAACCCGCACCTTCTACCGCAAATACGCCTTTGGGGCCGACGGAGAAAAGCTGGCCGAGCAGCTCCACTGGCTGCGGGCCCAGCAGGACAGGCTGCCTCTGTGCGAGATTCTGCGCACCGGTGAGGCGGACGGCTGCTGCTGGTATGACATGACCTACGACCCCCAGGCCGTGGGGATGTTCCGCTACCTGCACTCCCACCCGGTGGAAAAGAGCGCCGCCGTGCTCCACCAGGTGCTGGACACCCTGGAAGAAAAGCTCTACCGGCCCACCGCCACGGCGGCGGACCCGGCCAAAATCGAGCAATACCTGGCCAAAAAGGTGGACGGCAACCTGCAAAAACTGCGGGAGGCCCGGAGCCTGCACGAGTTGATGGAAGCCCCCACCGTCTGGATCAACGGCAAGGAATACCAGAACCTGGGCCGGCTGGGCTGGCTGTTCGACCACGAGCGGCTGCGGGCGTTGTTTGCCCACGACCCGGTGAGCACCATCCACGGGGACCTGACCATCGAAAACATCATCTGCCGCACCGACGACACGGGGTGGTATCTCATCGACCCCAACACCGGCAACCTGCACGAAAGCCCCTTCCTGGATTACGGCAAACTGCTGCAAAGCCTGCACGGCGGATACGAGTTCATGATGATGACCCCCCGGGTCACCGTGCAGGGCAACCATATCGACTTTGCCCTGACCCGGTCGGCCGCCTACGATGCCCTGCTGGCCAACCTGATGGCCGACCTGGGCCGGCGGTATCCCCACCAGCTGGACAGCATCCTCATGCACGAGGTCATCCACTGGCTGCGGCTGATGCCCTACAAACTGTCCCGGGACCGCAAGCGGGCCCCCATGTTCTACGCCGGGCTGGTGATGGTGGCCAACGACGCCGCCACCCATGCGCGGCGCTGAAAGGAGTTTTTTCTGTATGCTGATCTGCGTCGACCTGGACGGTACCCTGCTGGACACGGTGCCCGCCAACGCCGCGTCCTACCGCGCCGCCCTGGAGGAGCTGGGTTTCACCGTCACCGACGAATACTACGCCGCCCACTGCAACGGCGGGTACTATAAGGATTTTCTCCGCCCGCTCATGGGCGGTGACCCCGACCCCGCCGACGTGGAGCAGGTGCACGACCGCAAAAAGGCACTGTACGCGGACTATCTGGACTGCGTCCGGCCCAACCGGGCGCTGCTGGAGCTGCTGCAGGCCATGCGGGCCGCCGGCAACCGGCTGGCCTGTGTCACCACCAGCAGCCGCCGCAACGTCAACGAGGTGCTCAGCCATTTCGGCTGTGTGTGCTGGTTTGACCTGATCCTCACCGGCGAGGATGTGACCAAAAGCAAGCCCGACCCCGAAGGCTACCTGAAAGCGATGGAACACTTCGGCGTCACCCCGGCGGAAACGATGATCTTTGAGGATTCCGCCCTGGGGCTGGCGGCGGCCAAAGCCAGCGGCGCCACGGTCTTCAAGGTGGAAGCGTTCTGACCCCTTGACGGGAACGGCCAAACGCGCTACAATGGCAACCATAACGGCGAAGATGCCCCCCCCTGGGACATCTTCGCCTTTTTTACGGGGAGGAAAGACCGATGGAAAACCAGAAACGCCCGCTGATCGGGCTTGTACCGTTGATGGACTACCAGCGCGCCAGCTATTGGATGCTGCCCGGCTATATGCAGGGGGTGGAGCAGGCGGGCGGTGTGCCGGTGATGCTGCCGCTGACCGAGGACGACCGGGCGCTGGCCCAGCTGGCCGATACCTGTGACGGCTTTTTGCTCACCGGCGGGCAGGATGTGGCCCCCGCCCTGTACGGCGCGGCCCAGACCGCCCTGTGCGGCGAGACCAGCCCCCAGCGGGATGTGATGGAGCAAAAGCTGCTGGCGCTGGCCCGCCTGCAGGACAAACCGGTGCTGGGCATCTGCCGGGGCATCCAGTTCCTCAACGCGGCGCTGGGGGGCACCCTTTGGCAGGACCTGCCGGTGGAATATCCCTCGGAGGTCAACCATCACCAGACCGGCGCCTATGAAGCGCCCATCCACACGGTGCGGCTGCTGCCCGGCACCCCGCTGGCCGACCTGCTGGGCAAGGACACCCTGCCGGTGAACAGCTACCATCACCAGGCCATCCACACCCTGGCCCCGGGGCTCACCGCCATGGCCACCGCGCCGGACGGCCTGGTGGAAGCGGTTTACGAGCCGGGCAAGCGGTTTGTCTGGGCCGTGCAGTGGCACCCGGAATTCTCCTGGAAAGTCAGCGAGGACAGCCGTAAGATCTTTGCCGCCTTCGTGGGCGCCTGTTGACCGATTCTTTACGCAAACATAACCGGAATACGATAGATTCCGCGCCTTTCCCGCGCTATACTGGGGGTAAACCTACACAAGGGAGGAACCGCCCATGTTGCCCTGTCAGACCCATTGTTCCCACTACTGCCAAGGCTGCCACAAGACCTGTGCGGCCTGGCGCCTGCTGCAACAGCGCCAGCACGAGGACCGGCAGCGCAAGAAGGAATATCTGCGCCGCGCCAACGAGTCCTGCCGTCAGATGCTGCACAGTTACTGGCGCGCGGGCGGGTACATAGGCCCCCAGATGGGGCGTTGAATCGTTTGCCGCCGGGCGGCGGACCGCAAGGGGAGAGGCGGTCTGCCGCTTTTTTTGTGCCCGGACCGTGCAGCGCCGGGCCGGATGTGGTATAATGGCAGAAAACCCAATCCACCCAATCAGGAGAATCACTGTTATGAAGATACCCGCAAACGGCTTTACCCACGGCGGCAAGTTCCACGCCGACGATGTGTTTTCCACGGCGCTTTTGCAGATCGTGCGCCCCGATATCAAGATCACCCGCGGCTTCACGGTGCCCGATGACTTTGAGGGCATCGTCTACGACGTGGGCGGCGGCATGTTCGACCACCACTCCGAACCGCGGGAGACCCGCCCCAACGGCGTGCCCTACGCGGCCTTCGGGCTGTTGTGGCGGGTGCTGGGTGCCCAGCTGGTGGGCGAACACCAGGCCCGCCTGCTGGACGAAAACTTCATCCAGCCCCTGGACCTCAACGACAACACCGGCGAGCAGAATTCCCTGGCCGACGCCATCGGCAGCTTCAACCCCCTGTGGGACTCCAAGGACGACCCCGACGCCTGCTTCTGGCGGGCGGTGCCGGTGGCCAAAACCATCCTGGAAAACGAGATCGCCGCCGCCAACGCCGTCAACCGCGCCGACGAGACGGTGCGCCGGGCCTACGCCAACATGCGGGACGGCATCGTGGTGCTGCCCTCCTACATGCCCTGGAAAAACGGCCTGTACAAGACCGACGCCCTGTTCGTGGTCTATCCCAGCCAGCGGGGCGGCTACAGCGCCCAGTGCGTCACCGACCACCGCACCAAGCGCAGCAAACTGCCCTTCCCGCCGGCCTGGGCCGGCAAGCCGGAGGAGCAGCTGCGGCAGATCAGCGGCCTGGGGCTGCGCTTTTGCCACCCCAGCCGGTTCCTGATCACCGCCGACGACAAAGCCACCGCCATCGAGGCCTGCCGCCGCACCCTGCGGGCCGCCGGCCGCCCGGTAAGCGAATGAGCGGCGCCTGCCTGGGGCCCGCCCCCAGCCTGGCCGCCGACCGGCAGGCCTACACCCCGGCCTGGGTCTACCTGCTGCGCTGTGCCGACGGCAGTCTGTACGCCGGCTGGACCAACGACCTGGCCCGCCGCCTGCACGCCCACCGCACGGGGGCAGGGGGAGCCAAATATACCCAAAGCCACGGCAAGGCCGCCGTGCGGCTGGCCTACGCCGAGCGCTGCGCCGACAAACCGGCGGCCCTCCGGCGGGAAGCTGCCCTGAAAAAGCTGTCCAAAGCCGACAAGGAGGCCCTGGCCGCCGACTGGGCCGCCTGCCACCGGCTGACCGTGCGGATGGCCACCCCCGACGATGCCGGGGACGTGGTCACCCTGTACAATTGGTATGTCACCCACGGCACCCAGACCTTCCAGTACGCGCTTTCCACCGTGGAAGAGTACCGGCAGAATATCGCCGAAGTGCTGCAAAAGGCGCCTTTCCTGGTGGCCTACACGGCGGACGGCCGGCTGGCCGGGTACGCCTGCGCCCACCCCTGGCATACCCGGCAGGCCTTTGCCTGGGACGTGGAAACCACCGTCTACTGTGCCCCCGACGTGCTGGGCCAGGGCACCGGCCGCAGACTCTATACGGTGCTGCTGGAACTGCTGCGCCGCCAGGGCTACCACAACGCCTTTGCCCTCATCACCCGGCCCAACCCGCAAAGCGACGCTTTCCACAAAGCGCTGGGCTTCACCCGCTACGGGGTGGAAAAAAACAGCGGCTACAAGTTCGGCCGCTGGCTGGACCTGGGCTACTGGGCTTACGAGCTCAACCCGCCCGCCGACCCGCCGGCACCCGTGCGGCTGCAGCTGGATGCGGCCACGGTGGCGGCGGTGCTGCAACGGGACTCGGGTGTATAAACCCCCAAACAGGGAAAACGGCGGTGACTCGTGGAGCCTGCCACCGAAAAAATGAATATTCATACACAAAACCGCATGCAGGACGCATATCTATGTACAAAACGCCCAAAAACGGGCACAATGTGGAAAGTCCTTTGTGCGGTTTTCCACTTGTCTTTTGCTGCGAAAGTTGTATAATATACATCGATGAATGAATAAATATTCAGCGACGGCAAGCAACCGATCCCCGGCGCTGGCAACTAGGAGAGGGAAAGATTATGAAAAAGAACAAAGCGGACATCAAGAAAGTCGTACTGGCCTACTCCGGCGGTCTGGATACCTCCATCATCATCCCCTGGCTGAAGGAAAACTACAACAACTGCGAAGTGGTTGCCGTTTCCGGTGACGTGGGCCAGGGCACCGAGCTGGACGGCCTGGAGGAAAAGGCCATCAAGACCGGCGCTTCCAAGCTGTACGTGCTGGACCTGAAGAAGGACTACATCGAAAACTACATCTGGCCCTGCCTCAAGGCGGACGCCAAGTACGAGGATTACCTGCTGGGCACCTCCCATGCCCGTCCCTGCATCGCCAAGGCGCTGGCCGACATCGCCAAGAAGGAAGGCGCCGACGCCATCTGCCACGGCTGCACCGGCAAGGGCAACGACCAGGTCCGCTTTGAGCTGACCCTCAAGGCCATGGCCCCCGACATGACCATCATCGCCCCCTGGCGGGAGTGGGACATCAAGAGCCGTGACGAGGAAATCGACTACGCCGAGGCCCACAATATTCCCCTGAAGATCAACCGGGAGACCAACTACTCCAAGGACAAGAACCTGTGGCACCTCAGCCACGAGGGCCTCGACCTGGAGAAGCCCTCCCTGGAGCCCCAGTATAACAAACCCGGCTTCCTGGAGCTGGGTGTCAGCCCCGAGCAGGCGCCCGACACCCCCACCTACGTCAAGATCCACTTCGAGAAGGGCATCCCCACCGCGGTGGACGGCAAGGAGATGGGCAGCGTCGAGCTGGTGGAATACCTGAACAAGCTGGGCGGCGAAAACGGCATCGGCCTGCTGGATATTGTCGAAAACCGGCTGGTGGGCATGAAGAGCCGCGGCGTCTACGAGACCCCCGGCGGTGCCATCCTCTACAAGGCTCACAACGTGCTGGAAACCATCACCCTGGACAAGGAATCCTTCCACTTCAAGGAGATCATCGCCCAGAAGATGGGCGAGCTGGTCTACAACGGCCAGTGGTTCACCCCGCTGCGGGAGGCCATCTCCGCCTTCACCGACGACCTGCAGAAGACCGTCACCGGTGATGTGACCCTCAAGCTCTACAAGGGCAACATGATCAACGCCGGCGTCACCAGCCCCTACACCCTCTACGATGAGCAGACCGCTTCCTTCGGCGAGGACGAGGACTACAACCAGGCCGACGCCACCGGCTTCATCAACCTGTTTGGCCTGCCCATTGCCGAGCGCGCCAAGCTGGCCAAGAGCTGGCCCACCGAAGACTGATCTCCGGTAAACAACGACCCCATTTTGTGCCGCCGTGGGCGGGCTGTATGCCCACGGCGGACTTTGTTATTCCAAGACCAACGACCAACGGGAGGTATTTATGGCACAACTGTGGCAGGGCCGCGCCAGCAAGGCCGTCGACAGCCGTGTGAACGACTTCAACTCCTCCATCCGCTTTGACGCGCGGATGATCGAGCAGGACATCCAGGGCAGCCTGGCCCATTCCGCTATGCTGGGGCGGCAGGGCATCATCTCCGCCCAGGATGTGGAGGATATCCACAAAGGTCTGCACGGCATTCTGGAGGACCTGCACAGCGGCGCGCTGGAAATTGACCCCGCCGCCGAGGATGTGCATACCTTCGTGGAACAGACCCTCACCGCCCGGGTGGGGGATGCGGGCAAGCGGCTGCACACCGGTCGCAGCCGCAACGACCAGGTGGCGCTGGATCTGCGCCTCAACCTGCGGGAGGCTTCGGCCCATCTGCAGGGGCAGATCAAAGAACTGATTGAGACCATCTGCACCCAGGCCGCCAAGGGCGCCGACTACGTCATGCCCGGCTACACCCATCTGCAGCGGGCTCAGCCGGTCACCTTCGGCCACCAGCTCATGGCCTATGCCTGGATGCTGCTGCGGGACCTGGGCCGGATGCGGGACGCCACCGGCCGGATGGACGCCGAGTGCCCGCTGGGCTCCGGCGCGCTGGCCGGCACCACCTATCCGCTGGACCGGTTCTATACGGCACAGGAACTGGGCTTTGCCGCCCCCTGCGCCAACTCCATCGACGGCGTGTCCGACCGGGACTTCTGCATCGAACTGGGGGCGGCCATCGCCACCTGCATGATGCACCTCTCCCGCCTGTCCGAGGAGATCATCCTCTGGTGCAGCTGGGAGTTCAAGTTCATCGAGCTGGACGACGCCTTCACCACCGGTTCCTCCATCATGCCCCAGAAGAAGAACCCCGACGTCACCGAGCTGATCCGCGGCAAGACCGGCCGTGTCTACGGTGACCTGAACACGCTGCTGGTCATGATGAAGGGCATCCCGCTGGCCTACGACAAGGACATGCAGGAGGACAAGGAGGCCATCTTTGACGCGGTGGACACGCTGGAGCTCTGCCTGCGCACCGTGACGCCCATGCTGGCCACCATGACCCCGCTGCCCGCCAATATGCGCCGGGCGGCGGCCAAGGGGTTCATCAATGCCACCGACTGTGCCGATTACCTGACCAAGAAGGGCATGCCCTTCCGGGACGCTTACAAGTGCACCGGCACCATGGTGGCGGCCTGCATCGCCGCCGACAAGACGCTGGAGGAACTGACGCTGGAGGAATTCAAACAGTACAGCGATCTTTTTGAGGAAGACGTCTACCAGGCCATCGACCTGACCACCTGCTGCGAGGGCCGCACCAGCTACGGCGGCCCCACCAAGGCCAGTGTGCTCCAACAGATTGAACTGGTCAGGGAAAAACTGGCCGACCAATAAACAGAAACGGGTGTTTTTGTGGCAAAGTATAAGATTTTTGTGGACGGCTCGGCCGGTACCACGGGGCTGCGCATCGCCGACCGGCTGGCCGCGCGGCCGGAATTTGAAATCCTGAAGATTTCCGAGGCGGACCGCAAGGACGTCCACGCCCGGGCAGCGGTCATCAACGAGAGTGACCTCTCCTTCCTCTGCCTGCCGGACGACGCCGCCCGGGAGGTGGTGCCGCTGCTGCGGCCCGACGTGCGGGTGCTGGACACCTCCACCGCCCACCGCACCAGCCCCGACTGGCTGTACGGCCTGCCGGAACTGGGTGTGACGCGGCAAAAGCTGCCCGCCGCCACCCGTGTGGCGGTGCCGGGCTGCCACGCCACCGGGTTCATCGCCCCGGTGGCGCCCCTGGTGGAAAAGGGGCTGCTGCCCAAAACCGCCCGGCTGAGCTGCTACAGCCTGACCGGCTACTCGGGCGGCGGCAAAAAGATGATCGCCGAGTATGAGGCCCCGCGGGAGAACGGGGCCCTCAACGCGCCGCGCCCCTATGGCCTGGCGCTCCACCACAAGCACCTGCCCGAAATGAAGGCCATCACGGGGTTGGAGTGTGCGCCCAACTTCGTGCCCATCGTGGCCGACTATTACGCGGGAATGGAGACGATGATCCCCCTGGACCTTGTGGCCCTGGGCCTGGACGCCCGGCAGGTGGCCGACGCGCTGGCGGCATACTACGCCGGGGCCAGGATGATCACGGTGCACCCCTTGTGCGAGGGGACGGACGGCGGCTTTTTGGCGGCCAACAAGCTGGCCGGGTCCGACCGGCTGGAGATCTTTTGCCTGGCCAACCCCGACGGCACCCAGATGCAGCTCATCAGCCTGTTCGACAACCTGGGCAAGGGCTCGTCGGGCGCGGCGGTACAGTGCATGAACCTGATGCTGGGATTGGACGAATGTGCGGGTCTGGCCCTGTAACCTGTTAGATCGTGGAAAGTGAGAGAGGAAAACGAGCATGGAAAGTTTTCAGTCTGTTGCGGGCGGCATCTGCGCCGCCAAAGGTTTTTCCGCCGCGGGGGTACACTGCGGCATCCGGCATAACCATTCCAAGCTGGACCTGGCGCTGATCAAGGCGGACGTGCGCTGTGCGGGCGCCGGCTGCTACACCACCAACAAGGTGTACGGTGCCCCCATCACGGTGGACCGGGAACACCTGCAGGACGGCTACGCCCAGGCCATTGTGGTCAACAGCGGCAACGCCAACACCTGCGCGCCGAACGGCATCCAGCTGGCAAAGGATACCTGTGACCTGGTGGCCAAGGCTTTGGGCATCGATGCCAACGACGTGCTGCCCGCCTCCACCGGCGTCATCGGCCAGGCCATGGAGCTGACCCCCTTTGTGACGGGCGTTCCCGCGGCCGCCGCCAAGCTGGAAGCCAGTGCGGCCGGCAGCCACGATGCCGCCACCGCCATCATGACCACCGACACCCACGCCAAGGAGTTCGCCGTGGAATTTTCCATCGACGGCAAACCCTGCCGCATCGGTGCCATTGCCAAAGGCTCCGGCATGATCCACCCCAACATGGCCACCATGCTGCTCTTCATGACCACCGACGCCAAGGTGGAACCCGCCCTGCTGCAGAAGGCCCTTTCCACCGTGGTGCCCGCCACCTTCAACCAGATCTCGGTGGACGGCGACACCTCCACCAACGATACCGTCCTGCTGCTGGCCTCCGGCCTGTCCGGCGCCGAAGTGCAGGCGGGCACCGCCGGCTACGACACCTTTGTGACGGCGCTGACCACCGTGGCCGAGCACCTCTGCCGTGAGCTGGCCGCCGACGGCGAGGGCGCCACCAAATTGCTGGAATGCACCGTCACCGGCGCGCCCGATCTGGCCACCGCCCGGGCGGTTTCCAAGAGCGTCATCCACTCCACCCTGTTCAAGGCCGCCATGTTCGGCGCCGACGCCAACTGGGGCCGGGTGCTCTGCGCCATCGGCTATACGCCGGGGGACTTCGACATCTCCAAGACTGCCGTGCGGCTCAAGAGCCGGGCGGGTGAGGTCTTTGTCTGCGAGAACGCTGCCTACCACCCCTACAGCGAGGAGGAGGCCGCCAAGGTCCTGAAGGAGGACGAGATCGAGATCCTCGTGGATCTGGGCTGCGGCGAAGCCACGGCCAAGGCCTGGGGCTGCGATTTGACCTACGACTACGTCAAGATCAACGGCGACTACCGCACCTGAGAAGCGAGGGGAACACGGCGATGAAAAACGAACAGATGGCGCTGCTGTTCAGCGAAGCAACGCCCTATATCCAGAAATACCACGGCAAAACGCTGGTTATCAAGTACGGCGGCAATGCCATGGTCAACGATCAGCTCAAACTGGCCGTCATGAACGACCTGGTCACCCTGACGCTGCTGGGCGTCCGGGTCGTGCTGGTGCACGGCGGCGGCCCGGCCATCAACCAGATGCTCAAAAAAGTGGGCAAGGAGTCCAAATTCGTGGGCGGCCTGCGCTATACCGATAAAGAGACGATGGGCATTGTCCAGCAGGTGCTGGCGGGCCAGGTGAACAAGGACCTGGTGGCGCTGCTCAAGGGCCGCGGCGTGGGCCTGTGCGGTATGGACGGGCATATGATCACCTGTTCCCGCAAGGCCGATGTCGACCTCGGTTATGTCGGCGAGATCGAGCGGGTGGACACCACCCTGATCGACCACCTGCTGGCGGACAGCTTCATTCCGGTCATCGCCACGGTGGGCATGGACAGCAACGGCGTGCCCTACAACATCAACGCCGACACCGCCGCCGCCGAGATCGCCATCGCCCTGCATGCCGAAAAGCTGGTCAGCATGACCGATATTGTGGGCCTGCTCTACGACAAGGACGACGAGTCCACCCTGATTCCCGAAGTGGAAGTCTCGGAAATCGAGGGCTACAAACAGGCCGGGGTCATCGCCGGCGGCATGCTGCCCAAGATCGAAGGCATGGCCGAAGCCATCTACAAGGGGGTCCACGAGGCCGTCATCATCGACGGCCGGGTGCCCCATTCCATTCTGCTGGAAATGTTCTCCGACCGCGGCGCCGGTACCATGTTCTACCGCCGCGGCAACCGCTGAAAGGAGGCGTGCATCATGAATACCCAATCGATCAAAGCGCGGGACGATGCCCACGTCCTGCACACCTACGGCCGCAGCCCCGTGGCGCTGGTCAGCGGCAAGGGCATGGTGGCCACCGACGCCGAGGGCAAGCAGTATCTGGACTTCACCTCGGGCATCGGCGTCAACTGCCTGGGCTACTGCCACCCGGCCTGGGTGGCGGCGGTCACGGCCCAGGCAGGCACGCTGCAGCACACCTCCAACCTCTATTACACCGAGCCCTGCGGTGCCCTGGCAGAGGAACTCTGCCGCCGCACCGGGCTGGATGCCGTCTTTTTCGGCAACTCCGGTGCCGAGGCCAACGAGGGTGCCATCAAGGCCGCCCGCAAATACAGCGTGGATACCTACGGCTCCGACCGCAACAAGATGCTGACGCTGGTCAACTCCTTCCACGGCCGCACGCTGGCCACCCTGACCGCCACCGGTCAGGAGGTCTTCCACCACGATTTCGGACCCTTCCCGGAGCGGTTCGGCTACATTCCGGCGGGGGATTTCGCCGCACTGCAAGCGGCTGCCGATGCCGAGACCTGCGCCGTCCTGCTGGAACTGGTGCAGGGCGAAGGCGGCGTTGTGGCTCTGGACAAGGACTACGTGGCCCAGGTGGCCGCCTTCTGCAAGGAGCGGGACATCCTGCTGCTGGTGGATGAGGTGCAGACCGGCGTGGGCCGCACCGGCACCTTCCTGGCCTGCGAGCAGTACGACCTGCACCCCGACATCGTCACGCTGGCCAAGGGCCTGGGCGGCGGACTGCCCATCGGTGCCGTGGTCATGACGAAAAAGGTGGCCGACCATATGGGACCCGGCAGCCACGGGTCCACCTTCGGCGGAAACCCGGTGGTCTGTGCCGGTGCGCTGGCCGTTATGGAGCAGCTCACCCCCGAACTGCTGGCCCACGCCCGCAAGATGGCCGAAACCCTGCGCACCGGACTGCAAACGCTGCCCCATGTGACCGCCGTCAGCGGTCTGGGCCTGATGGTGGGCATCGCCTTCGAGGACGGCATTTCGGCCGCCGCCGTGCGCACCGCCTGCGAGCAGCAGGGACTGCTGGTGCTCACCGCCAAGACCCGCCTGCGGCTGCTGCCGCCGCTCATCCTCACGCAGGAGGACGTGGACAAGGCCCTGGCCATCCTGCGCACCGTGTTGGAGAAGGTATGATGAAACATCTGTTGAAACTGGGCGGACTGAGCCGCGACGAGATCCTGCATGTGCTGGATGTGGCCGACGAATACAAGCGGCTGCACAAACAGGGCGTCGATCCCAAAGACCTGCAGGGCAAGGCCGTGGCGCTGATGTTCGCCAAACATTCCACCCGCACCCGTACCAGCCTGGAGGTGGGCATCTACCAGATGGGCGGCCTGGGCACCTATCTGAGCGCCAACGATCTGCAGACCGCCCGGGGCGAGCCCATTCAGGATACCGCCCGGGTGCTGGGCCGGTACTATGACGCCATCGTCTGCCGCACCTACAAGCAGACCGACCTGGACGCCCTGGCCCAGTACAGCGGCGTGCCGGTGGTGTCCGGCATGACCGACTACGCCCACCCGCTGCAGGTGCTCACCGACCTGATGACGGTGCGGGAGTACAAGGGCCGGCTGGCAGGGCTGCGCATGGGCTTCATCGGGGACGGCTACAACATGGCCAACAGCCTGATTGTGGGCTGCCTGGCCGTGGGCATGCAGGTGACGATGGCCTGCCCGAAGGGCTATCGCCCCGCCGCCGACGTGCTGATGCAGGCCAAAGCCTACGGCGACGCCTTCCGGCTGGTGCACGACCCCGACGAGGCCGCCCGGGACGCCGATGTGCTCTTCACCGATGTGTGGGTGAGTATGGGCATGGAGCGGGAGACCGAGCGCCGCCAGCGGGATTTCACCGGCTTTACGCTGGACGCCGGCCGGATGGCCCTGGCCAAGCCGGACTGCATGGTGCAGCATCCGCTGCCCGCCCGCCGCGGCGAGGAGATCGCCACCGACGTCTTTGAACAGCACGCCAATGAAATTTTTGATGAGGCAGAAAACCGCCTCCATGTGGAAAAGGCCGTCCTGGCCATCCTGCTGGCCGGCAAGTGACGGGGGTGTTCTTTTCTTGCAAGAAAAGAACCAAAAGAACTCTCATTAAAAATCTCCCGCAGGGAATTTCCCTGCGGGAGATTTTTGTTTGGAATTTCTTCGGTTCCTTCTTTGCAAAGAAGGAATCAGGTAGCCTTGCGCAGGATCAGTTCCATCCCGCCGGCACCCCAGCCGAAGTCCCCCACGGCATAGCCCCGTTCCAGCATGCGGGGCAAAGCGGGGTCGCCCAGGTGCAGCCGGCGGTAGGGCTCCCGCCAGTGGGGCAGTCCTCGGGCCGAGAAGATCAGCAGCTCACTGCCCGCCATGGGGCGTACCCCCCGCAGGGTCAGCCCGGCGGAAAGATACTGGGCGCACAAGTCCTCGCAATCGGGCAGCCGTTCGGGGTCCAGCGGCTGTACGGCCCAGACGTGGTAGCTGGCATACCGGGCGGTGGCCAGCCCCAGGGCGGTGCGCAAAAACTGGCGCAGCCGGGTGTAGTGGGGCAGCGTGCGAGGCGGGGTCAGCACGGCGCCCTGGCCGTCGGCGCCGTACCCGGCCGCCCGCAGACTGGCGGGCAGGGTGGCATCGTCATACAGGGGCAGCAGGGCTGCGGCGGCCTGCAGGGTGTCGGTGCCCGCAAAATCCCCCAGGATGCGCCCGGCCTCCAGGGCAGGCCGCAGGGCGTCGGGCGGCAGCAGCGGCAGGGAATCCCCGGCACACAGGGCCAGCAGGGCCTCCTGCCGGCTGGGGGACAGTGTTTCGACGGAAAAATCGGTGGCGGTACGTTGGAGTGTCTGCAACATAGAATTTGGTCCCTTCTGCTAAGTAAAAAGTGAATACGGGACCATTGTAAACAAAAACGCCCGCCAAAACTGCCGAAACAGGGCGGGCGTATAAAGGCTTAGCGGCGGGAGGCGGGAGCGTCGGCGGGAGGCCGGCGGACCAGCTCCTCAAAGCTGCGGTTGGCGGTAAAACAGCGGTGGTAGGGGTTGTCCGGCAAGGGCGTTTTGGGGGCTGCGGGGACGGACCGCTTGCGGAACCGGCGCAGGTAAGCCCGCAGCCTGGGCGTGGTGCGCATGGCTCAGCCCTCGGCAGGGGGCGTGGCCCCTGCGGTCAGCGCGGCCCACAGGGTCTGGGCCTGGGTGTAGGCTTCGGGCACTTCCTCCGCCCAGTTGCCGCGGAAGCCCAAGTAGAGGGGCCCCACCAGTTCCTGGCTGGAAAACTGGGTGTCCCTGGTATCCCAAAAGACGGTGTAGCTGCCCAGGTCCAGCCCGGCCAGCACCGGGCAGTCGCTCCAGCGGTAGACCATCTGCTGCCAGTCCCCCGTCTCGCCCTCGGGGGGCAGGGTGCCGTCCCGGTATTGCAGGATCTGGGTCTGTTCCTGGAAGCCCTCCGGGTCGGCCAGCAGGTAGAGGTAGGTTTCGGTGTCGGCGGAAAGATCGGCGCTCAGCTTGGTCAGCCCGGCCATCTGGGAGTAGGGGTCGGCGTCCTCACTGTCCTCCCCGAAGCCCAGGATGTACTGGTTCAGCTGTACCACCACTTTGCCGTCGCCGTTGCGGTCGGTGCAGTAGGGAACCAGGGCGGCTTCCAGGGCGTCTGCCGTCTCCTCGGGCAGCGACTGCATGCCCACGTAGCCGATCTGCAGGTCCGGCTGCACCTGACTCAGGGCATCGTGCACGGTCCAGGCGATCAGCGCCACCACAATCACCGCCACCGCCACGGCGATCTTGTTGTAATGCCACCAGTTGGAGGCTTTCTCCTGGCGGGTGTACTCCCGGGGGGCGGGTTCGGGGGTATATTGTTCGTCACTGCTTTTGGTGACCCAGGCCATAGGAACGACCACTCCTTTGTATAACGTTCTTTTTATTGTAGCACAATTCGCGGGGCAAATTGTAAACTTTATTATAACACAGCCTTGCAAACTGTGCACAAAATCGGTATCATTAAAGAGAGATTGCAACACCCAACCGGGGAGAGGACGGTGCCTGTATGGAAAAAAATACCCTGCTGCTGCGCGATACCGAAGCCTTCATGCGCGGGGAGCTGGACAACGTCACGGTGGCGGACGGCTGCATCGTGCTGGACCTGGTACAGGGCAGTTATGTGCCTTATGGCTGCTATACCAGCGCGGCCATCCCCATGCCGGTCTTTGACGCCCTGTGGGTCAGCTGGAACGCCGTTTCGCCCTCCGGTACGGCGGTGGAAGCCCAGGCCCGGGTGCTGGTGGACGGCAACTGGACCGCCTGGATCAGCTTTGGCAAATGGAGCCCCTATCTGCGGCGGGAGGGCGTGCCTCCTCAAGAGAAGGGTCCGCTGCGCATCGGCGCCGACGTCCTGCGGTTGGACAGCAAGCGGGCCACCCAGGCCCAGCTGCGCATCTATCTTTATACCAAATACGAAAAAGTCACCCCGGCGGTGCGGCTGCTGGGGGCCAGCGTGCGGTCGGTGGGGGTCATTCCCGCCCGGGGACGCCCCATCAACCGGCGGCTTCACCTGATGCCCTACGTCATGGCCCGCCGCGCCCCGGCCCTGCGCCCCTGGATGGACCTGGCCATCAGTCTGACCAGCCTGACCAACCGGTGGGGCGCCGATCTTCTGCCCGAGGAGTTTGCCCAGGCCCTGCGGGACTGGCGTTCCCCCGACGAAGGGGACGTGCGCAACCTGGGGTTTGCTGCCGCGGCGGCGGGTTGCTGGGGGTTCCCCACCTGGGTGACCTGGTGCGGCCTGGGCACCCTGCGGGAGGAAATCCGCCAGGGGTTCGGCACCATTGTGGCGCTGGAATCCACCCCGGCCCAGATCGCCGACGGCTGGCCGGAACGCCGCTATGTATCGGTGCGGGGATTCAGCACCACCGGGGGGACCCCGCGGGTGCAGCTCTGCGACCCCTGGGCCGGCGACCAGGACTTTGACGCCGAGACCGAGATGGAGCTGGACGATTTTCTGGTGGCGTGGGACAATGTGGCCCTGCTGATGCGTCCCCGGGACCTGCAGGATGAACACCGCGGTCCCGGCCGGGGCAGTGTTTGGGTGCGTCCGGCGGGGGAAAACGCCCCCGGCATCTACCGCCTGTTCCTCAATGGGGAAGTCCATCTGCTGGGAGATGATTTCTGCCAGAACGGCGGCGTCCTGGCCTGGAGCACGCCGGATGACCGCCCCCATGCCACCACCGCCCACCGCACCTTCCGGTTTGTGGAACCGGAACTGGGCGGCTTGCGGTTGGAACCGGCGGAAAAAGGCCGGAAATATACCGTTTATGCCATCGACACGGCAGGCGCGATGCTGGTGGGCGATGTGACGCTCTGAGCGTCGGAAAGGGAGAACCAACGTGATACTGGAAACTCTGCGCCGCTTGGTCTGGGCGGCCAACCTGGAACTGCCCCGCAGCGGCCTGGTGACCCAGACCTGGGGCAATGTGTCGGGCATCGACCGGGCCGCCGGGCTGATGGTCATCAAGCCCTCCGGGGTGGCTTATCAGGACCTCACTCCGGAAAACCTGGTGGTGGTGGACCTGGACGGACACCGGGTGGAAGGGGAACTCAACCCCTCCAGCGATACCGACACCCACCTGGAACTGTACAAGGCGTTCCCGTCGCTGGGGGGCATTGTGCACACCCACAGCACCTACGCCACCGCCTGGGCCCAGGCGGGGCGGGACCTGCCCTGCTACGGCACCACCCATGCCGACGCCTTCTACGGCCCGGTGCCCTGCACCCGCCCGCTGGAGGCGGCCGAGGTGCAGGATGCCTACGAAAAAAACACCGGCCTGGTCATTGCCGAAACCTTCCGTGAGCGCGGCCTGGACCCGCAGGCGGTTCCGGTGGTACTCTGCGCCTGGCACGGGCCCTTCACCTGGGGCAAAGACCCCGAGGAGGCGGTGCAGAACGCCGTGGTGCTGGAGGAGGTGGCCCGCATGGCCATCCTGACCCGCCAGATCGATCCGGCGGCGGCGCCCGCCCCCGGATACCTGCAGGACAAGCATTTCCACCGCAAGCACGGCCCCGGAGCCTACTACGGTCAAAAATAAGTCGGGAGGAATGTTGTATGAAGTTCTTTATTGACACCGCCAATGTGGAGGAAATCCGCAAAGCCAATGCGATGGGGATCATCGCCGGCGTGACCACCAACCCCAGCCTCATCGCCAAGGAAGGCCGCGACTACGCCGAAACCCTGGCCGAGATCGCCACCATCGTGGACGGGCCCATCTCCGGCGAGGTCAAGGCCACCACCACCGACGCGGCGGGCATGATCGCCGAGGGACGTGCCATCTACGCCCTGGACCCCAAGCATATGGTGGTCAAAATCCCCATGACGGCCGAAGGGCTCAAGGCCATCAAAGCCCTCTCGGCCGAGGGCATCCCCACCAACTGCACGCTGATCTTCTCGGCCAACCAGGCCCTGCTGGCCGCCCGCGCCGGCGCCACCTACGTCAGCCCCTTCCTGGGCCGGCTGGATGACATCGGCCAACCCGGCATCGATCTCATCGAGACCATCCACGACATCTTCCTCAACTATCCCGACATCGAGACCCAGATCATCGCCGCCAGCGTGCGCAACCCCATCCATGTGACGGACTGTGCTTTGGCCGGTGCCGACATTGCCACCGTGCCCTACAAGGTCATTGAGCAGATGCTCCATCATCCGCTGACCGATGCGGGCATTGAAAAATTCAAGGCCGACTACACCAAGGTGTTCGGTGCCTGATGCAAGGAAAAAACAAAAGGCGGCTCCCACTGGGGAGCCGCCTTTTGTTTTGGAGAAATGGGAAGGTTAGAAGTCAAACGTAAATGCGATCTTGCGGATGGAAGGATCGTGGCTGTCCACAAAATCAAAGGCCTTCTGGGCTTCGGTCAGCGGGAAGGTGTGGCTGATGCTGCCCCGCAGGTCAATCTTGCCGGCGTTGATCAGGTCGATCACGTCCTGGAACTTGCGGTTCTGCAGACGGCTGCCGCGCACATCCAGCTCCTTGCTGGTGATGACGAACTGGTTGACCTCGGTGGGGGCCACGCTGAAGCCCATGGTGATCACCCGTCCGGCGCTGCCGGTGGCCTGCAGGGCGGTGATCAGGCTGGTCTTGACGCAGGCTGCGTCGATGGAAACCGTCACGCCGTACCCGTCGGTCAGCTCATGGCAGCGGGCGGGCACATCCTCTTTCAGGCTGTTGATCACGTCGGTGGCACCGTTCTGCAGGGCTTCCTGCAGTTTGGCGTCATCAATGTCCGACACGATGATCTTCTGGGGATGGAACTGCTTGACGATGCGCAGAATGCTGGAACCCAGGGCGCCGGAACCGATGATCAGCACGGTGTCCTCGCTCTCCAGCTGGGCGCGGCTGCAGCACTGTACAGCAATGGTGGTGGGCTCGATCATGACGGCCTCGGTATCGGACAGGCAGTCCGGCACCAGGTAGCAGTCGGTGTCGGGCACCGCCATGTACTCCCGGTAACCGCCGTCGATGTGAACGCCACGGACCTGCAGGTTGCCGCAGACATTGGGACGGCCCTTGCGGCAGGCATAGCAGTGGCCGCAGGGTACCACCTGGTCGATGATGACACGGTCGCCCACCTTGACCTTTTTGGCCGTGGGACCCACTTCCACCACGACGCCGACCATCTCGTGGCCGATGACGCGGGGATAGGTGGCGGCGGCGTTGGTGCCGTGGTAGATGCCCACGTCACTGCCGCAGATGCCGGCGGCGGTCATCTTGACCAGAACATTGTTGTGCTCATCGATGGTGGGTTTTTCCATCTCGATGATGCGCAGGTCATTGGGTTTTACAATCTGTACAGCTTTCATAAGAATATCCCCTTTGTATTATTCTTCGCCGACGCGGACAACCACCTTCATGTAGTTGCCGGGGTTCTTTTCGATATCGACGATGGTGGCCGGGGCTTCGTCCATCGAGACGGTCTTGGTCAGGATCTTCATCATATCGACTTTCTTGGTGTAGATCAGGTCCAGCGCTTCCTCAAACTCGCCGGCACTGGTGCGGGCGCCGCGGATGTCAATCTCCTTCTTGGTGATCACATCGGTGGGCAGGCTGGTTTCCTTCTTGGGCCAGCCGGTCAGGGTGATGCGACCGGCGTTGGACACCAGGTCCAGCGTGCTGCGCACGGCGGCGTTGGCGCCGGAGCACTCCATCACCTGGTGGGCCATTTCGCCGCCTGTGATTTCGGCCACGCGGGCCACGGCATCCTCGGTGCCGGAGTTGATCACATGCTCAATGCCCAGGCTCTTGGCAAAGTCCAGGCGCTCCTGCACCAGGTCCAGCAGAATGGCGTGGGCACCGTAGGCCTGGGCCACCATGCCGGCCACCAGACCGATGGGCCCGGCGCCGATGATGGCGCAGTACTCGCCGGCCTTCAGGCCGCCGCGGTGGATGCCGTGCAGGCTGATGGTCAGGGGTTCCGCCATGGCGGCCTGTTCCCAGCTCATGCCGTCGGGAATCTTGATCAGCATGTCGGCAGGGTGGCAGTAGTATTCCGCCATGCCGCCGTCCACATGGACGCCCAGCACCTTCAGATCGGTGCAGCAGTTGGTGCGGCCGATGCTGCAGGGGTAGCAGTGCCCGCAGTACAGGTAGGGATCCACCACCACGCGGTCGCCCACCTTGAGGCCCTTTTTGTTGTCGGCCGGGATGGACTCCACGATGCCGGCCAGCTCATGGCCGATGACACGGGGATAGCTGACCAGACCATTGGTGCCGCGGAACGCGCCGATATCACTGCCGCAGATGCCGGCGGTGATGACCTTGATCAGGGCTTCGCCCGGCTTGGGGGTGGGCTTTTCCAGCTCCACGCAGGAAACTTTCCACGGCTCGGCGAGTTTGATTGCTTTCATAAATGCTTTCGACCTTTCTCTTCACTCTTGACAAAAACGGAAATCAGACCTTGACCTTCACCACGACTTTACGCACAAACTCGGGGCCGTCGGCAGCCACGCGGGGCTTGTGGGCGTCCTCGGGGGCCACCACGATCATGTCGCCGGGCAGCAGCAGCACGGTGCCGCTCAGGGCGGGCTCTTCGTAGAACTTCACGTCGTTCTCGGGCACGTCCTGCTTGAGGACCAGGCCCTCGCGCTTGCAGTAGCCGAACTGTTCCTTGCCGGAGATGACATACTGGATGTCAAAGTAGGCGTCGTGGGTCTCGAAGTTGCCCTCGCTGGCGGGGAAGGTGTTGTACTCCTGCACATTGGCGGTCACGCCCTCGCAGATGGGGTAGCTGCCCACGGGGGTGTTGTCCAGGTCGGTTTCCTGCAGCCACTTGTAGGCGGCGGTGAATTTGTCGTCCAGGTAGTTGTACTTGGTGGCCAGAGACAGGGGAGAGAAGAACATATAAAACACTCCTTTTTATACTGAGGAAAACGGAAAAATTACTTCTTTTCTTCGGTCATGTTGTCCAGGATGCAGGCGCTGGAAATATCCTTCACGTCGGTCTTGCCGGCGGCCAGGTCCTGGATCTGCTGCCAGATCTGTTCGTCCACCACGATGCCTTCTTTCAGGTTGCGGGCGCGGGTGGCAGCGGTGCGCTCGCCGGGGCAGGTCACATGGCCGCCCTCGTGGTCGGGTTCGGTGGCGTCGGCAGCCGCCACACGGTCGTCAAACTTGGCCTGAATCTCGCTCTCCTCGCCGAACAGGTACGGGTCATAGGCGATGAAGATTTGGCAGCAACCGGTGCAGCTGCCGCGGGCTTCGCGGTCCAGATCAGCGCCGGTGCGGCCGTTGGCCATGGCGGCAGCGGCCAGGTCCAGCGCAATGGCCATGCCGGAGCCCTTCCAGTAACCGGTGGGCAGGATGCGGCCGCTGGCCTCGATGGCGCTGGGATCGCTGGTCAGGTTGCCGTCCTTGTCAAAGCCGCCGGGGTAGGGCAGCTGCTTGCCGGCCAGGCGGTAGACGCCCAGCTTGCCGTAGGCATACTGGCTCATGGCCATATCCAGCACGATGGGGCCGTTTTTACGGGGAATGGCGATGCAGAAGGGGTTGTTGCCCACGCCGGGCTGCTTGGAACCCCACATGGGCATGCAGCTCTCGGTGTTGGTCCAGCTGATGCCGATGAAGCCCGCCTGGGCAGCCTGCCAGGCGTAGGAGCCGCCGCGCATCCAGTGGGTGGTGTTTTTCAGGGCCACACAGCCGATGCCGTGCTCCTTGGCCAGGGCCACGGCGCGGTCCATGCAGAAGGTGGCGTTCAGTACGCCGATGCCCAGGTGACCGTCGTAGTTCTCCACGGCGCCCTTGGCACCCACCAGTTCCGGCTTGGCGTGGATGTCCACCCAGCCCTTCTGGACGTACTCGGCAAAGCGAGGCACGCGGTTCAGACCGTGGCTCTCGATGCCCTCCAGGCTGCTTTCGGTGTGGATTTCGGCGCACTGGGCGGCCTGCTCGGCGCTCAGGCCCATCTTCAGGAAGGCTTCCTCCACGGTGGAGCGGACGGTATCATACGGAACGCGAATGCTCATGATCTTTTCTCCTTTATAATGGTGCGGCAGTGGTTGAATTCGGACTGATATATCACATGTTTCCCTGGTACTATCAGAATAGCACAGGGAAAAAACAATTTCAATTGGCTGCTTTACCAGAAATAAAAGGAAAAAAGTGGGAAACTGCACAAAAATCGCACAACTGCCTTGCCAGGGAGGAAAGGAACTGATATATTAGTTATAGACCGCTGTCCCGAAAGGAGAATGACCTTATGAACCTGTTGGTGCCCGCACCCCGCAAAGGGGAAAACAACCGTTCCTACGCCTGCCGCGTACTGCGGATGAACATTATGACCCTGCGTTTGCAGCCGGGGGAAGCCCTCAACGAAGCGGAGCTGGCCGCGCGGTTGCAGATGAGCCGCACCCCGGTGCACGAGGCCATCACCACGCTGCACAACGACTGGCTGGTGGAGGTGTTCCCCCAGCGGGGCACCCAGGTCAGCCGGATCGACCCGGCCCTGGTCAAGGAGGGCTATTCCACCCGCTTGCTGTTGGAAAGCGCGCTGCTGCGGGATGTGGCGGGCAAGATCGGCCGCACCCAGGTGCAGCAACTGCTGGACTGCATGCGTCAGCAGGAGGCCCTGCGTCCCCGCATGCCCGACGCCGTGGATGAGTTCATCCAGTTGGACGATGAATTCCACCGGATGATGTACTTTTTCGGCGGCCGCAGCCACACCTGGCTGGCCATCCGGGGACTGGTGTCCCACTATGACCGGATGCGGTATCTAGATGCGCTGGACGGGGAATGCGATTATGATCGGGTGACCCGCCAGCACACCCAGTTCTGCGACTACCTGCTCATGGGGATGCCGGACGACGTTTCCACCGAGCAGGTGGTGGGGGCGCATCTGACCAGTTTCCGGGGCAACCTGATGGCCAAGATGGCCCTGCACCCCACCTACTTCACCCTGCAAAGCAACTGAAATACCAAAGCCCCGACCGGGGGAGTTCCTCGGCCGGGGCTTGCTGTTTTCAGAACAGGCCGAAGCGTTTGGTGGGGGCGGGGGGCGAAGTCAGGGCGTCCAGCAGGTAGTCATACACCTGCTGCATGGCCTCGGGCTGTACCCATTTCACGGCATCCCGGAATCCGCCGTGCATGGTGGAAATTACTTCCATCTGACCCATCATCAGCTTGAATTCCGGCGTGCGGCCCAGCAGGCCGCTGCCCTGGGCTGCCATGGCGTCCAGGTATTTGGTGTCCCACCGGGGCATGACGGCCAGGCTCAGCACCGGCTGGCGGCGGGTGGAAAAGCAGACGTCATCCCCCTCGGGCAGATACTTGACCAGCCGTCCGTTGTGGGCGGCCAGCCGGGCCTTGTCACAGAAGGGGCGGGCGGCGGGGCGCTTTTCGCTGCCCCGGGCGTAAACGGCCAGGGTGTCCCCGTACCCGCACATGTCCAGGTTGATCACCAGGCTGTGCTCCACGGTGCGCTCGGCTTCATACAGCTTGGCGCCGCTGTGGCCGCACTCCTCCCCGTCCAAAAAGGCGAAGGCGGCCCGCACACCGCGGCTGCGCAGCGTTTTGGCCAGCGCCACCAGGATGCACAGGGCGGCGGCGTTGTCGTTGGCTCCCACGCTGCCCGCATGGGCGTCGTAGTGGGCGCAGAGCAGCGGACAGGGGGCGTCCCCCGCCGGTGTCAGCAGATAGTTGCGGGCAGCTTTGCGCTTTTCGTCCGCTTCGCATTCCTGCACCGTGAAGGCCAGGCCCTCGGCGGTGAGGAGGTGCTCCAGGGCTTGCCGGCGGGCGGCCGGGTCGCTCTGGGCCAGTTCGGTCAGATGTTCGTCCAGAAATGCCACGGTGGTGCGTCCTTTCTTACAGGCAGGTGTCCAGCGCTACCTTGACCACAATCTTGCGGATGGGGGCAGGCTCTCCCACCTGAATGGCGGGAATGTGCACATCCCAGGGGAAGAACATGGCATAGCTGCCGGGCTGCATCTCGATGACGCCTTCCCGGGCGTTGGCGTTGTTCTTGTAGAAGCAGATGTCCCGGGGCGTGTCCAGCAGGTTTTCGTCCACTTCGTTGTCGCCCAGGTCGGGGTACCAGCCGATCCGCTCGGGGCCGCCGGCGGCCAGGAACTGCACGTCGATGTATTTGCGGTGCACTTCGGGACGCAGGGTCTCCCGGGGGCCGGTGGTCTGGTCCAGCACCTGCAGGATCATCTTGTCACCGTCCAGTTCAAAGCGGCCCGGCTCATGGGCAGCCAGGTCGGTTTCCTTCAAAAACTGTACGGCACGGCGCAGCGGTTCGGGCAGAACCGCCAGGTTGCTGTTTTCATGGATGTTTCCGGAAATCATGGCAAACGTCTCCTTGTTGTGGATGTCATTGCATGGCCGTCACACCGCCGTCCACCTTGAGGGTGACGCCGGTGATGAAGGACGCGCCCTCGCTGCAGAGGAAGAGGGCGGCCGCGGCCATGTCGCGCCCGGTGCCCAGCCGTCCCATGGGGATGCGGCTGACCAGGCTGTTGTAAAAAATGGGGTCCTCCAGCTGCTTGGCGTTGATGGGGGTACGCACAAAGGTGGGCGCAATGGCGTTCACGTTGATGCCGAACTTGGCCCATTCGCAGCCCAGCTGCTGGGTGTACATGTTGATGGCGCCCTTGCTGGCACAGTAAGCCGCATAGTTGCGGTCGGCACCCAGGAACGCCTTGGCGGAGGACAGGTTGACGATCCGCCCCTTGTGGGCGGGAATCATCCACCGCTTGGCGGCCATCTTGCTTACCAGGTGGGTGCCCCGCACGTTCAGGGCCAGCACCTTGTCAAAGCTGGCGGCGTCGTAGTCCTCGGCCGGTTTCAGGATGTTCATGCCGGCGCTGTTAACCAGCAGGGTGGCGGGGCCCAGCCCCGCTTCCACCGCGTCCCCCAGGGCAGCCACATCGGCCTCGTCGGTGATGTCGCACCGCACGGCCAGGTAGCGGCGTCCCTCGGCGGCGGCCAGCTCGGCCAGGTCGGGGGCGGTGTCGGGGTGGCGGCTGCAGACCGCCACGTCCACGCCGTTCTGCAAAAAGGCTTCGGCGATGGCGTGACCCAGTCCGCTGGTGCCGCCGGTGATCAGAGCAGTGGAACCCGCCGGCACGAACAGATTTTTCATGGAAGTTTCCATGGAACTCTCCTTCTTTCAGAAAAAGGCTTCCCCAGGGGGGAAGCCTTTGGTGTTACGCCGGACGCTCAGCGGGTGAAGCCGGGCAGGCCCTCGATGGCGTAAACGCGCACGGGGCAGGAGTCCAGACCGATGATGGGCATCGGGGTGTAGCTGATGAAGAAGGTGTCGCTCTTCAGCTGATCCAGGTTCTGCAGCACTTCCAGGAAGGTGCAGTTCTGGGCCATCAGGATGTCATGGAAGGGCTTGACGTTGCGCACGTCGCCCTCGATGGCAACGCCGTCACCGAAGCCGACGCACTGGACCTTGTGGTCCGCCAGCCACTGGGCGCAGTCGGCACCGACCTGCAGACGATGGTCGGTGGGGCCGCCGGTCAGGCTGGTGAAGGGCGGGATGCGGTGGGGGCTGTCCAGGATGACGGTGTCACCGGGCTGGATGCGGTCGCCAATGGCGGCTTCCAGGTCGGCGCCGGTGATCTGATGATCCTCGGGCAGGTCCAGCACCTGGTAGATGCCGCGGCCCATGAACTGATCCAGGGGCAGCTCGGCCACGCTGGGCCAGTTGTTGTCATGGTGGTAGGGGCATTCGCAGTGGGTGCCCAGGTGGCTGCCGATGTCCACGTTGGTGTGGAAGTCGGGCACGTCACCACCGGTGTTGAAACGCCACAGGTTGCAGCGGCGGCTCTCGGTGCTGGGATCGATGACCTTGGTCAGGTCGACGATGCGCAGACCGTTTTTCTCGTACACTTTGGGGGGCAGCTGATCCATGGGGACGGTTTTCGGTTTACCGGCAACCCAATCGTAGGTGAGTTCTGCCATAGGGAAAATCCTCCTTTTTAATAGAAAAATTTATCTTCCAGACAGGCACTGTTGCCGGCCTGTCGTGAAGTACACAGGGAAAAAATCAGGCTTTGGGACGGCCTTCCATGGCGTGAATCAGCCCCACCAGGAACTCGTGGCTGGGGGTGGGCACACCGCCCTTCTTGCCGGCGCGTACCACGCTGCCGCTGATGGTGTCCACCTCGCTGCGGCGGCCATCCCGCAGGTCGGCATAGATGCTGGTCAGGCCGTTGGGGGAATTGTCGCAGACGGCCTTGACCTCGGCCACCTTCTCGTCGTAGTCAAACTCCATGCCCAGGCCGGCGGCGGCATCCACCGCTTCACGGATCAGCTGGCAGCAGAGCTTCCAGGCATACTCGTTGGAGGAGATGTAGCCCAGGGGCACCTGCAGGGCGCCGGTCAGCGCGCTGGCCGAAACGTTGGTGAACAGCTTGTTCCAGATCATCTTCTGCACGCCGTCCGAAACATCGGCCTCCAGGCCGCAGGCGGTAAAGACGTCGGCAAACTTCTGCAGGCGGTCGGCGCTGCCCACCACGCAACCCATGTGGGTCATGCCGCTGCCGCCGTGCTTGGTGATGCCCAGGCCGGCCACGCTGGCATTGTGCTGGGTGGTGCCGATGATGATGTGGTCCTGGGGCACAAACTTGCCCAGCATATCCTCATGGCCGCTGCCGTTCTGCAGGGTCATCAGGTAGGTGTCGGGGCCGATGATGCCCTTGTTGGCGTTCAGGGCGCTCTCGCTGAACATGGCCTTGACGAAGACGATGATCAGGTCCACCGGCTCCATACCTTCGGTGGAAAGCACGGCATTGGGGTGGTACACGGCGCTGGAACCGTCCGGCTCCTGAACCTCCAGGCCCTCTGCGTGGACTCTTTCCACCAGCGCGGGGTTCACGTCGATGACGGTAACTTCATTTTGACGGCTCAGGTACGAGCTGAACAGCCCGCCCATGGCGCCTGCGCCCAGAACTGCAATTTTCATAAATGATGTGCTCCTTCCGAATGGGTTGTGGTGTACGTTGCTATATCGGCTCGGGCACCGCGGTGGCGGTGCCCGGTGTACCATCAGGCACCTTGAAAAAAGGAGGGAAAGCGGTACCGGCATTCCTCCAGCAGAGGGATGAACAAATCATACTCTGCTTCCAGGGCGGTCACGGCCTCCTCGTGGTTGCGCAGCGCCAGGCCCTGTACCAGGTCGGTGTGGCAGTCCACAATGAATTTCCACATGCGCTCGTCTTCCATCATGCGCAGCAGGCGGTACAGATCGGTCCCGGTGTATTCCAGGGCCTGCAGCACCGGCAGCCGGTCGGCCAGGGTGTACAGCTCGGTCAAAAAGACGCGCTCCAACCCGGCCATCTGCACGGTGGAACCGCTGCGCAGGGCCTTGTACTGGTCGGCTACACAGTGCTCCAGCACCTCCAGCGAGGCGGGACGGCTGTTGTACAACTCGCCCAGAACGGCCACCGTGGTGGTGCGGTACATCCAGATCAGCTGCAGGATGGCGTCCGGGTTCAGGGGCGGTACCACGGCTCCCCGCGGGGCCGGCTGCAGCATCTTTTCCCGGATCAGGCGGGAAAAGGTGTCGTGCACCGGGGTGCGGCTGACCTGCAGGGCATGGGCCACATTGCCTTCCACCAGTTTTTCGCCCGGGCGCAGGAACAACTCCCGTATATACATGGAAAGAACCCGGTAAACGAAAGCCCGGGCAGATTCTTCGGGAGCGCGCACGGTGCGTATGGTGGGAAACATGGTGCCGCTCCTTTCTTGTGATAATTTTTTGACAAATTTGGTGCGGTCGTCTACGGGCCGGGGCACAGAACGGCGCCCCATTGAGACAGACTTCGACTATAGTATATCGCAAAGGTGGGTAAATTGCAAGACTGACTTGTATGCCAAAAATGTTGAAAACTTGTTGTAGAAAGTGACGAAATGAACTGCCAATGGGGGCAAAAAAAAGAAAAAATGTCAAAAAAGGGGTTGCAAAAGCCAGGCGTTCGTGCTATGTTTATCACAGACCCGGGCGCGCTGACATGCCGAGACTTGTATGCAGAAGCGGTTGCCCGGACGGTCCCGCCGTCGGAGGGGAGGTACCCGGATCATGCAAATTTCGGTCAATACCGAGTTGTATAGCCGCGATGCCGTGTACCAGCGTCTGCGGCAGCAGATCATTGATTTCACACTGCTGCCGGGGGAGTTCCTCAGCGAGAACACCCTGGCCACCCAGATGCACACCAGCCGCACGCCGGTCCGCGAAGCCATTGCCCGGCTTGCCTGTGAGCATTGCGTGGAGGTGTTTCCCCAGCGCGGCACCCAGGTAAGCCGTATTTCCATGGAACTGGTTCGCCAGGCGGTGTTTTTCCGCATGGTGCTGGAACGGGAAGTGCTGGAGCAGCTCTGTAAACCGGGGCTGACCGACCAGCAGCTGGAGGAGCTGGAACAAAGTCTGGCCCTGCAGCGGGAGTACTACAAAAAGCAGATGTCCACCGCCTTGCTGGAGGAGGACACCCGGATGCACCGGTTGTTTTACCGGTATTGTGGGCGGGAACTGGCCTGGGAGGCCATGGCCGCCATCAACTGCGACATGCTGCGCATCCGTTACCTGCAAATTGTGACCTACAGCTACCAGTCCCACATGGTGGCGGTGCGCAGTTGGGAAAACCATCTGACCGAACACCGCCTGATTCTGGACGCGCTGCGCCGCCGTGACTACGAGGCGCTGCGCTTTACGGCCCAGCAGCACATTGCTTTCATCGAACAGGACGGCGACCATCTGCGGCGCATCTATCCGCAGTATTTCGGCGAGTGAAGTCCTGGCCCCTGATATTCCTTTATCTATTGAAAGACGTCTTCCCGCGGCTGCGGGCCGGGCGTCGGGGGAGAGCGGCGGGTTTGCCGCGGTTTTCCCGTTCTATAGACACCATTTTAAAACGGAAAGGAAGTGAATCCCGCTCGATCCCTGGTTACTTATCGGTTTGCCACTGCTAAAGGAGAATCATTTTACAACAGAAAGGGGTATTTACCTTGGAGATTGTAGTTGGCATTTTGCTGCTCCTCACGTTCTTTGGCCTCGCATACTACTGCATCAAGGGCCATAACCTGATGATCGGCTTCCTGGTCATCACCATTGTCTGGACTGTGCTGTCCTTCCTGGGCGCCGCATTCGCTTCCCCGGAGTTCCTGGCTTCCACCGCGTTCTACAAGGACGGTGAGCCGCTGCCCATCATCAACATCCTCAACGCGATTTATCAGTCTGCTCCCGAAGGCTGGGGCACCACGCTGGTCAACGTCTGCTGGGGCGCCTGGTTCGGCCGCGTCCTGATGGAGACCGGTATCGCCTCCACCCTGATCCGTAAGACCGTCGAGCTGGGCGGCGACCGTCCCATGGTCACCATCGCCCTGCTGGACATCGTGACCGCCATCATCTTCACCGCCATGACCGGTGCCGGTCCCGTTATCGCCATCGGCGTTATCGTGCTGCCCATCATGATGTCCCTGGGCGTGCCCAAGGCCATCGCCATGTTCAGCTTCATGGAGTCCGTGGCTGCCGGTATCTACCTGAACCCCGTCAACTTTGCACAGTACCGTGCATTCTTCATTGGCGTTGACGAGCTGCCTGAGTTCACCCTCGGCTGGTACGCCGGCAAGTGGGGCTATGCTGCTCTGGTCATCTCCATCGTCGTTACCATCGTGCTTTCCGGCATCTTCCTCAAGCGCAGCAAGGGCAGCCATGCCTGGGCCGCCCAGACCCGCGGCGCTTCCGAGCAGAAGGATGCTCCTCTGTACACCCTGATCCTGCCCATCGTTCCCGTTGTGCTGAAAATCTGGCTGGACTTCTCCGTCATCGGCGGCTTCGTCATCGCCGGCTTCCTGGCCCTGTTCCTCTGCGGCAAGATGAAGGGCACCTTCAAAGAGAACTGCCAGCTGGTCAACAAGCTCTACTATGACGGCGTGGTCGATACCGCTCCGCTGGTTGGCTTCCTGCTGACCCTGCCCATGTTCAACACCGTGGCGAACTACGCTTCTCCCTTCTTCAAGGCCATCCTGGGCCCTGTCATGCCGAAGAGCGAGATCGTCGTCTGCATCCTGTTCGCCGTCCTGCTGGCGCTGGGCCTCTTCCGTGGCCCCATGACCCTGGTCGGCTGCGGTGCTGCCACCCTGGGCGTTCTGCGCGGCGTTGCTTCCTTCTCCGTGCCGTTCCTGTACTGCGTGTTTGCGATCCCCACCATCACCGTCAACATCGGTTCCTGCATCACCCAGAGCTGGGTTGCCTGGGGTCTTGCGTACACCAAGGTCGAGTCCAAGGACTACCTCAAGCTGTCCATCCCCTGCACGTATGTTGCCGGTATCCTGCTCTACGTGCTGACCTTCGTGACCATGTCCGGCCTGGGCCCCGAGTGGTTCGTCTGATCGCACAACCACAACGTACCTGAAACATGGTGCCGCCGCCAACGGGCGGCGGCACTTCTTTATCAAGAAATAATGGGCCCGTCCACCCCGGGCCTGTCCGATAACCGATAGCGTAACCGTACACGAGACCGGGATCCTTCCCGCAAAAAGACTAGGAGGAAAAAACATGGCAGAGCATCGCGCCGTACGTATGGGCATCGACGTCGGCGGCACCTACACCAAGTGTGTCGCAATGGACAATGTCACCCACGAGATCATCGGCAAAAACGAAGTGAAGACGACCCATGACGACAAGGCCGGCGTGGCCGCCGGTGTTGTGCAGTCCTTCAAGAACTGCATGGCCGAAAACGGCATTTCGCCCGAGGACGTCGTCTTCGTTGCCCACTCCACCACCCAGGCCACCAACGCCTTCATCGAAGGCGACGTGGCGCCCGTCGGTGTCATCGGCGTGGCGGGCGGCGGCCTGGAAGGTTTCCTGGCCAAGCCCCAGCTGACCCTGAAGGACATCGTCCTGGACGAGAAGGTCGGCCGCAAGATCCCCGTTTACAACGAGTTCATCAAGAAGAAGCAGCTCAACGACGACACGATCAGCGCCGCCATCAAGAACCTGCTGGGCAAAGGCGCCAAGGTTATCGTGGCTTCCATGGCCTTCGGCGTGGACGATATGTCCGCCGAGATGAAGATCCATGACCTGGCCGAGCAGCAGGGTCTGCCGGTCTCCATGGCGTCTGACATCACCAAGCTGTACGGCCTGACCCGTCGTACCCGCACCGCTGCCATCAACGCCTCCATCCTGCCCAAGATGATGGCCACCGCCAACGCCACCGAGTCCTCCGTCCGTGAGGCCGGCGTTACCGTTCCCCTGATGATCATGCGCGGCGACGGCGGCGTTATGGAGATCAGCGAGATGCGCAAGCGCCCCATCCTGACGGCGCTGTCCGGCCCGGCCGCTTCGGTCATGGGCTCTCTGATGTACCTGCGTGCTTCCAACGCCATCTACTTCGAGGTCGGCGGCACCACCACCAACATCGGCGTCATCAAGAACGGCCGTCCCGGCGTGGACTACGCCAAGATCGGCGGTCATGACACCTACATCAACTCCCTGGATGTGCGCATCCTGGGCTGCGCCGGCGGTTCCATGGTCCGTATCAACGACCACGGCGTCGAGGACGTGGGCCCCCGTTCGGCCCACATCGCCGGCTGCGAGTACGCCTGCTTCACCCCCGAGGAGGAGATCGATGCCGGCCCGCTGACCATCGAGATGCTCAGCCCCAAGCCGGGTGACCCCTCCGACTACGTGGCCATCCGTCTGGCCAGCGGCAAGCGGATCTGCTTCACCAACACCGACGCCGCCAACGTGCTGGGCCTCATCGATCCCAAGTACTTTGCCCACGGCAATGCCAGCGCGGCCCGCAAGTGCATGCAGCCGGTGGCCGACAAGCTGGGCATCACGGTGGAAGAACTGGCCACCCAGATCCTGGACAAGGACTTCGAGAAGGTCAACGACTGCATCAACGCCCTGGCCGAAAAGTACCAGCTGGACCACGACGCCATGAAGCTGGTGGGCTGCGGCGGCGGCGCTGCCTCCCTGGTGCCCTACTGCGCCAAGAAGATGGGCCTGCAGTACTCCATCCCCGAGAACGCGGAAGTCATCTCCTCCATCGGCGTGGCCCTGTCCATGGTCCGCGACGTGGTGGAACGTGTTATCCCCAACCCCACCCAGGAAGACATCAAGGAACTGAAGAAGGAAGCCATCGACGCTGCCATCAGCTCCGGTGCCTCCCCTGACACGGTGGAAGTCCACATCGAGATCGACAGCCAGACCGGCAAGGTCACCGCCATTGCCACCGGCTCCACCGAGGTCAAGACCACCGACCTGCTGAAGGAGTGCGACGAGGCCGAGGCCGAGCAGCTGGCCAAGGAAGACTTCGGCGCCAAGGTCAGCAACGTCCACCTGGTGGAAAAGACCGACAAGTTCTATGTCTACACCGGCGATATGGGGGATCGTCATCCCGTCCGCATCGTGGACAAGAAGGGCTTCATCAAGGTGCAGTGCTCCGACGCCCTGGCCGTCAAGGTCAAGGCCGGCGAGTACCAGGAGACCGTCAAGGATCTGTGGGAGAAGCTGGCCGTCTTCAAGACCGATACGGTGCTGCGTCCCGACTACTTCGTCTGCGTCGGTCCCCGTGTCTGCGACTACTCCGCCGTGGACCTGGATCACGTACTGCTGCTGATGGATCTGGACATCATGGACCGCGAACCCGACGAGGAGATCCTGGTCATCGGTTCCACCAACGACGTCCGCTGATCGCACTGTCATACACTCTATACGGCCCCGCTCCGGCGGGGCCGTTTTTAAGAAAAGGAAACCATTGCCATGACAAAGGAACGGCTGAAGGAACTGCTCAAACCCATTGCCGAGGGACTGCTCGGCCCCCAGGGAACCCGCCGCGGTCCCGAACCGCCCCATTACACCGTGCGCCCCGTGGGCATGATCGTGGAGGATCTGTGCCGCATCCCCGAGGAGGACTGGGCCATCTATGCCTTCTCCCGGGAGCCGCTGAACGGCAAGTTCACCGACGAACAGCGCCGGGACCTGACCCGTCAGGCCCTGGCCTGCGGCCGGGAGTACGCCGAAAAGCTGGCGGCCCAGTACGGTATGCGGGACCCCGAAAAATTGGCCAAGGTCCTGGGGGTGAAGGTGGACTTCCCCGACATGCCCCAGAGCACCGAGCGGGTGCTTTTTGCGGAATTCCGCGAACCGGACAAGGTGCACATCTATATGGACGGCGTGCGCAAGGGCCGGATACTGCTCAGCGAGCCGGGGGTGCCCCATGCCCTCACCGGCCAGCTGGACATTGCCAAGCTGCTCATCGGCCACGAACTGTTCCACTGGGTGGAGGAGAAGTACAAAAAGGAAATCTGGACCCGCACCTACAAGATTGAGCTGTGGGCCCCCCGTCCGCTGCACAACCGCTCCGGTGTGGGGGTGCTGGGTGAAATTGCCGCCATGGCCTTCACCAAGACGCTGAACAATCTGCCCTACTCGCCCTACGTCATGGACGCTTTCCTGGTCTATGGTTACTCGCCGGAGGCCGCCAGCGGCCTCTACGAGGAAATGATGGAAAAAGCCGGCCGCACGCCGCGGCTGCCGGAAGCTCCGGCGCCGGTGGCCCTGCCCGACGCAGAAAAGGAAGGGGGCGCATCCCGTTGAACATTCACTGGGACGCTCAGAAATACAAGCAGGATTTCATGTTCGTGCCGGAATACGGCGCGGCGGTGCTGGATTTGCTGGATGCGGCGCCGGGCGCCCGGGTCATCGACCTGGGGTGCGGCAACGGCGCGCTGACGGCCCAGCTGGCCGACCGGGGCTACCGGGTACAGGGGCTGGATGCCTCGCCCGAGATGCTGGCCGTAGCCCGCAGCACCCACCCCGAACTGGACTTTGCCCCGGGCAACGCCCTGGACTTTGTGCTGGATGCCCCGGCGGACGCCATCTTCTCCAACGCGGTACTCCATTGGATTGACGCCGACAAGCAGCAGGCCATGCTGGACCACATTGCTTCCCAGATCCGCCCCGGCGGTCTGTTTGTCTGCGAGTTTGGCGGCAAAGGCTGCGCCGAACGGGTCCACGCCACGCTGGAACGCTGTTTTGCCGCCCACGGGCTGACCTACCGCCGCACCTTCTATTTCCCCACCATCGGGGAATATGCCCCTATGTTGGAAAAGGCCGGTTTCCGGGTGGAGTACGCCACCCTTTTTGACCGGCCCACCCGGCAGAACGGTCCCGACGGACTGGCCGACTGGATCCGGATGTTTGATACCGCCCCCTTCCAGGGGGTGGACCCGGCCCTGGCCGACCAAATCATCGCTGAAGCGGTGGAAGCACTGCGTCCCGTGCTGTGGCAGGAAGATGCCTGGTACGTGGATTATGTGCGCATCCGGTTCAAACTGCGCAAACTGTGAAAAACACCCCCGTTCCCACCGGAACGGGGGTGTTTTGGTTGCAGGGCGGGGGCGCATCTGGTATAATACCCCCAAACAATCCCCGGACGGGGCAGGAGGCCGACGATGGAAACATGCAAAAAACTTCCCATGGTGGTACTGGCAGCGGTGCCCTACCTGTACCTGGCCGGAGTGGCGGCCGTGGGGCTGAACGGTACGGCTTTCTCGGTATGGCTGGTCATCTTTCTGCTGCTGGAAGTGCCCAATGTGGTGTACGCCTTTTTGTGGCCCCGGTGGGGCGGCACCGTGGAGGGGCTGCTGTTCTGGAACATGGTGATCAAACTGTGCCATATTCCCTTTTTTCTGCTGCTGGCGGCGGCGGTGGTGGTGCTGAACGTCTACCTGCTGCCGCTGGTGCCCTTCCTGTTTGTGCTGGCCTACACACTGGTGCTGTCCAGCTCGGCTTACGGGTTCAGCGCCCTGCGGCTGGCGGTGCGCCAGGGGCGGCTGGACAGCCTGCAGGCAGCGGGACACATCTTCTGGCAGTGCATGTTCTGCGGCGATGTGGTGGATGCGGTCTGCTGCTGGCGGCGGCTGGGACGGATTGCGAAAGAACAGCCATGAAAAAAGCCCGGCCCCTGGGGGTCGGGCTTTTGGTTATTCGGTGACCAGATCCCGGTCCAGCACCCCGTCGATGTAGGCCTTCTGCTCGTCGGTCAACGGGCGGAACGGCGCGCGGGCATTGCCCACGGGGTAGCCCTGGCGGGCCAGCTCGTACTTGATGGCGGGGATCAGCCCCACCCGGCACATGGCTTCCATACAGTTGTTGGCCTTGTGCTGCAGGGCCAGGGCTTCGGCCCGGTGCCCCTGGTCAAAGAGGGTGAAAATCTTTTTGTAGTGGGGCAGCATCATGTTGAAGGTGGAACCGATGGACCCGATGCAGCCCAGAGCCTGGCCGGCCACCATCGTCTCGTCGTAGCCGTCAAAGGCGATGAGGTCGGGGTTCAGGTTGAGGATGCGCTCCATCTGGAACAGGTTGTAGTTGGTCTGCTTGACGCCCAGAATCGCCCCGCTGCGGAACAGCTGGATGTAGTCTGGGTTGGCCACGTCGAATTCCTTGTGGGTGTTGCCGGGGAAGTTGTAGATCAGCACCGGAGCGCCGGAAGCCTCGGCAATGGCGTAATAATAGTCGCAGATTTCCTTGGGGGAAAAGCCGTAGTAGAAGGGGGCCGTGGCGGCGCAGAAGTCAAAGCCCAGGGCCATGGCGGCCTTGGCGTAGCGCACCGCCTCGTCGGTGCCGATGGCGCCCACATGGGCGATGAGGTTGGCCTGCCCGCGCAAAGCGGCGGCCGCCTCAAACACCTGGATGCGCTCAGCCTCGGTCAAAAGGAAACACTCGCCGCTGCTGCCGCCCACAAAAAATCCGGCGGCTCCCTCGGCCAGGTTGCGTTTCATGACAGCCTGCAGGGCGGCGGCGTCGATGGCGCCCGTCGCGTCGTAGGCGGTGATGCTGGCGGAATAAATGCCGCCCAGCTGTTCTTTGGTTTTCATGGCGAAATCCTCCCTGTTGTGAAAATACAACGTTTTTTACCGGGAATCCAGGATGGTATTTATATAGTATCACAAGCCATTTTCCGCCGCAATGGGACAAGAGGACCGGAATGGAAAAAGTCACAATTTTTTTAAAGTTTTTATCCTTGCTTTTGGCAGGGAATCATGTATAATAAAAGTACTGTGGGGGACAAGGGCCGGATGCCCTCCATCGAGACAACGGTCGGCGGCTCAGCCGGCCGCCGGACCGTCCCGGCCAAATGCATAGAGAAAGAGGTATCGTAACATGGCAAAGTTGGATTTGACCAAGTATGGCATCACCGGCACGACTGAAATCGTGTACAACCCCTCTTACGACGAGCTCTTCGCGGAAGAGACCAAGCCCGGCCTGGAAGGCTACGAAAAGGGCCAGGTCAGCGAGCTGGGCGCCGTCAACGTGATGACCGGCATTTACACCGGCCGTTCCCCCAAGGATAAGTTCATCGTCATGGACGAGAACTCCAAGGACACCGTCTGGTGGACCTCTGACGAGTATAAGAACGACAACAAGCCCGCTTCCAAGGAAGCCTGGGATGCCTGCAAGAAGCTGGCTGTGAATGAGTTGTCCAACAAGCGCCTCTTCGTGGTGGATGCTTTCTGCGGTGCCAACAAGGACACCCGCATGGCCATCCGTTTCATCATGGAAGTGGCCTGGCAGGCACACTTCGTCACCAACATGTTCATCAAGCCCACCGCCGAGGAATTGGAAAACTTCGAGCCTGACTTCGTGGTTTACAACGCTTCCAAGGCCAAGGTGGAAAACTATAAGGAACTGGGCCTCAACTCCGAGACCGCGGTCGTCTTCAACATCACTTCCCGTGAGCAGGTTATCCTGAACACCTGGTACGGCGGCGAGATGAAGAAGGGCATGTTCTCCATGATGAACTACTTCCTGCCGCTCAAGGGCATTGCCTCGATGCACTGCTCCGCCAACACCGATATGAACGGCGAGAACACCGCCATCTTCTTCGGTCTGTCCGGCACCGGCAAGACCACCCTGTCCACCGACCCCAAGCGTCTGCTCATCGGCGATGACGAGCACGGCTGGGACGACAACGGCGTCTTCAACTTCGAGGGCGGCTGCTATGCCAAGGTCATCAACCTGGACAAGGACTCCGAGCCCGACATCTACAACGCCATCAAGCGCAACGCCCTGCTGGAGAACGTCACCCTGGACGAGAACGGCAAGATCGACTTCAACGATAAGAGCGTGACCGAGAACACCCGTGTGTCCTACCCCATCGACCACATCGAGAAGATCGTTCGTCCCGTTTCTGCGGCGCCCGCTGCCAAGAACGTCATCTTCCTGTCCGCCGACGCCTTCGGCGTGCTGCCCCCGGTCTCCATCCTGACTCCGGAGCAGACCGAGTACTACTTCCTGTCCGGCTTCACCGCCAAGCTGGCCGGCACCGAGCGCGGCATCACCGAGCCCACCCCCACCTTCTCCGCCTGCTTC